>NZ_JBNCLF010000020.1:0-135834 GCF_049844535.1 Streptosporangium sp. DT93
GGCGGGTCCGGTGGGTGGTGTGCCGGTGGCGGTGGCGGTGTTGACGATGCTTCCGGTGTTGATGTCGGCCTGGGTGGTGACGTAGGTGTTGGTGCAGGTGGTCGAGGCTTGGGGTGCGAGGGTCGTCGCCGGGCAGGTGATCGCGGTGGGGGTGCCGGTGCCCGTGAAGGCGGTCGTGGTCGCTCGCACCGCCGTCAGGGTGGTGTTGCCGGTGTTGGCGACGAGGTAGGAGTAGGTGATGGTCTGCCCGGCCGCGACCACCGCGTTCGGCGACGCCGTCTTCTGCAGCGCTAGCGCGGGGGCCGCCGTCAGGGTGACCGTGGCGGTCGACGGGGCGGAGGTCACGGCCGGTCCCGACGGCGGGGTGCCGGTGGCGGTGGCGGTGTTGACGATGCTTCCGGCGTCGATGTCGGCCTGGGTGATGACGTGCGTTCCGGTGCAGGTGACCGACTCCTGCGGGGCCAGTGTGGTCAGGGGGCAGGTGATGGTGGTCGGTGGGCCGGAGGCGGTGGTGACGTCGGTGATCCTCACCCCGGTCAGGGTGGTGTTGCCGGTGTTGACGACCGCGTAGGAGTAGGCGATCGTCTGGCCGGCCTGGGTGGCGGCGACCGGGAAGGCCGTCTTCAGCACGGCCAGCGCGGAGGCGGCGACGGCGGTGACCGTCGCGGTGGAGACGGCCGAGGTGACGGCCGGTCCGGTGGGTGGGGTGCCGGTGGCGGTGGCGGTGTTGACGATGCTTCCGGTGTTGATGTCGGCCTGGGTGGTGACGTAGGTGTTCGTGCAGGTGGTCGACGCCTGCGGGGCCAGGGTCGTCACCGGGCAGGTGATCGCGGTGGGCGTTCCGGTGCCCGTGAAGGCGGTCGTGGTCGCCCGCACCGCGGTCAGGGTGGTGTTGCCGGTGTTGAGGACCAGGTAGGAGTAGGTCACGGTCCGTCCGGCGGCGGCGACCGTGGTCGGCGAGGCCGTCTTGAGCAGGGCCAGCGCCGGGGCGGCGGTGGCGATGACCGTGGCGGTCGAGGCCGCGGAGGTGACGGCGGGTCCCGACGGCGGGGTGCCCGACGCCGTCGCGGTGTTGACGATGCTTCCGGCGTTGATGTCGGCCTGGGTGGTGACGTAGGTGTTCGTGCAGGTCGTCGAGGTCTGCGGCGCCAGGGTGGTGACGGGGCAGGTGATCGTGGTGGGCGTTCCGGTGCCGGAGAAGGCGGTGGTGGTCGCCCGCACCGCCGTCAGGGTGGTGTTGCCGGTGTTGGCGACCATGTAGGAGTAGGTCACCGTCTGCCCGGCGGTGACCACCGCGTTCGGCGACGCCGTCTTCTGCAACGCCACAGCAGGAACGGCCGTGAGGGTGACCGTCGCGGTGGAGGAGGCGGAGGTCACCGCGGGCCCGGTGGGCGGGGTGCCGGTGGCGGTCGCGGTGTTGACGACGGTCCCGGCGTCGACGTCCGCCTGGGTGATGACGCGCGTCCCGGTGCAGGTCGTCGAGGCCTGCGGTGCCAGCGTGGTGACCGGGCAGGTGATCGCGGTGGGCGTGTTGGAGCCGCTGGAGACGTCGGTGATCCTCACCCCGGTCAGGGTGGTGTTGCCGGTGTTGACGACCGCGTACGAGTAGGCGATCGTCTGACCGGCCTGGGTGGCGGCGACCGGGAAGGCTGTCTTCAGCACGGCCAGCGCGGGGGCGGCGAGGGCGGTGACCGTCGCGGTGGACGGGCCGGAGGTGATGGCGAGTCCGGTCGGGGGTGTGGCGGTGGCGGTGGCGGTGTTGGTGACGCCCCCGGCGTCGACGTCCGCCTGGGTGATGGCGTACACGCTCGTGCAGGTCGTGGTGCCCTGGGGTGCGAGGGTGGTGACCGGGCAGGTGATCGGGGTGGGGGTGCCCGAGCCGGTGAAGGCGGTGGTGGTCACCCTGATGCCGGTCAGGGTGGTGTTACCGGTGTTGAAGACCAGGTAGGAGTAGCTGATGCCCCGTCCGGCCGCCACCACCGTGGTCGGTGCCGCCGTCTTCAGCAGCGCCAGGCCGGGCGCGGAGGTGGCGGTGACCGTCGCGGTGGAGGCGGCTGAGGTGACGGCCGGTCCCGACGGCGGTGTGCCGGTGGCGGTGGCGGTGTCGACGATGGACCCGGAGTCGATGTCGGCCTGGGTCACGACATAGGTGCTGGTGCAGGTCGTGGTGCCCTGGGGTGCGAGGGTGGTGACCGGGCAGGTGATCGCGGTGGGGGTGCCCGAGCCGGTGAAGGCGGTGACGGTCGCCCTCACCCCGGTCAGGGTGGTGTTGCCGGTGTTGACGATCGCGTACGAGTAGGTGATCGTCTGGCCCACCTGCGTCACGGTCACCGGGAAGACCGTGGTCAGCAGCGCCACGGCGGGAGCCGGCGTGGCGGTGACCGTGGCGGTGGAGGGGGTGGAGGTGACGGCAGGTCCGGTGGGCGGGGTTCCGGTGGCGGTGGAGGTGTCCGTGACGGTCCCGGCGTCGACGTCGGCCTGGGTGGTGACGTAGGTGGTCGTGCACGTGGTCGACGCCTGCGGTGCGAGGACGGTGACCGGGCAGGTGGCCGCGGAGTGGGTGCCCGTACCGGTGAAGGAGATGTCGGTCACCCTGACGCCGGTCAGGCTGAGGTTGCCGGTGTTGACGACCAGGTAGGAGTAGGTCACCGTCCGTCCGGCGGCGGTCACCGTGGTGGGCGAGGCCGTCTTCAGCAGCGCCAGGGCGGGAGCCGGCGTGGCGGTCACCGTGGCGGTGGAGGGGGCGGAGGTCACGGCGGGACCGGTCGGAGGTGTGCCCGTGGCGGTGGCGGTGTTGACGATGGTCCCGGTGTCGATGTCGGCCTGGGTGGTGACGTAGGTGTTCGTGCAGGTCGTCGAGGCCTGCGGCGCCAGCGTGGTCACCGGGCAGGTGATCGTGGACCGCGCTCCCACGCCCGAGAAGGACGTGGTGTTCACCCTCACCCCGGTCAGCGTGGTGTTGCCGGTGTTGACGATCAGGTAGGAGTAGGTCACGACGCGTCCGGCGGCGGCCACCGTGGTGGGCGAGGCCGTCTTCAGCACCGCCAGGGCGGGAGCCGGCGTGGCGGTCACCGTCGCGGTGGAGGAGGCGGAGGTCACGGCCGGTCCGGTGGGGGGCGTGCCGGTGGCGGTGGCGGTGTTCGTGACGGTCCCGGCGTCGATGTCGGCCTGGGTGGTGACGTAGGTGCCCGTGCAGGTCGTCGTGGCCTGCGGCGCCAGCGTCGTCGCCGGGCAGATGATCGCCGAGCGTGCGCCGGTGCGGGTGCCGGAGGTGGTGTCGGTCACCCTGACGTCGGTCAGGGTGGTGTTGCCGGTGTTGACGATCGCGTAGGAGTAGGTCACGGTCAGTCCCGCGGAGGCCACCGTGGTCGGTGAGGCCGTCTTCAGCAGCGCCAGGCCGGGGGCGAAGGTGACGCCCACCGTGGCGACGGACGGGTCGGAGGTCACGACGGGACCCGACGGCGGTATGCCCGAGGCGGTGGCGGTGTTGGTGATGCCTCCGGCGTCGATGTCGGCCTGGGTGGTGACGTAGGTGCCCGTGCAGGTCGTCGAGGCCGCCGGGGCCAGCGTGGTCACCGGGCAGGTGACCGCCGACCGCGGCCCCGTTCCCGAGAAGGACGTGGTGTTCACCCTCACCCCGGTCAGCGTGGTGTTGCCGGTGTTGACGATCGCGTACGAGTACGTGACCGTGCGCCCCGACGCCACCACCGTGCTCGGCGTCGCCGTCTTCAACACCGCGAGGGAGGAGGCGGCGGTGATGCCGACCGTGGCGCTGGAGGGGGCGGAGGTCACGGCGGGTCCGGTGGGTGGTGTGCCGGAGGCGGTGGCGGTGTTGACGATGGACCCGGAGTCGATGTCGGCCTGGGTGATGACGTACGTGCCGGTGCAGGTCGTCGAGGCCTGCGGCGCCAATGTGGTCACCGGGCAGCCGGCCGCCGGCGGTGTTCCCGACCCCGAGAAGGACGTGGTGTTCACCCTCACCCCGGTCAGCGTGGTGTTACCGGTGTTGACGATCAGGTAGGAGTACGTGACCGTGCGTCCCGCCGCCACCACCGTGGTGGGCGAGGCGGTCTTCAGCAGCGACAGGCCGGGCGCCGGCGCGGCCGTGATCGTCACCGTCGACGGGTCGGAGGTCACGGCGGGCCCGGTGGGGGGTGTGCCGGTGACGACGGCGGTGTCGGTGACGCCTCCGGCGTCGATGTCGGCCTGGGTGGTCACGTAGGTGCTCGTGCAGGTCATCGTGGCCTGAGGCGCCAGCGTCGTCGTCGGGCAGCTGATCGCCGAATGCGGTCCAGAACCGGAGAAGACGGTCTCGGTGACCCCTACACCGGTGAGGGTGGTCCTGCCGGTGTTGGTGACGAGGTAGGAGTAGACGATGGTGCGTCCCGAGGCCGTCACCGTGCTCGGCGACGCCGTCTTCAGGATCGCCAGCGACGAGACCTGGACGGGGACCACCGTCAGCACGGTCCCGTTGGACACGCCCGTCTGGGAGGGCGTGTCGGAGCTGGCGTACGTGACGCTCGCGACGTTGGACACCGCCGTGCCGGGGGAGTTGGCCCCGAGCGTCACCCGGAACCTCACGGACGTGGACTGGCCGGCCGCCAGCGTGCCGCCGTTCACGGCGTTCGCCCCGGTTCCCAGCCGCGCCCTCACCTGGCCGCCGGTGAACTCCGCCTGGTCGTCCCCGACGGCGTCCGTCTTGGCCCCGGCGTTGGGCCCGGTCACCACGGAGATGCTCCCCGGGACGTAGACGGTGTTGGCGGGGATCGGGTCGGTGAGCACCACGTTGATGGCGCCGTCGTCCCCGGTGTTGGTCACGGTGGTGGTGTACTCGAGGACGGAGCCCGGCTCGGGGGTCCCGCCGCCGACCAGCACGGCGGACTTGGTCAGCTGGATGTTCGCCTGACGCAGGGCGACCTGCGCGAAGATCGCCTGAGGCCAGTAGGCGTCTCCGGCGGTGCTGAAGATGAACCGGGCCGAGGTGTCGTTGTTGCGGAACGCCGTGGAGGCGTCGACGATGTTGGAGTCGTACCCGAGCGTGTTGGTGTAGGTGGGGTTGCGGTCGGTCACCTGGTTGCCGAGCGTGGCGATGGTGGAGTTGAAGAAGTTGGTCGCCGGGTGCAGGGCGTCGCTGAGCACGGTCAGGGGGCCGTTGGTGGTGTCGATGCTCAGCGAGTCACCGGTGATCGCGTTGTCGCCGTCGTAGGCGATCTCCCCGACCTGGACGCTCACGGCGCCGGTGGTGGGGGTGCGGATGCCCGACAGGGTGATCGCGGTGTCGGCGGTGGCGTTCTGCTGCTCCAGGAAGCCGTCGAACACCGTGATGTTGCGCAGCGGCAGGGACGCGTCCCGGTAGGCCACCACCAGCGACCAGCCGCCGAACGCGCCCAGGCTGTCGGTGCCCCGGGCGGCCTGGACGTTGGCGACCGTGTAGGTTCCGGCACCGGCCGCCGTCACTATGGAGGTGACGTCGGCGGAGGCACCGTAGACGATCCCGTTCGCGGTGATGTTGTCGGGGGTGTCGCCGATGTCGGAGGCCGTGGCCACGACCGTGCGGTAGACGGCGCTGCCCGGGGTCCTGAACGACACCTGCCCGCGCAGGGCGATGTCGGGCGCCAGGCGGTTGCCGGCCGGCAGGCCCGTCGTGTTGGTCGAGGTCTGGCTGCGCGCGCCCCAGTACAGCCGCGCGTACGCCACCTGCGCGCCGGCCGACAGGGTGAGGTCGGCCGTGCTGGAGTTGAACGTCGAGGCGTCGGCGTCCACGTCGATGAAGGTGGCGTCGACGTTGTTGTTGCCCGAGCCGGTCCGGCGCGCGGCGCAGTCCGACACCGACGGGGGATAGCAGGTGACCACGGCGTTGGCCGCCCGGGTGATCGCCCCCCGGAAGTTGTTCACGTACCGCTGGGTGAAGGCGATCGGTGCCCGCCGGGCGGCCGTTCCCGCGTCCGCGACCGCGTCCGCCCCCTCGTCGGCCTGCTCGGAGTCCTTCTGGGACGCCCTCTCGCCGGCCCTCTCGTTGGAACGGGCGGGCATGCGCCGCTCCGCGGTCCGCTCACCGGTCGTGATCTCGGTCCCGTCCGGCGGCGCGCCGGTGGATGCGCCGGTGGGGGTGTCGGTCGTGGTCTCGGTCCCGTCGGACGGCGCGCCGGTGGGCGCGTCGGCCGTGGCGCCGGGCCCCTCGGACGGTTCGCCGGTGGGGGCGTCGGCCGTGACCTTCGTCCCGTCCGGCGGCGCGCCGGTGGTCCCGGAGGGATCGGCCGCGTCACGGCAGGTGTGCCCGGCATCGGCGTCGACCGTCGGGATGTACAGCTTCCCGGCCGCCGCACGGACCGCGTACCGGACCGTGATGTCGTCACCGGCGGCCAGATCGCCCGTCCACCTGAGCAGGGGCCTGCTGTAGGTCAGCGTGCCCGCGCTCGCCAGCGTCTCCCCCACGGTCGTGGTGCCGGGGACCGCGGAGAGGTCCTCGGCGAAACTCGCCCCTCTCGCGTCGACGCCGCCGGTGTTGGCCACGTGCACCGTGACGACCGTCCGGGCGCCCTCACGTCGCGCGTCCCGGGTCAGCCGCAGTGACGGGCCGGTCCGGCCAGGACCGCAGGTGATGTCGAACGCCGGGACGTCCTTCGCGTCACCGGCCACGGGGAGGGCGTGCGCCGCCGTCCCCAGGCCGACCGCGCACACCGTGAATACAGAAAGGGTGCTTGTGAGGAATCCCCTGCGCGCACACGTCCAGAGCAGCACGGCCGACCTCCCGCAGGAATTCCGACAAATGGCGTCGAATCAACAAACGGGGGGCCGAACATTGCGTCGCGACATTGCCCTGACCGCGACGTTAGGAGGCTAGCTCATCGGCAACGACCGAAACATCAGCCACGCTGTCCAATCACGATCTGGTCGTTTATATTGCCGCCTAGTCTCCGATCCCTTTACATGAAGCTTTTGGCCTGAAAGGGGCGCCGATTATGATTCGTCCGCCCTTTTTCGGTGTGAGAATGCTCGCAATCAAGGACATATCCCGCCACCGCGTCCGGGCTCGTCCCGGTGGTTCCTCGCGCCGTTCCCTCCCGGTCCCGTCACGGCCGCTTCGCGCGTCCCGTGATGCGGAGGAACGGGGCGCGGCGGGCTCGCCCGCCACATCCGCCGAGGCGCCAGCGTCGTGCGGTGATCCCGATTCGTCATTGACCTCGACCATGATCGAGGTTTTACGGTCGAGTGCATGTCTTCCTCGTCTTCCTCGTCTCCCTCGCCCCCGCCGGTCGTGGCGGGAAGGCGGGAATGGATCGGTCTCGCCGTACTGTGCCTGCCCGCCCTGCTCGCCTCCCTCGAACTGACCGTCACGAACCTCGCGCTGCCCGCCATCGGCGAGGACCTGGCGGCGAGCGGCACCCAGCTGTTGTGGATCGTGGACGTCTACGCCTTCCTGCTGGCCGGATCGCTCATCACCATGGGGGTGCTGGGCGACCGGATCGGCCGCCGCCGGTTGCTGCTGATCGGCGCGGCGGCGTACGGCGTCTTCTCGGCCCTGGCCGCCTTCGCGCCCGACGCCGGGAGCCTGATCGTCGCCAGGGCGCTGATGGGTGTCGCCGGTGCCACCCTGATGCCGTCCACGCTCTCCCTGGCCACGTCCATGTTCCCCGATCCCCGGCAGCGGACGAGGGCCATCGGGGTCATCGTCGCCGGCGTCTCGGCGGGCACCGCGATCGGCCCGCTGGTCGGAGGGTGGCTGCTGGAGCGCCTCTGGTGGGGGTCGGTGTTCCTGACGGCCGTCCCCTTCATGGCGCTGCTGCTGATCGCCGGGCCACCGCTGCTGCCCGAGCACCGCGACACCACCGCGAGGCGGTTCGACCCCGTCAGCGCGGTACTGTCGCTCGCCACGGTGCTGCCGGTGGTCCACGGGCTCAAGCAGATCGCGGCCGACGGCCCGGCGGCGACGTCCGTGGCCACGATCGCGGCCGGGCTCGCCCTGGGCGTGGTGTTCGCCCGCAGGCAGCGCGCCTCGGCCGACCCCTTCGTCGACCTGCGCCTGTTCGCCGACCGTACGCTGAGCACCGCGACCGGCACGCTGGCGCTCGGCATCTTCGTCCTGTGGGGCTCCAACTACGCCATCGCCCAGTACCTGCAGCTCGTGCACGGCATGTCACCGCTGGAGGCGGGGCTGTGGACGGCCCCCTCGGCCGTCGGCGTCATCGCCGGATCCACCCTGGCCCCCGGGCTCGCGCGGAGGTTCCGGCCCTTCACGGTGATCGCCGCGGGTCTGGCCGTGTCCGCGGCCGGCTACCTCGTGCTCACCCGCACCCAGGGAACGGACGGGATCGCCGTCCTCGTGTCCGGCGCGGTGGTCGTCTCCGCGGGGCTGGGGCCGATGATGGCGCTCGCCACCGACCTGGTCGTCGGCTCCGCCCCGCCGCACCGGGCCGGAGCCGCGGCGGCGATCTCCTCGACCGCGCCCCAGCTCGGCGGCGCGCTCGGGATCGCGCTCCTCGGCAGCGTCATCACCGCCGTGTACCGGGCGGGGCTCCCGCCGGAGGCCGTTCCCGAGGCGGCCCGCGACACCCTCGGCTCCGCGGTGGCCGTGGCGGCCGGACTCCCGCCCGGACCGGGGGCCGTACTGCTCGGCACGGCGCGCGCCGCGTTCGTCGACGGCTTCCACGTGACCGCCGCGATCGGCGCCGCGCTGATGGCGGGTCTCGTCCTGCTCATCGTGACCCTGCCCGCCGGGGACGTGGGCCGCCCGGAGGGGCGCCCCACCCGGGTGCGACGATGATCCATGTGCCCGGTGACCGCGCCTTGGCGGCGCCTTGACCGCGCTCCGACCGTGCCGTACGGGCGACGACGACGATCCCACGGGGGGACGAGATGGGCCGACCTGAGCCCACGACGCTGGACGAGGCGCTGCCGCGCTGGCACCGCAGGGAGGTGCACCGGCTGCCGGTCGACCTGCCGGCACCCACACTGATGCGCGCCGCCACAGAGGTGACCTGGGCGGACGTGCCGCTGTTCCGGGCGGTCATGATCGGGGCGGGACTGGGAAGGACCCCGTTCCCCGCGGACGCCCCGGTGCTGGACCTGTTCCTCGGCAACGGGTTCACGCTGCTGCACCGCGGCGAGGACGAACTGCTGGTCGGCGGGATCGAACGGATCTCCCGCGGCCAGCCCGTGGTGCCGCTGGCACCCGGCACGACCCCGGACGCCTTCCGCGCCTTCGACGCGCCGGGTCACCTGAAGCTGGCGTTCGACTTCCGCTGCGCCGGCGGCGTGCTGAGCACCGAGACCAGGGTGTACGCCACCGACCACCGCTCCCGGCGGTTGTTCGGGGCGTACTGGCTCGTCATCCGGGCGGGCAGCGGGCTCATCCGCCGGGTCTGGCTCCGCGGCATCCGCCGCCGCGCCGCCCGGGACGCGGGTTCCGTGAGCCGGGCCTGACCGGGAAGGGACGTCAGAGGCCGCGGCGCATCGCCCTGGTGCCCGCGACCAGGCCCACGACGGCGATCACGCAGGCCGCGAGCGTCCCGTGCAGCACCGAGGCGTCCCCGAAACGGCCGGAGAAGAGCGACCGTTCCGCCTCGACGACGAAGGAGACCGGGTTCAGCGCCGCGACGGTCCGCAACCACGGGGGTCCGGAGTCCATCGGCAGCAGCACGCCCGACAGCAGCATCAGCGGGAACATCACGAGCTGGGTGACCCCGTAGAAGAGATCGCCCCCCGGGGCGGACGCGATCGCCAGGACGAAGGAGAGCGCGCCCAGGCCGACACCGAACACGACCAGGATCACCATGCCGGCCAGCACGCCCGCGAGATGCGGGCGGAAACCGAGCGGCACCGCGAGGACGATGATCAGGACGGCCTGGGCCAGCAGTGCCACGAACTCCTTCAGCGTCCGGCCGACCAGCATCGCCGTGCGGTTCAGCGGGGTGACCAGCATGCGCTCCATCGAGCCGCCGATCAGGTCCAGCAGCAGGGAGTAGCCGGCCATCATCGGCCCGGACAGGCACATCATGATCAGGATGCCGGGCACGAACCACTGCCAGTGCGATCCCTGCCCCGCGAAGCTCGCCGTCTCAGCGAGCAGCGGGCCGAACAGGAACAGGAACAGCAGCGGCTGGCCCATGGTGAAAAGGAGGCCGAGGGGCTCGCGGAACATGGGGGTCACCTCGCGGGAGAACACGGTCGCGGTGTCACGGAGGAACGGAACGCTCATGGTGGACCTTCTCTGCGGGGGATCGGGGGATCGGGGGATCGGGGGCGCGGGGAAGCGCGAAGCCGAGGCGTGGGGAGGCCAGGGTGTGGGGGAGAGGGAGCAAGGAGGCGGGGAGCCGGGGCGTGGGGAAGCGGAGGCCGAGGGCGTGAGGGGCGGTCAGACGACGGTCTCCGGAACGTTCCGACCGGCCGGGACGTCGGCCGCGGCCTCGTCGTCCTCCCGCAGGCTGCGGCCGGTCAGCGCGAGGAAGACGTCGTCCAGCGTGGGCCGGGAGGTCTCGGCGGTGGCCGCCCTCACCCCGGACGCCTCCAGGAGGCGCAGGTACTCCGGCAGCGTCGCGTCCGCGCGTGGCACCCGCAGCCGTACGGTCGTCCCGCCGGTGGTCACCGCGCCCGCTCCGGCGATCCGCTCGGCGATCTCGGCGGCCCTGGTGGTCTGGGACTCGTCGTTCAGGGTGACCGTGATCCGGTCGCCGGCCAGGTCGCCCTTCAGGCACTCGGCGGTCCCGTCGGCGATGATCCGGCCGTGGTCGATGATCACCACCCGTTCGGCCATGCTGTCGGCCTCCTCCAGGTAGTGGGTGGTCAGGAACAGGGTGGTGCCGTGATCCTCGCGCAACCGCAGGATGTGCTCCCAGATGTTGGCGCGGCTCTGCGGGTCCAGGCCGGTCGACGGCTCGTCCAGGAACAGCAGGGCGGGACGGTGGACGAGCCCGAGGGCGATGTCGAGGCGGCGGCGCTGACCTCCCGACAGGGTGCCGGGTTTCCGGTCGGCCAGCGATCCCAGCTCGAACCGGTCGAGCACCTCGTCGGCGCGCCGGCCCGCGTCCCGCCGCGTCAGGCCGTAGCAGCGCCCCTGGGTCACCAGCTCGTCGCGGACACGGAAGTTCTCTCCCGCCCCGTTCTTCTGGCCGACGTAGCCGATCCGGGCACGGACCCCGGCCGGGTCCGACACGACGTCGCGGCCCGCCACGATCGCGGTCCCCGACGTCGGCGCGAGCAGCGAGGTCAGCATGCGCAGCGTGGTGGACTTGCCCGCTCCGTTGGGACCGAGGAAGGCCACCAGCCGGCCCGCCTCCACATCGAGGTCGATGCCGCGTACGGCGTCGACACGCTCTTTTTTGATCATGAATCGGCGGGTCAGGCCGCGGGCATGGATCATCGTCCCCTCCTGGGGGTTCGGGTGCGGGGGCATGCCGGGGAGACCCCTGCGGGGGCTCGTCGGGAGATGCCTCATCCTCACCCACGTGATCCGGATGTGGCAAACGTGAAAGGTGTGTTCACATTTGGCCTGACCTGCGAAAACGTGAAACCGATCGGGCCTCGGAACGGAGGGCCGACAGATCGCGGAACGTTCACCGGCCGCGCTGACGTGGGTCTTTCCGTGAACGGCCGGGGCGGCGGAAAAAATGTGGGCTTTTCTCGATCAGGCTCCGCGGAGCCGGTGTCTTCCCGCGGAGCCGGTGCCTCTCCACGAGGGTGGCGCCGCTTTCGCGGGGCCGCTGTCCTCCCGCGGGACCGGCGCCCCTCGCGCGGCCGATCGTCTTTCCGAGGGGCCGGCGCCTCCCCGCGCGGCCGGGTGTCCCCGCGCGGAGAAACGCCCCCTCGCGGCCGGTGTCTCCGGAGGGGGCGGGTGAGGAAGGGCGGCGGTCAGGTCTTTCCGAGACGAGCCCGGACGGGAGCCGGATCGGCGTCGGGACGGAGGCCGGAATCGACGGCGTCGTCACCTCGGCGGACGAGGGAGTCGAGCG
Organism: Streptosporangium sp. DT93; assembly: GCF_049844535.1. Classification (NCBI taxonomy): domain Bacteria; kingdom Bacillati; phylum Actinomycetota; class Actinomycetes; order Streptosporangiales; family Streptosporangiaceae; genus Streptosporangium; species Streptosporangium sp. DT93. The sequence continues at coordinate 11,949 of NZ_JBNCLF010000020.1, forward strand.
CCCACGGGCCGGGGCCGAGCACGGCGATGATCAGGAACGACCAGCAGAACAGCGCCGCGAGCTCGCCGCCGTTGCGCAGCGGCAGGACGTCCTGCGGAAGATGCACCACGAAGTACGCGTAGGCCATCGAACCGGAGGCGAGCGTCGCGGCGTAGCGGCTGAGGAGTCCCACCAGCACGAGCGCGCCGCAGACCACCTGGATGAGCGCGGCCCACCAGCCCGGCCAGACGGCGAACGCGACGGCCTCGCCGGTGCCGCGGCTGCCGCCGAAGATCCCGAACATCGACGACAGGCCGTGGAACAGGAAAAGGAGACCCGTCACGATACGGAACAGCGAGAGCACGGGTCCTTTCAGCCGGTCGATTCTCATCGGATCACCCCTGCCTTCTTCCGGGGGGATGTGCCCGGCGTCGCCGTGCGGCGCCACGGGGGTCGTCCCTCCACTGTCGCACCGTCACGTTTCGTGTACGCGCCCGCTCCCACCTCCGGGCAACGGGATGCCACGATCCACCGTCATGGTAGGTGTTGGCGTCCACCCTGTCCGGTGCCGCGGGAGGCCGTCGGCCGGAACGGGGAGGATCCGGCGTGAAAGCGCAGATGAACGGCGGTGCCGAGGGTTCCGGCGATCCTTGTCCACTTGTGCGTTGATGTATGTTTCAATCATCTGGGTTCATGGACCGTTCCACCCGCGCCCGCCGATCTCTCCCGCACGCCGGCCGGTGAGCCGCCCCGCGCGGGACGGGGATCAGAGATCCATCCAGGACAGGGCCAGGGTGGTGTGGCGCTTGGGGATGAGCAGCCCGTCGCGCGGGGGGTCGTCCCGGTAGGCGTCGATGCGGAGCCCGTTCGTCATGGGACGATCGGCCATGTCCCACGCCTGGACGTGGGCGGCCAGTTCGGACGCGAGCCGGAACCGGTCCGGCCCGTGACCGCGTGCGATCAGCGTGCCGTCCGGCGAGGGCTCCAGCAGGCAGAGGTTGTCGTGTTCCACGATCCCGACGGCCATCCTGAATCCCGTCAGGTCGAGCGGGGGCGAGGCCAGCCATCCGGGCCGCGCCTCCGAGATCGTGCACCAGCGGGGTTCGTGCACGGCGAGCCAGAGGCTCAGCCCGTCGAGGAGCTGGGAGGGGCCGACGCTGATCTCGGTGGACAGCTCGACCACGGGGCCGTCGAGCGCCCCCAGCACGTCACCGATCTCGCCGGCCTCGGGCAGCGCGACGATCAGGTCGGACTCCCGGTCCAGCACCACGGTCGTCTCGGGCCCCGCGAAGGGGCCGCGCATCCGCATGAACCCGCAGGGCAGGACCGAGCGGCTGGTCCAGTGCCCGCCGTCGCGCTCCATCGCCACCGACCGCTGCACCCCGCGCAGGTCCAGCGGGGCGACGAGCCGCCCGTCCGGCCCGAGCTGCTCCAGCCAGGCCGGGGCCAGATCCCACACGCCGACGGTGGCGATCACCCTGTCGTAGGGGGCCTCGGGGGAGAACCCGTCCGCCCCGTCGGCGCACACCAGCCGGACCTCGGGATGCCCCGCCGCCGACAGGTGCTCCCCGGCCAGCGCCACCAGGTCGGGATCGATGTCGACGCTCACCACCAGCCCCTCCGGCCCCACCAGGTGGGCGAGCAGGGCGGCGTTGTACCCCGTCCCCGTCCCGATCTCCAGGATCCGCTGCCCCGGAGCCACGCCGAGCTGGTCGAGCATCAGCGCCATGATGGCGGGCTGGGAGGAGGAGCTGATCGGCCGTCCCTCCGCGTCGCGCTTGGTCACGATCGCGTCGTCCTGGTAGACGGTCTCCGCCGGAAGCTCCGGCAGGAAGGCGTGCCGCGGCACCGTCCGCAGCGCGCCGACCACGGCGTCGCTGATCCCTCGGACGCGGACCTGGGAGACCAGATCTTCCCGTAACGCGTGCCACTCAGCCATCTCGACCTCCGTGCCGTGTGCGTACCTGGTGCCCTGAGTTATATGCCCCGTAGGTGTGGAACCTCCCTGTGGCACGCCGCCGCTCGGTGTCCCTTATAGGACAAAATCCGTGCGCGGGCCGGGGCGGGCGGAGGAGCGGGCGGGCGCGGCGGGCGGGACCGGGGCGAAAGGCCGGGCGGATGCAGGGCCGGGCCGGGTGGGAGGCGGGAGGGGAGACCGGAGCGGGTGAACGGCCGGGCCGGGTCGAAGGCGAGGCGGGAGGCTGGGCGGGTGGGGGAAGGCGAGTGGAGGGCGGGATGTCCCCGCCCTCCGCCTCCGGCCCTGGGAGCGTGGACCGCTGTCCGGCATTCGGGGGACGGAGCCGGACAGCCACGAATCTATGCATCCATCCGTCTGATGTATGCGTAGAAATACACCCTTACTGCAGGCAGAACTCGTTCCCCTCGGGGTCGGCCATGAGTGACCAGTACTCCCCGTTCTCCTCATCGGTGCGGACCTCGGTGGCGCCCAGGTCGACGAGCCGTTTCACCGCCGCCTGCACCAGCGGGCGCCGCTTCTCGGTCGGCGTGCCCGACGGGCCGCCCACGTTGACGTCGAGGTGGACGCGGTTCTTGACGACCTTGGCCTCGGGCACCCGCTGGAAGTAGATCCTGGGACGCCCCTCGTCCGGATCCACCAGCGCGGCCCAGTTGGACCGCTCGTCCTCGGGGATGCCCTGGGCCTCCCCCCAGGCGTCCCAGCTGTCGAACCCCTCGGGGGGCGGCTGCGGACGGTACCCGAGGGCCTCGGCCCAGAAGGCGGCGAGCTTCGGCGGGTCGTGGGCGTCGAAGGTGATCTGAATGTCCATGGGGACTCCTATTCCCACTCCGCCAGGATTACGGCCTCCTTCTCCGGGTCGATGCCGTGACTCCTGAAGGAGCGCTCCGCCGCCGGCACGTCACGCAGCCACGCCCAGGTGTCGCGCACCGTCTCGGCGACGGGGCGGCAGGTCAGCCCGGCCGCGAGGGCCTTGGCCGAGGACGTCAGCCACACCCCGGCGAAGTCGGGATCGGCGGGGGCCCAGACGGGGAACTCGGTCCACGGCTCCACCTGGCGGTCGAGCAGGAAGCGGTCCTCCACCCAGACGAACTCGGCGTCCGAACCGGTCACCGCCCGGCACTCGGCCAGCAGGCCGCCGTAGGTGGTGTTGGCGGGCACCCCGCCGGCGAGGAAGCGGTCAGCGCCTCCAGCCTCGGTCCGGTCCAGGGTGAACGCGGCGAGGTCCCGGACGTCGATGACCTGCATGGCCCGGTCCGGGTCGCCGGGAGCGAGCACCCGCCCGCCCCGGGAGATCCGGTCCAGCCACCAGGGCAGACGGCCCACGTCCTCGTGCGGGCCGAGGATGAGACCCGGCTGGATGATCAGCGCGCCGCCCTCGAACCCCTCCTCCACCGCCCGCTCGCAGCCCGCCTTGAGCGTGCCGTAGTCGCCGTCCTCGGGACCGGCGTCCGGCGCGCACGCGTAACGCGGCGAGCTCTCGTCGCACGGCCGGGCGGGGAAGTCGCTGAGCGCGGAGATGCTGGAGATGAACGTGTAGGTGCTCGCGCGGCCGTTGAGCCTGCGTACCGACGCGCCGACCAGCCTGGGAACCCTGCCGATGACGTCGACGACGGCGTCCCAGGTGCGGCCCTCGACCAGCCGGTCCAGGTCCTCCGGCACCTCGCGGTCGCCCCTGACCGCCTCGGCCCCCGGCAGGTCGACGCCGCTGCGCCCCCGGTTGAACGTGGTGACCTCGTGTCCGCGCCGCAGCGCCTCCTCGGTGATCGCCCGGCCGACGAAGACCGAGCCTCCGATGATCAGAATTCTCATAGCGCCTGATTCTCGGCGCCCGCCCCCGGCGGGGCCATGGGCTTTCACCCTTGGCGCAAGCCATCTGCTCAGGGCAGATCCGGTACGACGAGCGGAGGCCGCATCCCGTACGGCACATAGGATGGCGTGGATCAGGCCGGGCCGCTCGTCACCGCGGGGTGCTGCTCCAGCAGGTGCACCCGGGCGGTGCCGATGTCGAAGTACAGGCCGACCAGCTCCAGGTCCCCGCTCCGGAAGAGCCGGTCCACCTGGGGGTAGGTCCGCAGGTTCTCCAGCTGCTGGATCACGTTGACCCGGCAGAGGCGGTCCAGCGGCCCGTGGTCCTCCTCCGCGCTCTCACCGGCGATGAACCGCGCCAGGGTGTGGTTGCCGTGGACCAGCCAGCGGCCCAGCGCGGGCTGCTCCGTCACCTTCTCCCCGGCACTGAGCAGCGCGCCCATCGCCCCGCACCCCGAATGACCGCAGACCGTGATGGTACGGACGCTGAGCACCTCGGTCGCGTACTCGATCGCCGCGGCCACCGAGTCGTCCGCGGGCGCCGACCCCAGCCGGGGCACCAGGTTGCCGAGGTTGCGGACCGTGAACAGGTCCCCCGGGCCGCTGGAGGTGATCAGGTTCGGCACGATGCGCGAGTCCGCGCAGGTGATGAACAGGTGCGAGGGCTCCTGGGTGCGGGCCATCCCGTGGAACAGGGGACGGACCAGCGGCGCGGTGAGCCGGTGGAACTCCCGCGCCCCGGCCAGCAGGTCCGGTACGGCGGGGCTGCCGCCGAGGTGCGGGTGCCGGGTGGTCGCCGCCGGGTGCGCGACCCGGCGGCCGCGCCGGCGGTGCGACCAGGGCAGCCACCAGCGGTCCGGCGCCCGGGGCGGGGTCTTGGACGGGAACATCCGCGCGCCGCTGGCCGCCATGGCGTACCACTCGTCGTGGATCTCGTCGATGTTCACGGTCCCGCCGGCGCGCTCGTGATCCTGGCGCCAGGCGTGGATCGCCTCGAACGCCGCGTTGTCCATGAAGTCGATGTTCAGGTCCAGGTCGACCGTCACCCCCTCCGGGATGGCCCGTAGCTCCGAGGTGAGCGTGGGGACCCCCAGGAAGGTCAGGGATCCGCCGATCACCACGTGCCGGCGGCCGTCGGGCTCGGCCGTCGCCCGTACGGTCACCCGGGTGAGACGGCGCAGCGCGAGCAGCGCGGCCAGGCCCAGGCCCACCAGCACGCCCTCGGCCAGCCCGAGCAGCACCACCCCGGCCATGGTGACCACGTACACCGGGACCTCGCTGTGGCCGCGCAGGTTGCGAAGGTGGCTCATGTTGACCATCTGCACGCCGATGAAGACCAGCAGCGCGGCCAGCGCCTCCATCGGGATCAGGGCGATCATCCAGCCGAACCCGAGCGCGAACAGCAGCAGCCACACCCCGTGCATGACCGTCGACCACCGGCTGCGGGCCCCGGCGCGGACGTTGGTGGTGCTGCGCACGATGACCCCCGCCACCGGCAGGCCGCCCAGCGCGCCGGTCACCATGTTGGCCACCCCCTGACCGGTGAGCTCCCGGTCCAGGTCAGAGCGCCTGCCCTGGTGCAGCTTGTCCACGGCCACCGAGCAGAGCAGCGACTCGACCCCGGCCAGCAACGCCACCAGCAACACCGCCGCGACGATCCCGTGCCAGTCGCCTTGCGGCCACACCGGCCCGACCCACGCGTCCAGGCTGGCGGACAGGTCGATCCGGGTGACCTGCCAGCCGGCCGCCCACGCGGTCACCGAGGCGACGAGCAGCGCCGCCAGCGGGGCGGGAAGGCTCCGCAGCCGCGGGGGCAGGCGGGTCCAGGCGATCAGGACCACGATGGTCAGCAGGCCGGCGAAGACCGCGTGCGTGTGGTTGTGGACGATCTGGTGGGGCAGCTCGACCAGGTTCTCGATCGCCGAACGCTGCGAACTCCCGCCGAGCACCACGTGCAACTGGGCCAGGGCGATCACCACGCCCACCCCGGCGAGCATGCCGTGGACCACGGCAGGGGACACGGCCAGCGCGGAACGGGCGACCTTGCAGACGCCCAGCAGCAACTGCAGGGCACCGGCGAGCAGGGTGATCATGCAGGTGGCCCGCCAGCCGTACCTCATGACGAGGTCGGCCACCACCAGCGAGAGGCCGGCGGCGGGCCCGCTCACCTGGACGACGGAGCCGCCGAGAAGACCGGCCACCACGCCGCCCACCACGCCGGCGACGAGTCCCGCGGCCAGCGGTGCCCCCGAGGCGACCGCGATGCCCAGCGAGAGGGGCATCGCCACCAGGAAGACCACGACGGAAGCGGGCAGGTCGTGCCGCAGTACGGAGGCAAGGCCACCCGCCGTGACCTTGCCGTCACTTTTCGTGTCCGTCTCCATGCGGCAGACCCTACGGGTCCGCGCCCCGCGGCCTCGGGTTTTTACCCGAGGCTTTTACGCGGGGTGGAGAGAATCAACGCAGAGGGTCAGCGGTAGTAGTCGGGAAAGTCCGGCTCCTCGACGCGGTGGTGGCCGCCTCGCGAATCCGGCCTGGCCCGCTCACCGGTGCGGTCGCCGGCCCCCGGGGGGGTCTTCTCGGGTGCCGCGGTGCCGTACAGCTCGCCGTAGCTCGGCCAGCTCGGGCCGTCGCTTCCCGGCGGGGTACCAGGCTCCGGCCACGCGGCCGGGCTGGCCGGGGTGGCGGGCCTGGGCTCGTACCCGTAGCCTCCCGCGCGTCCCTGGCCTCCGGGCGTGCCGCCCCGGGGGGAGGGGCCCCGGGAGCCGGTCGAGGCGGGCACCGCCGGGTTCGGCCCGGTGACCGCGTCGTCGTCGATGGTGGCCCAGCCGGAACTGACCTCGTACGACCCCGAGGGGGGACCGCCGTGCACCGGCGTCTGGTACGAGGAGTAGGACGGGCCCGCGTCGTCGAGGATGTCGGCGGTGTTCGCGGCCGGCCAGCCACCCGAGGCGGGGCTGGTGGCCTGGGCCCACGGGTTGTCCGCCACGTCACGCCGGGACGGCTGCTGCGGCTGTGCCTGCGGGCGCTGCTGCGCCGCCGGCGGGGTGCGGTAGGAGGCGCCGAGCGGGTCCGCCGCGGAGGTGACGGGGAAACCGCCGCTGGTCGTGGGGCCCATGGGAGGCATCGGGGCGAGCGGCCCGCCACCGTGACCCGGGCGGGCGCCCGCCGGGCCGTTCGCGGGAGAGGCCGTGCCGCCGGCCCGGGAACCCGCCCCGCCCGCGGGGGAGGTCGCGCCGCGGCGGGAGTAGGAGACGCCGAGCGGGTCGTTCAGCGGATCGGGCCGGGAGGGGGCGGCGGGCTGAGCCGCCTGATGTGACGGGGCCCTGTTGCCGGCGTTGCCGCCGCGGCGCGAACTCGCCCGCGACGGGCGGCCCTCGCCGAAGGTGTTCGGGACCGGGGCCGCGAAGGTCACGGTCTTCTGCTCGGCGAGCGAGGCCGCGGTGGGAGCCGGGTTCGGCTGCACCGGGGCCACCAGGTCCGACAGCCCGGAGGGCAGGGAGGCCGAGGCGATGGCCGGCTCCGCGGAGGGGCGCGGCTCGGGCGCCGCGGGGCGCTGCGTGGCGCCACGGGACGGCGGCCTGGTCGGCAGCGGCGCCTGCACGGTCGCCGCGTCGGCGTCGACCGCGCGGTCCTGCGACTCGACGGGACGGCTCGCGCCCATCCGGGCGGCCAGGGACCCTCCGAAGCCGCCTTCGTCGGCCTGGAGCCGCGTCCAGTAGTCGTCGTCGTAGTCGTCCATCTGGCCGAACTCGTTCAGGCCACGCTTGCCCCGCTGGCTCGGAGGCCGCGGCTGGCGCGGGGGCTTCGGCTCGTCGAACGGGGTGAGGTCGGGGGTGAAATGGTTCATCTTCGGTTCTCTGGTGGCGAAGTCGTCGCTGGACGTGGTCGGAGCCAGCGCCTCCTTCTCCGCCATCTCCCGCAGACGTTCCGCGGGGAGCGCGCTCTCTCTGCGGTTCATCGACCGCATTCCCAGTGCCACGACGACGAGCACGAGGAGCACGACGGCGACCAGGCTTACTACGACCGCGATCATTGCACCACCCTCAAGGCCATGGCCTTACAGCGGCGCCGGTGAGATCGCGCGGCCATCGACGCGACCTGCCCCCCTGCATCACCTGCGCTCGGACATTGGATCTGATTGTGTCGGACCACTATGAGCGTTGTCACACCCTAAGTGAAGAATTGGTAACCATTACTACCTCCGGTATTTGCCCGGTCACTCGAGGTGAGCCGTGGTGAGCCGTCCCCAGGCGATCGTCTTGTCCGCGATGCTCTTCAGGGTCTCGTTCAGCGGTGCCCCCTTGCGGAGGCCGACCCAGTCCTTCAGCGCGTAGACGGTGAAACGATAGTTCTCCTGGGGGCCGCACGGCGGGTCGTACCCCACCGTGCCCTTCGACGTGCTCCCCTCGACGGCCCGCACGGGCACGCTACCCTCCGGCAGCTCGTTGGTGCGTGAATCGATGTCGAACACCACCCAGTTCACCTCGCCACCTGTCCGGGAGTTGTTGTCCACGACGATTGCGACGGACCTCGTACCCTCAGGAACGCGGGACCAACGTAGCGGAGGGTTACCGGCCGAACCCTTGCACGAGTAGTCGGACGGCAGGGGGCCACCGTCCCTGACCCGAGGGCTGGAGACGCCGATCGGCTCCAGCTGCAACCGCTCCGAGGAGGCCATGCCGCTCGCCAGCCCGCATCCGGAGGAGGCGATGACGAGCACCGCGGCCACCGTCACCGTGGAGGTGAGCCGCGGGCGACGCGTAGACGTGTTCGGCTGCCCCATGCCCGATGATGCTACGCGGGTCTGGAAGTTGCGCAGACCGGATCGCGAGGTTCCACGCTGAAGAAATGCTGTGAAACCGGGAGAAAGCCGGTGTGGGGGGTGGGAGTGATTGTCGCAACGTATTTCGCCGTCCGGGTCCTGGGCGAAGCGGTCCGGGTCTCCGCCGAAGCGGTCCCGGTCCTCGGCGGGAGCCGTCCGGGCCTTCGGTGAAGCGGTCCGGGTCCTCGACGGGACCGTGCGGGTCATCGGCGGGACCGTGCGGGTCATCGGCGGAGCCCGCCCGGGGTCCTCGGAGGAGCCGTTCGTCCTCCCGCGAGGTCGCCCGCTCCCACCGCGGGACGCGCGCCGGTCGCGTCAGTCGCCGCCCAGCTCCCGGTACGGCTTCCTGAGCAGGTCCACCAGCGGGATGTGCCGCACCTTGACCGCCGGAGGTTCCAGTATCCGCAGCAGCAGGTCCGCAGGGATCGTCGTGCCCCGAGGGCGCGGCCGTACACGGTTCAGCGGGACACCGGGGGAGTAGAAGTCGGCAACCCGCCCGTCGAACGGCTCGCCGGTCGGTTCGTCGGCAGGCTCGGCGAGCGGTTGGTCGGACGGTTCGGTGAGCGGTTCGTCGGACGGCATGCCGAGCGGTTCGTCGGACGGAGTATCGGACGGGGTGCCGGGCGGGATGTCGGACGGGGTGCCGGGCGGCACCTCACCGGATCCGGGGCGGGGCATCAGCTCACCGCCCGGGGGCCGAGCCGGAACAGCTCGCGCAGCCGCTCGGTGGACAGGCCGGCGATCCAGTCCTCGCCGGTGCCCACCACGCTCTGGGCGAGGGACTTCTTACGTTCGATCATCTCGTCGATCCGCTCCTCCAGCGTGTCGAGGCAGATGAACTTCCTCACCTGCACGTTCTTCGTCTGGCCGATCCGGAAGGCCCGGTCGGTCGCCTGGTCCTCCACGGCCGGGTTCCACCACCGGTCCACGTGGACGACATGGGAGGCCGCGGTCAGGTTGAGGCCGGTGCCGGCCGCCTTCAACGAGAGCAGGAACAGCATCGGCTCGTCGTCGCCCTGGAACCGCTCCACCAGCGCGTCGCGCCGCTTCTTGGACAACCCGCCGTGCAGCCACAGCACCGGCCGGTCGAGGTGGGCGGCCAGGTACGGCTGCAGGAGGGTGCCGAACTCGGCGTACTGCGTGAAGACCAGCGCCTTGTCGCCCTCCGCGACGATCTCCTCGGCCAGCTCCTCCAGCCGGGCCAGCTTGCCCGACCGGCCCGCCAGCCCGGACCCGTCCTTGAGGAACTGGACGGGGTGGTTGCAGATCTGCTTCAACCGGGTCATGGCGGCGAGGACGTTGCCACGCCGCTCGATGCCGCTGGAGCCGTCGATCCGCCCGAGCATCTCGCCGGCCACCGCCCCGTACAGCTCGGCCTGCTCCCGGGTGAGCGTGCACCAGACCTTCATCTCCTGCTTCTCGGGCAGGTCGGAGATGATGGAGCGGTCGGTCTTGAGGCGCCGCAGTACGAACGGGCCGGTGGCCCTTCTCAGTGCCGAGACGGCGTCGGGGTCGCGCCGTGTCTCGATCGGTTCCTGGTAGCGCGTCCTGAACCGCCTGGCCGGTCCGAGCAGCCCCGGGTTGCAGAACTCCATGATGGACCAGAGCTCCGTCAGGCGGTTCTCCACCGGCGTGCCGGTCAGCGCGAGCCTGGTGCGGGCGGGGATGGACCGCACCGCCCTGGACTGCCGCGTGGCGCTGTTCTTGATCGCCTGTGCCTCGTCGCACACCACCCGCTCCCACCGGATCGCCGCGAGCGCGCCGAGATCCCGCAACGCGGTGCCGTACGTGGTCACGACCAGGTCGGCCTCGCGTACCGTGGCGGCCAGCTCCGCCTCGCGCCGGCGCGCGCCACCGTGGTGGACGTACACGCGGAGCGAGGGGGCGAACCGGGACGCCTCCTTCTGCCAGTTGCCGATCAGCGACATCGGGCAGACCAGCAGTGTCGGCCCGGGCCGTCCCGGCAGCACGTGGCGCCCGCCCTGCCCGGAGTGTTCGCTCTGCCCAGGGTGTTCGCCCTGCCCGGGGTGCCCGCTCCCGGTGGGGTGCGTGGTCCCGTCCGACGGGCCGCCGTCGCCGGACCGGGGGACCTCGTCACGTGGGACGGTCTCGCCCGATGAGGTGCCGTCGCCCGATCGGGGTGCCTCGTCCGGTGGGGTTCCATCACCGGGTCGAGGCGGCCCGTCAGGTGGGGCGGCCTCGACGGGGTGGGTGCCGTCGTCAGGCGGAACGGCCTCGCCGGGCCGGATGCCCTCGCGTTCGGACAGCAGGAGCGAGAGGGTCGAGACGGTCTTGCCCAGCCCCATGTCGTCGGCGAGGATGCCGCCCAGGCCGAGCCCGGACAGGAAGCTCAGCCACGACAGGCCGCGTTCCTGGTACGGGCGGAGGACTCCCCGAAGGGCTCGCGGTACGGGCACCGGGGTGAGCCGGCGGTCGGCCTCACCGGAGAGGAGATCGCCCAGGACGCCGTGAGCGTCGACGGCGACCAGGGGCAGCTCCTCGTCGCCGCCCTCCACGACCTCGCGGATCACCTCGCCGACGGTCCGTTCGCCGGCGTGGCGCTCGATCACCTTCAACGCGGCCTTGATCTGCAGGTCGTCCAGCTCGACCCAGCGGCCCCTGAGCCGTACCAGGGGAACGCGGAGCTCGGCGAGCTCGGCGAGCTCCGCGGCGTCGATCGTGTGGTCGCCGACGGTGACGTCCAGCCGGACGTTCACCCGGTCGTCGAGACCGGTCTCCGTGTGGTCGGATCCTCCGCGACCGGACGCCGCAGGGCCGGGCTCCTCGGGGCCGGGGGCCTCGTGAGCCGGCTCTTCGCGGGCGGGCGACTCGCGAGCGGATTCCTCGCGGCCGGATCCTTCCTGCCCGGATCCTTCGTGACCGGGTCTCGCGCGCCCGCCGGCGAGTGGTTCACCGGCGAGCGGACGGGTGGTGAGCTTGAGGCCCAGCCCCTGCCGACCGGCCCAGGCGGGCAGTCGCACCTCGTACCCCGCCGCCCGGAGCACGGGTGCGCCGTGACGGAGGAACGAGAACGCCCAGGCGGTCTCGACCGTCAGACCGGTCGGCAGGGGGGCGCGCAGCGCGGTGTGCAGGCCGGGGTGGAGCCGCACGGCCCGGACGAGACCGGCACGGAGCACCTCCTCGGGTCGCTCGGGGAGCCACGGCGCCCGCTCCCCGGCTCGGATACGCTCGGCCGGCAGGTAACGGGCGCCGCCCATGCCGCCCATGCCGCTCGTGCCGTCCGTGTCGTTGACGGTGCCGGTGTCGCGGGCGTCTCCGGTGTCACCGGTGTTGTTCATGGCGCCGGTGCCGGTCGTGCCGTCCGTGTCCTCCGCGGGGGAGAGACCGAACTCGATGCGCCAGGTGTCCTCGTCCTCGGCGGGCTCGATCAGCCGGAAGCAGACGCGTACCGGGCCCTCCAGCTCGTGGGCGGAACCGAGCCAGCCGGTCAGGGCCTCGCCCAGCACCGCCGCCTCGGCCGGTCTCGCGCCGGGAAGCAGGGCGTCCTCGCCGGTCAGCGCATACAGCCAGCGGTCGGCCAGGGCCGTCCTGGCACCCGGGCGAGAGCCGAGGATCAGGCGGCCGGGCAGTGACAGCCGCGCCGCGCCGTCGACCAGTCCGTTCAGCAACTCCTCCAGCACCTCCGCCGGCGGCCTTTCGCGTCCGGCCGCCCTGCAGATCGGCGGCATCGCGGCGGCGAGGCCGGGAAGGACGGACAGGTCCGCGCCGGTGAGCACCGGCCGCCACCGGGCGGCGTGGACGCCGTCCTCCACGACGAGCTGCGGCAGGATCCGGCCGCGCCGGGCGAGGCCGCGGGCGTGTTCGGCCACCACGGCGAGATACCGCAGCGAGAGGGCGGGCTCCCAGGCCGGAGCGTCGTCGCCCCCGTCCTCGAAGGCGAGACCGGCCGTGGCGGGAGCGGCGGTTCCCGGGGCCGGAGCGGGCAGCGAACCGAGCAGCCGGAGCGCGTCCGCGGGCTGGAACAGCAGCGAGGGGATCCGCCAGGCGGAGATCCTCGGCCTCCGCGCCCGGCTCGCCAGGCCCGACTCGGGGGAGGGCAGCGGGCCGGCGGCCGACCCGGGAAGCAGGACGGTCAGTTCCCGTGCCTCGACGGCACCCGTGATACCCGTGATCCCCGGGAGGAGCAGAGCGGATCCGCTGTCCGCGGCACCTGCCGTGCCGCCCGTGATCGCCGGGGCGCCTGGGACGGCCGGGGCACCCGAGGTGGGCGGTGCGGCTCCCTGAGGGGTCGCCTCGGCCCGGCGGGCCGCCCCCGGGACGGCGGGGAGGGTGGTGCCAGAAAGTTCGCTTAGCGTCCCATTCAGGGACTCTTCGGGTGAATCTCCCATGATCAGGTCGATCACGGCCGCGAGAGTGGTCGTGGACGCGGCGAACGGGTGCCTGCGGAGCAGGGCGCGGGACGCGGACGCCCGAGCCTGGGCGGTGTCCTCCGCCCAGACTCCGAGCGACCCGTCCACCCACACACCGTGAACCACGAGCACGTGACCACCCCTGTCCCGAATCGCCGATGACGCCGGGCTCGGCCCCCGCTCCGCCCGCGAACAGACTAGACGTGGCTGCGGAAGGCCCGGATCGCCAAAGGAGCGAACACCACGGCGAAACCGGCGGCCCACAGCAGCGCGAAGAGCGTGGGGCGGGCGATGTCACCACCGATCAGCAGGCCGCGGATGGCGTCGGCCAGGTGCGTGACGGGGTTGATGTCCGACCAGGTCTTCAGCCAGGAGGGAAAGGTGGCCGAAGGCACCAGCGCGCTGCTGGTGAAGGTCAGCGGCATCATGGTGGAGAAGGAGATCATCTGCACCTTCTCGGGGCTGGAGGCCTTCAGCCCGATCAGCACCGACATCCAGGACATGGCCAGGGCGACCACGACCAGCAGGGCAAGGGCACCCAGCAGGCCGAACACGCTGGTGGTGACCCGGAATCCCAGCACCATGCCGAAACCGACCAGCAGGACGAAGGCCCACATCTGCTTGACGGTGTCGGCGATGACGCGGCCGGAGAGCGGCGCGGTGCGGGCGATGGGCAGGCTGCGCAGCCGGTCGAAGACGCCCTTGGTGATGTCGGTGTTGAGACCGATCGCGGTGGACAGCGTGTAGAACAGGGCGTTCTGCACGAGCAGCCCGGGCAGGGCGAACTGCAGGTAGTCGCCGGTGGAGCCGGAGATGGCACCGCCGAAGACGTAGGTGAACAGCAGCAGGAACATGATGGGCTGGATGCTCAGATCCAGCAGCTCCCACGGGTTGTGCTTGATCTGGACCAGGCTGCGCCAGGCCAGCGTCATGGTCTGCTGCAGGGTGGCCAGCGGGCTGACGCGCCTGGCGGCCACCTGCGGGATGGTCGTCGTCAGCGTCGTCATGCGAAGGCCTCTTCCTTCTCGGGGGTGTCCTCGTCCTCGGGCAGCCGGCCGGTGATGGAGAGGAAGACCTCGTCCAGGCTGGACGTGCGCAGCGCGAGCTCGGAGGCGATGACCCCCTGGTCGTCCAGGCGCCGCACGATCACCGGGACGGCCGCCGGGTCGTGGATCGACGCGGTGGCCCTGCCCCCGCTGAGGTCGGGGGCCTCGCCCAGTACGTCGGCGAGCACCTTGCCCACCAGGTCGAGGTGCTCGGCCCGCAACGGCCGTACCTCCAGGACCTGGGCGCCGGTCGTCGCCTTGAGCTGGTCGGAGGTGCCGGAGGCGATGACCTTGCCGTGGTCGAAGACGACGATGTCGTCGGCGAGCTGGTCGGCCTCCTCCAGATACTGCGTGGTGAGCAGGACGGTGACGCCGTCGGCCATCAGGCCGCGCACCACGCTCCACAGCTCGGTGCGGCTGCGCGGGTCGAGCCCGGTGGTCGGCTCGTCGAGGAAGAGCACCTTCGGCCGGCCGATCAGGCTCGCGGCCAGGTCGAGACGCCGGCGCATGCCGCCGGAGTAGGTCTTGGTGGCCCGCCCGCCGGCGTCGGACAGGTCGAAGCGCTCCAGCAGCTCGTTCGCGCGGGCCCGTGAGTCGGCGCGGGACATGCCCAGCAGGCGGCCGATCATCACCAGGTTCTCGATGCCGGTGAGCATCTCGTCGACGGCGGCGTACTGGCCGGTCAGGCCGATCAGCGAGCGCACCTGATGGGACTGGCTCGTCACGTCGTAACCGCCGACGGAGGCGGTGCCGGCGTCGGGGCGGAGCAACGTCGCCAGGATGCGCACCGCGGTCGTCTTGCCGGCGCCGTTGGGGCCCAGCACGCCCAGCAGACGCCCCTGGGGCACGAGAAGATCCACCCCGTCCAGCGCCCGGGTCTCCCCGTAGCGTTTCACCAGGCCCTCGGCCTGTATGGCATAGGTCATCGTTCGGTCCTCTTCGTCGTGGCGGATCTCACAGCATGCACCGTCCCACCGACAATTCCCGGCCTCCGGCCCGCTCGCTCCGGATCCGTTACGAACCGTCCCCGCCGGACGCGGGACGATTCGCGAGGGCGGCGTCCGGGCGGGCCGCCGTGCCCGTCGTCTCCCGGCCGCTCCCGCGCGGTGTTCGCGGCTCCCGGACCGTTCCAGCGGCCCGTCCCCGGTACGCGGCCGGCCCCCGTCGCGACGAGAGCGTTTAGGCTGGCAACGTGAGTGACCGCGCCGATGAGCACAGCACCGCCTCACCGCAGGCGTGGGCGTCCGGCCGTCCGGCCGAGCGTCGCCGAGGCGGCCCGGGACGTGACCGTTTCTCCCTTCGTGACCCCGCCAATCCCGTCTCCCGCAAGGCCATCGCCATGTGGCTGCTGGAGGGGTTGTTCTGGTCCGTGGTCCTGGCCGTCGGCTCCTTCTTCCTCGCCCGGTGGATCGACGAGGATCGCTGGTCCTGGCTCCCCGTGTGGGTGCTCGACAACATCTGGTGGCTGCCGGGCATCATCCTGGTGCTGCTGATCCCCGGCATGATCATCGAGCCCTTCTGGCGGTACGCCGTGCACAGGTGGGAGCTCAGCGAGGACGTGGTCTACGCGCGTTCCGGCTGGATCAGCAGGGAATGGGTGTTCGTCCCCGTCAGCAGGATCCAGACGGTCGACAAGGCGCAGGGCTGGATCGAACGCATGCTGGGCCTGGCCACGGTCGAGATCCGTACCGCCTCGCACGCCGGTTCGTCCACGATCAAGGGCCTTGAGTACCAGGTCGCCGCCGAACTGGCCGAGGGGCTCGCCCGCCGTGCGGAGGAGCTCAGGGACGACGCGACATGAGCGGATCCGCCGCCGATCACCCGCCTGCCGGGCCTTCGGACCCCGAGGTTCCCGGTCGAGGGGTGCCGGACCCGGGCGGCCCCGCCGACCCCGCCGGCCTCGCCGGCCCCGTTGGCCCCGCCGGTCCCGAGAGCCCCGCCCCCGGGCCCGGACCCGACGTCTCCGCTCCGCACGGACCCGACGGGCTCGCTCCGCCCGGGGCCGTCGGGCTCACGCCGGAGGGATCGGGCGGGCTCGCGCCGGAGGGGCCGGGCGGGCCCGGCGGGGAGGGGGACGGGCCGCCGACCGGCGGGCCGTTGCGGCTCAGCCCGAAGGTGCTGCTGACCGATCCGATCCGGATGCTGCCCTCGCTCTTCGTGCCGCTGGCGGGCGTGCTGTTCATCGGCGGATTCTCCCCGGGGTCGTTCGTGTGGGCGGCGATGGGCGTCGTCGGCTCCGTCGCGTTCGCGGCGGTGCGCTGGGCGACCTTCACCTACCGGATCGTCGGTGACCGGCTGGAGCTCACCCGGTCGCTGATCAGCAGGTCGGTACGGACCATCCCGCTGGAGCGGATCCGCGGGGTCGACGTCAGCGCTCCGCCGCTGCACCGCCTGCTCGGCATCTCCGTCCTGCGGATCGACACCGGCGCGGGCGGCGACGACAAGCAGGAGGGCGAGCTCGACGGGGTGACCGTCGAGGAGGGGGAACGCCTCAAGGCCGTGCTGCTCTGGCACGCGCGTGCCCGGACGGCGAGGCGCGTCCAGGCGCGCGGGGCGGACCAGGCGACCGGCCAGGCGGGCCCGGGGGGGCTCGCGGACGGCGTGCCCGCCGGGCCGGGAACGGGTGCCGAGGCCGGGACGGTCCGTCACGAGGTGGGGGACACCACTCCCGAACGGGTGTTCTTCGTGCTGCCGCGCAAGTGGCTCGTGTACGGCCCGCTCTCCGGCGCCTACCTGCTGACCCCTTTCGCGCTGGTGGCCGGTGCCGTGGGCCTGGCCTTCCAGCTGGGGACCGAGTTCGGGATCGACAGGCGGGTCCTCGTCGGCGCGGGTGAGTGGCTCTGGGAACACCCGCCCCTCCTCATCGCGGCTCTGGTGGTGCTCATCCTGGCCATGCCGGTGGTCGGCGCGGTCATGTACGCGGTGTTCAACTGGGACTTCAGCCTCCGGGCCCGCGAGGGCTATCTCGTCGCCGGTCGCGGCCTGATCACGCGCCGGAGCGTGTCGCTGGAGCGGCGCAGGGTCCGCGGGTTCGAGTTCGTCCAGGGCCCGGCCGAGCGCGGTGCCGGTCTCGGCCGCGCCTGGGCGATCGTGACCGGTCTGGGGGACTCGCAGACACGAGGCCAGCTCATGCCGGTGGCGCCGAAGGACATGGTGCTCGACGTGGTGGGCGAGGCCATCGGCCCGATCGCCACCGACCTGCGGCCGCACCCGCCCGCCGCGCGCAGGCGCAGGCTGTTCCGGGCGATCTTCCCCTGGCTGGTGGTCGCCGCCTGCGCGGTGGCCGCCGTCGAGCTCTGGTCCGGGTTCTGGTGGGCGCTCGGGGCACCCGCCCTGCTCCTCGCGGCGCTGGGCGTCCCGCTCGGCCTCGACCGCTACCGTTCCCTCGGCCACACCTACGACGGCACCCGGCTTTCGGTCAGGTCGGGGTCGCTGCGCCGCTCCCAGGCGGTGATCGAGGAACGGGCCGTGGTCGGCTGGACCCTGAGCCAGACCTGGTTCCAGCGCCGCGCCGGTCTGCTGACCGTGACCGCAGGGGTGGGGGCGGGCAGTGGAGGCTACGCCGCCATCGACGTCGGAGAGGACGACGGGCCCGCCTTCGCCGCGGAGGTCACCCCCGCCTGGCTCTCGCCGTTCCTCGTCTCCGGGCCACGGTCGCCGGGCGAACGGCGTGAGGCGGTGTCGTCCGGGGCGCCGGGATCACCGGGGGCGGCGGCGTCGTCCGAGGTGCCGGGATCGTCCGCGTCGTCCTGGGCGTCGGAGTCGCCCGGATCGTCCCTACCGCCCGGTGGTCCGGCGAACGGCTGACACACACGCGGGCGGGTGACCGGGACTCCCGGTCACCCGCCCGCGTGATGTGGTCAGTCCTGGCGCCGGGCTCCGAACATGATCTCGTCCCAGGTGGGCACCGAGGCGCGCCGCCCCCGGGACTTCTTGGCAGGCCGTGCCGGGGTGGGGGCCGGTGCGGGCTTGGGCGGCTCCACCGGCTTCTCGGCCGCGGGCTTGTCGGCCTTGGGCTCCGGCGTTCCGGCGGGGCCGGTCTCCGGTGTCTCCGGGTCGGTCCTGGCCGGTTCGTCCACGCTGACCCGCGCCGCGGGCACGGCTATCGCACCCTCCGGGACGGTCGGTCCCGCCGCCGGAGGGGGGCCCTCCGGTACGACGGGAGGCTTCGCGACGGGCTCGGACGCGGCGGGAGCCGCCTTCTCCGGGGCGGTCCGTTCCGGGACGGCCTGATCCGGGGCGGTCCGTTCCGCAGGAGGCGGCCCCGCGGGAGTGACCGCGGCCGGGGACGGCGAGCTCCCGGCATCCCCGGTCTCCCCGGCGTCCCCTGTGCTCCTCGCGGCTTCGGGGACGGCGGTCCCGGCGGCCTCCGGAACCCGGACGCTCTCCGGACCCGGTACGGGCTCCACCCGCTCCGGGGCCTCGGCCGCGGGACGGGTCGCGGCCTCCGGTGTGGTGACGACCGGCGCGATGACGGCCGGTGCCGGGGCCGGTTCGGCCACGGCGGGAGTCTCCGGCACGGAGGGTGTCTCCGGCACGGCGGGGCGCGCGGGTGCCGTGACGGGTTCCGGCTCCACCGGGGGGGCCGGGGGTTCGGCCACGGGCGGCACCGTGGAGGGCTCGGCCACCGGCGTCGCCACGGGGGACGCGCTCGTGGGTGCCACGACCGCAGGTGTCCCCACGGGCGGCATGGCCACGGGCGGGGCGGCCACGGGCGGGACGGACGGTGTGGAAGGCCTGGTCGCGGACGGCTCAGGCGCGGACAGTCCGGTCACGGCGGGCTCGGGCACGAAAGGCCCGGGTGCGGACGGCTCAGGCGTGGACGGCTCGGGCGCGGACGGCCCGGCCGCCTTCACGGTGGCCTCGGGGACGAGCGGCGGCGAGACGGGCGCGACGAGATCGGGCTCGGCGGAGGCGGGCGGCCCGTACGCGGCCGGCTCGTACGGAACCGGGCCGGGCGTGGTGACCGGCTCGGGCAGCACGGGCTCGGGGGGCCGCACCTGCGTGACGGCCTCGGCCCCCTGGGCCGCGGCGGAGGCGTGCTCCGCGATCCTGTCCGGCGGGTGACCTGCCGTGTCGGGCGCGCGCAGCGGCGGCACCGAGACCCTCGGGGCCTCGTAACCGGCCGGGAGCGGGGGCATGGGCGGCTGCTGGTAGGCGGCGGGCGGCGCCGGGACGGACGGGGGCATCGAGGGCTCGACCTGGGCGTAGGCGGGCCGGGGCTGGGCCGGCGGCTCGTGACGCAGGACCGAGGGGAAGGCCACCGGGGGCTGGTGCAGCGACTCGGACGCCAGCGACGGCACCGGGGCGAGCTTGGCCACACGCGGCACGAACGGCGTGACCGTGCCGTCCTCGACCGGGTCGGCGTCCTGCCCGCTGGAGAGGCGCAGGGCCTCGTCGTCGTGGGGCGTGATGTGGCGCCGCCGGGGATCGAAGATCCACTCGGCGTTGCGCGTGTGACCGTTCCACACGAAGCCGAGCTTGATGCGCCACATGTTGTCGTCCCGCTTGGCGGCGTCCCACTCGATCTCGTCGGCGGGCACGCCGCGACGGGTCAGCCGCTCGACGACCAGGTCGCCGAGGGTGGGACCGGGAGCGGAGTCGCCGGGCAGGCGCACGGCGCAGCGCTGCGCCTGCTGTGCCATGTACTCACGTTCCTGGAGCACGGGACCCTCGAACCATCGCACGCGTTCGACCGGGATTCCCGCCGTGTTGGCGATCTCCTCCGCGGTCTCGCCGGCACGGATCCGGGCCTGGATCTCCTTGGGGCGCAACGGACTCTCCACTTCGATCTCGTACTGGCCGAGACGGGAGAAGTTGCCGCGGACGGCAGCACGGAGCCGGTCGTCTACGGGCAGCGTGAACCGGGTACCCCGGCCGGCCGTCGCCAGCACGAGATAGGTCCCGTCCTCACTCACCGCGACGAGCCGGAGCTCCTGCATGCGAGTCCCTTCGTCGTCGTGCTCAATCTTCCCCCGGACCCTTGAGTCTCTCGCGTGTGCCGGTTGCCTGCCAGCACCGTACCCGGCATGTCCGAACATCGCCTTCCTGGATGGGGCTCGCAGCGATGTGACGCCGGTCACATTTGCTCCATTCATCTGATTACAGGGCACCTGTCTGGAGCAGCGACTTCGGGGTCCTGCAGGGATTCTCACGGATAACTCCGGGAACCGCTGCGGACTTCCGCCAATAACCGGAAGACGGCCGCGGGGCCGGTCCGCCGATCCGGGCGGGGGACGGCGCGGCCGCGGCGTCGTGCGGGGGCCGGTCGTCGCGCTCCGTGACGACGGGCCGCGACGGAGGCGGGCATGGACGGCGGGAGAAGGTCATCTCCAGGGGACTCCCTCGGGGTCGAGTGGCGCGGGCCCCTGCGAATCTGCCGCCCGTACGGGCCGGGGCGACGACGGACACGCGGGCGCGTCGTTCTTCGAGCGAGCCTTTGCGCCGCCCTTTACCGGGAGCTTGTGGGAGGGAGGCGGCGCGCCGGAGGGGGAGTGGGCCCGGGGGCGGTGCGCCGGAGGGGGAGCGGTCCCGTCCTATGCCGCCGGGACCCGGCCCAGGACCGTGTCGAGGTGGTCGTTGGCGAACGTGCCCGCCGGGTCGAGGGCGTCGCGTACCGCCAGGAAGTCGGCGAAGCGGGGGTAGACCGTGGACAGGTAGGCGGCGTCGCGGGTGTGCAGTTTGCCCCAGTGCGGCCGTCCCCCCAGGGCCGTCATGATCTCCTCGACGCCCTCGAAGTAGGCCGGGTTGGGTGTCGGCCGGTAGACGTGGCAGGCGATGTAGGCCGACCGCCTGCCGTAGGCGGTGGAGAGCCAGGCGTCCGAGGGCGGGGAGACCCGCACCTCGACGGGGAAGGTGATCTTCCAGTCGCGCCGTTCCACCAGGTCGCGGACCTGGGCGAGGGCCTGGCCGAGGTGCTCGCGCGGAACGGCGTACTCCATCTCCAGGAAGCGCACCTCCCGCACGCTGGCGAAGACCCGGTGCGAGACGTCGGTGTGGGTGGAGGACGACAGGGCCGCGGCCGACAGGGCGTTCAGCCGGGGGACGGCACCCGGGAAGCGCCCGCCGATCCCGCACACCGCGCCGAACAGGGTGTTCTCCATGAAGTGGTTGTCGAGCCAGTACCTCAGCGCGCCCGGCGGCCGGGCCGGGCCGGGGCTGCGGTTGTTGCGCTTGGTCAGGCAGGTGTCGGTGTGCGGGAGCCAGAAGAAGTCCAGGTGCTCGTTGCCGTCGGTCAGCTCGTCGAGCGAGGAGAGGATCGAGGTCAGGGGCATCGGCTCCCGCGTGCTGCGCAGCAGGAAGGACGGCTCCACCCGGAAGGTCACCGCGGTGAGCACGCCGAGCGCGCCCAGGCCCACCCTGGCGGCGTCGAACAGGTCCCGCTCGGCCACCCCGTGGATCGTGCCGTCGCCGTCGCCGCGTACCGTGACGACCTCCCCGTCGGCGAGCACCAGCTCCAGCGCCAGGATCTGGTCGGCCAGGCCGCCGACGTCCCGGCCGGTGCCGTGGGTGCCGGTCTGCACGGCCCCGGCCACGGTCTGGGCGTCGATGTCGCCCATGTTGGCCAGGGCCAGGCCCATCCGGTGCAGCTCGGCGTTGAGCGCGCGGATCGTGGTCCCCGCCCCCGCCGTCACCCAGTCGTCCCCCTTCGCGCGGATCCCGGCCAGCGCGCCGGGACGCAGCAGCAGGCCGTCGGTCAGGGCCACCCCGGTGAACGAGTGCCCGCTTCCGATCATCCGTACCCGGCGGCCCGCCGCGGCGGCGTCGCGGACGGCTCGCGAGACCTCTCCTGCGTCGGCCGGGGTACGGATCTCCGCGGGGGTGGCGTACTGGTTGCGGGCCCAGTTACGGAAGGTCTCGGCCATGCTCGCTCCTGCCCCGCGGGTCTGACCGGGCCCGGGACGCGGGAGCTCCCGGACGCGAGACGACCCGCCCGCGGCACGCGGGTCGTCGCCGGTTCACCGGCTCCGTCGGCGAATATGAAGAGTACTCATGATTACTGCCGGGCAACAGGTCCGGGTACGGGACCGGGCGACGGGACCGGGCGAGGGGCCTCCTCCTTCACCGTCGTGGCCTCCCGGGTTTCCCGGCGGTGGTCTCCCCGGTTTCCCGGCGGTGGTCTCCCCGGTTTCCCGGCAACGGTCCCCTCCGCCGCGCCCGGGAACTAGTGTGAGAGCAGTGTCACGTCTTCCCGGGTTGCGATTCTTCGTCCCAGTAATGGTGATCGTCACCGCCCTTGTCGCTCTCGGCGCCGTCGTCCTGCTGCTGATCGCCCCCATCGCCCCGCAGGCACCCCGGGGAGCCGTCGCCGAGGCGCGGGTCCGGGACCTGGCGGCGATCGAGCCGGTCGTCACCTCCGCCCCCTCGGCGCCGGCCACCGCGCCCGGGACGGGGTCCACCGCCGATCCCGGCTCCACCTCGGAGGCCGGTTCCGGGGACACCCCCACCCCGCCCCGCCTGATGGTCGTCTCCCCCGCGACGCTGACGGAGCGGACCAGGGCGGACATCTCCCGGCTCAGGCACGTCTGGAAGACCGACGTCTTCGACGGGGGAGTGGTCAAGGTGGCCGGGGTGGGGATCAACCTCATCGCGGTGGACCCGGCCCGCTTCCGCGCCTGGACCTCCTCGGGGATCGCCGGACAGCCGGCGCTCTGGAGCGCCCTCGCGGCCGGGGAACTCGTCGCCGACGGCCCGGCGGCACGTCGCCTGGGCCTGGTCCTCGGCTCGCACTACCAGGTGGACGGCGGCCCCCGGCTGCGGGTCGCGGCCTCGGCGACCTTCGGGCTGCCCGGCGTGGACGGCGTGGTGTCGCAGGAGACCGGCCGCAGGCTGGGCCTGCTGCCGGGCGTGGCGCTGCTCGTGCACGCCCCCCGCAAGGCCGTCGCCGGCCTCAGGACGCGGGTGGACGAGCTGCTCGGCCCCGGCGCCCAGGTGGTCACCGTCGGCCGCCCGGCCGGTGCCGCGACCACCCGCAAGGCCGATGGGGCCGCCGCGGGCAAGGACGGGACGGGTGGCACCGGAGACACCGGCGCGAGCACGGCCACCGGCGGGAGGGCGAAGCGGGTCGCGGTCGGCAGGCCCGCGAGCTACCTGGAGCTCTACCGCAGGGCGGCCCAGGTCTGTCCCGGGCTCTCCTGGACCGTCCTGGCCGCGATCGGGCAGGTGGAGAGCTCGCACGGGCGCAACAACGGCCCGTCGTCGGCGGGCGCCCAGGGGCCGATGCAGTTCATGCCCGCCACCTGGAAGGCGTACGGGGTGGACGGCGACGGCGACGGCGTCGCGGACATCTGGAGCCCCTACGACGCGGTGCCGGGGGCTGCCAACTACCTGTGCGCCAACGGGGCCGGTCAGGGCGGAAGGAAGCTGGAGAAGGCCGTCTGGTTCTACAACCACTCCTGGTCCTACGTGGCCAAGGTCATGGCCGTCTCCCGGGGGTACGCGGCCGCCTACCCCTGAGCGGTCCCCCGGTCACGTCAGGACGCGCGGCGCGTACCCCTGAGAGGCCCTCCGGTCACGCCGGGCGGCGCCGGGGGGCCGGGCAGCAGGTCGCCGGGCACGCCACCGGCTCCGGTTCGGCGACCAGCTCCGAGACCATCGAGACGAACCGCGGGTGGACGCCCGCCGTGGCCGCCCGCACCAGCGGCAGGCCGATCCGCTCCGCCGTCTCGGCGGCCTCCACGTCGAGGTCGTAGACGACCTCCATGTGGTCGGAGACGAAACCGACCGGCACCAGCACCACCGCCGGGGCGTCGATCTTCTCCAGGTGGTCGCAGACGTCGGGCTCCAGCCACGGGATGTGCGGCGCGCCGCTGCGGCTCTGCCAGACCAGGTCCCACTCCCGGTCGCCGCCGACGGCGTCGGTGATCAGCGAGGCCGCCCGGCGCAGCTGCGCCTCGTACAGCCCGCCCTCGGGCCCGGCCGTCTCGGCCATCGAGATCGGGATGCTGTGCGCGGTGAAGACCAGCCGGGCGTCCCGGCGGAGCCCTTCCGGCAGGCGCTCCAGCGCCTGGCGGGTGTGGTCGGTCATCGCCGCGACGAACCCGGGGTGGTCGAAGTAGTGGCGGAGCTTGACGATCTCCGGGGCGCCCTCCACCGCGGCCCGGGCGCGCGCGATGTCGTCGCGGTACTGCCGGCAGGCCGAGTAGGAGCCGTAGGCCGAGGTGACGAAGGCCGCCGCCCTGCGCACGCCGTCGCCGGCCATCCGGCGGACCGTGTCCTCCAGGAACGGGTGCCAGTTGCGGTTGCCCCAGTAGATCGGCAGGTCGACGGTCGGCTGCACGGCCGCGATCAGGTCGCGGCACTGCTGGTTGATCGGGCTCGCGCCGCCGAGGTCCTGGTAGTGCTTCGCGACCTCCAGCAGGCGCTCGCGCGGGACGCCGCGCCCCCGCACCACGTTCTCCAGGAACGGCATCACGTCGTCGCGTTTCTCCGGTCCCCCGAACGAGACGACGAGAAGTGCGTCGTAATTCCCCATGGCATTCATCAAACCGCATGCCCGGGTGTTCTCTCGCATGCTCACCCTGAGTCATTCGTCACCGGCGGGTCCTGCGGATGCATTCCCGGGGGACGCTTGCCTGTGAACGATCGACGGGTAGGTTCGAATCCGTGACTCCATTCAACGACATCCGCGATTATGTCGGCGTACCGCGGGTGGTGTCCCTGCGCCTGTCCCCCGATGGAACGCGCCTGGCCTGCGTGGTGCAGGCGCTCAATCCCGATGGAAGATCGTACGGGACCTCCCTGTGGGAGGTGCCCCTCGATGACGGCGGCGCGCCGCGCCGGTTGACCCGTTCGGTCAGGGGCGAGGCCGGGGCGGAGTTCACCCCGGCGGGTGATCTGCTCTTCGGCTCGCGCCGGCCCGACCCCACGGTCAAGGACGCCGACGAGGAGGTCGGGGCCCTGTGGCTGCTGCCTGCGGGAGGAGGGGAGGCCCGGCGGATCGCCTCCAGGCCCGGCGGTGTGACCGGGTTCGCCACCGGCGGCAGGACCGTGGTCTTCGGCTCCGACGTGCTCCCCGGGGACGAGGCCGACGAGGCCGAGCGGCGCAAGGCCCGCAAGGAGGCCGGGATCAGCGCGATCCTGCACGAGGACTACCCGGTGAGGTACTGGGATCACGACATCGGGCCCGGCGAGACGCGGCTGTTCGCGGGCGTCCTGGGGGACGCCGAGGAACTGACCGAGGTCAGGGACCTCACCCCGCGGCCGGGACGGGCCCTGGACGACGAGTCCTCCTACGCCGTGACGCCCGACGGTTCCGCCGTCGTGACCACCTGGGGGGTGTCCCTGCCGCACGGCGAGCGCCGCTCCGAGCTGGTCGTGATCCCCGCGGCCGGCGCGGACGAGGGAGGTGCCCGGCGGGTCCTGGCCGGGCAGGACGGCCACGACTTCGAGGGGCCCGTCAGGATCTCCCCCGACGGCCGCCTGGTCGCGTGCGTGCGGGTCCGCCACGCCGCCCTCGACCAGATCCCCGAGGTCACCCTGTGGATCGTCGACCTGGACACCGGTGAGGGCCACCCGGCCGGCGGGGAGCTCTGGCCGGCCGACCTCGCCTGGGCGCCCGACTCCCGCTCGCTGCTCGTGGCCGCCGACCACCGCGGCCGGCGGCCGGTCTTCCGGGTCGCGGCCGACGGCTCCGCGCCGCAGCGGCTCACCCCCGACGACGGCGCGTACTCCTGGCTGAACGTGGCGCCCGACGGCGTCGTGTACGCGCTGCGCGGCGCGGTGGACGCGCCCGCGGCCCCGGTCAGGATCGCCGTGGACGGCACGCCCGTCCCCCTGGCCTCGCCCGCCCCCGGGCCGCGGACGCCCGGCACGCTCACCGAGGTCACCGCGACCGCCGACGACGGCGCGGAGGTCAGGGCCTGGCTGGTGCTGCCCGAGGGGGCCTCGGGCGACGCCCCGGCGCCGATGCTGCTGTGGATCCACGGCGGCCCGCTGGCGAGCTGGAACGACTGGTCCTGGCGCTGGAACCCGTGGATCATGGCCGCGCGCGGGTACGCGGTGCTGCTGCCCGACCCGTGCCTGTCCACCGGCTACGGGGCGGAGATGATCCGGCGCGGCTGGGCCGACTGGGGCCCGCGTACCCACGCCGACCTGATGTCGATCACCGACGCGGCGCTGGAGCTGCCCGAGGTCGACGCGACCAGGATCGGCGCGATGGGCGGTTCCTTCGGCGGGTACATGGCCAACTGGCTGGCCGGGCACACCGACAGGTTCGGGGCGATCGTCACCCACGCCTCGCTGTGGAACCTCGACCAGTTCGCCGGCACCACGGACGCGTCCATGTACTGGCAGCGGGAGTTCGGCCCTCCGGGGAGCGAGCTGTACACCAGGCTCTCCCCGCACCTGTCGCTGGAGAAGATCACCACCCCGATGCTGGTCGTGCACGGCGACAAGGACTACCGGGTGCCCATCGGCGAGGCACTGCGCCTGTGGTGGGATCTGCGGCGCTCGGAGGTGGAGTCGAAGTTCCTCTACTTCCCCGACGAGAACCACTGGATCCTCAAGCCCGGCAATTCGGTCGTATGGTACGAAACAGTCTTTGCCTTCCTGGAGCGGCACGTCCTCGGGGGCGAGTGGAAACGGCCGGAGTCGCTCACGTGACCCGGGCCCGCCGGATCCGATGGGACGATGGGGCCGCGACCCCGGCCGGGCGGTCGCCCCGGCGAACACGGCGCGGGGCCCCATCGGGATCCGGCGGGACGGGCGGGAGACGGGGAACGCGGCGCGACGCCGCGGGAGCCCGGCGGAGCGAGCGAGGAACGGTGAGCGGATCGTGGACAGCGCGGTGACCTTCGGCAGGCTGGCGGAGGAGATCGCCAGGGAGGCCGGGGAGATGTTGCTGGCCAAGCGGCCTGCCCGGCCTGAGGTGCTGGTCACCAAATCCAGTCCCACCGACGTGGTGACGGCCCTGGACCGGGCCTCGGAGGAGCTGATCAGGGACAGGATCAGGGCGGTCAGGCCCGGCGACGCGATCCTCGGCGAGGAGGGGGGCTCCACCGGCGACGGCAGGGTCCGCTGGATCGTCGACCCGATCGACGGGACCGTCAACTTCCTGTACGGGGTGCCCGAGTGGGCGGTCAGCATCGCGGTGGAGGTGGACGGCGAGGTGATCGCCGCGGTGGTCAACATCGTGCCCCGCGCCGAGGTGTTCACCGCGGTCGGCGGGCGGGGGGCGTGGCTGGCGGGGGAGCGGCTGCACTGCAACACCGGCGTGCCGCTGGAGCGGGCCCTGATCGCCACGGGGTTCGGCTACGAGAGCGGGCGGCGCGCGGTGCAGGCCGAGGTGCTGCGCCACGTGCTGCCCCGGGTGCGCGACATCCGCCGGGGCGGCTCGGCGGCCTCGGACCTGTGCGCGGTGGCGGCCGGGCGGGTGGACGGCTACTACGAACGCGGCCCCCAGCAGTGGGACTACGCCGCCGGAGGCCTGATCGCCGCCGAGGCCGGGGCGCGGGTCGGCGGGCTGTCGGGAAAACGGGCCAACCCCGGCCTGACGCTCTGTGCGGCACCCGGCCTGTTCGAGGAATTGCACGACCTGCTGCTCCCGCTCGACCCGGAACGCGACGCCTGAACTGTCAGGACCGCGAGACGGCTTCCGGACCCGGCTCCCGCCCACCCGGGACATGGGACGGCCCCGGCCCGGAACGCGACGCCTGACCGTTCAGGACATGGGACGGCCCCGGCCCGGAACGCGACGCCTGACCGTTCGGGACACGGGACGGCCCCCCGGCCGGGCCGGGGGCCGTCCCATGTCGTCATCGCTGGAGGGGAACGCCGTTGTCCATGGCCAGACGGTGGAGATCCTCGATCTCGGCGGTGAGGGTGTCGGCGAGGTAGTCGTCGCCGGTGGACCGGGCCTCCTGCAGGTTCCTGTGGGCCTGGTCGAGGCGGTGTTCGATTGTTGTGGTGAACTCGCCCATCTCACCTTCTTTCTCACGGGCTCAGGGGATGGAAAGTAGCGCGACAAGGCTGGAACCGGCTGTACCCACGGTGAACGGCGCACTAAACCTCCGTGTTCCCGACATCACGCGCAGTGTTCACAGGAGGGCCTTACCGTGTGCTTACAGGGGCCGGGGTGACAATGGAGAGCCGTTCCAGCGGCTGACCACGGAATGTGACGGGAGGTGCCATAGGCCGTGCGAGTGCTTGTGGTTGAGGACGAACGGGTGCTCGCCGACGCGATCGCGACCGGGCTCCGGCGCGAGGCGATGGCCGTGGACGTGGCCTACGACGGCGCCGGCGCGCTGGAGCGGGCCGGCTACATCGACTACGACGTCGTCGTCCTGGACAGGGACCTGCCCAAGGTGCACGGGGACGAGGTCTGCCGCCGCCTGGTGGCCTCCCGTACCGCGTCGCGGATCCTCATGCTGACCGCCTCCGGCGACGTCGACGACAAGGTCGAGGGGCTGGGCCTGGGCGCCGACGACTACCTGGCCAAACCCTTCGTGTTCATCGAGCTCGTGGCGCGGGTGCGGGCCCTGGGCCGCCGCTCGGCCCCGGCGCTCCCGCCGGTGCTGGAGCGCAGCGGGGTGCGCCTGGACCCGGGCAAGCGCCTGGTCAGCAGGGACGGCCAGGAGATCGCGCTCACCAAGAAGGAGTTCGCGGTCCTGGAGGAGCTGATGCGCGCCGAAGGCGCCGTCGTCAGCCAGGAGGACCTGCTGGACAAGGCGTGGGACGAGAACATCGACCCGTTCACGAACGTGGTACGCGTCACCATGATGACGCTGAGGAAGAAACTGGGCGAGCCCCAGGTGATCGAGACGGTGCCCGGAGTCGGGTACAAGCTGTGAGCACTCCGGCAGGCGGGGGAGAGGAGCACCCCACCTTCGTCCCGGCGGGCGAGGGCAGGGAGTCCGTGCCCACCCACCCGATGATCAGCCCGCACTCCGAGCGGAGCTCCTGGAAGACCGAACACCTCTCCTCGGGACCGGCAGGACCGGCGGGACCCGCGGCGGGGCAGGCGGGATCGCCGGGGCAGGCGGGGCGGCCGCCCGCCGCCCACCCCCCACCGCCGACCGGCCCGCCCGCCTGGGACGGCCCGCCCCCGGCGGGCGCCTCCCCGGTGCGGCGCACCCTCGTGGAGCAGACCAGGTCGGTCATCGACCGCGTCAGCATCCGCTGGCGGCTGACCATCACCTACGCCGTGCTGTTCTTCGCGGCGGGGGCGCTGCTCATGACCGTGATGTACCTCCTGGTGAGCTGGTCGCTCTACTCGGCGTGGCCGCCCCTCCCGCTGGACCCGAACGATTTCAGCCCCCAGGCGGCCCAGCTCAAGCGGCAGTGGTACGGGTACCAGCACGTCGCGATCACCGGCGTGCAGAAGGACATGCTGACCCGCTCGGTGCTGGCCCTGGCGGGCATCGGCATCCTGGCCGTCATCATCGGCTACGTCGTCGCCGACCGGGCGCTCAAGCCCATCCAGCAGATGACCGCCACCGCCCGCAAGCTGTCGGGCAGCACCCTGGCCCACGAGCGGATCGACCTCAAGGGCCCCGACGACGAGCTCAAGGAGCTCGCCGACACCTTCGACGCGATGCTCACCCGGCTCAACGTGGCCTTCGACACGCAGCGGAGGTTCGTGGCCAACGCCTCCCACGAGCTCCGCACCCCGCTGACGATCAACCGTACGGTGCTGGAGATCGCCCTGGGCGACCCCGAGGCCTCGGGCGACCTCAAGGCGCTGGGCCGCACCCTGCTGGAGGTCAACGCCCGCAACGAGCGCCTGATCGAGGGCCTGCTGCTGCTGGCCCGCAGCGAGCGCGAGCTGAGCGTGCGCAAGCCGGTGGACATGAAGGACGTGGCCGAGACGGCCGTCGACCAGCTCGCCGCGCGGGCCGAGGAGGCCGGGGTCGTCGTGACCCCCGAGCTCCGCTCCGCCGAGACCGTCGGCGATCCGGTCCTCCTCGAACGGTGCGTGGCCAATCTCGTGGAGAACGCCATAAAGCACAACCTTCCCGAGTCAGGACGTCTGTGGGTGAGGACGGGAATGATGGAGGGTGCCTTGGTTGTTCAGGTGGCCAACACGGGACCGCACGTGCCCGCGTACGAGGTGAACAGCCTTTTCGAGCCTTTCCGGCGGCTCAATGCCGAGCGGGTCGACTCCGACAAGGGGGCGGGGCTCGGGCTCTCCATCGTCCGCGCGGTCGTGCGGGCCCATGGGGGTAACGTGACCGCCCTGCCCAGGGACGGAGGAGGGCTGGTGGTCACCGTGCGACTTCAGCCACGTTGATCCGGCGGGGGGCGTCTCGTTCACGCCGTACATGTGGTTGGATGTGCCGTCGAACACGGTGGTGCATGCCGTCGATGCTGTGGTTTACGCCATATTTGGCTAACCGTGGCCATTGGCAGTACGTCCCTCACGTGTAGGGAGGTTCAGTGACCATTCCGGCGGGGTACCGAAGCAGGAATCTCTCTGGCGGATCGGGCACAAGCCGTGCCTCTCGGACGTTACACACGCGCGAGTGAGCGCAGACAGATAGATGAGGGGGATGGAGCAGACCGATGGCTACCGACTACGACAGTCCACGCAAGACAGACGACGACCTCAGCGAGGACAGTCTGCAGGAACTGCAGGCCCGCCGTACCGACAAGTCCTCGGGCAGCATCGACATCGACGAGACCGATCTCGCCGAATCGCTCGAACTGCCGGGCGCGGACCTGTCCAACGAGGAGCTCTCGCTGCGGGTGATTCCTCGCCAGGCCGACGAGTTCACCTGCGCGCGCTGTTTCCTGGTGCACCACCGCAGTCAGCTGGCCGTGGAGAAGAACAACCAGCAGATCTGCCGGGAGTGCGCGGCCTGACGATGATTCCGACGGCTGTCCGAGGTGTGTCCCTCCCCTCGCGGGTAGGGCGCTCAGACAGCCTTGAGGAGGTTCCGAGACATGACGTCAGAGAACAGGCAGACCGGTGCCGCGCCGGACGACTTCACGGCCCAGGAGTCGGCCGGCGCGCCTGAACGGGACGGCGCGAGGACCGGCGCGTCCGGACGGGAGGCGGCGGAGGCCGGCGCGTCCGAACGCGGAACGGCGGAGATCGGCGCGTCCGAACGCGAAGTGGCGGAGATCGTCGGCAGGCTCGCCGAGCCGGGCGACATGGACGGGGCCGAGCGGCGAAGGCTGCTCGGCCGTCTCACGAGATCACTCGCCCAAGGGGCGAAGAAGGCCAAGGCGTCCGGCGCGGGCCGGGGCCGCTGGCTGACCGACGTGTTCATGGCGGTGGCGCCCCGCATCCCCATCCGAGACCTCGCCACCCTCTCCGAGCACCACCACGGCCTCACCTCCGAGGCGCTCGCCGACGACCTGGTACGGACCGCCGCCAAGGCCACCATGACGGTCGGAGCCATCGGCGGGGCCGTCGCCGCGGCCGAGTTCGCCGCGCCGCCCCTGCTGCTCTCGGCCCCCGCCCAGCTCGTCGCCGAGACCCTGGTCGTCGCCGCGATCGAGGTCAAGCTCATCGCCGAGCTGCACGAGGTGTACGGCATGCAGGTCCCCGGCACCGGCTCCCAGCGGGCCATGGCCTTCGCGATGGCCTGGTCCAAGCAGCGCGGCGTCGACCCCATGGCCCCCGGGACGATGACCGTGGCGCTCGGCACCGCCGCCAAGACCGCGCTCCGCAACCGCCTGATGCGCACCATGGGACGCCACCTCACCACCTTCGGGCCCTTCCTCACCGGCGCCGTGGCCGGAGGTTTCCTCAACCGCTCCGCCACCGGCAAGCTCGGCGACACCGTACGGGCGGATCTGAGGATCCACCGGGGTGCCCTTCCACCTGGAAAGTCATAGAAGTTCGCCGAACGGGTAGTCCTTTACGTAAGCTCTCGACTACCTGGAGGAATACTGTGCTGGGCCGCAGCGCGTTCGTGATCGTCGCCAACCGTCTTCCCGTCGACCGGGCCGGGGAGGACATGTGGCGGCGAAGCCCCGGCGGCCTCGTCACCGCGATCGCCCCCGTCCTGCAGCGCAGGGAGGGGGCGTGGGTCGGCTGGCACGGCGCCCCGGGGGAGCGGCTGGAGCCCTTCGAGCACGACGGCATGCAACTCGTGCCCGTCCCGCTGTCGGAGGAGGAGGTCGAGCTCTACTACGAGGGCTTCTCCAACGGCACGCTCTGGCCGCTCTACCACGACGTGGTCGCGGCCCCGGCCTACTCGCGCGTCACCTGGGAGTCCTACCGCGCCGTCAACGAGCGCTTCGCCCAGGCCGCGGCCGAGGAGGCCGCCGAGAACGCGGTCGTGTGGGTGCAGGACTACCAGCTCCAGCTCGTCCCGGCCATGCTCCGCAAGCTCCGTCCCGACCTGCGCATCGGCTTCTTCCTGCACATCCCCTTCCCGCCGGTGGAGCTGTTCTCCCAGCTGCCGTGGCGGCGCGAGCTGGTCGAGGGCCTGCTGGGGGCGGACCTGGTCGGGTTCCAGCGGCCCGGCGGCGCGTCCAACTTCATCCGGCTCTGCCGCATCCTGCTCGGCTACCAGCACCACAAGAACGAGATCCAGGTGGGGGAGCGGGTGGTGCGGGCCGCGGCCTTCCCGATCTCCGTCGACTTCGGCGAGCTCGACTCCCTGGTCAGGGAGCCGCACATCATCGCCCGCGCCAGGGAGATCCGCGCCGAGCTGGGCGACCCGGAGTGCATGCTGCTGGGCGTGGACCGGCTCGACTACACCAAGGGCATCGGCCAGCGCCTCAAGGCGTTCGGCGAGCTGCTGTCGGAGGGGACGATCAAGCCGGGCGAGGCGGCGTTCGTGCAGATCGCCACGCCGAGCCGGGAACGGGTCGAGGAGTACATGCGGCTGCGCGACTCGATCGAGCTGCAGGTCGGCCGGATCAACGGCGAGCAGGGCGAGCTGGGACAGCAGCCGGTGCAGTACATGCACCAGTCCTACGGCCGCGACGAGCTGGCCGCGCTCTACCTGGCCGCGGACGTGATGGTGGTCACGCCGCTGCGCGACGGCATGAACCTCGTCGCCAAGGAGTACGTCTCCTGCCGCCACGACCTGCGCGGCGCGCTGGTGCTCAGCGAGTTCGCCGGGGCGGCCGACGAGCTGCGCCAGGCGTTCATGGTCAACCCCTACGACGTCGACGGCCTCAAGCGGGCCATGCTGGCCGCGATGCGGGCCACGCCGCACGACCTGTCACGCCGGATGCGCTCGCTGCGCCGCAGGGTCGCCACCTACGACGTGGACCGCTGGGCCAAGGAGTTCCTGGCCGCGCTCGAGGCGGCCTGAGGTCTCTCCGGCTCCCGCGGCTCCCGCGGCCCCTTGAGACCCGGCTCCCGCGGCCCGCCGAAACGCCCGCCGGACCTCCGGAAGCGGCCCGCCGAAACGCCCGCCGGACCTCCGGAAGCGGCCCGCGGGGTCCCTGCCGGGGCTCCGGGACAGCCGCCGTGCCGGGGGCCGCGTCCTCGCCTGTTCTCGCGAAGGACGCGGCCCCCGGCCCCGCGGGTCGTCAGCCGGTGACGTCCTTGGCCGCGGACTTCACGGCCCGCCAGGCGTCGTAGCGCTTCCTGGCGGTGCGGGCCACCACGATCTGCGTCACCTGCATGCCGACCCCCATCACCACGGCGTAGCCGATCGCCTCACCGAGGCCGGTGTCCAACGACTCGTTGTCGATGGGGGCCTTCCTGCCGGTGGCCTTCTCCCAGGCGAAGCCGATGATCTTCCTCGCGCCCCAGGCCGTGGCCAGGCCCAGCAGGCCGCCGATGGCCTTCCACGCCATGTCCTGCTTCTCGCTGTCGTCGGCCATGTGGTCCTCCCGTTCGCGTTCCGCCTCAGACCCTAGTCTCCTCCAGCGCCGCCCCGCGTGAAGCCATACCATAGGGCGGCATGACACAACAGCGACCGCGCCCTGCGCCCATGCCCGAGAAGCCGACTCTCGACGGCCTGGAGACGGTATGGGCGGGCCGCTGGGAGGCCGAGGGGACGTACCGGTTCGACAGGTCGCGCACGCGCGAGGAGATCTACTCGATCGACACCCCGCCGCCGACCGTCTCCGGTTCCCTGCACGTGGGCCACGTCTTCTCCTACACCCACACCGACACGATCGCCCGCTTCCGGCGGATGCGCGGGCGCGAGGTCTTCTACCCCATGGGCTGGGACGACAACGGCCTGCCCACCGAGCGCCGGGTGCAGAACCACTTCGGCGTGCGCTGCGACCCCTCCGTCGCCTACGACCCCTCGTTCGAACCGCCCGCCAGGCCCGACGCCAAGCGGCAGGTCCCGATCTCGCGCGGGAACTTCATCGAGCTGTGCGAGCGGCTCACCGCCGAGGACGAGAAGGCGTTCGAGGAGCTCTGGCGCCGCCTGGGCCTGTCGGTGGACTGGTCGCTGACCTACGCCACCATCGGCACCGCCGCGCGCGCCGCCTCCCAGCGGGCCTTCCTGCGCAACCTGGCCCGGGGCGAGGCGTACGTGGCGCAGGCGCCCACGCTCTGGGACGTCACCTTCCGCACCGCCGTGGCCCAGGCCGAGCTGGAGGACCGCGAGTGGCCGGGCGCCTTCCACCGGGTGGGCTTCGCACTGTCGCAGGAGCAGCGGGCCAGGGGTTTCGGCGACCGCGTCTGGATCGAGACGACGCGTCCCGAGCTGCTGCCCGCCTGCGTCGCGCTGGTCGCCCACCCCGACGACGAACGCTACCGGCCGCTGTTCGGCACCACGGTCAGGACACCGCTGTTCGACGTCGAGGTGCCGGTGCTGGCCCACCACCTGGCCGAGCCCGACAAGGGGTCCGGCATCGCGATGATCTGCACCTTCGGCGACGTCACCGACGTCGTCTGGTGGCGCGAGCTCGACCTGCCCACCCGCCCGGTCGTCGGCTGGGACGGCAGGCTGCTGCCGGACGCCCCCGAGGGCGTGCCGGCCGGGCCGTACGGGGAGCTGGCCGGCAGGACCGCGCACGGGGCCCGCGAGCGGATCGTGGAGCTGCTGCGGGCCTCCGGCGACCTGGAGGGCGAGCCCCGGCCGGTGCGGCGCCCGGTGAAGTTCTACGAGAAGGGCGACCGCCCCCTGGAGATCGTCACCACCCGCCAGTGGTACCTGCGCAACGGCGGGCGCGACGAGGCGCTGCGCGACGCGCTCCTGGCACGGGGCGCGGAGCTCGCCTGGCACCCGCCGCACATGCGGGCCCGCTACGACGGCTGGGTGCGGGGCCTGGCGGGCGACTGGCTGATCTCCCGGCAGCGCTTCTTCGGCGTGCCCATCCCGGTCTGGTACCCGCTGGACGACGAGGGCGAGCCCGACCACTCCAGGCCGATCACGCCGCCGGAGTCCGCGCTGCCGGTGGACCCCGCGAGCGACGTGCCACCCGGCTACACCGAGGAGCGGCGCGGCAAGGCGGGAGGCTTCGCCGCCGACCCCGACGTCATGGACACCTGGGCCACCTCCTCGCTCACGCCGCAGATCGCCGGAGGCTGGGAACGCGACCCCGACCTGTTCGACCGGGTCTTCCCGATGGACCTGCGCCCGCAGGCCCACGAGATCATCCGGACCTGGCTGTTCTCCACGGTGGCGCGCAGCCATCTGGAGCGGGACGTCCTGCCCTGGAGCGACGTCGCGATCTCCGGCTGGATCATCGATCCCGACCGCAAGAAGATGTCCAAGTCCGTGGGCAACGTGGTCACCCCGTCCGGGCTGCTGGAGCAGTACGGCTCGGACGCGGTCCGCTACTGGGCGGCGCACGGCCGTCCGGGCACCGACACCGCCTTCGACACCGGCCAGATCAAGATCGGCCGCCGGCTGGCCATCAAGATCCTGAACGCCTCCCGGTTCGTCCTCGGCCTCGGGGAGGGCGGCGGCGAGGTCACCGAGCCGATCGACCTGTCGATGCTGGCCCGGCTCGCGGAGGTGGCCCGGGAGGCCACCGAGGCGATGGAGGGCTACGACTACACCCGCGCGCTGGAGCGGACCGAGCGGTTCTTCTGGGAGTTCTGCGACGACTACCTGGAGCTGGTCAAGGCCAGGGCCTACGACGGCGTGACCGGCGCCGGAGGGCGCTCGGGGCGGCCGGAGCGCGCCGGGGACGCGGGCGGGGGGAGTACGAACGCGGACGTGGGCGAGGGGATCGCGGGTGAGGTGAGCGGGGACGCGGGCGGGTCCGGTGAGGCGAGCGCGGCCGCGCGTTCGGCGCACGCGGCGCTGCGCGAGGCCCTCGACGTCATGCTCCGGCTGTTCGCCCCGTTCCTGCCCTTCGTCACGGAGGAGGTCTGGTCCTGGTGGCGGGAGGGCTCGGTGCACCGGGCCGCCTGGCCCGAGCCGGACGGGCGCGGCGGCGATCCCGAGCTGCTGCCCGCGGTGGCCACGGTCCTGGGCCGGGTCCGCAAGGCCAAGTCCGACGCCCGCCTGTCCATGCGCGCCGAGGTCTCCCGGCTGACCGTCACCGGGGCGCGGGTGGACCTGGTCCGGCAGGCGCAGGACGACCTGTGCGGCGCGGGCGTCATCGACGAGTTCGTGCTCCACCCCGGCGAGGGCGAGCTGCTGGTGGAGGTCGCCCTCACCTGACCGCGACGCCCGCGACTCTGTCCTTTCCGCGTCCTTCGCGCCGGGCCGCCCCGTCGTACGGTCGGGACAGGACAGCCGAGGGGAGGACGGGTCATGCCGCCAGGATGTGGTAACTGCAGCTGCTACCTCGAGGACAGGGTGATCGCCCGCCCGCCGGCCGAGCGCTGAGCCCGGCCGGACGAGGTCGCCGAACGGACCGGCACCGGCCCACCGGGCGGGTGCCGGCTCCGGCCGTGCCCGTGCCCGTGCCGGCCCGTGCCGGCCCATGTGACCCGTGACGACCCTTGTGGCTCGTGAAGCCCCCTGTGGCCGGTGATGACCCGGGTGACCCGTGGCGGCCCGCGCACCGGCCGACGCGCGGGCCCTTCCTCGTCGTGTCCACCCGGTAACTCCCGCGCGTTTTCCACCCCGGCGTGCCAGGGTGGGATCCGTGATCTCCGACCGGGAACGCCTGACCGCCCTGGTGCCGCGTACGCTGCTCCGCCTCGCCCTGTGGAGCCTGTGCCTGATCATCATCGGCTGGGCCGTCTTCTACTTCGCGCAGTTCATCGCGACGCTGCGCATCGTCGTGCTGCCGGTCGCCGTGGCGCTCCTGCTGACCGCGCTGCTGTTCCCGGTCACCCGGCGGCTGCGCGCGGTGGGCCTGCGGCCCATCTACGCCACGTGGATCACCATGCTCATCGCGCTCGCGGTGCTCGGTGGCACCGGCTGGATCATCGGGGTGCGCGCCAACGACGAGTTCCCCGGCCTCGTCGACCAGGTGCGCCAGACCGCCAAGTCCGTCGAGAACTGGCTCTACACCGGACCCCTGCACCTGCAGCCGAACCAGCTGACCAGCATGGTCGACGAGATCAGCAAGCAGGTCACCGCCCAGCGCAACCAGATCACCCAGACGGTCCTGACCGGCGCCACGGTGGCGGTGGAGGTGCTGGCCTCCATCGTGCTGCTGCTGTTCGTGACGTTCTTCCTGCTCAAGGACGGCGACCGGATCTGGTCGTGGTTCCTCAAGGGGTTCGGGACCATGGCGCCCCGGGTGGACCGGGCGGGCCGCACGGCGTGGGTGACGCTCTCGCAGTACGTGCAGGGCACGGTCGCGGTGGCCGCCGTGCACGGCGTGATCATGGGTATCGTGCTCGCCGGGATGGGCGTGCCGCTCTGGGCGCCGCTGGCGGTGCTGATCTTC
This sequence comes from Streptosporangium sp. DT93, assembly GCF_049844535.1. Classification (NCBI taxonomy): domain Bacteria; kingdom Bacillati; phylum Actinomycetota; class Actinomycetes; order Streptosporangiales; family Streptosporangiaceae; genus Streptosporangium; species Streptosporangium sp. DT93. The sequence continues at coordinate 49,617 of NZ_JBNCLF010000020.1, forward strand.
CTCGCCAGCTTCATCCCGATCGTCGGCATCTTCTTCGCCGGGGCGGTGGCGACGCTGGTCACCCTGGGCGCCAAGGGGCCGATCTACGCCCTGATCTTCCTCGGCATCCTCGTGGTGGAGCAGCAGCTGGAGAACCACGTGCTGCAGCCGCTGATCGTGGGCCGGGTGCTGCACTTCCACCCGCTGGCGATCATCCTGGCACTGGCCGTGGGCGGCATCCTGGCGGGCATCGCCGGTGCGGCCGTGGCGGTGCCGGTCGCCGCCGTGATCTACCGGGCGCTGCCCGAGCTCGGCGCCGCCCCGCCGCGCGCCCTGCCCCCGGCCTCACCGCACCCCGGCCCGGGCGACGCGGGCGGCCCCGATCCGGAAGGCCCGGGGCCGGGTCCGGAAGGCCCGGGCGGCCCCGGTGGCGACCGTGGCCCGGGTGGTTCCGGCCCTTCGGGGGCGGGAAAGCCGGTGAATGACGAATCCCCGCAGCCCAAGGGGTAACGTTCTGCCCCGTGACCCGTTCCACCGTGACGACCCCCCCGCCGGACGCCGTCCGTCCGGGGCCGCTTCCCGGCGGGCCCGTTCCCGGCTCCCCGCTCGGTCCCCACTACAGCCGCTGTTTCGGTTGCGGGGACGGCCACCCCACCGGCCTGCACCTGGCGGCCACCACCCCTGACGGGATCACCGTCGAGGCCACGTTCACCGTGGGGGAGAGCCACCAGGGCGCTCCCGGCCTGGCGCACGGCGGCGTCCTCGCCGCCGCGATGGACGAGGTCATCGGCATGTCCGTCTGGCTCTTCCGCAGGCCCTACGTCACCGGGCGGCTGGAGACCGACTATCTCGCACCGGTTCCGGTCGGTACCGAGCTGTATCTGCGCGCCTGGTGCAACGGCATGTCCGGCAGGAAGGCGTACCTTGAGGCTGAGGGCCGGATCGGTTCCGCGGACGGCCCGGTCGCCGTGCGGGCCGCGGCGCTGTTCATCGAGGTGGGCATGGAGCACTTCGGGCGGCACGGCAGCCAGACGATCATCGACGAGCACCACGAGTACGAGGTGAACCCGTGACCCACACCGTCGAGGTGCTGATCCACCGGCTCGACGCGGACCTGCCGCCGCCGTCGTACGCCCATCCGGGCGACGCGGGCGCGGACCTGCGCGCGGCCGAGGACGTCGAGCTCCTGCCCGGCGAGCGGGCCGTGGTCGGCACCGGGGTGGCGATCGCGCTGCCCGACGGGTACGCCGCGTTCGTCCACCCGCGTTCCGGCCTGGCCGTCCAGCACGGCGTGACGCTCGTCAACGCGCCCGGCACCGTGGACGCGGGATACCGGGGGGAGATCAGGGTGACGCTGATCAACACCGACACCAAGGACGCCGTACGGCTGCGCAGGGGGGACCGCGTGGCGCAGCTGGTGATCCAGAAGGTGGAGAGGGCGGTGTTCCACGAAGTGGCCCGGCTGCCCGGTTCGTCCCGGGGCGCCGGAGGTTTCGGGTCCACCGGCCGATGACGGTGCCGGGGGCCCAGGGGACGATTGACCAGTGAATCTTCAAGGAGCGTGAGGAAAGTGTTCCGACGTCGCCGTCGTGAGGAGTCCCCGGCCGTCAAGGCCGACAAGGCCGAGGTGGAGGAGGCCGAGCAGACCCCGACGAGGGAGTCGGGCCCGTGGGACTCCGAGGAGTCCTACCCGGAGCGGGAGCGGGTCGACCTCGGCGGGATGCGCCTGCCCGTCGACGCCGGTTTCGAGATCCAGCTCAACCTGGCCGGAGAGCAGATCGTCGGCGCCGTGGTGCTGTACGACGAGAGCGCCCTGCAGGTGCACGCGTTCGCGGCGCCCAAGCGGAGCGGCATCTGGGACGAGGTCAGGGCGGAGCTGGCCGAGGGGGTCAAGAGCGCCGGAGGCACCGCCGAGGAGCGCGAGGGGCCCTTCGGCGTCGAGCTGGCCGCCAGGATCCCGGCGGAGGGCGGCGACGAGCAGCCGGTCCGCTACATCGGCGTGGACGGGCCGCGCTGGTTCCTGCGCGCGGTGATCAGCGGGCGCGCCGCCCAGGGCGCCGGCTCCGCCGAGACCCTGGAGGGTGTCGTCCGCGACATCGTCGTGGTACGCGGGGACGAGCCGATGGCGCCCAAGGAGGCGATCGAGCTCCGCCTGCCGCCCGAGGCCAGGCAGGCCGTGGAGCAGCAGGGCGGCAAGAACGACGGGCCCGACCTCAACCCCTTCGGCCGCGGGCCGGAGATCGCCGAGATTCGCTGACGGACCGGATCGCGTACCCTGATGCGACTCGTATGTGAAGGAGAGGTCCGTGGGTTCTCAGGAACCGCATAAACAGGGCGGCCTGCGGGGCTTCCTCCGCCGCCTGACCGCAGGTCAGGAGGAACTGGAGGCCGACGAGCTCCAGCAGGACCTCGACCGTCACGGCGCCACCGCCATCGTCTCGTGCGGCGGGCGCCGCCGGTTCTGCGTCACCGGCACCCTGCGGACGGTGACGCTGCGCCCCCGCGGGGGCGCCCCGGCGCTGGAGGCCGAGCTCTACGACGGCTCCGACGTGATCGACCTGATCTGGCTGGGCCGCAGGAGGATCGCGGGCATCGAACCCGGCCGCCTGGTGCTGGCCGAAGGGCTCGTCAGCATGCAGGATGGACGCAAGGTCATGTTCAATCCCAGATACGAGCTGCGCCCGGCCGCCGGTGCGTGAGCGATCGTCGACCACGAGACGGTGAACGAAGAGATGACCACCAGCGAGGAGACCGCCGCGCACGACACGGTGGAAGCCGTGCTCCGCAGCCAGCTCGCCAAGGCGTTCGGCGGGATACGGGGCGTCGTGGAGGCCGCCGTCCCGACCATCGCCTTCACCGGCACGTGGATCGCCACCTCGACCCTGAAGACCTCGCTCATCGTCAGCGTCGGCACGGCGGTGCTGCTGCTGGCCGTGAGGCTGGTGCAGCGCTCGACGCCGCAGTTCGTGATCAACAGCCTGATCGGCATCGGCATCGGCGCGTTCTTCGCCTCGCGCAGCGGCCAGGCCGAGGACGTCTTCCTGCCCGGCATCCTCTACAACGCGGGATACTCGGTGGCCATGCTGCTGTCGATCGTCACCCGCTGGCCGCTGGTGGGCTTCATGATCGGGTCCGTCACCGGTGATCCGACCGCCTGGCGCGCCGACCCGGCGGTGGTGAAGCTCTGCACCAAGCTCACCTGGCTGCTGATGCTCCCGTGCGTGATCCGGGTGGCGGTCCAGCTCCCGGTGTACCTGATCGGCGGGGACCGGGCCGTCGTCGAGCTGGGCATCCTCAAGATCGTGATGGGCTGGCCGCTGCAGATCGCGGCGCTGGCGGCGATGGTGTGGCTGCTGGCCCGGGGCCGCACCCCGGTGCGACCCGCGGCCTCCTGACCGGTGAACTCTCCGACCGAGAGCCCTCTGACCGAGAGCCCCTGAGCTAGAGCCCTGTGGCCGGGCCCCTGCCGCAGAGCCTGCCGGGCGCGGGAGCCGGATCCCCGCCGGGGAGACGGGGCCTCACCCGGGGCCGGGTCCCGGCCCGCGGCACTCTCAGCGCGGCGTGCGGTGGTGCGGGGAGAGCAGCTCCGCCAGCTCCTCCTCGACCTCCTGGCTGGCGACGAACATCAGCTCGTCACCGGCCTCCAGCGGGTCGTCGGCGGTGGGCACCAGCACCCGGCCCTCGCGCAGGATCGCGACCAGGGCGGTGTCGTCGGGCCAGGGCACCGAACCGGCGCGCTGGCCGACGACCGGCGCGTCCTCGGGCAGGGTGAGCTCGACCAGGTTGGCCTGCCCCTGACGGAAGGTCATCAGGCGCACCAGGTCGCCGACGCTGACCGCCTCCTCCACCAGCGCGCTGAGCAGGCGCGGCGTCGAGACGGCCACGTCCACGCCCCACGACTCGTTGAACAGCCACTCGTTCTTGGGGTGGTTGATCCTGGCCACCACCCGGGGCACCCCGTACTCGGTCTTGGCCAGCAGGGAGACCACAAGGTTGACCTTGTCGTCGCCGCTGGCGGCGACGACCACGTGGCAGTCGGCCAGGCCCGCCTCGTCCAGCGAGGAGATCTCGCAGGCGTCCGCGAGCAGCCACTCCGCCCTCGGCACCGTGTCGATCTTGATGGCCTTGGGGTCGATGTCGACGAGCAGGACCTGGTGGCCGTTCTCCAGGAGCTCGGCGGCGATCGAGCGGCCGACCGCCCCCGCGCCGGCGATGGTGACGCGCATCAGTGCTCCTCCTCGGGGCCAGAGGACAGCACCTTGCTGATGCGGTCCATGTCGGTCTCGACCGCCAGGACGTGCAGCACGTCGCCCTCCTGCAGCACCGAGTCGGTCCGGGGCAGCAGGGTCTCGCCCATCCGGTTGACGAACGCCAGGCGGGTGCCCGCGGCGGCCTCCAGGGCCCTCGCGGGGGTGCCGACCCAGCCGGGGTGGTAGGCGACCTCGGCCAGCACCACGCGCCCGCTGGGGTCGCGCCAGAGCGGCTCGGCCCCCTCCGGCAGCACGCGGCGCAGGATCTGGTCGGCGGTCCAGCGGACCGTGGCCACGGTGGGGATGCCCAGCCGCTGGTAGACCTCGGCGCGCCGGGAGTCGTAGATCCTGGCCACCACGTTGTCCACGCCGAACGTCTCCCGGGCGACCCTGGCGGAGATGATGTTCGAATTGTCGCCGCTGCTGACCGCCACGTAGGCGCCCGCGGCCTCGATGCCGGCCTCCTCCAGGACGTCCCGGTCGAAGCCGATGCCGGTCACCCTGCGACCCCGGAACCCCGCCCGCAGCCGGCGGAACGCCTGCGGGTCACGGTCGATGATCGCGACCGAGTGGCCGCTGTCCTCCAGGATGTGCGCCAAGGTCGAACCCACCCGGCCACACCCCATGATCACGATATGCATGCTCCCCCGCCGGTCGCTGTGAGGCGGATCTTGTTCCCGATGTACTCAGCCAGTATGGCCCGCTCCGGGAGTGCCGCGTCGGCCGCCCCGAGATTAGGGACTAGCATCGGCAGACGTGTCGAAGGTGACGGACCTTGTCAAACGCCTGTTCATCGGGCGAGCACTGCGCAGTACGCAGCTGCACGAGCAATTGCTCCCCAAGCGCATCGCGCTGCCGGTCTTCGCGAGCGACGCGCTCTCCTCGGTGGCCTACGCCCCCCAGGAGATCCTCGTCATCCTCTCCCTCGCGGGGGTGTCCTTCTACCACTTCAGCCCCTGGGTCGCCCTGGCCGTCGTGGTGGTCATGCTCACCGTGGTGGCGTCGTACCGGCAGAACGTGCACGCCTACCCCAGCGGGGGCGGCGACTACGAGGTCGCCACCGTCAACCTGGGCCCCAACGCCGGCCTGACCGTGGCCAGCGCCCTGATGGTCGACTACGTGCTGACCGTCGCGGTGTCGGTCGCCAACGGCGTCGACTACGTGGGCGCCACCATCCCCTACGTCGCCGAGCACAAGCCGCTGGTCGCGATCATCATCGTGGTGCTGCTGACGCTGGTGAACCTGCGGGGCATCCGCGAGTCCGGCGCGGCCTTCGCCGTTCCCACCTACGCCTTCATGTTCGCCGTCCTCGGCCTGGTCGCCTGGGGCGGCTTCCGGGTGCTCGTGCTGGGCGACGAGCTGCACGCCCCCACCGCCGACTACGAGATCATCGCCGAGCAGTCCAACGTCACCGCCTTCGCCGCGGCCTTCCTGATCCTGCGCGCGTTCTCCTCCGGCTGCGCCGCGCTCACCGGCGTCGAGGCGATCAGCAACGGCGTCCCCGCCTTCCGCAAGCCCAAGAGCAAGAACGCCGCGACCACGCTGCTGATGATGGGCCTGGTGTCGGTGACGATGTTCATCGGGATCATCTCCCTCGGCCTGGCCTCGGGGGTGAAGGTCGCCGACCCCGCCGTGGCCTCGCGGGACGTGCTCATCGGGGGGGTGCCGGCCGGGCCCGACTACTACCAGCAGCCGATCATCGCCCAGGTGGCCGACGCGGTCTTCGGCGGCGGCTCGCTGCCCTTCTTCGCCATCTCCGCCGTCACCGCGCTGATCCTGTTCCTGGCGGCCAACACCGCCTTCAACGGCTTCCCGGTGCTCGGCTCGATCCTGGCCCAGGACCGCTACCTGCCCCGCCAGCTCCACACCCGGGGCGACCGGCTGGCCTTCTCCAACGGCATCGTGCTCCTGGCCGCCGGGGCCTGCCTGCTGCTGTGGGGGTTCGAGGCCGACGTCAGCCGCCTGCTCAACCTCTACATCGTGGGCGTCTTCGTGTCGTTCACGCTGAGCCAGATCGGCATGGTCCGGCACTGGACCCGGCACCTGGCGACCGAGGAGGACCCCGGCGTCCGGCACCGGATGCACCGCTCGCGGACCATCAACTTCTTCGGCGGCGTGATGACCGCCGTGGTGCTGGTGGTCGTCCTGGTCACCAAGTTCACCCACGGGGCGTGGATCGTCTGCGTGGCCATGCCGGTGCTGTTCCTGATGATGAAGGGCATCCACGGGCACTACGAGAACGTCGCCCGCGAGCTCGCCGTCGACGAGGACACCCAGCTGACCGCGTCGATGCTGCCCGCGCGCAACCACGCCATCGTCCTGGTCTCCAAGGTCCACAAGCCGACCCTGCGCGCCCTCGCCTACGCCCGTGCCACCCGCCCCTCCAAGCTGGAGGCGATCACCGTGGGGGTCGAGGGCCCCGAGGCCAGGGCGCTGCAGGAGGAGTGGGAGCGGCGCGGCATCCAGGTGCCGCTGAAGATGCTCGACTCGCCCTACCGCGAGATCACCCGGCCCATCCTGGAGTACGTCAAGTCACTGCGCCGCCGCTCCCCGCGCGACGTGGTGAGCGTCTACATCCCCGAGTACGTCGTGGGCCACTGGTGGGAGCACCTGCTGCACAACCAGAGCGCGCTGCGGCTCAAGGGCCGCCTGCTCTTCCAGCCCGGCGTCATGGTCATCAGCGTGCCCTGGCAGCTGCACTCCTCCGACCGGCTCAAGGGCCGCCCCGAACCCTTCGCCCCGGGCTCGGCCCGCCGCGCCCGCCCGGACGCGGCGCTCCTGAACGCGACCGGCCACGACGGGGCCGGTCCCGACACGGCCGGTCCCGACACGGTCCGGGACGAGGACGTCAAGGCATAACCTTTCGTATGCGCTCGTGAGAGCGAGGAGGCTCGACCGACGACGAATTCTGGGGGCAGCGGCCAATGGCGATCGAACTGACGGTGGGACCGGTTGCGCACGGTGGCTGGTGCGTCGCCCGTCACGACGGCCGGGTCGTCTTCGTACGCCACGCCCTGCCCGGCGAGCGCGTCATGGCCGAGATCACCGAGGAGACCTCCCGGTTCCTGCGGGCCGACGCCGTGGAGATCCTGGAGGCCTCGGCCGACCGGGTGACCCCGCCGTGCCCGTTCGCGGGCCCCGGCCGCTGCGGCGGCTGCGACTGGCAGCACGCCTCCCTGGAGGCCCAGCGCCGCCTCAAGACCGACGTGGTGGCCGAGCAGCTCTCGCGCCTGGCCGGGATCGACTGGAAGGGCACCGTCGAGGAGGTCCCCGGGGCCCCCGACGGGCTCGGCTGGCGTACCCGCGTCCAGTTCGCCGTCGACCGCGAGGGCGGCCTGGGCCTGCGCCGCCACCGCTCCCACGACATCCAGCCGGTGGACGCCTGCCTGATCGCCCACGCCGAGGTGGAGAACGTCGGTGCCGAGATCATGAACTGGCGCAACGCCTCGTCGGTCGAGGTCATCGCCTCCAGCACCGGCGACCAGGCGGTCGTGATCGCCCCCAAGCCCCGGCGCACGGTGGCGGTGCCCGACATCGACACGAGCGTGGCGGTCTTCGTCGACGAGGGCAAGGGCCGCAGCCGCGTCGTCCACGGCCGCAACCACCTGGTCGAGCGCGTCGGCGAGCGCGACTTCCAGGTGACCGGCAGCGGTTTCTGGCAGGTCCACCCGGGAGCGGCGGCCACCCTGCTGGAGACCGTCCTGGAGCTCGCCGCCCCCCGGCCGGGGGAGTGGGCGCTGGACCTCTACTGCGGCGTCGGCCTGTTCGCCGCCGGGCTGGCCGAGGCCGTCGGTCCCGAGGGGGCCGTCTACGGGGTGGAGTCGGAGTCGGTCGCCGTCCGCGACGCCGAGCGCAACCTGCGCGACCTGCCCCAGGCCCGCTTCGCCAGGGGCCGGGTGGAGAACGCCCTGGAGCGGTTCGGGATCGAGCGCGCCGACCTGGTCGTGGTCGACCCGCCCCGCGCGGGCCTCGGCCGCGACGTCGTCGCCGGCCTGGCCGGCCTGCGGGCCACCCGGATCGTGTACGTCTCCTGCGACCCGGCGACCCTCGCCAGGGACCTGGCCTGGTTCGCCGAGCGCGGCTACCCCCTCGCCGACCTGCGCGCCTTCGACGCCTTCCCGATGACCCACCACGTGGAGTGCGTGGCCCTGCTGACCGGAGAGCCGACCTAGGCCCGTCGCCGCCGGCGCGACGCCAAGATATCAGCCTTTACTTATATAAGTGCAGGCCGGTACGATCTCCGTCGTGCACGCGTTCGACATCCTCGGCGATCCCGTGCGCCGGCGCGTTCTGGAACTGCTCGCCGACGGCGAGCGGACCTCCGGGGCGATCACGGACGTCATCCGGGCCGAGTTCGCCGTCTCCCAACCGGCCGTCTCCCGGCATCTGCGCGTGCTGCGTGACAGCGGGTTCGCATCGGTGCGGGCCGAGGGCCCTCGACGGTTCTACGCCGTCGAGCCCGCGCCGCTGAGCGAGGTCGACGCGTGGCTGGACCGGTTCCGCCGGTCCTGGGAACAACGCCTCGACGCCCTGGGGACGGATCTGGCCCGGGGCGGGCGTGCACGCCCGCCCCGGGCCGGTGGGGAACCCACCCGGCAGGCCGGCTCCGGCACCGGTACGGGCAGAACCGAACCACCACCGAAGGAGGCATGACATGAGAGACGTACTGGACGAGCTGGCCGCCGTGCGCCGGGCGATGGGCAGCGGTACGGTGCCCGCCGGCGAGGCGTACACCGTGGAGCTGCGGCGTCGGTACGACGCGGAGATCGACGACGTCTGGGACGCCGTCACCGACCCCGAGCGGCTGAGCCGCTGGTTGAAGCCGGTCACCGGGGACCTTCGGCCCGGCGGGAAGTTCGAGCTGGACGGCGGTGAGCACGGCGACATCCTCCGGTGCGAGCCGCCGCGCCTGCTCAAGGTGTCCTGGCTCTACGGACCGGACGCCGACGCCTGGCCCGGCACGAGCGAGGTGGAGGTGCGCCTGGCCCCGGGCCCCGCCGGCGACACGGAGCTCGAACTGATCCACGCGGCGGTCGTCGGGGAGCCCTCCTTCCCCACCTTCGGCCCGGGCGCCGGCGGCGTCGGCTGGGACCTGGCTCTGCTCACCCTGGCCCGGTTCCTGGCCGACGGTGAGATCGCCGGCCACGAGGAGTTCGAGAAGTCACCCGAAGGACGCGAGTTCAGCCGGCGCAGCGCCGCGGCCTGGGGCCGGGCTCACGCGGCCGCCGGCGGCGAACCGGAGCACGTCGCGGCCGCGGTCGAGGCCACCACCAGGTTCTACGCACCCGACCCGGCCTGATGTCCCCGCCGCGGCGGGCCGACCGGCGCCCTCGGCGCTCGCGCCCACGACTCGCGCCCACGACGAGAACGAGGAAAGGAACGACGCGACCGTGAAGTACACCGTCTCCGTCGAGATCGCCCTGCCGCGGGAGAAGACGGTCCGGCTGCTCGCCGACCCGGAACACCTGCCGAAATGGCTGCGGGGCCTGGTGCTGCACGAGCCGCTGAGCGGCGAGCACGGGCGGCTCGGCACCACGTCGCGGGTCGTGATGCGGGCGGGTGGGCGGGAGATCGAGTGCGTCGAGACCATCACACGCCGGGAACCGGCAGACCCGCGCGAGATCCCGAGGACGAGCGTCGTCCGCTTCGACCGCGAGATCGTCGGCGAGGGCATGTGGAGCGCCGTGCGCGACCGGTTCACCGAGGCCGGCCCGGAAAGGACGCTCTGGGAGGTCGAGAACGAATACCGGTTCAGCGGTTTTGCGATGAAACTGGTGGGACTTCTGATGCCCGGCGCCTTCCGCAAGCAGTCGCGACAGCACCTGCAGGACTTCAAGGCGTTCGCCGAGCGGGGGAGGGACGTCCGCGAGGCGACGGATTGATCCGCCGCAACCGGTCAGGCCTCTGACGGTGTGACGTGTTGATCTTCCCCTCGTTCGTGGATGACCGCCGGTCCGTACGCGGCGAGGAAGACCCGTACCGCGCCCTCGACGTGGTGGTCCAGCTCCGGGGCGGTGGGAGCGCGGTCGTCACCGAGCAGCATCGCCTGGTTGACCGGCGCGGACATGACGAGCCAGTTGAACTGGGTCGCGGCGGTGACCGGGTCGGCGACCCGCAGCGCGCCCCGGGCGTCGAGGCCGGCGAACGCCTCGGCCAGCGCCGCGATCGTCCGCCCGGGACCGCGTTCGTGGAAGGCGCGGCCCAGCTCGGGGAAGCGGGAGGTCTCACCGATCACCAACCGGCGAAGCCGGACGACGCGCGGGCGCAGCACGAGCGCGAGCTGCCGCCGGGCCAGCTCGCGCAGCTCCGCCTCGACGTCTCGCGTGCCCTCCAGGCCGGACACCGCGTCCTGGACGGCCTGGCAGGCCTCGTCGACGACGGCGGCGACGATCTCCAGGAACAGCCGCCGCTTGTCGGTGAAGTGCTTGTAGACGGTCGGCTTCGACACCCCGGCGACCGCGGCCACCTCCTCCACGGTGGTGCCCAGGTAGCCGTTGCGCAGGAACACCTCCGTCGCGGCGTCGAGGATGGCGCGATGCTTGCGGTCGGAGCGGTTCTCACCCATCGCGCAAGACTAAACTGAACGGTGTAGTTTGTCGCAATGGCTTTCACCGACGAAGAGATCGCGTACCTGCGCTCGCAGCCGCTCGGACGGCTGGCGACCCTCGGCGAGGGCGGGCAGCCCGACGTCGTACCCGTGGCCGTCGAGTTCGACGGGACCTTCCTGTGGGTCGGCGGTGCCGGCACCGTGCGCGGCACCCGCAAGTTCCGCAACATCGCCTCCGGAAACCACAGGGTGGCACTGGTCTTCGACGACCTCGTGTCGCTCGAACCGTTCGTCGCCCGCGGCATCCGCGTGTACGGCGACGCCGAGCAGCCCTTCGAGCGGGTCGGCATGGTCGGCCCCGGCACCTACCTGCGCATCACGCCGACCGTGTCGTGGAGCTGGAACCTCGCGGGTGAGCCCGCCGGCGAGGAGTGGTACCCGTCGAACAGGACCGTGCACTGACCGCGCCCGCGGATCCCGTGGGGGAGGACGTCCACGACGACCGCTCGGCGCGTACGTGACGGCGGTGGTCCGGATCCGGTTCGGCGCGGTCGCGACGGATGTCCGGTGCGCCAGGTCACCGCCTGGCCGGAGAACCTCCTCGCGAGGTCGCGGGCCCCTTTCCGTCGCCTCCGTCTCCCGGCGACCCCGCCCACGTCGTGCGGTCGCGATCGTGCGGGCCGTTCTCGTTCCGCGGCGTGCCGAAGCCTGCCGCCGTGGTGGACTGGAAGGGATACTGGTTATACTTGTGGGAAAAGTATGATTGGTTGGAGTAGGCTGTGAGCCCAGAGGAGTTGCCGCCCGCCCCGGGGAAGTTCGCCGCCACGGTGAGAGTCGGGGAGAAGGGGCAAATCGTGATCCCCAAGGGAGCGCGGGACCTGTTCGGGATCCGGCCCGGGGACACGCTGCTGCTGCTCGCCGACGCTGAACAGGGGATCGCGATCGTGCGTCAGGACGTCTTCGACCGCTTCGTCGACCAGGCGATGCCTCAGGCCGCCGGGGCGCCGCCCGCCCCGAAGGAGGAGGACACCGAACGAGGAGGCCGGCAGTCATGAGCGTCGTCGAATGCGAGGACGTGGTGCGCCGGTTCGGCGACGTCACCGCCCTCGACGGTGTGTCGTTCCAGGTGGCCGAGGGCGAGGTCTTCGGCCTCATAGGACCCAACGGGGCGGGCAAGACCACGCTGCTGAACTGCGTCGAAGGACTGGACCGGCCGACGTCCGGGCGCATCAGCGTGCTCGGCCGTCACCCGATCGCCGACCGGCACGAGCTGACCCGGCTCACCGGTGCGCAACTGCAGAGCGCGGCGCTGCCCCCGCGCATCACCGTGGAGGAGGCGATGCGCCTGTTCTCGGCCCTCTACGACGACCCGGTCCCGTGGCGGGAGCTCCTGGCGACGCTGGGGATCGACGGCAAGCGGCGGACCAGGGTCGATCGCCTCTCCGGAGGTGAGCGCCAGCGGGTCTTCATCGCCCTGGCCCTGCTTCACGGGCCCAGGGTGGTGTTCCTCGACGAGCTGACCACCGCGCTGGACCCGCAGGCGCGCCTGGCGATGTGGGAGGTCGTCGAGGCGGTCAGGGATCGGGGGACCACCGTGGTGCTCACCACGCACTACATGGAGGAGGCCGAGCACCTGTGCGACCGGGTGGGCATCATCGACCACGGCCGGCTCATCGCGCTGGACACCGTGCCCGCGCTCATCCGTGAGCACGCGGGAGACGCCACGGCGCGCCTGGTCCTCACCCGGCAGGCCCCCGCGGGGCTGGAGCTGGAGCTGGAACGGATCGACACGGTCACCGCCGCGCAGCCGGACCGGAAGTATCTGACGGTGCAGGGCACCGGCGGCTTCCTGCAGGACGTCCTCGGCGATCTGACCGCCCGCGACATCCGGATAGCCGACCTGCGTGCCACCTCCCCGGGACTGGAGGACGTGTTCCTCAACCTCACGGGCCGCCACATGCGTACCGGGGCGCGGTCGTGAAGGGCTACGGGGCGCTCTCCGCCACCCTGCTCCGCTCGCTGCTGCGGGAACCGGTCGGCCTGTTCTTCGCCGTCGTCTTCGCCCCCGCCCTCGTGCTCATCCTCGGCTTCGTCTTCGACGACGGCCCCGACCCCGCCTTCGGCGGGCGCAGCTTCATCGAGGCCACCCTCCCGGCGTTCCCCTCCCTGGTGCTGGCGATCACCGGCGTGCTGCTGGTCCCGGTGAACCACCTGACCCTGCGCGAAAGCGGTGCCCTGCGCCGGCTGCGACTCACCCCACTGCGGCCGGTCACCTTCATCGCCGCGGACCTGACCGTGAACTTCGTGATCGGCATGATCAGCATGATCGCGGCGCTCGCCGTGGGATGGCTCGCCTTCGGTGTCGCCCCGTCCGACAACCTCGCCGCGGTGCTGACGGCCGCGGCCCTGGGACTGATCGCCTTCCTCGCGCTCGGCTACGCGCTCGCCGGAATCTATCCGTCCGCCGGAGCGGCCACCGGGATCGGCAACCTGCTCATGCTCGTGCTCATGATCTCCTCGGGGGCCTTCGTCCCCCTCGCGACCATGCCCGACGGCGTACAAAAGATCATGAACTTCTCCCCGGTCCGGCACTTCGCCGATCTCGTGAAGGGCCTGTGGGAGGGAGACGCGTGGTCGACCCTGCTGCTCCCGACCGGGGTGCTCGGCGCCATGATCGTCGTGTTCGGCGCCCTGGCGACGGTCTTCTTCCGCTGGGAACGAAACTGACCACCGCGACGGGGAGACCCGGCAGGCCCGGCCACCCACCCTCCGCCCCCCGTCGGCCACGTCCTCGCCGATCGGCCTGGATTCGGGAACCGGCGAGTCTGTCGTAGACCTTGGTCGTCCGCCTGGCTGAGCAGGTACGCCGTACGGCGCAATCGCTCATGGCTGTGACGCCGGGGTTGTGGAACGCCTCGAGCGCGAGCCGGTGGAGCATCCCGAGGCCGGACGTCCAGCCTCGGGTCCGGGACGCCTTCCCTGACCGGATCGACTCGGTCATCGGGGGTGTCAACTCGGTCGTAGCAGTTCGACGAGCTCTGGGGCGATTCCCGGGAATTTCCGGTCCGCGGTGAGCAGCGCGTCGGCCCTCATCTCGCGGGCGGTCGCGATGATGAGGGCGTCCGGCACGCGAATCGTCAGATCCGTGGCCCTGAGCAGGGCCGCGCTCTCGGCCGTCGCCTCGTCCACTCCGACGATCCGATCGATGACGGCGACCCGGAACGTTTCGAGCGTCCTCTCGGCCGCGACACCTTTGCGAACCACACCTACTCGCAGTTCACCCCAAGTGATCACGGAGATGGCGAACGAGGCCGCTTTGTCGTCCCAGCGACGGACGGCCTCACAGGCGCGGCCGTGCAGCACGTCATCGGGATCGAGCAGGCCGACGATGACATTGGTGTCGAGCATCACGGTCGGCACCGTCACCCCCAGCTCTCGCGACTCGCCTCGACGTCCACGTCCTGGCTGAAGCCCGGGATGGTGCCGATCACGTCGTCGAGACGGCTGCGGTGTCGCCGGATGATGATCTGGCCGCCCTCCTCGGCGATGTCGACCGGGTCTCCCGCGTGGAGACCGAGCTTGCGCAGCACCGCAGCCGGCAGGGTGACCTGGTTCTTGCTGGAGATGCGCGCCGGTCCTGCACGCCTGGCACGCGTCCTCCTACCGTGCTCCATGACCTTTACTTTGACCATCACGGGTAAAGGTTAAACGCGGTCACACATGGTGTGCGGGTGATTTCAGAAAGTTATCGCATGTCGTCGGTGCCGGTCGACCAGGATGGCCGGAGACGGCCGCGCCGGGACCGTTCCCGCGGGCGCGAGACCGGTATCGGCAACGATCGACATCGTTCTTGCCGCTGGGGCGGCCCCGTGCCCTCGGAAATACTCCGGTGTTCATGAGGTGCGTTCGGAGTGGCTGTCCGAACGGGTGGTCGGGTCCTTCGCGACCCCGGGCGAGACCGGCGGTCACGCGAATCCCTCATGGGCTTCGCATGCGCGGAGCAGAAAATCTACATTGTAAAGGACGGGGTTTCGGTTCAGACCGTGGAAGAAGGTTCAGGATCTAGGACGTGGCGGGGTCGGGTACGGAGCGCGTCTCCAGGCGTTCGTACCGCTGCCGGGCGGCCTGAGGTGTGCTCAGTCCCAGGCTGAACGCGATGTCCTGCCATGTCATCCCGCGGCCACGCGCGATCTTCAGCAGGGCGAGTTCCGTCGCGTCGAGCTCCGCCCGTGCCTGCGGCACGAGGGTCAGCGCGGCCGTCAGGTCGGTGGTGTCGATCTCCGGCTCGCCGGGCTCGGCGGGGGCCGCGCCGCCCGCCATGGCGGCGACCAGCCGCACCACCTCGTGGGGGGACGGCACCGCCGGGTGAACCTGCCGGGCCCGGCGTTCGGGGGTGTCCGCGTGCCGGTCGGCGAGGCGCATCAGGGCGGCGTAGGTGCGCTTCGAACGCTGTGCCGCCGGGTCGGGAGGGGTGAAGAGGTTCTCGTCGGACATGAATGCATCATTGCGGGAAAACAGTTTGTTTTCAACTTTTTGTTCAAACGCGTGTGGGCGTCCCGCGTGTGAGTGCTCGGGGTGGACTCCCGGAAGGGCCTGGGGAGGCCGCGAGGGCTCCGGATCTCTACGGCTCCAGGGCTCCGGGGCCTCGGGGCCTCGGGGCTTCGGGACCTGAGGGGGCGGGCTTCGGAGGGTCCAAGGGGTCGCGAGCCCGGGGAATCGGAGGGCCGGGGGTCCAAGGGCTCCGGGGGCTCCGGGCTTCGGGGTGAAGTGCTGGTGGCGGCTCACCGAGTGGTTGTGGTGCTGGGGCGGGGATGTCGGCCACGCGTGCACCGGTCGCCGACGCGAAGAGTGCGTACCGCCCGCGAGAGCCGCCGCATCGTCAGTCCTTGTGGCCGAGGAACCGGGCGCCCAGTCGGACGGAGTGCCCTTTTCCATTACAGGTACGGCATTTGCCGAACGCCCCCTTGAAGGTCGTAGAATTCGACTCTTTTGATTTGTTGCAGGCCTTGCAGCGCATATACGGGTGAAACTTGCAGGAGATGAGATAAAGGATCGTCAGGATGACGGCGATGGCCAGGACGGGGTTGACCGCCAGGTCGGTCGCCCCCTGCTGCGCCAGGGGGGCGACAGGGAGAGGTGAGATGGAATGCACGCGACCAGATTTACACGGGAGAGAATGGGGCGTCAGATGTTTTCCCGTGCTGCCTTTTTGATATGGCGCGTTCTGCGCTGATATGTCGATATGCAGACGCCCGCGCCGACGCCCACGGCCATCCCGGCCAGCAGGCCCGCCGGTGCTCCCGAGCCCATGCCGACCAGGATTCCCCCGGCCAGGCCCGCCGCCAGGCGCGCGAGCACGCCCGTGACCGGATGCGCCGTCACGTGTGTACGGGAGCCGTGGATCCGCGCACCGCCCGGAGCGGCGACGGGTAGAGGGACGTCGCGCTCCGGGCTGGGGACCTCTCGCCGAGGCGGGACCTGTCCGGCCGGCGTGGCCCGGGGAGAGGTCCCGTTCACGGGCGGTCCTCCTCCTGCACGCCGAGGCGCTCCTCCAGTCGCTCGAGCCTTACCAGGACGGGGCGGAGCTCCTCGCGGATGGCCGCCGACATGGCGCTCGCCGCACCGGCGGGCAGGACGGGAGCCGTGGGAGGCGTCCCCGGGGACTGCGCGCGCAGGTGGACGTACCCGGCGAGGGCGGCCGAGACCGCGTGCCGGGTCAGGCGGTGCTCGGCACCCAGTTCCCGGAGCGCCTGTCCTGCGGCTCCGTCGGGCTCGGCGATCAGCCCGAGCAGCAGGTGCTCGCAGCCGACGTAGTTGTGGCCGAGAGAGGTGGCCTCGGTGACGGTCATCTCCAGCGCGGCCGCCGCCGCCGCGCTGAAGGCCAGCCCTGCTCCTGCGGAACCTGCGGAACCTGCGAAGCCGGAGAACTCGGCGGAGCCGGGGGAGCCGGGAGAACCTGCGGAACCGGAGGACTCGGGGGATCGGGGGCCTCCCGTGGCGTCCGGGACGGCCCCGGTGTCCGGAACCCCGACCGCGTCCGGGGCCGCGCCGGTCTCGGAGGCCGGGGTGGGCCCGGAAGAGGCGGGGCTCCCGGACGGGGAGGACGCGCCCCGGGGGGAGGAGGTCAGCCGGTCGAGTCTGCGCCGTACCTCCACCGGGTCGATCTCCAGGGCGCCGAGAACGTGGAGGGCCAGGTTGCTCCCCTCGGAGAGCATTCCGCCCAGCAGGTGCTCGGTGCCGACCTCGGTCACGCCCAGCGCCCGTGCCTGGTCCACCGCCAGTTTGATCACGGTCCTGGTGCGGGGGGTGAAGTTGGGCAGCCGCGCCGCCAGGTCGTCGAGGTCGGGGCCGCTGAGCGTGGTCTCCCGGATGGCGGTCACCCGCCGTACCGCCTGCTCCAGGGCGCGCTGGCAGACGGCCGAGACCGGCACGCCCGCCTTCTTCACGGCCTCGGCGAGCTCGTCGGGAAGGTAGACGTTGATCTTCGGCATAGTGCCCCCTATAGGGTTAGGGAAGGGTTATACCCCATTCATAACCCCATAGGGGGGTGAGTGTCCAGCACTCCCAGAGAATGAAGGGAAGGAGCTTCGGGGTGAGGGACCCGGCTAGCGCGTCGCGCCGGTGAGGAGGCGGGTGACCTCGGGGGTGAGCGCGACACCCCGGGTGGAGAGCCAGGCCAGCCGGTTGCGGCTGGTGAAGGCGGCGAGCCTGCGCGCGTCGAGCCTCGTGAGGCCGCCGGAACCGGTCAGGACCGGGGTCAGCGCGATCCGGCTCCAGGCCGTGCTCCGGCCGAGGGAGCGGGCCACCTGCGGGTGCGCGGCGCGGACGGCCGAGGCGACCGGACGCAGACGGGCCCCGGCCGCCGGGGCGCCGACGGGGGCGAGGAGGTTGACGGTGGCGATCTCCACCCCTTCCGCCCGGGTGACACGGAGCATCTCCTGGTCGTCGCGGGACAGGCCCGCCCCGGTGACCGGCACGGTGAAGCTCACCGTGAGGGGACGGTCCCCGCGGACGGCCTCCCGCTGCAGGACGGCGATCGCCCGCGCGCGCCGCCGCACGGCCCCCGGCTCCGAGGACGCGGCCGGGCCGTGGATCTCGAAGTCGACGTACGCGGCGCCGAAGGCGGTGATCGCCCGGCGGTAGGCGGCGGCGAGCCGGTCCGGATCGGTGCAGGCCGACGCGAGCTCACGCCCGGAGGGCCCGCCGAAGGCCAGGCCCGCGTTCCCGCCGGCGGCGCGCAGGCGGCCGAGCCGGTCGGCCACCGGGTCGCCGCCGCGTTCCCGGAACCCGTCCCAGACGGGGACGCAACTCTGCCGCCCGGCGGTGAGGTGGCCCAGGGTGAACCAGCGCACGTGGTCCCTCCGGACCGCCCTGGACAGGTTGAAGCGCGGATCGCGCGCGGTGTCCACGAACGTCACGAAGCCCGACGGGCGGGGGACGACCGGCTCGCCACCCCGGCCGGGCCTCGTGCCGGGGGTATCCGGTGACCGCGTTCCCGAGGGCGTGGCAGCGGCTCCCGGGCGGTCGCCGCGGGGTGCCCACTCGCCCGTCGCGCCGGAGGGCAGCAGCCAGATCGCGGTGCCGGTGCCCGCGGCGAGCACGATCGAGGCCAGCACCACCAGGGGGCGGGGCGGCGTGCCGGGCTCGCGGGCCCGGAGGGTGTCGCGGCGATCGGGGTGACTGGTCGCCACGGGCATGTGATCCCCTCCTCGACGGCGGGGGTGATCGCTGTCTGTGTCCGATCCGCTACCCGAAGGTGCGGAGGGCAGAACGTTAGCAAGTACGCACGCCACGGCGCGGGCTTTCTGCGGATGCCGTCCGGAGTGCCCGGATAATGGTCCGCATGAAGTTGAGAATCTTCACTGAACCGCAGCAGGGCGCCACCTACGACGAGCTGCTCGCGGTCGCGCTGACCGCGGAGCGGCTGGGGTTCGACGCGTTCTTCCGCTCCGACCACTACATGCGGATCGGGAAGGGGGACCCCGGTCCGGGTCCCACCGATTCCTGGATAACCCTTGCCGGCCTGGCCCGGGAGACCACCACGATCCGTCTCGGCACGCTGGTCACCCCGGCCACCTTCCGGCTTCCCGGGCCGCTGGCGATCAGCGTCGCCCAGGTCGACCGGATGAGCGGGGGGCGGGTCGAGCTGGGGCTGGGAACCGGCTGGTTCGACGCCGAGCACACCGCGTACGGCATCCCGTTCCCGCCGATCGGCGAGCGTTTCGGCAGGTTCGAGGAGCAGCTGGAGATCCTGGTCGGGCTCTGGACCACGCCGGTGGGGGAGACGTTCTCCTTCGAGGGGGCCCACTACCGGCTGGCCGACTCCCCGGCGCTGCCCAAGCCCGCGCAGAGCCCCAAGCCGCCCATCATCATCGGCGGTGTCGGCGCCAACCGGACCCCGCGCCTGGTCGCGAAGTTCGCCGACGAGTACAACGTGCCGTTCCGCACCCTGGAGGACAGCGCCGAGGCCTTCGGCCGGATCAGGAGGGCCTGCGAGGCCGAGGGCCGGGAGCCGGTCACGCTCTCCGTCGCGCAGACCGTCTGCGTCGGCTCCAACGACGCCGAGGTCGCGCGGCGGGTCGAGGCCGCCGGGCAGGATCTCGCCGCGCTGCGGGCCGTCGGGCTGGCGGGCACCCCGGCCGAGGTGAGCGAGAAGATCGGCCGCTTCGCCGAGCTGGGCGTCGAGCGCGTCTACCTGCAGATCCTGGACCTGGTCGACCTCGACCACCTGGAGCTCATCGCGGAGGAGATCATGACCGACGCGTGATCCGGGCGACGGCGGGCCGGTTAAACCGTGGCCGTCCCGCCGGTCGTGCGGCACACTGAACCGGGTGTTGTTGACGATCTCCACCACCGTACGGCCCGCCACGGACCTGGGTTTCCTGCTGCACAAGCACCCCGGCCGCGTCCAGGAGTTCGACCGTTCCTACGGGGTGGCCCGCGTCCTGTATCCCGAGGCGGGCGAGGAACGCTGCACGGCCGCGCTGATGCTCGACGTGGACCCGGTCCGCCTGGTGCGCTCGCGGGACCGCGCCACGCCGGACCACACGCTGGGCCAGTACGTCAACGACCGGCCGTACGTGGCCTCGTCGCTGCTGGCCGTGGCGCTGGCCGACGTGTTCCGTACGGCGCGCACCGGGCGCTGTGCCGCCCGTCCCGACCTGGCGGCCGGGCCGATCCCGCTGGAGATCGTGTTGCCGGTGCTGCCCTGCAGGGGCGGGCCCGAGCTCGCGCACAGGCTCTTCGAGCCGCTGGGCTGGAGGGTCGAGGCGCGGGCCCTGCCGCTGGACGAGGCGTTCCCCGAGTGGGGTGACTCCCGTTATGTCCGGTTAGTGCTGCGCGGGGAGGTCCGCCTGGCCGACGCGCTCAACCAGCTCTACGTCCTGCTCCCGGTGCTCGACGACGCCAAGCACTACTGGGTCGCCCCCGACGAGGTGGACAAGCTGATCAGGGCGGGCGAGTCGTGGCTGGCCGCCCACCCGGAGCGCGGTCTGATCACCCGGCGCTATCTCGGCCGCCGCCTGGCACTGACCCGTGCGGCCTTCGCCCGGCTGGCCGAGATCGGCGACGACGTCGAGGAGGAGCTCGACCCGCCGATCCAGCCGACCCAGGAGGAGCTCGCCGCCCCGCCCCCGGATTCCGGCGCATCACCCGCGGACTCCGCCGTCCCGTGCCCGGATTCCGCCGCGTCGCCCGCGGACTCCGTCGCCCCCGCTCCGGGGCCCGGTGCGGGGCGGCCGTTGAACGTGCTGCGGCTGGAGGCCGTGCTCGCGACGCTGGAGCGGCTGGGCGCGAGCAGCGTCATCGACCTCGGGTGCGGTTCCGGCCGCCTGGTCGGAGCGCTGCTGGAGCGGCCCCGCTTCGCGCGGGTGGCCGGGACCGACGTGTCCTCGCAGGCCCTGGCGATCGCCGCCAGGCGCCTGCGTCTCGATCGGATGCCCGAACGGCGCAGGGAGCGGCTGGAGCTGTTCCAGGGCGCGCTGACCTACACCGACGACAGGTTCGCCGGGTACGACGCCGCGGTGCTGATGGAGGTCGTCGAGCACGTCGACCTGGCGCGCCTGGGGGCTCTGGAGCGGGTCGTCTTCGGAACCGCCCGGCCGGGACACGTGATCGTCACGACCCCGAACGTCGAGTACAACGTCCGCTACGCGTTCCTGCGGGGCGAGCGTCACCCCGACCACCGCTTCGAGTGGACCCGCGCCGAGTTCCGGGCGTGGGCGGGGAGGGTGTGCGACGAGTACGGCTACCGCGCCGGGTTCCTGCCGGTGGGGGACGACGATCCGCAGGTGGGCCCGCCCACCCAGATGGCCGTGTTCGGCCTGGCGGGAGCGGGCGGTGCCGGGAACGGCGCCAAGGACGGCGCCAGGGACGGCGCCAGGGACGGCGCCGAGGACGGCGTGCAGGATCGCGCCAGGGGTGCGGAAGGCGCCGGGAGCGCTGTCGCGGGTTCGGGCGTCGGCGTGCGCGAAGGCGCTGCCGCGGGCGTGGAGGGTGTCGCGGGAGGTGGAGATGTCTGAGATCGTCGTACCGGAGATGTCGCTGGTCGTGCTCGTGGGGGTGTCGGGGAGCGGGAAGTCGACCTTCGCGCGCACGCACTTCGGGCCGACCCAGGTGATCTCCTCCGACTTCTGCCGCGGACTGGTCTCCGACGACGAGAACGACCAGACCGCCACGGCCGACGCCTTCGACGTGCTGAACTACATCGTCGGCACCCGCCTGCGGCGCGGGCTGCTGACGGTCGTGGACGCCACGAACGTGCAGCAGGAGGCCCGCGGGAAGCTGGTCGAGCTCGCCAAGGCGCACGACGTGCTGGTCGACGCGATCGTCCTGGAGGTGCCCGAGGAGCTCGCGGTCGCGCGCAACGAGAGCCGGCCCGACCGGGACTTCGGTGCGCGCGTGATCACCCGCCAGCGCAAGGACCTGCGCCGTTCCATGACCAGGATGTCGCGCGAGGGGTTCCGCCGGGTCCACGTGCTGCGCGGGCCCGAGGAGATCGAGGCCGCCACGGTCGTCACGGAGAGGGCGTGGAACGACCGGCGCGAGCTGACCGGCCCGTTCGACGTCATCGGCGACGTGCACGGCTGCCGCTCCGAGCTGGAGACGCTGCTGCGCGAGCTGGGCTGGGAGATCGAGCCCGGCGCCGCCGGCGCGGTCCACCCGGACGGCAGGACCGCGGTGTTCGTCGGCGACCTGGTGGACCGCGGGCCCGACTCGCCGGGCGTGCTGCGGCTGGTCATGGGCATGGTCGCGGCGGGGACCGCCCTGTGCGTGTCGGGCAACCACGAGCAGAAGCTGGCCCGCGCGCTGGGCGGCCGCAAGGTCAGGGTGGCCCACGGCCTGAAGGAGTCGCTGGAGCAGCTCGACGCCGAGCCCGAGGAGTTCCGGCGGGACGCGCTGGCCTTCATGGACGGGCTGGTCAGCCACTACCGGCTCGACGGCGGCGCGCTCGTCGTCGCCCACGCCGGGCTCAAGGAGTCCTACCACGGCCGCGCCTCGGGCCGGGTGCGCGCCTTCGCGCTGTACGGCGACACCACCGGCGAGACCGACGAGTACGGCCTGCCGGTGCGCTACCCGTGGGCCAGGGAGTACCGGGGCCGGGCCATGGTCGTCTACGGCCACACCCCGGTCCCGGAGCCCGAGTGGATCAACAACACGATCTGCCTGGACACCGGCGCCGTCTTCGGCGGGAGGCTCACCGCGCTGCGCTACCCCGAGCGGGAGCTCGTCTCGGTCCCGGCCGAGCGCACGTGGTACGAGCCGGTGCGGCCGCTGACCGCCCCCGGCCACCGCGAGCCCGGCGTGCTCTCGGTCGAGGACGTGCGGGGCACCCGGCACGTCGAGGTGCGCCACGGCGGCGGCGCCATCAAGGTCCGCGAGGAGAACACGGCCGCCGCCCTGGAGATCATGAGCCGGTTCGCGGTCGACCCGCGCTGGCTGGTGTACCTGCCGCCGACGATGGCGCCCGCGGAGACCTCGCGCCTGGAGGGCTACCTGGAGCACCCGGCCGAGGCGTTCGCCGAGTTCGCCGCCGCCGGGGTGAGCCGGGTGGTGTGCGAGGAGAAGCACATGGGCTCGCGGGCGGTGGCGGTGCTGGCGGCCGGCCCCGAGGCGGCGGAGGCGCGGTTCGGCGTCACCGACGGCACCTGCGGGGCGGTCTACACCCGCACCGGCAGGCCGTTCCTCGCCGACACCGGCGCGCTGGTCGACCGGCTCAGGCGGGTGTGCGCGCCGCTGATGGAGGAGCTGGGGACGGACTGGCTGGTGCTCGACTGCGAGCTGCTGCCCTGGTCGGCCAAGGCCGAGGGGCTGATCCGCGAGCAGTACGCGTCGGTGGGGGCCGCGGCCCGCACGGCGCTGCCCGAGGCGATCGCCGTGCTGGAAGCGGCGGCCGGGCGCGGATTGGATGTGGGCGATCTGTTGGACCGCACCCGCCGCCGCTCCGACAACGCTGCCCGTTTCAGCCGGGCATATGCGCGTTACTGCTGGCCTGTCTCCGGGCTGGACGGCATCCGGCTGGCCCCGTTCCAGATCCTCGCCTGCGAGGGGCGGGCGACCGCGGCCACCGAGCCGCACACCTGGCACCTGGAGACGCTGTCGCGGCTCGACGACCCGCTGATCACGCCGACCCGGCACGTGTTCGCCGACCCGTCCTCGCCGGAGTCGGTCCAGGCGGCCACCGCCTGGTGGGAGGCGCTGACCGCCGAGGGTGGCGAGGGCATGGTGGTCAAACCGGTCGAGACGCAGGACGGGCGCAGCCGGGTGCAGCCGGGCGTCAAGGTGCGCGGCCGGGAGTACCTGCGGATCGTCTACGGGCCCGACTACACCGAGAGCCTGGACGTGCTGCGCCGCAGGTTCCTGGGACGCAAGCGCTCCCTGGCGCTGCGCGAGCACGCGCTGGGCCTGGAGGCGCTCTTCCGGCTGGCCGGGAACGAGCCGCTGTGGCGGGTGCACGAGGCGGTCTTCGCCGTCCTGGCGCTGGAGTCCGAGCCGGTCGACCCCCGGCTGTGACGTCCGGCCCCCGTCCGTGATTTTTTGACAGAGCCGGATGAAGAAGGAGACATCTCCCGTGGTGTGACGATCGTCGTGTCCGCCCTGGTCCCTAGGCTTCCGAACACGCCGGCGGGGCCGGGGCGGGGCGCCGGTGGGCGGGCGGCCGCCCACGGGGGCCGGAGTTCGATGTCTCAAGCCCTTTTCCCGGGGAAAGGACTCTCATGGCCGGCACTGCCCCTGCGGGGAACTCCAGTGAGAACATCGGGCACGTCGTCTTCATCACCGCCGCCGCGGCGATCGGCGGCTTCCTCTTCGGGTACGACAGCGCCGTCATCAACGGCGCCGTCACCGGGATCGAGAAGTACTTCAAGGTCGACGCGGTGCAGACCGGCTTCGTCGTGGCGATCGCGCTGCTGGGGTCGGCCCTGGGCGCGTGGGTCGCCGGGGGACTGGCCGACCGCTGGGGCAGGACCAGGACGATGCAGGTGGCCGCGATCCTGTTCGCGATCAGCTCCGTCGGCCAGGCGCTGCCCTTCGCCGTGTGGGACCTGGCCCTGTGGCGGGTGCTGGCCGGCGTGGGCATCGGCATGGCCTCGGTGATCGGCCCCGCCTACATCGCGGAGGTCGCCCCGCCCGCCTACCGGGGGCGCCTGGGCTCCTTCCAGCAGCTCGCCATCGTGCTGGGCATCGCCGTCTCCCAGCTCGTCAACTACGCCATCGCGGAGCGGGCCGGCGGCGACGTCAACAACGAGCTGCTCGGGCTGCAGGCCTGGCAGTGGATGCTGGGCGCCTGCCTGGTCCCCGCGCTGCTCTACCTGATCTTCGCGACGATCATCCCGGAGTCGCCGCGCTTCCTGGTCGCGGCCGGCAGGTCGGCCGAGGCGCGCAAGGTGCTCGGCGAGGTCGAGGGCGAGGACAGCGACCTGGACGCCCGGGTCACCGAGATCGAGAACTCGCTGCGCAGCGAGCACCGGCCCCGCCTGCGCGACCTGCGCGGCTCCCGGCTGGGCCTGCTGCCGATCGTCTGGATCGGCATCCTGCTGTCGGTGTTCCAGCAGTTCGTCGGTATCAACGTCATCTTCTACTACTCGGCGTCGCTGTGGCAGTCGGTGGGCATCAACCAGTCGGACTCGCTGCTGATCAGCTTCTCCACCTCGATCATCAACATCGTCGGCACGTTCATCGCCATCGCCCTGGTCGACCGGATCGGCCGCAGGCCGCTGCTGCTGATCGGCTCGGCGGGCATGGCGGTGGCGCTCGCCGTGGCCGCGTGGGCGTTCAGCGCCGGCATCCCCAGCGGTGAGCAGGTCAGGCTGCCCGAGACGCAGGGCACGGTCGCGCTGGTCGCAGCCCACGTGTTCGTGCTGTTCTTCGCCCTGTCGTGGGGGGTGGTCGTCTGGGTGCTGCTGGGCGAGATGTTCCCCAACCGGATCAGGGCCGCCGCGCTGTCGGTGGCGGCCGCCGCCCAGTGGGTGGCCAACTGGCTCATCACCGTCTCGTTCCCGTCGCTGTCGGAGTGGAGCCTGGCGGGCGCCTACGTGGGGTACACGGCCTTCGCGGTGCTCTCGTTCTTCTTCGTGATGTTCAAGGTGAAGGAGACGAAGGGGCGGAAGCTGGAGGACATGGGATGACCCCGCCCTTGGCGGGGCGGGGTGGATGCTGGTAGAAGGTTGGCACCGAGGAGGTGCCCGGTGGATCTCATTCCCCTGGAGTTCGAAGCGTACGACCGCCGCATCGCGGGGGTCTCCGGCGACCGTAACGTCGAGCGGCTCCACCGGGGCACGCGCTGGGCCGAGGGGCCCGTCTACGTCCCCGCGGGCCGCTACCTGGTCTGGAGCGACATCCCGAACGACCGCATGCTGCGCTGGGACGAGCTGACCGGCCGGGTGGGGCCGTTCCGGCAGCCCGCCGGGTACGTCAACGGCAACACCCTCGACCGCGAGGGCAGGATCGTCTCCTGCGAGCACGGCGCGCGCCGGGTGACCCGGACCGAGCACGACGGCTCGGTCACCGTACTGGCCGACCGCTGGCGCGGCAGGCGGCTCAACAGCCCCAACGACGTGGTGGTGCGCTCCGACGGGTCGGTGTGGTTCACCGACCCGCCGTACGGCATCCTCAGCGACTACGAGGGGCACCGGGCCGAGCAGGAGATCGACGGCTGCAACGTCTACCGCGTCGACCCGGGCAGCGGCGAGGTGAGCGTGGTGGCGGACGACTTCGCCCGCCCCAACGGCCTGGCCTTCTCCCTCGACGAGCGCCTGCTCTACGTCGCCGACACCGAGCGCCGCCACGTGCGGGTCTTCGAGGTCGGCGACGACGGCGCCCTCGCGGGCGGCGAGGTGTTCGCCGCCCACGAGGGCGAGGGGAGCTACGACGGCATGCGCCTGGACGAGACCGGCCGCCTGTGGGCCGCCGTCGGCCCGGCGGTGCACGCCTACCACCCGGACGGGACGCTCCTCGGCAGGCTGTGCCTGCCGGAGAGCGCCTCCAACCTCGTCTTCGGCGGCCCCAAGCGCAACCGCGTCTTCATCACCGCCACGACGTCCCTGTACTCGATGATGCTGAGCGTCAGGGGCGCCGAGCCGGTGTGGGCGCGCAAGGGGGGCGCGCCCGGGTGACACCTACGAGAACGCCCAGGTGAACAGGTGCAGCCGCCCGTCCTCCGGGGTGGAGAACGTCAGGCTCCGCACCCTCTTGCCCGGGTCCAGGGCGATGGGCTGCGAGGCGTAGACGTGGGCCGGTACGGGCTGGAGCGCCCATGAGCCCCAGAACAGCCG
Organism: Streptosporangium sp. DT93; assembly: GCF_049844535.1. Taxonomy (NCBI): domain Bacteria; kingdom Bacillati; phylum Actinomycetota; class Actinomycetes; order Streptosporangiales; family Streptosporangiaceae; genus Streptosporangium; species Streptosporangium sp. DT93. The sequence goes on from NZ_JBNCLF010000020.1 coordinate 76,163, forward strand.
GTGCGGGGTGCGGGCCACGACCTCGTTGCCGAAGCGGGGCTCGCCCGAGCCGAAGTCCAGGATCCAGTCGCTGAGGCCGAGCCGTCCCGTGCCGGTCGTGCCGTCGGTGTAGGTGACGGTGACGTCCGACTCGGGCCAGCCGTTCACGCCCGTGCCCAGGAAGGAGATTCCGGTGGCGCCGGCCGGCGCGGCCACCTCCAGCGGTCCCGTGCCGGTGCGGACGTTGTCCCACTCGCCGCGCTTCCTGTCCGGCCAGGTGAAGGTGAAGTCGCGCCACGTCACCCGCTTGCCCGGGGTGAGGCCGGCCTCGGCCAGGTCGTGCGACGAGAGGCTGAAGCCGGGCCCGTCGATGTTGGCCTCGCCCGGGGCGGTGATGTCGCCGATGCCGGCGTTGTTGTGGTGCCACTCCGGGGTGCCGCGACCGGCCACGTTGAGCCGTACCGAGGCGGTGAGGTCGCCCACGGCGACCGGCACCGTCAGCATGCCGCGCGCCGTGCCGCCGGACACCGAGATCCTGACCTCCTGACGGGCCTGCCCGCCGGCGGTCAGGGTGAGCGTGCCGCGCGCGGGCGACACGGTGACGCCGGCCGGGGGCCTGGCCTCCCAGGTGAGCGTGGTGGCCCGGCCCAGCGACCGGACCGCGAGCTCGGTGGTGAGCGTGCCGCCCGGCTCGACCGGGCCGCTGCCGCGGCTGAAGCCCGCGAGGTAGGGCCTCGTCCCGGTGCCGAACGACGGGGGCGCGTCCTCGGGGGCGGCGCCGAAGGTCCGGTTCGGGGACGTGCCGCGGACGAACTCCAGCCGCCCGCCGCCGGTCGCGAACGACTCCGGCAGCCACGCCCGGTTCGTCGCGGTGCCGTTCACCGCGAGCGAGCGGACGTAGGGCCCGGCGCCGCGGGCGTCCACCACGATGTCGCCGCCCGGCCGGTCGATCGTGACCCGCTCGAACAGCGGGGTGTTGACGATCAGCTCGGCGCGGCCGGGGACGGCGGGGAAGATCCCCATGGCCGACCAGACGTACCACGAGCCCATCGCGCCCAGGTCGTCGTTGCCGACCAGGCCGTCCGGTCCCGACCTGTACAGCTCCTGCTGCACGCGCCGCACCAGCGCCTGCGTCTTGTAGGGCTGGCCGGCCCACGCGTACAGCCACGGCGACGTCATCGCCACCTCGTTGCCCAGGTAGGCGTACGGCTCGGCGGGGCCGGCGTTGAGCTTGGTGAAGTAGGTGTCGAGCCGGGGGACGACCTCGCGGGGGCCGCCCATCGCGGTGAACAGGCCGCCCGGGTTGTGCGGCACCAGCCAGTGGTACTGCGCGCCGTTGCCCTCCATGTAGACGTCCGGGTGGGCCGGGTCGAACGGCGCGGTGAACGCCCCGTCGCCCTGGCGCGGCTGGACCCAGCCGTTGCCCGGGTTGTAGAGGTGCTGCCAGGCCTGCGAGCGTCCCATGAACTCCGTGGCCGTGGCCCGGTCGCCGAGCCGGGAGGCGAGCTGGGCGATGCCGAAGTCGGCCACGCCGTACTCCAGGGTCGCCGACGGGTCGTTGGGGACGTACCCCTGGCGCATGAACGCGGCGTTGCCCGGCCGCTCGTCGTACTGCAGCAGCGGGTGCCCGATGTCGCGGGGGCCGGTGCGCCTGGCCGCCTCGGCCATCGCCCGCAGCGCCTCCCGCGCGTCGAAGTCGCGCGCGCCGAACGCGTACACGCTGGCCAGGATCGAGTGGTACGGGTCGCCGACCATGACGCCGGTGACCGCGGTCTGGTGCGACCAGCGGTCCCACACGTTGCCGAGGGTGCGGGCGTTGTCGTACATCGACTGCGCGATGTCGGCGGCCACGTCCGGCGCCAGCAGCGCCAGGAGCTGCACCTGGCTGCGGTAGATGTCCCAGCCGGAGAAGGTCGCGTAGTGGTGGTGGCCCGGTTTCACCTGGTGCGGCTCGTAGTCGCTCCCGGCGTAGGTGCCGTCCACGTCGTCGGAGACGTGCGGTTGCAGCAGCGTGTGGTAGAGGTTGCTGTAGAAGGTGCGCTGCTGGTCCTCGGTGCCGCCGGCGACCCGTACCTTGCTCAGGCGCTCACGCCACACGCCGGCCGCCTCGCGGGCCACCTGGTCCACGCCCTTGGCGGCGATCTCGGTCTGCAGGTTGCGCCGCGCGCCCTCGAGGCCGACGTAGGACAGCCCGACCCGCATCTGCACCGGCTGCTCCGGGGCGAACTGCAGGTACGCCCCCGAACCCGGTCCGTTGACGATCACGTCCTCGCGGGTGACCAGGTCCCCCTTGACCCTGGCGGGGCCCGCGTTGGCGACCGTGCTCCCGCCGGGGCGCACCTCGCCGTCCTTCCAGGTGCCGAACGCGGTGACCGGCCGGTCGAACGTGGCGTGGAAGTAGATCTTGTAGCGGGTCGGCGGGCCGCAGAACCCTCCGGTCTGCACCCAGCCCTCGACGGTGTTGCCGCTGATCCTGGTCTCGCCGTCGTCGACGCCGTTGACCGAGCCGCTGGTGTTCAGCAGCACCGTGCCCGGCTTGCCCCTGGGGAAGGTGAAGCGGGCCACGCCCGTCCGCATGCCGGTGGTGAGCTCGGCCTTGACCCCGCTGTCGAGGGTGGTGCCGTAGAAGCCGGGCGAGGCCCGCTCGTTGTCGTGCGAGAACGTCTGCACGTAGTCGTCGCCGTGGGTGGCGGGCGAGCGGCCGATCGCCCCCGAGAACGGGATCACCGGGAAGTCCTGCGCGCCGGTGCAGCCGGGCCCGGAGATGTGCGTCATGGAGAAGCCGCGCAGCCGGTCGTCCTCCCAGCGGTAGCCGCCGCCGGCGTCGGACACCGTGTCGGGGCTCCACTGCATCATCCCGAACGGCAGGACGGCGCCGGGGAAGGTCATGCCCCCGCCCCCGCCGTGGTCGAAGTCGGGTGCCGCCTCCTTGGTCCCGTGGAAGACGTTGACCAGGGACACGGGGTCGCGTTCGCCGGGCGCGCCCGGCGGGGCGCCGAGTGGCAGGGCGGTGGCCGCGAGCAGGGCGGTGACGACCGGCACGGACCAGTGGGGCAGGGACCAGAAAGACACGTCAGTCCTCCAGAGGTGGGGTCCGCCGTATCGAACCCCGGTCCCGATCGGCCGGTCAACGGACGGTAACGACGGCCACAACCGGCCACGGCACACCCGCGAACAGGGGTTGACGTCCTCGCGGGCCGGACCGTCACAGTCGCTGCCCGACCAGGGTCTCGGGAAGGTCGGCGCGTCGCGTCACGCTGAGCTTGCGGTAGACGCGCGTCAGGTGCTGCTCCACCGTGCTCACCGTGATGAACAGCTTGGCGGCGACCTCACGGTTGGAGTAGCCGTCGGCCGCCAGCGCCGCCACCCGCCGCTCGGCGTCGCTGAGCACCGGCCGCGCGCCGGGCTCCTCACCGCCCCACGCGCCGTCCCCGTCGCCGGGCAGCGCCCGGCTCAGGGCGCCGGCCCGGCACTCCTGGGCCAGGGTACGGGCCCGGCGGGCCAGCACCGCGGCCCGGCGGAACTCGCCGACCGCGTGGTAGGCCTCGGTGAGGCCGGTCAGCGACCTGGCGAGCTCGTACCTGTCGCCGCCGTCCTGCAGCAGCTCGGCCGACTGGCGCAGCAGCATCACGCGGTGGCGCCGCTCGGCGGTGGCGGCCAGCACGCGCAGCGCCATGCCCCGGACGCGCCTGGAGCCGCCGGAGCGCGTGAGCTGCTCCTCCGCGAGGAGGCGGGCCTCCTGCGTCTCGCCGAGGGCGATCAGGGCCTGCGCCGCGTCCAGCCGCCAGGCGATGAACTCGGCGCTGTCGAGCCCCCACCGGCCCATGAGCTCGCCGCACAGCCGCAGGTCGCGCAGCGCCCGCCGGGCCTGGCCCGCCGCCAGGTGGAAGCGGCCCTTGCCGTGGAGGTACTGCAGCCCGAACCGGGTCTCCAGCATGGCCTCGGGCACCGGCCGGGTGACGACCGGCAGGAACTCCTCCTGCCGGCCCATCGCCGCGCCGGCCAGCAGCAGGCTGCCCAGGGGCCCGCCGACGGCGACCCCCCAGCTGTCCGGCGGGATGAGCTCCAGGGCGCGCTGGGCATGGGCCGCCGCAGAGGCCGCCTCGCCCCGGCGCAGGCCGATCTCGGCGCGGATGGCCGACAGGCGGGCCTGCCGGCTCGGGGCCCGGCGCGAGGCCGCCTCGGCGATGAAGGAGTCGCACCAGGGCGCCGCCAGGTCGGCCCTGCCGGTGTACGTCAGGGCCAGCAGCGCGCTCTCCACCGTGTCCATCGACATCTCGTCCAGCCGCGAGCCGCGCAGGATGCGCTCCGCCGTCACCGCCGTCTCCGGGAGCGGGCCCCCCGTCAGCGCGCGTACCAGCGCGTCCGCCGACTCGGTCCTGCGGTCCGCGCTGAGGGAGTGGGCGGCGCCGCCCGCCTGCTCGTCGGTCAGCTCGGGCAGGTGCGGCAGGAACGAGGGGAAGCTGCTGCGGAACCAGGCGTGCGCCGCGGCCAGCTCCGCCACCGCGTCCCGGTCCAGCCCGTCCAGCCTCCTCAGGTGCGCCAGGACGTCCCTGGCGTCCTCGGCGTGGCCGTGCCACAGCAGCGCCTTGGCCAGCACCACTGCGTCGCCGCCGGTCAGGTGGCCGCGGCGCAGCGCCTCGGTCAGCTCGGCCAGGTGCCCGGCCGGGGTGCCGGGGTCGATCCGCCACTTGGCCCGTACCAGGACGGTGGCGATCCTGGCGCGCCGGCGATCGTCGGAGCAGGACCGCAGGGCCAGCAGGAGGTACTCGATCGCGGCCTCCACGCCGTCGTGGCGCAGCGCCCGCGCCGCCGCCTCCTCCAGGATCGCCGGCGCCCACGGCTGGCTCGCGTGACCGGCCCGCAGCAGGTGCCCGGCCACCACCGCCACCGGCGCGCCGTCGTGGTAGGTCAGCTCGGCGGCCCCGCGGTACAGGTCGACGCGCTCGTGGTCGTCCAGCCCGGCCAGTACGGCGGACCTGGCGGCCTCGTCGCGGAACCGGCCGCCCTCCAGCAGCCCGGCGCCGGTCAGCTCGCGCACCGCCCTGACGGTGGCCGTATCGTTCTCGCCGAGCAGCCGGGGGACGGGCCCGGCCTCGCCGAGCACGGCCAGCGCCCGCGCCACCCGGGGGGTGCCGTCCCCGGCGCGGTGCAGGCAGGCGAGCACGGCCTCGGCGTACCGCTCGCCCCGGCCGTCGCCGGCTCGGTGGTCCTCCAGCAGGGCGTCCACCAGCAGCCGGTTCCCGCCGGTCAGCGCGTGCCAGCGCGCCGGCGCGGCAGCGGCACCGGCATCGGCGCCGGGGGCTCCGGCGGCTCGGGCGTCGGCGGGTGTGAGGCGCGTCACCTCCGCCGGGGACAGGTGCCCGAGACGGATCGCGCGGCAGTGCGGCTGTCGCCGCATCTCCGTGTGCAGGCTGCCCAGGGTGTGCGCGTCCGGCACGCTGAAGACCAGCATGACCCTGGCGTAGGCGATCCTGCGGGCCAGGTGCGACAGGCAGAGCCGCGAGGCGGGGTCGGCGTGGTGCAGGTCGTCCACGACGACGATCAGCGGGCGCCGCTCCGACAGCTTCAGCAGCACGGCGCAGAGCGCGTCCACGACCAGCAGGTCCACCTGCTCGCCGGTCCGCTCCGCGGGGTCCTTCCCGTTCTGTTCCCCCTTCCGCCCACCGTTCTGTTCGCCGTCCCGTCCGGCCGCGGGGGCGCCCGCCGGGTGCGGGCGGGCGCCCCCGCGGAGCAGGGCGGTGGCGACGGCGCGGTCCGCCTCGGTCATCGACGCGCCGAGCACGAGCTGCGAGAGCACGCCGAGCGGGAGCGCGCTCTCGGCGGGCGAGCCGGTGGCGGCCAGCAGGAGGGCGTCATGGGCGAAGGCGTGCTCGCCGAGGCCGTACAGGAGCGCGCTCTTGCCGGTGGCGATCGCGCCGGTCACCATCGCGACGCGGCCCCTGCCGGACACCGCCTCGTCCAGGAGCTCCCGCAAGGTGGCCATCTCGTGCCGTTGGACGTCCTCGGCCATGACGGCCCTCCGTTCGATGAGAAGCAATCAACCGGCCGTCACAGGACGGCGCGGGCCTGTGGTCGATGAGAAGCGATCAACCGGCCGTCACAGGACGGCGCGGGCCTGTGGTCGATGAGAAGCGATCAACCGGCCGTCGCCAGGGGGCGCGGCTCGCGCAGGGGGTGGACCGGCAGCGGCCGGGGACGGCCCGCCAGACGGGTGGCCGCCGCGCGTACGGCGGAGAACGCGGCCGTGGCCACGTCGGTGCCGACGCCCACGCCCCACACCACCTTCGCCGCCCCGGCCCCGCCGGACGCGGCGCCGACAGGGGTGCCAGGGGTGCCGGGGGTGCCGGTCGCGGGGGCGGCCAGGGGGTCGCAGGGGGCGCACTCCGCGTAGACCACGATGTCGCGCGGGGAGCGGCGGGTGAGGGCGGGGCGCTCCGGCGCCATCCGGTGCTCCTCCAGCGCCGGGGCGGTCCTGTGCACGGCGCGCACGTCGATGCCCCAGGGGCCGAGTTCCGCGCGCAGGTCGCACGGCTCGCCGGGGGTGCGGCTGCCGTCGATCCAGAGCGTGACGCCGACCGGCCGGTCCCCGGGCACGCGGGGTTCGCTCCGCGTGTCGTGGTCCAGGTACTCGGCGCGGAACAGCTCGCCGATCCGGCTCGGGGACAGCTCGCCGCCCTCGGCGTCGGCCTGCGCCTGCACCCGGGCCGACAGGTCGGCCTGCAGGCCGCGGGGCAGGTCGAGCCCGTGCCAGGCGCTCATCACGTACGCGACGCCGCCCTTGCCGGACTGGCTGTTGACCCGCACGACCGCCTCGTAGGTGCGCCCCACGTCCCTGGGGTCCACCGGCAGGTACGGGGTCCGCCACGGCAGCTCGCCCGCGGGCACCCCGGCCTCGGCCGCGAGCCGCTCGTGCTCGTCGAACCCCTTCTTGATGGCGTCCTGGTGCGACCCCGAGAAGGCGGTGTAGACCAGCTCGCCCGCGTAGGGGTGGCGCGGGTGGACGGGCATCTGGTTGCACTCCTCCACGACGCTCCGCACGGCGTTGATGTCGGACAGGTCGACGCCCGGGTCGACGCCGTGCACGAAGAGGTTCATGCAGAGGGTGACCAGGCAGACGTTGCCGGCCCGCTCGCCGTTGCCGAACAGGCAGCCCTCGATCCGCTCGGCCCCGGCCAGCAGGGCCAGCTCGGCCGCGGCGACCCCGGTCCCGCGGTCGTTGTGCGGGTGGACGGACAGGCACACGTGCTCGCGGCGCGACAGGTTGCGGTCGAGCCACTCGATCTGGTCGGCGAAGACGTTGGGCAGCGACCGCTCCACCGTGGTCGGGAAGTTGAGGATGATCCCCCGGCCCGCCTCCGGCTGCCAGGCGTCCATGACCGCCTCGCACACCTCCAGGGCGAAGTCCGGCTCGGTCTCGTTGAACAGCTCGGGGGAGTACTGGTAGGACAGGTCGCAGTCGCCGAGCACGCGCCCGGCCTGGTCCATCATGACCCGCGTGGCCCGTACCGCCATGTCGCGGCAGCCGGCGCGGTCGACGCCGAGCACCATCTCCCGGAACAGCGGCGACGTGGCGTTGTAGATGTGCACCATCGCGCGGGGCGCGCCGCGCAGGCAGTCCACGGTGGCCCTGACGAGCTCCTCGCGGGCCTGGGTGAGCACGGTGATGCGCACGTCGTCGGGGATGAGGTCGCCCTCGATGAGCAGCCGCACGAAGTCGTGGTCGTCGCGGCTGGCGACGGGGAAGCCGACCTCGATCTCGGTGAAGCCCATGTTCACCAGCAGGTCGAACATCATGAGCTTGCGCTCGGGGGACATCGGGCGGGCCAGCGACTGGTTGCCGTCCCGCAGGTCGGTGGAGAGCCACCGGGGGGCCGCGTCGATGCGCCTGCCCGGCCAGGTGCGGTCGGTCAGCTCGAGGGGAGTGAATCCGGTGTAGCGTCCGGCACCCTGCATGGTGGGTTTTCCTTTCGTGAACGGCCCTCGTTCTCCTGCAACGCTCGAAACAGGGGTTGGAAATCCGCGGCGCCGTTTTTAAGGTGAGGAACATCCATCCCGCGTTCGTCCACCGCTGTTATGGCCGGACGCTATAGGGGCTCCGGCGGCCGGGCAACAAGGGGATCGCGAGTTCTGCGGGAATGACCCCGGAAGGCTCACCCCGTATCGAAAGGAGTACCGCCCACTACAACTTTCGTATCACCCCCTACCGGTGGCGCCGCCCGCGATCACAATGCGAGTCATGGCAGCCTTCACCTCCCAGGCCCTCTCCTCCCGCGCCTTCTCCCTCCGCGCCTTCTCCCCCCGCGTCATCGTCCTCTGCGTCGCCGAGGCCCGTCCCGTGGTGCTGGCCGTCTCGGCCATGCGCTACCTGACCGGTGCCGCGCTCGCGCTGCCGGCCGTCACGGTCGCCGTCTCCCTCCCGCGGATCGCCCAGGGGGCGGCCGCCTGGGTGTTGTCGATTCTCGCGATCTACCTCTACAACGGCGTCACCGACGTTACGGAGGACCGGATAAACGGTTCCGGGCGGCCTATCGCCAGGGGTGATCTGCGGACGCGGACGGCCTCCGCCGTCGCCGTCGGCGCGGGCTGCCTGGCACTCCTGGCGACCTGGGGGCTGCCGGCGCCGATGTTCTGGATCGTCGCCGCCAACCTGGTGCTGGGCTACCTGTACTCGGGGCCGCCGGTGCCGCTGAAGGACAGCTCCGGCGGTACGGTCGCGGTGCTGTGCCTGTCCGGCCTGCTGTCCTACCTGGCGGGTTTCACCGTCGCGACGGGGGGCGGGGGCGCGGCCCTGCCTGCCGCGCTCGTGTTGTTCGCGGGCGTCGCCATCGGCTGGATGGTGTTCGTCGGCATGCCCGCCAAGGACCTCTCCGACATCGCCGGGGACGCGGCGGCGGGCCGGCGCACCCTGGGCGTGATGCTCGGCGAGCGCGCGTCGCGCCAGGTCATGGTGGGGGCCGCGGTCGTGCTCCTGGCGGGGTTCGCCGCGGCGGTCTCGCTGACGCAGGTGCGGCTCCCGGGCGTCGTGCCGGCACTGGCCGCCGGGGTCGTCGCGGTGGCGGTCGCGGCGTCGTGCTCCGGCGGCGACGGCCGCCGCGGCACCCGACGTCCGTACGGGGCGTTCATGGGGACGCAACATCTCCTTCACCTGACCGCATTTTTGTCCTGGATCTGACCGAAACATTGCATGTGTCTCCTGGCCGCGCGATAGTTTGGGGAACGCTTGTCGCGCGGCGGAGGGGAGACGCGGGAGGTGACTCACGGGGCCACGGGGGACCCGGCGGAATTAGTCGAATCGTGTCGTGAAGAAATCCTCGACGAATTCGAATCGGCCCTGTGCTCCGCCGGAAACGCCGTCTTCGCGGAACGAGGCGCTCGTGAGCAGGCGCTGCGTACCGCCCATCACGTACTCGACGACGTCACGGCCACGCTACGCGCCGGAAAGGTACAGGTAGGCGAGCTGTACCAATTCCAGGCCCGGGAGCTGGGAAGCGCGCGCGCGGCCGGGGGAGTGCACCCCAAGGCCTCCCTGGAGGCGGGCTCGCTGTTCTTCCGCGCGGCGCTGCGCCACCTGACGTGCCGGATCACGGAGGCGTACGAGTACCCGGCCGACGTCATCGTGCTGGCCATCGGCGGCATGGAGGAGAGCCTGTCCCAGCGCGTCCGGGAGTCCGCCGACGGCTACCACAGCTTCCTGCTCAACCAGGTCCAGGAGAAGCAGGAGGAGGAGCGCCGCCGCATCGCCCGTGATCTGCACGACCGCATCGGGCACGGCGTCAGCGTCGCCCACCAGCAGCTCGCGCTGTCGGAGGTCTACCGGCCCGTCGACGCGGCCCGCGCCGGCGCCAAGATCGGCCTCGCCCAGCAGGCCGTCAGGGAGACCATGGAGAACCTCCGGCAGATCACCTCCGAGCTGCACCCGCAGATCCCGGTCAGGAGCCTGGAGAAGTCCCTGCTGGGCTTCCTGGAGACCGTCGAGGACGAGGTGGTCTCCGTCAGGCTGGACGTGAACGGCGACGAGTCGTGGGCCCGGCCGCGCGTGCTCGACGAGGCGTTCCTCATCGTCCGCGAGGCCGTGCGCAACGCGCTCGGCCACGGCAGGCCGAAGGCCGTCCTCGTGCGGGTGAACATCGCGCCGCACGAGCTGTCGGCGTCGGTGCAGGACAACGGGCGCGGCTTCGACCCCGGCCGGCCGCGCGAGCACGGCGGCGTGGGCCTGACGTCCATGCGCGAGCGGGCCGAGCTGCTCGGCGGCCGGGTGCTCATCTCCAGCGGCCCCGGGAACGGGTGCCTGGTCGAGCTCTTCCTGCCCCTGCAGAGACGGGCCGGTGCCGAGCGTGGGGACTGAGGACGTGATCTCGGTGGTCCTGGTCGACGACCACGCCCTGTTCAGGGAGGGCCTGCGGGAGATCCTGGAGACCGCCGGAGGCATCGGCGTCGCGGGCGAGGCCGGCGACTCCGCCACCGCCGTGAAGGTGGTGGCCGAGACCCTGCCGGACGTGGTGCTGCTCGACGTGGAGATTCCCGGCGACGAGGTGACCGAGACCGTCGGCCGTATCCGCGAGCTCTCGCCGGAGAGCGGCATCATCATCCTCAGCATGTACGACGGGCCCCACCTGCTCGCCCGGCTGCTGTCGGCGGGCATCAGCGGCTACCTGCTCAAGAGTGTGCACCGCCACGAGCTGGTCTCGGCGGTGCGCAGCGTCCACGAGGAGCCCTCCCGCCTGGTGCTGGCCGTCTCCCGCAGCAGCCTGGCCCGGGTGGAGACCCCCTCGGCCGGGGTGCTGTCGGACAAGGAGCTGGAGGTGTTGCAGCTCGCGGCGCAGGCGCTGAGCAACAACCAGATCGCCCGTCGCCTCGGGCTGGCGGAGGCGACGGTCAAGCGCCACATGCGCAACATCTTCGTCAAGCTCAACGCCGCCTCCCGGATCGACGCGGTCAACAAGGCCCAGGCCGCCTCGCTGATCCCGCCTCGCTGATCCCGCCCCGCCGTCCCGTCTCACCGTCCCGCCTCGTCGTCCGCCTCAGAGCAGGGGCGGCGGGGGCCGGTCCGCGACCCGGGGGGTGAAGAGTCCCGACAGCGCCTCGCGGGTGCCGTCCGGCAGCTCGACCGACGAGGCGGAGAGGTTCATCTCCAGGTGGACCGGGTCACGCGTGCTCGGGACGGGCACGACGTGGCCGTCCTGGGCCAGGAGCCAGCTCAGCGCGAGCCGCCCGGCGCCCACGTCGAGCCGCGCCGCCATGGCCTCCAGCGCCTTGAACCGGGACGCCTCCGCGTGCCGCGCCGCCGGGTCGAAACGGGGGTCGGCGCGCCGCCAGTCGCCGGGTTCGAGGTCCGCGTGCGGCCCGATCCGGCCGGTGAGGAAGCCCCGGCCCAGCGGGCGGGCGGCGACCACGGCGATGCCCAGCTCGCGCGCGGTGGCCAGCAGGCCGGGCGCGGGCCGGCGGCCCCACAGGGAGTACTCCACGGCCAGCGCCGTGATCGGGTGCACGGCGTGCGCCCGGCGCACCTGCCGGGGGGTGCCGCCGGTCAGCCCCAGGCGGCCGATCTTCCCCGCCGCCACCAGCTCCGACAGCCGTGCCACGCTCGGCTCGACGGCCGCGTGCTCGTCCTGGCAGTCCAGGTAGAACAGGTCGATGCGGCCGGTGCCCAGGCGTCGCAGCGAGGCGTCGCAGTCCCGGTCCAGTGATTCGGGCCGCCCGTCGGGCTCCTCGGTCCCCCGGGGGCCGTGGCGGCGTACCCCGCCGCGGGTGGTCACCGTCACCTCCTGGCGCCGCCCGGCGACGGCCCTGCCGATCAGGCTCTCCACCCGGCCCCCGGCGTAGAAGCCGGCCGTGTCGAACAGGGTCACCCCCGCGTCGAGGGCCGAACGGATCAGCCGGTCCGCACCGGCGGTCCCGGAACGCCCGTAGACGCCCGTGAGGGCGAGCGAGCCGAGCCCGACACTGGAGATAACCGGCCCCGACGGGCCGAGCCTCGTGTACCGCACGAATCACCTTTCATTCCGCCGATTTCCGGTGCGTCTCCCCAGTTAAAAGGAGGAGCAAATACAAGGGCAACCGGTACTTCGCAAATAGCGGGATTCGATCGCCGACCCGTTGGATCTTTGCGCATGATAGGGGATCGCAGGCGTGCGCGGTGAAGTCGAAACCCCTATTTTTACCCTGAAATGCCGACGCCACCCATAAAGATGATTGCGCTTCCTTTCGGGGGACGCGAGCGGTGGCTAATGTGCCGGTTATCGGGGTCCGAGGAGGTTCACGTGATCGAGCAGATCCTGCCCGTGACGGTCAAGGCCGTCGACACCCTCACCGACCCGTCCGGCTCCGTCCCGCGTCCCGCCCGGTTCGCCCGCACGCTGGAAGGAGACCCGACGTGACCAGGTTCGGGGTCGTGCTCATCGCCGAGGACTGTTCCAGGAACGAGTGGGCGGCCAGGTGCCGGCGCGCCGAGGCGCTCGGCTACGACGTGATCGCCGTGCCCGACCACCTGAACCTGCTCGCGCCGTTCCCCACCGCGCTGCTGGCCGCCGAGGTCACCGAGCGGGCCATGATCGGCACCTACGTGCTCAACGCCTCCTTCCACCGGCCGGCCCTGCTCGCCAGGGACGTCGTCACCCTCGACCGGCTCATGGACGGGCGCCTGGAGCTCGGGCTCGGCACCGGCTACGTGCGGGCCGAGTTCGAGGCGGCCGCCCTGCCCTTCGGCGCCGGGGTCCGCACCCGCACGCTGGAGAGGCTCGTCGCCGAGCTCGACCGGCTGCTGGAGCACAAGCGCCCGCCCCTCATGATCGGCGGGCACGGCGACCGGGTGCTGAACCTCGCCGCACGCAACGCCGAGATCGTCAGCTTCACCGGCGCGCCGTTCCGGCCGGAGTACGGCAGGACCGCGCTCGTCGACGCGGCGACGCTGCTCGGGCGCGTCGCGCACGTGCGCGCGGCGGCGGGCGCGCGCTCGGCACAGCCGGAGCTCAACGTGCTGTCCAAGGGCACGGTGCTGACGCGCGACCGCCGCGCCGGGGTACGGAGCCTGAGCCGCTACGCCCCCGACCTCACCGTCGAGCAGCTCCTGGAGGTGCCGACGCTCTTCAGCGGCACCCCCGCGCAGATCGCCGAGCAGGTCCGCAGGGACGGGGAACGCTACGGGTTCACCTACGTCACCGTGATGGACTCGGCCATGGAGGACTTCGGCAGGGTCATCGAACACCTCCGGTGACGGGCCGCCGGCGCGCGCCCGCCGCGTCCGTCGTGTTCGTCGCGCCGTGGTCTTGGCCCGCTCATGACACCGGGACCCCGCCCTGGTCATCGCGCTCGTCGCGTCGTGGCCCCCGGCGTGTTCGCCGCGCCGGGGACCCGCGCCGTGGTCATCGGGCCGTGGTCATCGGGCCGTGGCCGCCGCCGTGCTCGCCGTCCTCGCCCCGCCGGCCAGGCCGTGCAGGCAGGCGATCAGGGTGCGCGCCTGGATGTTCAGGTAGTAGCTGTGCCGCAGCAGCTCGTCGAGCTGGTGCAGGGCGAGCCAGCGGAAGGACGGGTGGCCGGGCAGCGGGTCCTCGTCGGTCTCGACCACCAGGTAGCGGTTGCGCGCGTGGTAGAAACGGCCGCCCTCCTCCGACAGGACGGTGTCGAAGCGCACCCGCTCCTGCGGGGCGCCCAGCACGTGTTCCAGCAGCGCCGGCCGGGCCGTCGCCGGCAGGTGGTCGTAGTTGCCCGGCGTGCACTGCACGGTCGGGGCCAGCTCCACCACGTCGGTGTAGCCGGGCTCGACGCGGGCGTGCACCAGCGCGTGCAGCACCCCGCGCACCGGCCTGACCAGGAAGGCGACGAGCCCGGTGCCGACCGGCTCGATCATCGGCTGGGTCCACCGGTTCACCTCGCGGCCGTGCGCCTCCACGCGCACGCCGACGACGTCGAAGAACCTGCCAGTCTCGTGCGAGATGCGCCCGCCGGAGCGGTGCCAGCCGCGCAGCCGGTTGAGCGGCAGCGACCTGGCCTGGACGTCGACCGTGGAGCGGATGCCGCTGAGCCAGCTCAGGATCTCCCGCACGCCGTGCGTGGCGTCCGCGCGCGGGTCGCGCGAGCGCTCCAGCAGGCCGCCGAACCCGTCGCCGAACCCGTCGCCGAACCCGCCGGATCCGTCGCCTGTCAGGCCGTCCCGCAGCGGCAGGCACGACAGCACCGTCCGGGCGTCCATGTTGACCAGGTCGGGCACCGACAGCAGGCCCCGCACGTCCCGCAGCGGCAGCCACCGGAACCCCTCGGCCGCCGCCACCTCCTCGCCGACCTCCACGACCATGTTGCGGTTGCGCTTGCGGTAGAACCAGGCGCCCTGCTCCGACTGGCGCACGTCGGCCAGCACCCGCCCGCGCGGCTCCCGGAAGAAGTCGAGGTAGGGCACCGGCCGCCCCCGGTGCACGCCGGTGTAGTTGCTCCTGGTCGCCTGCACGGTGGGCGAGAGCTGCGGCCCGTCGACGTTGCCCGGCTCGTTCTTGGCCTGCATCAGCAGGTGCGGCACCCCGCCGGAACGCTTGAGCAGGATGCCGAGGATGCCCGCCTCGGGCTGGTTGATGATCGGCTGGGTCCAGGCGGGCACCGCCCACCCCGGCCGGCGCACGTCGAGCCCCTCGACCGTGAAGAACCGGCCGCTGCGATGGCCGATGTCGCCCGTCTCGGGGTCCTCGTGCCAGCCGGCCAGCTCCTCCAGGGGCAGCCGGGTCACGCTCATGAACGTGTGGCCCGCCGTCTCGCGCAGCCACTCCTGGACGTCGGTGATGGCGAGCTCCTCACGGCGCGATCCGTCGGCGGCCCGCAGGCGGCCCGTCACCGGCGACGTTGCCACGGGCCGCCGCGGTCGCTCAACCCCTGCTAACGCGCCGACCCCTGTCCCGTACGGGAGCGGACGATAAGGGTTCTGCTCTGGGCCGTGCCGTTCCTACCCTTCTAGGGTGGACGCCATGACCGATCACCGGGAAGTGCGGGCCAGTGACCACGACCGCGACAGGGTCGCCGAGGTGCTGCGCGCCGCCGTCAGCGAGGGGCGCATCACCCTGGAGGAGCTCAACGAGCGTGTCGACCGCACCTACGCGGCCCGCACGCTGGGAGAGCTGGACGACGTCGTGGTCGACCTGCCGCTGCCCGGAGCCTCGTCGGGGATCGTGCCGCGCACCGCGGTGCTGCCCGTCCCGGTGGCCGGCGACGCGCTGCAGCTGCACACCACCAGCGGCCGGGTCGAGCAGGCGGGCCGCTGGAGCGTGCCCCCGTACCTGAGCGCCAAGGCCGGGCGGTGGGGCAAGGTGAAGATCGACTTCACCATGGCCGACTGCCCGCACCGGGAGGTGTCGCTCGACCTGGAGATCACCTCCTGGTTCGGCGACATCGTCGTGGTCGTGCCGCGCGGCTGGGTGGTCCGCGACGAGGAGGTCGTCCGCCGCTGGATGGGCGCCGTCTACAACCGCCCGCCGGTCCCGCTCGCGCCCGGCGGCGTCATCGTACGGCTCACCGGCTACGTCCAGACCGGCGATGTCTGGGTGAGGTACCGCAAGGCCACGACCTAGGAGGATCGCATGGCGTGCCGGATCTGTTCGGGCCGTCTCCACCGTTTCGCCGACCTCGGCCGCCGGTCCGTCTCCGACGCGTTCGTCCCGCCGGACGAGTCCGGCGGCACATGGCCCCCCGGCGCCCCCGGCGTCCTCGGCGTCCCCGGTGTTCCCGTGGCGCGGGGCTGACCGGGTGAAACGCCGTGAGCTGGCCGTGGCCGGCGCCTTCGTGTTCGACCCCGAGGTCCACCGCGACCCGCGCGGCAGCTTCGTCTCGCCGTACCAGGAGAGCGCGTTCGCGGCCGCGGTGGGCCGCCCGCTCTTCCCCGTCGCGCAGGCCAGCCGGAACGTCTCGCGGCGCGGCGTGGTGCGGGGCGTGCACTACACGCTGGCGCCGCCCGGCACCGCCAAGTACGTCTTCTGCACCGGCGGCCGGGCACTGGACATGGTCGTCGACCTGCGGGTGGGGTCGCCGACGTTCGGCCGCTGGGAGGCGGTGGAGCTGACCGCGGGCAACGGCCGCGCCGTCTACCTGCCGCCGGGCGCCGGGCACGCGTTCGCCGCGCTGGAGGACGACACCGTGATGTGCTACCTGCTGTCGGCCGAGTACCGCAAGGAGGACGACCTCACCCTGTCGGTCCTCGACGAGGACCTCGCGCTGCCGCTGCCGGGCGGGCAGCCGCCGGCGCTGTCGGAGCGCGACGCCGCCGCGCCCACCCTGGCCGAGGCGGCGGCGCGCGGGCTGCTGCCGGACTACAGGCCCGCCCCGGCGCCGTACGCGGTGCGCTGACGGCCCCCGCGGCACCTGCCGCGCCGCGACGACGGCGGTGACGACGGCAGTGATGACAGCGGCGGTGACGACGGCGGTGATAACGACGGTGACGACGGCACGCGGTGTCCCGCGCGGTGGGTGACCGCGCGGGACGATCCCCCTCGGGCGCCGTACGCGGCGCGGGACCCCTACAGGGCCTTGCGGAGCGCGGTGATGACCCGCTCCTGCGTCTCCACCGGCAGCGACGGGTACATCGGCAGGGAGAAGATCTCCCCGGCCAGCGCCTCGGTCACCGGCAGGCTGCCCGGCGCGTACCCCAGGTGGGCGAAGCCCGACATGGTGTGCACCGGCCACGGATAGCTGACGTTGAGGTGGATGTCGTGGGCGCGCAGCTCCTGGATGATCGCGTCCCGGCGCGGGTGGCGCACCACGTACAGGTAGTAGGCGTGCTCGTTGCCCCCGGCGGTCCGCGGCAGCACCAGGTCGGTGCCGGCCAGGCCCTCGTCGTAGCGGGCGGCCACCGCGCGGCGGGCGGCGACGTAGTGGTCGAGCCTGCCCAGCTTGCGGCGCAGGATCTCCGCCTGCACCTCGTCCAGCCGCGCGTTGTGGCCGGGCGTCTCGACCACGTAGTAGGTCTGTTCCATCCCGTAGTAGCGCAGCCGCCGCAGCGCGCCGTCCACCTTCTCGTCGGAGGTGATCGTCGCGCCCCCGTCGCCGTAGGCCCCCAGCACCTTGGTCGGGTAGAAGGAGAAGGCGGCCGCCTCGCCCATCGAGCCGGCCCTCCTGCCGTGGTGGCGGGCGCCGTGGGCCTGCGCGCAGTCCTCCAGGATCACCAGCCCGTACGCGGCGGCCAGCCGCTCCAGCGGCGCCATGTCCACGCACTGCCCGTACAGGTGGACCGGCAGCAGGCAGCGGGTGCGCGGCGTGATCGCCGCCTCCACCCACCCGGTGTCCATCAGGTACGTGTCCGCGCGCACGTCCACGAAGACCGGCGTGGCGCCGACGGCGTCGATGGCCACCACCGTCGGCGCGGCCGTGTTGGACACGGTGATCACCTCGTCGCCGGGGCCGACGCCCAGCGCCTGCAGGCCCAGCTTGACGGCGTTGGTGCCGTTGTCGACGCCGACACAGTGGCGCACGCCGTGATAGGCGGCGAACTCCTCCTCGAAGGAGCGCACGCTCTCGCCCAGGACGAGCTGCCCGGAGCGGAACACGGTCTCGACGGCGTCCAGGATGTCGGCTCGTTCGGATGAGTATTCGGGAAGATAATCCCATACGCGCGTGGCCATTCGTCCTCCTAGGGGCTCCGGCGGCCCCAGGATAAACACCCCGAGCCGGAGCCGGGGAACCCCTAGAACGGGCGCGAACATGAGGGGCACGGTAAGGGTGACCGTTGCTCGCCGCCGTCCATAGATTGGACATCGCACGTAATGCGCAAATCTTGCGGGAGGCTCCATATGACGGGGCGTTTTCTTTTCATGTGCCAACCCGACCACGGTCATGTCATTCCCAGTCTCGCCGTGGTCGCAGAACTGGTCCGCAGGGGGAACCAGGTCACCTATCTCACCTCGCCGGCCATGGCCGGGCCGGTGACGCAGGCCGGAGCCACCGTGCTCCCGTACGACTCGATCTACCAGGACGTGGAGCTGCGGAAGCTGGAGGACGATCCGCTCGGCCTGCTGTCGCTCTTCCTCGACGAGAGCGCGGCGATGCTCGCCGCGGCCGGCCCGGAGCACCGGCCGGACGTGATCGTCTACGACGTCTCGGTCCTGCACGCGGGACGGATCCTGGCCAGGAAGTGGGGGCTTCCGGCCACGCAGCTCATCCCGGTCTTCGCCTCCAACGCCCACTTCTCCTTCCTGTCGGCCATCTACGCCGAGGAGGAGGGCGGGGCCGTCCCCGAGTTCCCCGGCTGGGTGGACGGCATGCTCGCCAGGACCCGGGACCTGGCCGCCGCCCACGGCGTGGACGCCGATCCCGCCGAACTGTGGTGGGAGGTGCAGGACTCCAGCCTGGTCGCCCTGCCGCGCGCCTTCCAGTTCGCCGGCGACACCTTCGACGAGCGGTTCGCCTTCGTCGGCCCCTGCCTGGGCGAGCGCCGCTTCCTGGGCGGATGGGAGCCGCCGGGGGACGGGCTGCCGATCGCGCTGCTGTCCTTCGGCACCGTGCTCAGCAGCCGCCCGGAGCTGTTCCGCACCTGCGTGCGGGCCTTCGCCGACCTGCCCTGGCGGGCCGTGATCACGATGGGCGACGGCATGGACCCGGCCGACCTCGGCCCGCTGCCGCCCACCGTCGAGGTCCACCGCTGGGTGTCGCACCTGGACGTGCTGCGTCACGCGTCGGTGGCGGTCACCCACGCCGGCATGGGCACCGCCATGGAGACGCTCTACCGGGGCCGTCCCTCGGTCGTGCTCCCCGCCACCGCCATCGACCGGCTCAGCGCCCGCCGCATCGAGGAACTCGGGCTCGGCCGGGTGCTCGACCCCGCCGGTCTCACCCCCGAGCGCCTGGTGGAGGCGGTGCTCGCCGTCGCCTCCGACGAGGGACTGCGAGGGGCCGCGGACGGGATGCGGCGGGAGATCGAGGCGGCGGGCGGCACGTCCCGCGCCGCCGACGTGCTCGAACGCCGGCTGGGCGCCTGATGGAACGGCCCGCGCCCGGCCGGGCGCCCGCGTTCGAGTTCCACGTGCTGGGCCCGCTCACCGTGTTCAAGGACGGCGCCGAGCTGCCCATGAACGCCAACAGGGAACTGGTCATCCTGGCCAGCCTGCTGCTCAACGCCAACCGCGTGATGAGCGTGGAACGGCTGGTCGAGGCCGTGTGGGCCGGCTCGGCGCCGCCGAGCGCCTGGCGGCAGGTGGCCATCTGCGTCTCGCGGCTGCGCCGCACGCTCGGCGCGGGCCTGATCGAGACCTCCAGCCCCGGCTACCTGCTGCGCGCCACCCCGGCCAGCATCGACTGGCTCCGGTTCCGGGAGCTGGTGGCGCGCTCGCGCGGCCAGGCCGCCGCCGGGGAGCGGGAGGAGGCCGTCCTGCTGCTGCGCGACGCGCTGGCGCTCTGGCGCGGCCAGCCGTTCGAGGACATCCGCGGGCTGCGCTACGACGCGGCGCGGATGGCCGAGTCGCGGCTGGAGGCCCTGGAGACCTGCCTGGTGCTGGAGATCGAGCTCGGCCGCCACCACCAGGTGATCCCCGAACTGCTCGCCCTCGTGGCCGAGTCCCCCTTCCGGGAGGGGGTACGGGCGCAGCTCATGCTGGCGCAGTACCGGGCGGGCCGGCGCGCCGACGCGCTGCGCACCTACCAGGAGACCCGCCGCTACCTGCTGGAACAGATCGGCCTCGAACCCGGCCCGGCCCTGCGGCGGCTGCACGAGCAGATCCTGCGGGACGAGTCGGCCCTCATGCGCCCGCCCGCGTCACGGCCCGCCGCAGGCCGGCCGGTGCCCTCGCAGCTCCCGCCGCAGGTCCTGCCGTTCGTGGGCCGCGACGAGGAGCTGGCCACGCTGGACGCGATCCTGGGCTCCGCCCACGCGGCGGGCGCCATGGTGCTGTGCGGGACGGCGGGCGTCGGCAAGACCACGCTGGCCGTGCACTGGGCGCACCACCAGGCCGGCCGCTTCCCCGACGGGCAGCTGTACGCCGACATGGGCGGCACCGGACCCGCGCCGGTGATGGACCGGTTCCTGCGCGCGCTCGGGGTGCAGGACATGCCGGCCGACCCCGCCGAGAAGCTCGCCCTCTACCGGAGCTGCACGGCGCGCAGGCGGCTGCTGGTCGTGCTGGACGGCGCCGAACACGCCGACCAGGTGCTGCCGCTGCTGCCCGGCGGGCCGGACTGCCGCGTCATCGTCACCAGCGCCGACCCGCTCGACGACCTGGTGGCCCGGCAGGGGGCCGACCGGGCGTTCCTGCGTCCCCTGACCGACGACGCGGCCAGGCACCTGGCGGACCTGCTGGTCGGCGGTGCGCTCGGCCCCCAGGCGGTGTCGGACCTCGTGCGCACCTCGCGCGGCAACCCGCTGTCCCTGCGACTCGGCGCCGCCCGCCTGCGCTCCCGCACGGGCCAGCCCGCGGCCTGAAAACCGTCCGGACGCCGCCTGAGGGCGTCCGGCCGCCTCGACGGCGCCGACCACGAGCTCGGTGACGCCGTCGGCGGCGTCGGTGAGGAGCCGCCGCCCTGCCGCCAGGAGGTGGGTCATACGCTCACCCCGGCCTCGCGGGGCTTCGCCGAGCGTCTTTTCCCCCGGGCGGTTCGGTACTCCACCCACGCTCGCCCGGCCACCGCCGCCCGGGCCCGGGACGGCCGGATGCCGGCAGGGCCGTTGCGGGCCACGAACTCGCGGAACAGGACCCACACGGCGGCCAGACCGGTTACCGCGTCGGCGGGAGCGCTCTTCCACGCGGGTACCCGCTCGACCAGGCGCTCAGCCTGCTCAGGGGTGTGACCGGCCAGGATCAGCCGGGGAATCAGCAGGGCGATCTCCACCCAGGCGGCACCCTGGCAGGCGAGCCCCCAGTCGATGACCCGCACGCCGGCCGGACATGCGAGGAGGTTGCCCTCGTGAAGGTCGGCGTGCAGCAGCGTGGATCCGCCGAGCGCGTCCAGATCGAGCAGCCCGCGGCCGTGGCGGTAGGCGTCCGCCGCCGGCAGGTCGGAAGGTGGATCGGCCAGCAGCGCGTCGGCCCGGCGGACCAGGAACCGCACGTTGTCGACGACGGGCGGCACCTGGGCGCCCGGGTTCGGGCTGAGTGTCTCACCGAGCACCTGGACGACCTCCAGAACACCGTGAAGATCCGGGGAGCCGGGGCCGAGCTCGACCTCCCGCGCCGCGTCGACGTGCTCGATCAGGAGGGCGACCCACCCGGCGGTGTGCCCGCTCCACAGCAGTCGCGGAGCGGGCACCCCTTCAGGTAATACGGCGCCGACAAGGCGCTCACGCCGGTAGAGCGGCGCGGACGGCGAGTCGTCGGGCAGCGCCTTGAGGAACACCCGCCCGGCCGCCGTGTCCAGCCGTGCGGCGAGTCCTGCGGTGAGGCCCCCCCGGCAGCGGGGTCACGTCCAGGATGGGCCCGCACTCGGCGGTGATCGCTGCGTGCACCTCGGCGGGGAGGTCGTCCCATCGGCACCCGGTCATGCTCCGCACGCTACGCCTCTCCTACCGGGCAGGTGGCCTATTTGTTGCTGTCGGTGCAGCCCTGATGGCACTGGCTGCACTTGCCGGGCAACTCGAGGTGTGCTTCCACAGGCCGGCGACGACCTGCAGGCCGAGCTCACGCACAGTCGAGGCCGATCACGGGCTGTCTCACCCGTGTCGGAAGGAACGGTGAAGCAGGGCCCAGCGTGGGAGCCGCCCGGGAATCCTGGCGGTTCGGCGCTTCATCTCTTGGACAGGACCCGGTCGAGGGCCTCGACGAGCGCCCGTGTGGACACCGGGCCCTCCGGGGAGCGCCAGGCGACATGGCCGTCGGGGCGGACGAGGACGGCGCCGGCGGGGCCGAGTCCGTACTCCTTGGCCCAGGTGGGGGAGACGAGCGGGCCCCGCGTGCAGGCAGGGGAACGGGAAGCTGCGGCGGCGTCCGGGACATCGGTGTCCAGAACCTCGATGTCCGGGGCCTCGTTCCCCGAGACCTCGGTGTCGGAGATCTCCACGGCGGTGAGCGGGACGCCGGTGAGGGCGGCGGCCTCCGCGGCCACGTCGGGCCAGTCGGCGCCCGCGGGGGCGAGCAGGGTGAAGTGCGGGCCGCCGAGCAGGTCCAGCGTCGAGACGCGGCCCTCCGGGCCGTGGAGCCACACGTGCGGGGCCCGGTGCCCGGGCCGGGCGACGGGGACGTAGGTCCGGTAGGGGTCGGCGGGAGCGGGGGGCGCGGTGCCGTCGGGCAGCACGGCGCCGGAGTCGTAGGCGAACCCCAGCACCAGCCCCTCGGAGCTGCGCCGCCCGGCCTGCCGCTCGATCGCCTCCCGCATGGACAGCCGGCCCTCCATCATGGCGAAGGTGATCAGCGCGTTGTTCAGGCTCTCGTCCACCGTGCGCTCCGCGACGGGCCGCCGTTCGGCCTCGTAGGTGTCGAGCAGCTCCTCGCCCGCGGTGCCGCGCAGTACCGCGGCCAGCTTCCAGGCCAGGTTGTGGGCGTCCTGGATGCCGCAGTTCATGCCGAACCCGCCCTGCGGCGTCGCCACGTGCGCGGCGTCGCCCGCCAGGAAGACCGGGCCGGCCCGGAAGGCGGTGGCGACCATGGCCTGCTGCAGCCACGGCATCACGCCGAGGAGGGTGACGGGCAGGTCGGGCACGCCCACCGCGGCGCGCACGGCCGCCAGGCAGACCTCGTCGGTGAAGTCCGCCGCGCTGCCGCCCAGCTCGGGTTCGTAGCCGGTCTGGATCATCCAGCGCCGCTCGTGGTCCACCGCCTCCACGGCGCAGGGCGGGTCGCGCAGGAACGACAGCGCGGCCCGCCGCTCGGGGGGCAGGAAACCGAGGTCCGCCTCGAACATGATGCTGATCATGTGGCCGAGCGGCGGCGGTCCCTCGACGCCGATGCCGAGGTCCTCGCGCACGCCGCTGCGGCTGCCGTCGGCGGCGACCAGGTAGCGGCAGCGCACCATCGTCTCCTCGCCGGCGGTCGCGCTCGCGGCGGTCGTCGTCCCGTCACCGGCGTGCCCGGCGCCGGCCGTCCCGCCGTCGGCGGCGGCGCTCGTGGCGGGCGTGGGGGGCGTCGTCCCGTCGCCGGTGTGCCTGATGGTCGCGACCACGCCGTCCGCGGTGGCGCTCATGCCGGTCATCGTGGCGCCGAACCACACGCCGGCCTCCGGCCGGGACTCGGCCAGCCGCCGCAGGATCACCTCCAGGCGGTCCTGCGCGCACAGGAAGGTGTAGGTGGGGCTCTGCGGGGCGTCCCGTTCCAGCTCGGCGGCCGAGCGGACGAAGTCGTCGGCGGTCAGGGAGCTGCCGACGCCCACCGCCAGGTACTCCTCCCGGGGCATGCCGGTGCGCTCCACCTCGTCGTGGACGCCCCAGCCGCGCAGGAGCTCCATCGTCCTGGTGGTGATCAGCCGGGCCTTCGGGAAAGCCGACGTATCCGTACGCCTCTCCACCAGCAGCACCGATATCCCGTGGCGGGCCAGCTCAATGGCGGCACTGAGCCCGACGGGCCCGCCCCCGACGACCAGAACGTCTACGTCAACCTCATTCATAGATTCAGAGTCATATATCGCGAATATTCAGGTCAATGGCCAGATATCTGGGTGATACAGGCGTGATATCGGCTCTTAGTAGCTTATGCGTAAAGATCCAGATCAGTCGATCCGGCGATTATCGAATTCCTGGAGAGATGATGCTCTTTGCTCCCGGCTCTGTGGCCGTGGTGACGGGCGGGTCCCGTGGCATCGGCCGGGCCGTCGCGCTCGACCTGGCCAGGGAGGGCGCCCACGTCGTCGTCAACTATGCCCGTTCCGAGACCGACGCCAAGGAGGTGGCCGACCAGATCGCCCAGGAGGGCGGCAGCGCGAGCACCGTACAGGCCGACGTCACCGACGAGGACGCCGTCAAGCGCCTCTTCCGCACCGTGCGGGCCGACCACGGGCGGCTCGACGTGCTGGTGACCAGCGCCGGCGTCACCCGGGACCGCTACCTCATCGCGATGAGCCTGGAGCAGTTCCGCGCCCCGCTGGACACCAACCTCGTCGGCACCTTCCTCGCCTGCCGCGAGGCGCTGAAGCTGATGCAGCACCAGCGGAGCGGGTCCATCGTGACCATCTCCTCCTCCAGCGGGCTCGACGGCGGCTTTCCCGGCCAGACCAACTACGTGGCGTCCAAGGGCGCGATCATCGCCTTCACCCACGCGCTGTCCAACGAGGCGGCGCCGCACGGGGTACGCGCCAACGTCGTCGCCCCCGGCTTCGTCTCCACCGACATGACCCGTACGGTGCCCGCCGACATCAGGAAGCGCTACGAGTCGCGCATCCGCCTGGGCCGGATGGGCCGGCCGGAGGAGATCGCCTCCATCGTCAGCTTCCTCGCCTCGGACAAGGCCTCGTACATGTCCGGCTCGGTGGTCGTCGCGCACGGCGGCGGCCTCCAGTGACCCGCCCGATCCCCAGCCCGGCGCACAAGGAGAACCCATGACCATCGACGAACTGCGGGCGAAGGCCGCCCACCGGCAGCAGACCTGCAGCCAGATCAAGAAGATGATCGTGTCGCGGCTCGACCTGGAGATCGAGCCCGGCTGGATCACCGACGACCAGCCGCTGTTCGGCCGCGGCCTGGAGCTGGACAGCCTCGACGTGCTGGAGCTCTACGTCGCCATCGAGGCCGAGTTCGGCGTCGCGCTCTACGACAGCGACATGGCGGTGTTCGGCTCGGTGTCGCGGCTCGCCGACGAGGTCGACCCCGCGCTGAGGGCACCGGCATGACGGTGGCCCAGACGACGACCGAGACACCCGGGACACCCGGGACACCCGGGACGCCGGGGGCGCCGGGGGCGCCGCCCGGGACGGTGACGCGGCAGGCGCCGGCCGTCTCCGGGCTGACCCACGACCAGATCCGCGCCGTGCTGCCGCACCGCTGGCCGATGCTGCTGCTCGACCGGGTCGTCAAGGTGGTCCCGGGCGTCAAGGGGACGGCGACCAAGAACGTCGCCGGCACCGAGCTGTGGTTCCAGGGCCACTTCCCCGGCCAGGCGGTCCTGCCCGGCGTCGTGGTCATCGAGGCCATGGCCCAGCTCGCCGGCGTGGTCTTCGCCCTGGCGGGCGCCAGCGAGATCGGCTACCTGGCGGGTGTCAGGTCGATGCGCTTCCGCCGCCCGGTCGTCCCGGGCGACCAGCTCGTGCTCACGGCCGAGCAGACCGGCGGCGGCGCCGGATTCGCCGAGTACCGGGTCTCGGCCCGGGTGGACGGCCAGATCGCCGCCGAAGGAAACCTCACGATCGCCGACCCGGCGAACCAACGTCCCGCGCGAAAGGTGTGAACCATGGCCAACGTCCTCGCGACACGGCATCCGGAGGGAACCGTCTACGGTGACGTGGGCGACACCACCGTCCCCCTGCGCTTCTCCTCGCTCTCGCAGGAGTACCAGGTGCTCAGGGAGCGCGCGGCCGTGCTCGACCTCGAAGGGCACGGGCTCATCGAGATCACCGGCCCCTCCGCCGTGGACCTCGCCCAGCGGCTGCTGGCCCGCGACGTGGAGTACCTCACCTCCGACCGCTGCATGATGAGCCTCGTCCTGGACGAGTCCGGCCGGGTCGTGGACCAGGTCATCGCCTTCGGCAGGGAGGACGGGCTGCTGCTGGAGAGCTCCTGCGGCGCCGGCGCCCGCCTGCTGGACCACGTGCTGGCGCACGCCGGGGACGGCGTCGAGGTCGTCGACCGCTCCTCCGAGCTGACCGTCATCGGGCTGGAGGGCCCCTACGCGTGGGGCGTGGTCGGCCGGCTGATCGACGGCGAGCTCGCCTCGCTGCCGTTCGAGTCCGTCGTGGACACCGAATGGAACGGCGTGGAGATGATCTTCGCCAGGACCGGCTACACCGGCGAGTACGGCTACCAGATGATCGTCCCGCGCGAGGCCGCCGCCGAGCTGTGGGCCGGTGCGCTGGAGCACGCCCAGCCCGCCGGGCAGGAGGCGCTGGAGCTGGCGATGCTGGAGGTGCGCCAGCCGATCCCGCGCCACGAGATCACCCCGAACGTGTCGGTGATCGAGATCGGCGCCAACTGGCTGGTCGACATCACCAAGGCCGACTTCGTCGGACGCGACGCCGTGGTGGAGGCGTTCGAGTCCGGGGGCGGGCGGCGCACGATCGGGTTCACCGGCGGCGACGGCGTCCCCGCGCCGGGCACCCGCGTGCTCGCCGGCGGCCAGGACGTGGGCGAGGTCGTCCACGCCGTGCACAGCGCCGGTCTCGGCGCCACCCTCGGCCTGGCCCGGGTGGACCCCGAGCTGGCGGCGGCGGGCCTCGACCTCACCGTCGACGGCCTCGGCGTCACCACGCTGACCAGCCCGTACATCGTACCCAAGAGCTGGAGCATCCCGATCATCTGATCGGCCGGTCACGCTGAGAAGGAGGCAGAGCATGGCGCTGCGACCCGTCGTCGTCACCGGCCTGGGCATCATCTGCGCGGCCGGCAGGGACCCCGCGGAGTTCTGGACGCGGCTCACCACGGCCAGGGGCGGTCTCACCCCCATCGAGGACGAGGCGTTCGCCGTGTTCACGGCCCGGTACGCCGGACAGGTGCCCGACGCCTGGATCGACGACCAGCTCCCCGCCGCCGAGGCGGCCGGGGACCGCACCGCGCGGCTCGCGCTGGTCGCCGCCCGTCAGGCGATCGGGCAGATCGGGCAACAGGGGCAGGCCGGGCCGGTACGGGGGGCACCCGCCCCCGACCGGTTCGGCATCATCCTCGGCAAGTGCCAGGCCACCCCCGGCCCCGGGGGGAGTTACCAGCCCATGCACCACACCGCCGACGTGGTCGCCGAGCGGCTCGGACTGGGCGGGCCGCGCATCCTCGTCTCGACCGCCTGCGCGGCCGGCGGCAACGCGGTCGGCCTGGCCAGGGACAAGATCCTCGCCGGAGAGGCCGACGCGGTCCTGGCCGGGGGAGTCGACCCGCTGCTGTTCGGCACCTACGCGGGCTTCGCCGGGCTGCAGGCGCTCAGCACCGGCCCGTGCCGGCCCTACAGCCACTCCGACGGCCTCAACCTCGGCGAGGGCGCCGCGTTCCTGCTGCTGGAGCCGCTGGACCTGGCGCTCGCCCGGGGGGCCACGCCGCTGGCCGAGGTCGCCGGCTACGGATTGTCGGCCGACGCCTACCACGCCACCGCCCCCGACCCCACCGGGCGCGGCGGGGCCGGCGCCATGCGCCGCGCGCTGGCCGAGGCCGGGCTCACCCCCGACGACGTCCACTACGTCAGCGGCCACGGCACCGGCACCCCGGCCAACGACACCATGGAGGCCAAGGTCATGCGCCTGGTCTTCGGCGAGCGGGCCTCGCGGGTGCCCACCAGCAGCATCAAGTCCTTCGTCGGCCACACCCTCGGCGCGGCCGGCGCGGTCGAGGCCGTGGCCAGCGTGCTGGCCCTGCGCCACGGCATGGCGCCGCCCACGATCGGCTTCGACGACGACATCGACGACTCCGGCGGCGACTCCGGCGAGGGTGCCCGCGCCGACCTGGACTACGTGCCCAACCGGGCCAGGGAGATGACCGTCGACACGGTGGTCTCCAACAACTACGCCTTCGGCGGCAACAACGTCTCGCTCGTGCTGACCCGGCCCCGGGACCCGGCCCCGTACGGGCCGGCGCCCCGCAGGGAGGCGGTGATCACCGGGCTGGGGCCGGTCACCGGCGTCGGCACCGGCATCGCCGAGACGGCCGCGGCGATCACCGCGGGCCGCCGCGCCGACGGGCGCGACCCCTCCCTGGAGGGCCGGACGTTCGCGCCGCGCTCGTTGTGGCGGCACATGAACCGCCTGTCGCGCCTGGCGATCGCCGCCTCCCGCCTGGCCTGGGAGGACGCCGACCTCAAGCTGCCGCGCAAGGCGCTGGACGACGTCGCGCTGGTCTTCGCCACCGCCGCGGGATCGGCCGAGAGCACCGGCGGCTTCGACGACAGCATCGCCCTCAACCCGAACAAGCCGGCCGTGCTGAGTTTCTCCAACGTGGTGCTGAACGCCACCGGCGGCGCGGTCTGCCAGACGCTCGGGCTGCGCGGCCCCACCACGACCCTCTGCAACGGCGCGGCCTCGGCGTCCATCGCCCTGGACTGCGCGCTGGAGATGATCGACGCGGGCAAGGCCGAGGTGGTCCTGGTCGTCGCCGCCGACGAGACCGCCGCCCGGCACGCCCTGGTCTCCCTCGACGTCGACGGGGACGGGGACGCCGGGATACCGGGGTACGACGGGCCCGTCCCCTACGGGGAGCGGGCGACACCGGAAACGCAGGGCACGCCGGGGACGCAGGGGACGCATCCCGTCACCGCGTCGGGGGCCGTGGCCTTCGTCGTCGAGTCGGCCGAGCACTGCGCCGCGCGCGGCGGCAGGCCGTACGCCCGGGTGGCCGGCACCCGGCACGCGGCCGGGCGGGGAGCGGAGCCCGTGGCCCGCAGCCTCGCGCTGCCCGGCGCGGCACCCGGCCTGGTCATCGGCGCCGCCACCGGCGTGCCCCGCGACGGCGAGGAGGCGGCGGCCGTCCTGGCCCGCATGCCGGACGCGCTGATCACCGCCTCGGCGGCCCTGACCGGCGACTGCCAGGCCGCAACCGGCGCGATGAACATCGCCCTGGCCGCGCTCGCCGTCCGCGACGGTCTCGCCCCGGCGCTGGCCGGGCTCACCGGCCCGCTCGCCGGCGATCCGGGCTCGTACGTGACCCGTCCCGAGCTCGACGGGCCGGTGGCGAGCGCGCTGGCGCTGACCGCGGCGCACGACTCGGTCCGCGGCGCGGTCCTGCTGGAGGCGGTATGAACGCGACCCCCTCCGCCGCGCCCCCCGACACCCCCTTCGACACCCCCTTCGACACCTCCGACGCCCCTCCCTTCGACGTCGCCGAGACCGACCGGCTGCTGACCACCACCCGCTCGGTGCGCCGCAGGCTGGACCTGGACCGGCCCGTCCCCCGGGAGGTCGTGGAGCAGGCCCTGGAGGTCGCCGTCCAGGCGCCCACCGCCAACAACCACCAGAACTGGCGCTGGCTGGTCATCACCGAGGCGGATGTCAAGGAGAAGCTCGCCGAGATGATCCGCTCGTCGTGGGCCTTCCACCGCAACGACATGTGGACCAACGCCGGGCGGCGCCGCAACGACGCGCAGGCGCGCCGCAACTACGACTCCGCCCAGGCGCTCACCGAGACGATCGCGCGGGTGCCGGTGCTGGTCATCCCCTGCGTGCTCGGCCGGCCGCCGGACATCGCCGGCATCAACGCCCACTGGCGCGCGCGGATGTCCGACAAGGTCGACGAGGACCCCGGCCACCTCGTCCAGCACGGTGAGACGCGGGCCAGCATCTTCTACGGCTCCATCTTCCCCGCCGTCTGGTCCTTCCAGCTCGCCCTGCGCAGCCGGGGACTCGGCAGCACGATCACGTGCCTGCACGTGCCGCACGAACGCGAGACCGGGCGACTGCTCGGCATCCCGAGCGGGGTCACGCAGGTCTGCATGATCCCGGTCGCCTACACGCTGGGAACCGGCTTCCGGCCGGCCGAGCGCTACCGCGCCAAGGAACGGACCTACTGGGAGAGGTGGGGTCAGTGACCCGATCCGAGCAGCCCGACGTCGTCATCGTCGGCGGAGGCATCGCCGGCGCGTCCGCCGCCTGCAAGCTGACCGCCGGCGGGCTCTCCGTGGTGGTGCTGGAGAAGCAGGACACCTACCAGGACCTGGTCCGCGGCGAGTGGCTCGCGCCGTGGGGCATCAGGGAGGCACAGCGGCTGGGCGTCGACGACTGCTTCTCGGCGGGCGGCGCCTGGGAGATCCGCGAGTGGATGACCTGGGACGAGGCCGTCGCCGACGACGAGGTCGAGGCGGTGGACATGACCAGGTTCATCCCCGGCATCGGCGGCCCCATGTCGTTCCCGCACCACGCCGTGTGCGCGCTGATGGCCGAGCAGGCCGCGACCGGGGGCGCCCGCCTGGTGATGAACGCCTCCAAGATCAACGTCATCCCGGGCGAACGCCCCTCCGTCACCTACCTGACGCCCGAGGGCCCGGCCGAGCTGCGGCCCCGCCTCGTGATCGGCGCCACCGGCCGGGGCTGCACCGTCGGCCGCCAGGTCGGCATCACCATGCGCAACTCCATGCACCACTGGGGCGGCGGCATGATGGTCGAGGACATGGCCGGCTGGCCGCCCGACGTGCAGGCCATGGGCACCGAGGGCGACGTCATGTTCATGGTCTTCCCCCAGGGGTACGGCCGGGCGCGCCTCTACCTCAACTTCCCCACCGTCAACAAGCACCGCTACCGGGGGCCGGGCGGCGTCGAGCGCTTCCTGGCCGCGTTCGAGCTTCAGTGCCTGCCCGACCGGGGCAAGGCGGTCACCGAGTCGACGCCCGCGGGCCCGCTGTCGGTGTGGCCGTCGGTGTCCAGCGTCCCCGAGGGGCCCCCGCTGACCGAGGGCGTCGTGCTGATCGGCGACGAGGCCGGCAACGCCGACACCGTGCTCGGCACCGGCCTGTCGTGCGCCATGCGCGACTCCCGCACGGTCTGCGACATCCTGCTCGGCTCCTCCGACTGGTCGACCGGGGCGTTCGCGCCGTACGTGAGCGAGCGGGAGTCCCGCCTGGAGCGCCTGGCCTTCGGCGCCTCCATCATCAGCAGGCTGCACGTGGAGTTCGGCCCCGCCGCCGTCGAGCGCAGGCGCCGGGTGCGCAGGCTCATGGCGCGCAACTTCGCCGCGCAGGTCACCGGGCTGCTCAACATGGTCGCCCCGGAGGACGTGCCGGAGTTCGGCTTCAGCGAGTTCTTCGCGGAGCGGTTGTTCAGGGAGACGGCGTGACCGGGACCTCCGGGAGGACGGCATGACCGAGACGTTCAGGGAGACGGCATGACCGAGAAGAGAACCGTACACGTCAACGGCGTGGACCTCGCCTACGTGGACGAGGGCGAGGGCGACCCCGTGATCCTGCTGCACGGCTTCCCCGACTCCTCCTACCTGTGGCGCCACCAGATCCCGGCCCTCGTCGAGGGCGGGTTCCGGGTCATCGCGCCCGACCTGCGCGGCTTCGGCGACTCCGGCAAACCGCAGGAGGCCTCCGCGTACGGCATGCAGACCATCGTCAACGACATCGTGGCGCTGACGCTGCACCTGGGCATCAAGCGCCCGCACCTGGTCGGCCACGACTGGGGGGCGGCGATCGCCTGGATGTACGCGTTCCTGATGCCGCGCAGGCTCGACCACCTGGCCGTCCTGTCGGTCGGCCACCCCGGTGTCTTCGCCACGCCCTCGCTGGAGCAGCGCGCGGCCTCCTGGTACATGCTCTTCTACCAGTTCCCCGGGATCAGCGAGGAGCTGCTGCGGCGCAACGGCTGGCGGCTGTTCAAGGAGATCATGGGCCGCGAGGGCGACCACGACCGCTACCTGCGCGACCTGGCCAGGCCGGGTGCGCTCACCGCGGGGCTCAACTGGTACCGGGCCAACCGCTCGCCCGAGGCCGAGCTGCGCCCGGCCCGGCCGTTCCCGCCGGTGTACGCGCCGACGCTCGGCATCTGGGGCGCGGGCGACAAGGCGCTCCTGGAGGAGGGCATGTCCGCCTCCGGCAAGTACGTCAAGGGCCCCTGGCGCTACGAGCGCATCGAGGACGCGGGCCACTGGCTCCCGCTGGACGCCCCCGACGAGGTCAGCAAGCTGCTGCTCGGCTTCCTCGGCTCGGAGCAGCCCGCGCACGAGGAACGGCGCCCCAGGCGCCGGCTGTAGCAGGCCAGGACCGGCGGAGGCCGGTGAAGGGAGACGACGACATGCTGGGCTACCTCTTTCCCGGACAGGGAACGGTCCGCGTCGGCATGGGCGCCTGGCTGCACCGCAGCCCGGTGGCCCGGCGGCGACTGGACGAGGTCGACGCGCTGCTGGCCCGACCGATCTCGCCGCTGTGCGCCCGGGGGCCGCTCGAGCGGCTGGTCGCCACCGAGCACGCCCAGATCGCGGTCACGGCCTGCAACCTGGCGGCGCTGGCCGTCCTCGGCGAGGAGGGGTACGAGCCTGCCGTCGTGGCCGGGCACAGCGTGGGCGAGCTGAGCGCGCTGCACGCGGCCGGGGTGCTGGACCTGGCCGGCACGGTCCGGCTGGTGGAGCTGCGCGCCCGGCTCATGGCCGGCGTCGCCGTCTCCGGCGGGATGGCGGCGGTGATGGGCCTGGCGGTGGAGCGGGTCGAGGAGCTCGCCGAGGCGGCCTCCGCGCCCGGGGAGCCGCTCGTGGTGGGGCTGGAGAACGCGCCCGGCCACGTGGTGGTGTCGGGCTCGCGGGCCGCGCTCGACCGGCTCGCGGACCTCGCCGCCGACGCCGACAAGATCGTTCCTCTGAAGGTGGGCAACGCCTTCCACTCGCCGCTGATGGCCGGCGCCGAGCGCGCCTGGGCCGAGGCGGTCGCGCGGGTGCCCATGAGCGAGCCGCGCGTCGCCGTCGTCCCCAACGTCACCGGCGAGCCCACCCTCGACCTGGACGTCCTGCGCGGCGCGCTGGTGGCCCAGCTCACCGGCCGCGTCCGCTGGACCCGCACGATGGAGGCGATCGCCCCGGCCCCGCCGGTCCTCGCGCCGGCCGTCACGCCGGGCACGGCGGACGCCCCCTCGGACACGCCGGCCGTCGCGCCGGACGCGGTGCGGGTCTCCGGGCCGGTCTCCGTCGTCGAGGTGGGTGACAGCAAGGTGCTCACCGGGCTGGCCCGCCGCACCGGGGTGCGCTGCCTCAGCATGGCCGACCCGGCCACCCTCAGGCGGCTGGCGAAGGCGGTGGCGGCGTGAGGCGGTGGGGCAGCGCGATCGTCGGCCACGCCGGGCTCACCAGCCCCCGCGAGCTCGTCGGCGACATGCCGCTGGAGGTCGTCTACACGCGCGCCGAACGCCTCAGGTCCTCGGGCGGGCGCACCCTGCAGCGCTGGGCCGGACGGCTGGCCGCCAAGCGCGCCGTCCTGCGGCTGCTCGGCCTGCCGCCGACCCCCGAGCGGCTGGGCCAGGTGGAGATCCTGCCGCTTCCCACCGCGGCCTGCCGGGCGGACAGGGCCTGCCTGGGCGGGCACCCGCCCTCCGTACGCCTGCGCGGCGACCTGGCGGCGCTCCCGTCCGCCGACGGTCCCGACGGTCCCGCCGATCCGGCAGGTCCCGCCGGTCCCGCGGCGTCAGGCGCCGGGTGGATCCGGGTGTCGATCAGTCACACCGACGTCAGGGCGGTCGCCCTGGCGGTACGCACCCGGCGGCTGCCGGAAGACGGGGAGGGCTGATGGACGCCAGGAAGACGGCCGAGGCACACCTGGAGGCGTGGCGCGTCGGCGACGCCGAGGCGGTCGCGGCCACCGCCGGCACCTACACCGACCCCGACTGCCCCGCCCCGCTGGCCGGCGAGGCCCTGGCCGCGCACGCCGCCGCCACACTGGCCCGCTTCAGGAACCCGGCCTTCGAGATCGGCCACGTCAGCGGGGACGAGGACGCCGCCGCCGTGTCCTGGAGTTTCCGCGCCGACCACCGCGAGGCGTACCTGGGCATGCCCGCGACCGGGGCAGCCGTCACCGTGTCCGGCCTCGACCTGGTCACCGCCGGTCCCGGCGGCGTGCACGTGCGGCGCGTGTTCGACCGGCTCGCGGTCGCCGAGGCGCTCGGCTACACGGCGCGGTTCGTGCCCGCCGCCGACGAGAGCCGCGAGTTCGGCGTGAGCGCCAGGGCCGCCACCGGCCGCACCGAACGGCCCGGCGCGCTCGTCCTGACCTGGCTGGAGGTCCGCGACGACGCCGAGTCCGCCGACGTGGACCTGCTCAGCGTGGAGATCGTCAAGTCGCTGCGCGCCTCGCGCGGCTTCCTCGGCGTGACCACCTTCGACGTCGGCGGGCGCAAGTTCACGCTCAGCGCCTTCGACCGGCCCGAGTCGCTGCGCGCGGTCCACGCACGGCCGCACCAGCGCGCCATGCGCCGCTTCTTCAAGGGCGGGCTGTGCACGCGCGTCCACACCAGCGTCTGGTACCCCGCCACCGTGCGGGACTACGCGCGCTGCCCCGAATGCGAGCAGGTCGTGACGGCGGGCACGGGCGCGGCCTGCGGCTGCGGATGGACCCCCGACGACGCCTCGACGCTGTGAACGAGTGACTGGAGCCTTGACGATGAGGGAATTCACCACCGAGTACCGGCCCGGTGACCGAGCACCGGCCGTGGTGTTCATGTCCGCGCTGTTCGCCGGCGGCTGGATCTGGGACCACCCCTACGAGAGCCTGGCGCGGGCGGGCCGCACGGTGCTGCGCACCAACGAGGCGATCTGCGCCATGGAGCGCCAGACGGCCGGCTCCATCGAACGGCTCGGCGACGCGCTGCTGTCGGCCTGCGACGCCGCGGGCCTGGACGACATCGTCGTCTGCGCCAACTCCCTCGGCGGCCTGGTCGCCATCGACCTGGCCGGCCGCCACCCCGACCGGGTGCGCGGCATCGTGGTGAGCGGCGCGCCCGGCCTCACCGCCGACCCGGACGTCGGGCTGAGCTTCGACCGGCGCGGCAGCATCCGGCCGACCGGCGAGGACTTCGGCCGCCGCATGGTGGCGGCGCTCTTCCACGAGGGCTGCCACTTCTCGGCCGAGCGCATGGCCGAGGCGGGCGAGCTGATCAACCGCCCCGACTCGATGGTGTCCATGGCCCGCAGCCTCAAGGCCACCCGCGCCTACCGCGTCGGCCCCGCCCTGGACAAGGTCGCCTGCCCCGCCCTGTACGTGTGGGGCAGGCACGACCGGATGACGCCGGTGACCCCCTGGCTGGAGATCCTCGACGGCCGGGAGGGGCACGAGACGCTCGTCATCGAGGAGAGCGGCCACATCCCGATGGTGGAACGCGCCGAGGAGTACACCGCGGCGCTCGGGCCGTTCGTCACCCGCTGCGCCGGAGCGCTCGCGTGAGCACCCCCGCCGTCCTGGTGGGCGTGGACATCGTGGAGACCGGCCGGATGGCCAGGGCCACCGGCAGGGGAGGGGAGACCCTCGCCCGCCACGTCGCCACCGCGGCCGAGCGGAGCCTGGAGGCGGGCGACGTCGCCTTCACGGTCAAGGAGAGCCTCATCAAGGCCGTCGGCGGGCGCGCGCCCGGCTTCACCTGGCACGACTTCGAGGCCGTGACCGCGCCCCCGGCCCCGTGGACCTGGCCGCTGCTGGACGAGGCCGCCGGCGAGCTGGCCGCCTCCACCGGGCTGCCGCTGACCGCCGGGACGGCGTACGCGGTCCGCGGCGCCAGCGCCGGAGCGGCGCTGGCACGGCTGAGTCCCGGCACGCCGGGAACGGTCGCGGCCGTCGCCCGCTGGGGCGAGGGCGGCGGGGTGCTCGTGTCGGTCGCCATCGTCTACGCCGGCCCGCCCGCCTCGCGGGGGAGATCGCACGAGAACGCGCACGAGAACCCGCACGGGAACCCGCAGGGGGAGGAGAGCTGATGTCCGCGACGAGAACGGTCCACCCGGGGGAGTCGATCCAGCGGGCGCTGGACGAGAGCGGCCCCGGCGCCCGGATCGTGCTGCTGGAGGGGACGTACGCGCAGAGCGTGTGGATCAGGCATCCCGGCGTGACGCTGACCGGCGCCGGGGCCGGGCGAACGGAGCTGGTGCCGGGTGACGGCGGGCCGCCCGACGTGCCCCGGCTGCACGACGCCGCCGAGGACGTCGTCAGCGGCGTCACCGTGCACGGCGACGGCGTGGGCGACGTGCGCGTGGAGGCGCTGACGGTGCGGGGCTTCTCCGGCGCCGGCGTCTACGCCCACTCGGCCGCCGGGGTGGCCGTGCACGAGGTGGAGGCGCGCGACAACGCCGTCTGGGGCATCTACCTGCGCGAGTCCACCGGCTGCGCCGTGACGCGCTGCCGCGCCTCGGGCAGCCAGTACGGCGGCGTCGCCCTGAGCTTCTGCCCCCGCTCCGCCGCCGAGATCACCGGCAACGAGTGCTCCGCCAACGCGTTCGGCGTCTTCGTGGACAACTCCTCCGAGGTCACGCTGCGCGGCAACGCCTGCCACGGCAACGCGATCGGCGTGCTGATGCTCAACCAGATCTACGAGGGCGAGCCCGAGGGCGGCGTGCGCGACTGCCTGGTCTCCGGCAACGACCTGTACGGCAACACGCTGGCCGCCGGGGCCGAACCCGACGGCCTGGGCGCGGCCGGCCCGCCGATCTCCGGCGTCGGCCTCGCCCTGATCGGCACCCACCGCGTCGTCGTCGTCGACAACCACATCCACGACAACCACCCCGGCGGCGAGTCGGTCATGGGCGCCGGGTTCGTCATGGGCTCCTCCGCCGACTTCGGCGGCGACGACGTCCTCGACTGCCACGTGCTGTGGAACCGCGTCACCGGCAACACGCCGCTGGACTACCAGCTCGGCGCCGACCTCGCCCGGCAGGTGTTCGCCGCCAACACCGCCGCCAAGGGCGATCCGCCGGAAGCACCGGGGTGGCGGCGATGACGGCCGCGACGGCCGCGACGACCGCCGCCCTGTCCTGCCGGGGCCTCGGCAAGCGCTACGGCGACCTGGTCGCCGTGCACGACGTCGGCTTCTCCATCGCCCCCGGCCAGGCGTACGGCCTGCTCGGCCCCAACGGCGCGGGCAAGACCACCACGATCTCCATGCTGGTGGGGCTGCTGCGGCCGGACACGGGCGCCGTGACGGTCGGCGGCCTCGACCTGGCCCGCGAGCCGCTGCGCGCCAGGTCCAGGATCGGCTACGTACCGCAGGAGATCGCGCTCTACCCCGAGCTGACCGGCCGGGAGAACCTGCGCTTCTTCGGCAGGCTCTTCGGCCTGCGCCGCCACGCCCTCGCCGCGCGCATCACCGAGGTGCTCGACCTGGTCGGCCTCGCCGACCGGGCCGACACCAGGCTCGACACCTACTCGGGCGGCATGAAGCGGCGCATCAACATCGGCGCCGCCCTGCTGCACCGTCCCGAGGTGCTCATCCTCGACGAGCCCACCGTGGGCGTGGACCCCCAGAGCCGCAAGGCCATCCTCGACGGCCTGGAACAACTGGTCGCCGACGGCATGGCGCTGCTGTACACCTCCCACTACATGGAGGAGGTCGAGCGGGTCTGCGACCGGGTGGCGATCATCGACCGCGGCCGCATCGTCGCCGACGGCACCCGCCGCGAGCTGGTCGCCCTGGTCGGCGGCGCCGACACCGTCGAGCTCGTGCTCGACGGCGACGTCGAGACCGCCTTCGCCAAGCTGCGCGCCGTGGAGGGCGTCACCGAGGCCGCCAGGACCGGCACCTCCTCCGTACGCCTGATGGCGGACGGCGGCAGGTACCTGCTGCCGTCGCTCATCACCGCCGTGGAGGGGCACGCCGTCGTGACGGCCGCCCAGGTCGTCGAACCCGACCTGGAGGCGACCTTCCTCCACCTGACCGGCACCACCCTCCGGGACTGACCATGTGGCGAGCCATGCTCACGGTGAGCGCACTCGAACTGCGCACCCGGCTGCGCGACGGCACCGCGATCGTCATCGCGATCCTCGTGCCGGTGACCCTGGCCACCCTGTTCGGGCTGGCCCTGGGCGGCGACGACCCGCCGCTGCGCGCCACGATCGGCATCGTCGACCTGGACCGCGGCGAGTTCCCCGCCGGCGTGCGGCGCGAGGTGACGGCCGACAAGGAGCTCAAGGGCAGCGTGACGCTGCGCGACCTGCCGGGCGAGCAGGAGGCGCGGCGCGCCCTCGCCGCCGACGAGATCGGCGCCGCCATCGTCTTCCCCGCCGGGTTCAGCGACGGCGTCGGCGCCGGGAAGGGCGGCGACGTCAGCGTCCTGACCTCGCCCCGCTCGCCGCTGGCCGGCGTGGTCGCGAGCGCCGTGGTGGACCGGATCTCCGCGCTCGTGGACGCCAGGACGCTGGCGGTGCGCGCGGCCCTGCTCGCCGGGACACCCGGGGACCGCGTCAAGGAGCTGGTGGAGCGCAACGGCGCCGCAGGGCCCGCGCTCACCCTCACCGGCGACCCGATGGCCGGCGGCAAGGTGGACCTCGCGGTCTACTACGGCTCCGGCATGGCGGCGCTGTTCGCCTTCTTCGTCGTGGGCGCGTCGTTCCGCAGCCTGCTCACCGAGCGCAAGCTCGGCACCCTCGACCGGATGCGGGCCGGGCCGGTGGCCGCCTGGGTCCCGGTCGCCGGCAAGGCCGTGGTCGGGTTCGCGCTGGCCATGGTCGGCGTCTGCGCCACCTGGCTCTCCGGCACGCTCATCTTCGGTTCGAGCTGGGGGGACCCTCCCGCCGTGCTCGCCGTGCTGACCGCCCACGTGCTGGCCGCCGCCGCGATCACCATGCTGGTCGCCACCCGGGTCAGGACCGACGCCCAGGCCGACGGGGTGATCATGGTCGTCTCGTTCGTGATGGCGTTCCTCGGCGGCAGCCTGGTGCCGCTGTACAACCTGCCCGGCGTGCTGCAGGGCGTGGCGCTGCTGACGCCGAACGGCTGGACCTCCACGGCGCTGGCGGAGCTGGCCGTGCCCGGCGCGGGCGTGGCCGCCGTCGCGGGCCCGATCGCCGCCCTGCTCGCGATCACGCTCGTCACGGGCGGCCTGGCCGTCGCCGGTCTCAGGAAGGGGACGCTGCTGTGACCACCCCCACGACGCCCATGCCCCCCGCGACCCCCGCGGACCCCGTGTCCCTCGCGGTGCCGGCGTCCCCCGCGACGCCTCCCGCGACGCCCGGGACGCCCGGGACCGCCGCCGCGCCCGGGGGGCTCCGGCCGAGCCCGGTGACCGCGCTGGTGGCCGCCAACCTGCGCCGCCTCACCCGCGACCGCACCGGCCTGTTCTTCATGCTCGTCATGCCGTTCGTGTCCATCCTGTTCGTCGGCATGACGCTCGGCGGCGGCACCGGCTCGTCCCGCCTCCCCGTCGGCGTCGTCGCCCCCGGCTCCGACGCCGTCACCGCCTCCCTGCTCGCCGAGCTGCGCCGCAACCCCGACCTGGACGTACGCCTCATGGACGCGGCCGGGGACGTGCGCTCCGGCGTGCGGACCGGGGCGCTGGCCGCCGGGCTGATCATCGTGCCCGGCGCCACCCGCCTGGAGCTCGTCATGACGCAGACCAACGGCAGCGGCCTGGCCGCCCGCGGCGCCCTCGACGGCGCCGTCGCCAGGGTCGCCGCCGTCCTGGAGGCCACCAGGGCCGCCGTGACCGCCGGCGCCACCCCAGAACAGGCCGCCGGATACGTACGCCGCGCGCAGGCCGAGTCGGGCCGCGTCGGCGTGACCGGCTCGGCCGCAGGCGGCGGCGACCCGCGCGGCTTCGCCTACACCGCCCCCGCCAACCTGCTGCTGTTCACCTTCATCAACTCGATGGCCGTGGCCGCCGCCATGGTGGAGAGCCGCCGGCTGGGAATGCTGCAGCGCGCGCTCACCGCGCCCGTACGGCGCCGGTCGGTGCTGCTGGGCGAGGCGCTGAGCCGACTGCTCGTGGCGCTCGCGCAGGCCGCGATCATCGTGGTGGTCAGCGCGCTGGTGTTCGGCGTGTCATGGGGCGACCCGATCGGCGTGGCCGCCGTCGTGGGGGTGTTCGCGCTCGTCTCCACCGGGGCCGCGATCCTCGTCGGCACGCTGCTGCGATCGCCCGACCAGGCCCCGGCGATCGGCCCGCCGCTCGGCGTGGTCCTCGGCATGCTCGGCGGCTGCCTGTGGCCGCGCGAGTCCTCCGGGGAGGTGCTGAACGCCGTCGGCCACCTGTTCCCGCACGCCTGGGGGATGGACGCGCTGCTGACGCTCACCGAACCCGGCGCCGGCCTGACCTCGGTCCTGCCCCAGCTCGGCGTGCTCGCCGGGATGGCCGCCCTGCTCCTGACCGTCTCACTGGTCCTGTTCAACCGCCGCACCCCGGCCCGCACGTGAGCGCCGGGCGGAAGGAGGGAACGCGTTGAAGGGAATCCTGCTCGCCGGAGGACGGGGCACCCGCCTGCTGCCCAGCACGCTGGCGGTCTCCAAGCAGCTCCTGCCGGTCAACGACAAGCCGATGGTGTACTTCCCGCTGTCGGTGCTCATGCTGGCGGGCATCAGGGACATCCTGATCATCACCATGCCCCGCGACCTGCCGCAGCTTCGGCGCCTGCTCGGCGACGGCTCCCAGCTCGGGCTCCGCATCGACTACGCCGAGCAGCCCGAGCCCAACGGCATCGCCGAGGCCCTCGTGATCGGGGCCGACCACATCGGCGGCGACCCGGTCGCGCTCGTCCTGGGCGACAACGTCTTCCACGGCCACTCCTTCCAGGAACTGCTGCGCACCGAATGCCGGCAGGTGGACGGCTGCGTGCTGTTCGGCTACCCGGTCGGCGACCCCCACCGGTACGGCATCGCCGAGACGGACGCGGACGGCCGGCTGCTGTCCATCGTGGAGAAGCCGCGGGAACCCCGCTCCAACCGTGCGATCGTCGGCCTCTACCTGTACGACGGCGAGGCGGTCGACATCGCCAAGAACCTCACCCCGTCCGCGCGCGGCGAGCTGGAGATCACCGATCTCAACCGCGTCTACCTCGAACGGGGCAGGGCCAAGGTGGTCGATCTGGGCCGCGGCTTCGCCTGGCTGGACGCCGGGACCCCCGAGTCGCTGCTGCAGGCCGGCCAGTACGTCCAGCTCATGGAACAGCGGCAGGGCGTACGGATCGCCTGCCTTGAGGAGATCGCCCTTCGCATGGGCTACATCGACGCCGAGGCCTGTCACCGGCTCGGCGCCGAACTCGGTACGTCCGCCTACGGCCAGTACGTCATCTCGGTGGCCGAGCGGTTCGCGAACAGTAAGGAGTGACCATCATGTCCATGACGACCCTGTTCACCGACAGGTCGCCCTCCGACGGCGAGCATGTGACCGATGTGTACCACTACGCCGCCCGCAAGGGCGCGATCGAGGCGGTCGACGTGGCCGCCGCCGACCTGGGGATCGACGTCCACCTGGTGAGCGAGGCGGTGCGGCACCTGGTGGAGAACCGCCTGCTGCGCATCGACGACGGCGTCGGCGGTCTCGGAGGCCTCGGCGGTGCCGTCGGTGCCGTCGGTGGCGTCGGTGGCCGGTTCGTGCCCGTCGACCCCGACCTAGCGATCGCCTCGATGGTCTCCTCCGTCGAGCGGGAGATCTACCGGCGGCGCGAGCTCATCGACCAGATCCGCGAGCGGGTCGGCGTCCTGGGCGCCGGGGCCGGCGGAGACTCCGCGCCCAGCACCGTGGAGTACCTGGTGGGGGCCATGGAGGTGCGCGGCTTCCTCAAGACCGCCGGCGACGCCTGCCGCGACGAGCTGCTCGTCCTGCAGGCCGGGGTGAGCGAGGCCGGCGACCTGTCGCAGATGTTCCTGGTGCTGGTCGCCAGGGGCGTGACCGTGCGGGTCATCTGCCAGCACCGCAGCCGGGCCGACGTGACGACGCGGCTGGTGATGAAGCGGCTGACCGACGCCGGCGTGGAGGTATACACCGTCAGCCACGTGCCGCGCTCGGCCATCGTCTTCGACCGCTCGCTCGTCGCCCTGTTCGGCGACGGCGAGGGCGGCGAGAGCGGCGACGTCACCCTCGCCCGGGTGCGCAACCAGGGGATCGCCCGGTTCTTCCTGGACATGTTCAACCACCTGTGGGAGACCGCCACACCGCTGGAGGGCGTCGAGTTCGGCTACGGAACCGTCGCCGACGACCTCCAGCAGTCCATCGCCGCGCTCATGGCCAAGGGCTACACCGACGAGGTGGTCGCCCGCAAGCTCGGCATGTCGGTGCGAAGCTGCCGCCGGCACATCGCCACCCTCATGCGCGACCTCGACGCCACCAGCCGCTTCCAGGCGGGGGTGGAGGCGGCCAGGAAGTTCCTCAAGACGGGCTGACGGGGGCGTGGCCGCCCATGACGACGGCCACGCCCGCCAGATCGCGGGCCCGCTCGATGACCAGGTCGAGACCGAGCACCAGATCCTCGAACGGCATCCGCGCGTCCAGGCAGATCCGGACCGTGCTGTTGGCGTCCTCCGCGCTCAGGCCGATGGCCGTCAGCACGTGCGAGGGCTCCTGCGAGCCGGAGTTGCACGCCGACCCGGTGGCCAGCGCCACCGCCGACAGGCTGGAGACCAGGCTCTCCCCGCGTACACCGGGCAGGACCACGCTGAGCACGTGCGGCACGCCCCGGTGCGGATCGCCGTTGACGCGCACGCCCGGCAGCCCCGCCCGCAGCATGTCCAGCGCGGTGGCGCGCAGCTCGGCGACCCGCCGCCGCTCGGCGTCCATCCGCGCCAGCGCCAGCTCGCACGCCCTGCCGAGACCGACCACCAGGTGCGTCGGGATCGTGCCGCTGCGCAGCTCGTACTGCCCGCCGCCGAACATGATCGGCCGCAGCCGGTGACGGATCTCCGGCCGGACGTACAGCGCGCCGACGCCCTTGGGGCCGCGGATCTTGTGCCCCGACAGCGACAGCGTGTCGATCCCGGCCTCCCGCACCCGCAGCGGGATCCGGCCGGCCGCCTGCGCGGCGTCCACGTGCAGCACGGCCCCCACCGCGTGGCAGAGCGCGGCCATCGCCGCCACCGGCTGCACGGTGCCGATCTCGCTGTTGACCCACGCCGTGGTGGCGACCCTGGAGTTCAGGTCGAGCAGGCCGGCCAGGTGCCCCAGGTCGACCTCGCCGCCGGGACCGACCCGCATCGTCCGGACGTCCACGCCGCGGGCGGCCAGCGCCCGGCCGATCGCCAGCGACGACTTGTGGTCGGTCGGGCAGAACAGCCCGCCGGCCGGGGCCCGGTCGTCGTGGCCGAACATGCCGAGCAGCGCCAGGTTGTTGCTCTCCGTCGCGCCGGAGGTGAACACCACGTCGGCCGGGTCCGCGCCCAGGAGCGCCGCCACCGAGGAGGCCGCCCCGTCCACGGCCCTTCTCGCCCGCTTGCCGAGCACGTGAGGGGAGGAGGGGTTGCCGTACTCCTCCCGCAGGAACGGCAGCATCGCCTCGAACACCTCGTCGTCGACCCGCGTGGTCGCGCAGCCGTCCAGATAGATGACCTTCCCCATGGTCGTCAGCTCCGGAACGTGCTGACGGTGACGAGCTTGCCGTAGATGTCCTGGACGGACATCTCGCCGCTGCCGCCGGGATCGGCGATGACCACCCGCATGTCCGGCAGGTCGTACAGGCTCAGCGCGATGTCCACGCCGGTCTGCACGGGCATCAGGCACTCGCCCGGCGCGAAGATCAGGATCGCCCGGTAGCCGGCCCGGTACACCTCGGCGATCATCTCGGTGATCTCGCCCGCGCAGCCGGTGATGCCGCAGCTGATCAGCGTGCGGTAGTTGCCGGCCGCGTCGAGGAAGGCCACCTCGCTGTCGCCGCTCCCGCCGGAGAGGTAGCGCTTCTCCAGGCGGCCCTGCTTGACCAGCCGGTCGGCGGCCTTCTGGAAGCGGTACTTCAGCCAGGTCTCGGGGAAGGCCAGCGGGTGCTTCCTGCTCGGCAGCACGTCCGCGGCCGACAGCCCGGCATCGCCCAGGATCTTCTCGTACGAGGCGGGCAGCGCGGTGAAGCCCTCGAAGAACTCCGCGCGCAGCTCACCGGCGGGCCGTCCCGTCACCGGCACGTACTGCCAGTCGTTGACGAGCAGGAGCAGCCGGGAGTCCACCCCGGCCGCGGCGTACTCGCGCAGCAGGCCGGCCGACAGCTCCCAGGTGTAGCCGGGGAAGATGCCGACGCGGCCGGAGATGCGGCGGCGCATGGTCTCGCCCGCCTGCTCCTCGATGACGCCCGGGACGAGCCGCTTGGACGCCTCGTCCTCGAACAGCATGAAGTGGCCGCCCATGACGACCAGGTTGGCGAGGTCCTCGGCGGGCAGCTCGTGGGCGATGGCGTCGCGGAGCTCCTGCTCGGAGGCGACCAGCCGGTGCGTCTTGGACACCTGGCCGGTGGATACGTGGTTCATGGTGCGTCACTCCGAATTCACGGGTTCTGGACGGGGGTGTTCCGTGGGTCCGGGGTCGGCCGGACAGGGGGCCGCGCAGGGTTCTGGGCGGCGTTCTGGGCAGCGTCGTGGGAAGGATCGTGGGCGGGGTTCTGGACGGGGGTGTTCCGCGGGTCCCGGGCCAGCCGGGAGGCCAGCGCGCCCAGCGGCGCGGGACCGGCGAGCCGGTTGACGGTCAGGCCCTCCCAGCCGTTCCGGGCGAGCTCGGCCAGCACCTGCGGGATGCGCAGGGCCTGGCCTCCGGCGAGGGTGTAGCTGTGGGACAGGTCGAGGCCGGCGTCGAGGTCGCCGGGCCGGTGCGCCCGCCGCACGGCGTCGGCCAGCGCCAGGGCTGCGGGGCCGGTCACGCCGTCCCAGACCTCGATCGGGGGCGTGGCGGGCGCGGTGGACGCGGTGGGGGGTGGTTCGAATCCGGCCAGCCGGGCCGCCTCGCTCAGCGGCAGGTCGGCGGGGCCGGGGGCGGGGTCGA
Source organism: Streptosporangium sp. DT93 (assembly GCF_049844535.1). Classification (NCBI taxonomy): domain Bacteria; kingdom Bacillati; phylum Actinomycetota; class Actinomycetes; order Streptosporangiales; family Streptosporangiaceae; genus Streptosporangium; species Streptosporangium sp. DT93. The sequence continues at coordinate 120,489 of NZ_JBNCLF010000020.1, forward strand.
TGGCAGTGGCGATGGCAGTGATGGCGGCAGTGGTGGCGGGGTTGGTGGCGGAGTCGGCTGTGGTGGTGGTGGTGGCGGTGCGGTCGGCGGTGGTGGCGACGGCGGGGCCGGTGGTGAGGGCGGCGGCGGGGTCGTGGGCGAGGACCAGGGCCTCCATTCCGCGCAGGAAGCGCTCCACGGCGACCGCGTCCATGACCGGTGAGGCGGCGTGGAGGGACACGGCGACGGCGTCGCACCACTCGTCCACACGCAGGTAGGTGTCGGAGTCGTGGTGGGCCCAGGCCTCCGGGACCGGGTTCCAGGTGAAGGCGGTGCGCCGGCCGCCGTACTCGCGGGTGCGCTGCTTGATGAAGTTGATCTCCGAGCCGAGCCGCACGGCCGCGCCGCGCCGGGAACCCTCCCGCGAGACCATCTCGACGACCTTGTCGTAGGGCACGTACGCGTGCTCCCGGGCACGCTCGTACGCCGCCGCCACCCGGCGCAGCAGCTCGCCGAACGAGGGGTCGCCCTCGCAGCCGACGCGCACCAGCATCGGCGAGAACATGCACGTCAGCACGTCCGGGCAGGGGTGCGACTCGCGGTTGCTGACGAACGCCAGGTGCGCGACGTCGTCCTGGCCGGTGTAGGCGGCCATCATCGCGGTGTAGGCGGCCACGTGCACCAGCGACGGCCACACGCCGTGCCGGGCGGCGATCCGCCGCGAGGCCCCGAGCATCGCCGGCGAGATCAGCGTCGCGTGCCGGGCGGGCGGCCCCTGCGGGGTGCCCGGCACCGCCGTTCCCTTCGGCACCGCCGTTCCCTTCGGCACCGCCGTTCCCGTCGGCACCGACGGCAGGGACGGCGTCGCGGGCGGGGCGGGGGGCTCCGGCGGGGTGCCGCGCCGTGTCGCGAACGGGTCGGCGGGCAGGCAGGCCACCTCCTCCTGCCAGTACGCCATGGCCCGCGACGCCACGATGGCGGCGTCGGCCGAGGCCTCGTGCCGGGCCAGGTCGGCGGGCTGGCGGCTCACCGGGAGCAGGACCGCCGGACGGCGGGAGGCGATCCCCACGCCCTGCGTGCGCAGCTCCCGCTTGATCTCACCCAGCGTCCACACGTCCACGGCCAGGTGGTTGAACACCAGCACGCAGTGCCTGGGCACGCCGCCCGTGGTGATCAGGCAGGCCCGGATCGGCCACTCGCCGGCGAGGTCGAACGGCCTGCCGGTGAGCTCCTCGACCACGTCGGCGGGTGCGGCCGTGCCGTCCCGCTCGGTGGTGAGCACCGTGACCGGGAGCGGCGCGGGCGGATGCACCCGCTGCGCGGGCTCCGGGGCCAGGTCGAAGGTGGTGCGCAGGATCTCGTGCCGGCGCACCAGGTAGGTGAGCATCGCCCGGCAGGCGGCGACCGTGAGTCCCGGAGGCAGGTCGAAGCGCAGGACCACGTGCGTCTCGCGCCGGTGCCGGGGCGGTAGCTGGTGGAACCGCAGCCACATGTAGCGCTGTCCCCAGCACAGGTTCGCGGATTTCACCGGTTCCCACCCCCAGCGGTTGTCGTATGACCCCCAATAGGATCGAGGATCGGCTTTTCCGGCAGGCGGCACAACCACCGCCCAATGGCAGGTTCCGGCCCGGAATAAATTGCCAGAAACGCGTTGCCTGTTTCCTTGACCGGCGCCCCGTCTTTGGGCAGCCTCGATATCGGCGAATATCCACCGCCGGACAGGGGGTAACACGATGCTGGAAATACCCGACCGGTTCCAGAGCATTCTGCGCGCGCATCTGCCGTACGCGGAGACGGGCGGCCTGACCGCCCGCGACGAGCTGTCCGCGCTCGGCCTCGACTCGATGGGGGTCGTACGCCTGCTCGTCGACATCGAGAACCGCTACGCGGTCGAGCTGCCCGACGAGATCCTGGACGAGGCCACGTTCGCGACGGTCGGCTCGCTGTGGGGCGCGCTGTCCATGCTGATGACGATCGGACCGGACCGCCCCCGGGCGTTCTGAGATCTCCCCGGCGTCTCCCGGCTCTTGCGGGGGCTCGGGAGGGTTTCCAGGAGCTCGGGGGCTCGGGGTTTTCAAGGTTTTCGGGAGGTCCGGGGCGGCCCCGGGCGGCTCCGGGGTGTTTCGATGCGGGTCCCCGCCGGTGGTCGTTCACCGCGCGGGTCACCCGCCGGCGCCCATCGGCGCCCGCCGCCCCTTTCGACGCAGGTCGTCCACCGGTGCGGGTCGCCTGTACACACGGTTCACCTGTCCCCGTTCACCCGTCGCCTGTCCACGCGTCACCCGTCCCGGTTCACCCGTGTCACCCGTCACCCGTCCACATGGTTCAGCCGCCCAGCAGGCCCGCCAGGGTCCGCCGGTCCACCTTGCCGTTGGCGTTGAGCGGCAGCTCCGCCAGCAGCGTGACCGAGCGGGGCACCATGTATCCGGGCAGCACCTGCGTGACCCCCTTGACCAGCGCCACCGCGTCCAGGTCCGCGCCGGTGCAGGCGGCCGTCAGCTCCGGCTCGCCGTCGGGGCCCGGCAGCGCCAGCACGGCCGCCTCCTGCACCCCCGGCTGCCCGCGCAGGGCGCACTCGACCTCGCCCAGCTCCACCCGGTGGCCGGAGATCTTCACCTGCTGGTCCAGCCGGCCCAGGTGCACCAGTAGCCCGTCGCGCCACGCCACCCGGTCCCCGGTGCGGTACCACAGCTCGGGCGCGACCGTGGCGTCCCCCGTGACCGTGAGATCTTCCGCGACCGTGGCGTTCCCGGTGACCGTGCCGTCCACCGCGCTCGCACCTTCCCCCGCGACCGTGGCATGCGCCGCGACCGTGCCGTCCCCCGTCCCGGCCGGGACGGGGGCGTCGCCGTCGAAGGCGGTGAACCGGCCCGCGTTCACCGCCGGATCGGTGTAGCCGGGGAAGCGCTGCACCCCGCGCAGGCACAGCTCGCCCTCCTCGGCGGGCCGCCCGTCCCCGTCGAGCACCAGGTGCTCGACGCCCGGGTACGGCAGGCCGATCGGCACCGTGCCGTTGGCCGTCTCCGGCCAGAGGGAGCGGTCGGCCGGCAGGCGGTACTCGGTGCAGCTCAGCGTCAGCTCCGTCGGGCCGTACAGGTTCTCCAGGACGCCGCCGGGCGCGGCCGACCGCCAGGCGTCGGCCTGGCGCAGGGTGAGGGGCTCCCCGCAGAACAGGCTCCACCGCAGCGACGGCATCGCCCCGGGCGCCAGCCGGCGCAGCCGCATGGCCACCGACACCACCGACGGCACCGAGAACCAGTGGGTGAGCCGTTCCCTGGCGACGAACGCGACCGGCTTGAGCAGGTCGTAGCGGCCCGGCACGACGAGGGTCGCGCCGCCGCCCCAGGTGGCGAACAGGTCGAACACCGACAGGTCGAACGTCAGGTCGAAGGTCTGGGAGACGCGGCAACCGGGGCCGATCCCGTACCGGGGGATCACGTGCCGCAGGTAGGCGTCCACGGCGCGGTGACGTACCGGGACCCCCTTCGGCACGCCGGTGGAGCCCGACGTGAACAGCACGTAGGCCAGGTCGTCGGCGCCGGCCTCCCGCGGGGCGCCCGCCTCCCGCGAGGCGGTGGCGCGCGGGACGTCCGCCGGGTCCACCCGCAGGGTGGGCGGGACGTCTCCCCGCGGCCCGGCGAGATTCGCGCCCAGGCTACCCGGACCGTCGTCCCCCGGCGGCCCGGCGAGGTCCGGCGGCTCGTGGGTGGCGTCGGACAGCACGAGGTCGAGGCGGGCGGACGCGGCCACCAGGCGGTTGCGCGCGGCCGGCGCGGCCGGGTTCAGCGGGACCGCCGCCGCGCCCAGCCGCTGGATCGCCAGGTACCCGGCGTAGGCCAGGACGCCGCGGCCGGCGTGCAGCCCCACGCGCGCCGGCGGCCCGCCGCAGGCGGCCGCGATCCGCGCCGCCAGGTGGGCGGACATCGCCTCCAGCTCGGCGTAGGTGTACCGCTCGCCGCCCACCTCCAGGGCGGTCCGGTCGCCGAAGCGTGCCGCGGAGGCGGCGAACCACTGGTGGAGGGTACGTGCCATGAAGCTCTCCAGGTGACGGCCCGGCCGCTACCGGGGTGGTTCGGGGAGGCGGGGACGGGAACAGCGACGGAAGCGGCTACCGGTTCGGGAACAGCGACGGAGGCGGCTGCCAGGGGGGTCGGGAACAGTGGTGGAGGCGGCTGCCGGTTCGCGAGCCGCTACCGGGGTGGTTCGGGCAGGCGGGACGGGAACAGCGACGGAGGCAGCTCCTCGCCCGTGCCCCACAGGTCCTTCAGCGCGCGCCCGGGGTCGGTCAGCGCGAGCTGCATCCCCAGCGGGATCGTCCGCATGATGTCGACCATCGCCGGGGCGGGCAGCACCTCCGGGTCGGCCAGCATGAGCACGCCGGTGCGCCCGCCGCGCACCTCGACCCGGACCCGGAACGCCTGCCCGTACGGCTGCGCCAGGGGCGTCCAGGCCAGCTCGGCGGGCGTCTGGTCGGCCGGGTCGCTCGGCTTGCGGTCCACCTGGATGTAGTTGAACCAGGCCCGGAAGAGGTGGTTGATCCAGCAGCCGTGCTCGGGCACGGAGCCGGCGGCCTCGGCCACCTCGGCGATCCGGTCGACGTCGTAGGACCCGTGGCGGTAGGCCCGGGTGCCCGCCCAGTGCAGGCGCCTGATGTGCTCGGCGAGCGTGGCCCGCCGGTCCACCTCGGTGACGACGGGGACGAGCTGGTTCATCGTGCCGACGAGGTGCTGGTCCTCCGGGGCGAACCGGTTGGACGACATCAGGCTCATCGTGACCCGGTCGGTGCCCAGGTGCCTGGCCAGGCCGGCGGCCACGAACGCCATCACCACGGCCGGGGCGGTGACGCCGTGCGTGCGGGCCACCTCCGCCGCCAGGCCGCCCAGGCGCCGCGAGTGCAGGGTCAGCTCCAGCCGCTCGCCCTTGACCCGCGCGGGCAGCGTCGGCAGCCCGTCCATCAGCCCGTCGGCCAGCACGCTCCGCCAGTGGCGTTCCGCGCCCTCCTGCCGCGGCAGCCAGGCCGCCTCACGCTGCCGCCGCGCCATCTCGCGCGGTGGCGGCGGTGGCGGCGGCGACACCGGCAGCAACGCCGACGACGCCGACGCCGACGGTGACGCCGGCGACAGGGCGGCCGCGCCGGACATCAGCGCCTTGAACTCGTCCTGCAGGTGATGGATCGACCACAGGTCCACGATCAGGTGGGAGAACGCCAGCGTCAGGTACATCGGGGCACCCCCCGTGCTGACCAGCCGGCCGCGCCAGTTGAGGTCACCGGCCATCGCGAACGGCATCGCCACCAGCTCGGCCTTGGTCCGCTCGTGCTCCGAGGGGTCGGTGACGATCCGGTCGACCCGCTCGATCGGCAACTCCACGCCCTCGTGCACGTGCTGGACCGGGCGGGCGCCGGCGCCCGGCCCGTAGGTGGTCCGCAGGGCCTCGTGCCGCTCGACGAGCCGCTCCAGCGCGGCGGTCACCCGCCCCATGGGCAGGCCACGCAGGTCCCACGTGGTCGGCAGGTTCGCCTCGGCCAGCCAATCCTCCGGATACCGCTCGATCTCGCGCCAGCTGAAGAGCTGGCCGTGGCTGAGCGGAGACTCGACGGGCATGCGCCCCTCCTCCCGCGGATTTCTCCGCCTGTCATTCATCCCGGACCCGGACGCCGGGGTCAAGGCCCTGTCCCCTGGGAGGCGATGGCAACAAACGGCGGTAACAAGGTGCCGCCCACAGACCATGTCGCCGCGTGAGAACCGGCAATTAGGGTCGCACTCACTATGCAATAGCCGCAAACTCCTCCGGTTGTCGATAAATGATTGCAGCCGTTCGGAAAACGGCGTCCGATGGGCGCCCGAGGCTTGAGGTGGCGTATTAATGAGTGAGTCGAGACAGCAGGCCGAGAAGGGCGGGCCGGACGCTATCGCCGTCATCGGCATGGCGTGCAGGCTCCCTCAGGCCGACGATCCGGCGGGATTCTGGAGACTGCTGCGCGAAGGCGTGGACGCGGTCACCGACGCGCCCGCCGGCCGGTGGACGGACGTCACCGAGTACCGCCGCGGCGGGTTCCTGGCCGACGTCGACGGCTTCGACGCGGCCTTCTTCGGCATCTCGCCGAACGAGGCGGCGGCGATGGACCCGCACCAGCGGCTGGCGCTCGAACTCGGCTGGGAGGCGCTGGAGAACGCCCGCGTCCTGCCCTCCGCCCTGCACGGCAGCGCCGCGGGCGTCTTCCTCGGCGCCATCTCCCAGGACTACGCCGCGCTGAGCGACAGGGCCGCGCGCCCCGGCCGGCACGCCTACACCGGCGTCAACCGGGCGCTGATCGCCAACCGGATCTCGTACGCGCTCGGCCTGCGCGGTCCCAGCCTCACCCTGGACACCGGCCAGTCGTCGTCGCTCGTCGCGGTGCAGATGGCCGCCGCGAGCCTGCGGCACGGGGAGAGCGACCTGGCGCTGGCCGGTGGCGTGAACCTGAACCTGCTCGCCGAGACCACCACCGCCATCGGGGCCTTCGGCGCGCTGTCGCCCGACGGGCGCTGCCACGTCTTCGACGAGCGGGCCAACGGGTACGTGCGCGGCGAGGGCGGCGCGGTCGTGGTCCTCAAGCGGCTGGCCGACGCGCTGGCCGACGGCGACCCGGTGCACGCGGTGATCCTCGGCGGGGCCGTCAACAACGACGGCGGCGGCGAGGGGCTGACCGTGCCGAGCGCGCGGGCGCAGGAGGAGGTCATCAGGCTCGCCTGCGCCGAGGCCGGCGTCGCGCCGGGCGACGTGGGCTACGTCGAGCTGCACGGCACGGGCACCAGGGTCGGCGACCCGGTGGAGGCGGCCGCGCTCGGTGCCGCGTACGGGGCCGGGCGCGCGGAGCCGCTCCTGGTCGGGTCCGTCAAGACGAACATCGGCCACCTGGAGGGCGCGGCGGGCATCGCCGGGCTGCTCAAGGTGGTGCTCGCGGTCAAGCATCGCCGGCTGCCCGCCAGCCTGCACTTCCAGGCGCCTCCCGCGCGGATCCCCCTGGACGAGCTGCGCCTGCGGGTGGTGGGGGAGACCCGCGCCTGGCCGGAGGGCGGCCGCCTGGTGGCGGGTGTCAGTTCCTTCGGCATGGGCGGCACGAACTGCCACCTGATCGTCGCCGAGCCCCCTCCCACCGGCCCGGACGCCCCGGAGGTCCCGGACGCCCCGGCCGTCGTCGAGGCGCCCTGGGTGGTGTCGGGACGTACGGAGAAGGCGGTGCGCGAGCAGGCCGGCCGTCTGGCCACGCTCGCCACCGGCACCACGACCGACACCGGCACCACGACCGGCACCACGACCGGCACCGGCGCGGGCGCCGGTGGCGCGCGGCCGGTGGACGTGGCGCTGAGCCTCGCCGTGACCCGTACGGCCTTCGAGCGCCGTGCCGTGGTGCTCTCCCAGGATTCGGCCGCGCGCCAGGAGGCGCTGCGCACGCTGGCCGGGGGCCGCCCGCACGACGACGTCGTCACCGGCGGCGCCGCGGGCGGGGGATGCGTCTTCGTCTTCCCCGGGCAGGGCTCGCAGTGGGCGGGGATGGCGCGTGAGCTGATCGCCGCCTCGCCGGTGTTCGGCGCGCGGCTGGCGGAGTGCGCCGACGCGCTCGCGCCCTTCACCGACCACGCCCTGATGGACGTGCTCCAGGAGCGCCCCGGTGCCCCGGGCCTGGACCGGGTGGACGTGGTGCAGCCCGCCCTGTGGGCCGTGATGGTCTCGCTCGCCGAGACGTGGCGCGCCCACGGCGTGCTGCCCGACGTGGTCGTCGGCCACTCGCAGGGCGAGATCGCCGCCGCCGCCGTCGCGGGAGGGCTCACCCTGTCCGACGCCGCCAGGGTCGTCGCGCTGCGCAGCCGCGCCATCGCGGGCATCGCAGGAAAGGGAGGCAGGGGCGGCATGATGTCGATCGCCGCCCCCCTGGAGGTGGTCGAGCGGGCCCTGCCCGACGGCGTGTCCGTGGCGGCCTTCAACGGCCCCCGCTCGCTGGTGGTCTCCGGCCCCCGGGAGGCGCTGGCCGAGCTCGCCACCCGGCTGTCCGGCCACCGCACCAAGATCATTCCTGTGGACTACGCCTCCCACTCGCCCGAGGTGGAGGCGGTGCGCGAGGAGGTGCTGGAGGCGCTCGCGCCGATCCGGCCGGTGAGCGGCACGACGACGTTCGTCTCCACGCTCACGGGCGAGCCCATGGACACGGCCGGGCTCGACGCCGCCTACTGGTACCGCAGCCTGCGCCGCCCGGTCCGCTTCGGCCAGGCCGTACGGGCCACCCTGGAGCGCTGCGCGCTGTTCGTGGAGTGCAGCCCGCACCCGGTGCTGGTCACGGGTGTGGAGGAGACCGCGGAGGACGCGGGCCGGGACGTGGCCGTGGTCGGCACTCTGCGCCGCGGCGAGGGCGGCGCAGAGCGGCTGACCCGGTCACTGGCCCAGGCGTACGCCCAGGGCGCGCCGGTGGACTGGTCCCGGCTCTGCCCGGGCGGGCGGCCGGTGGACCTGCCCACCTACCCGTTCCAGCGCCGCCTCCACGCCGCGGCCGTCCCGCCGCCCCGTACCGCACGACCGGACGCGCCGGGCACGCCCGGCGCACCGGAGACGCCGGAGACGCGACCGGACACGGCGAACGGCACGAGCGCGGCGAACGGCACGAGCGCGGCGAACGGCACGAGCGCGGCGAACGGCGCGAGCGCGGCGGCGCCGGAGGCGGAGAACACGCGGGACGTCGTGGACACGCCCGGCACGGCGGTGGACGGAAGGTCAAGGGCCGAGCTGCGCGAGCTGGTGCTGGAGGCCACGGCGCGGCTCCTCGGCCACGGCGACGCGACCGGCGTCGAGCCGGAGCGCACGTTCAAGGACCTCGGCATGGAGTCGGCCACCGCCGTCGAGCTGCGGGACATGCTGCGCGAGGCCACCGGGCTGCGCCTGCCCGCCGGCCTGATGTACGAGCACCCCACGCCCGACCGGCTGGCCGGTCACCTGCACGCCCTGCTCACCGGCGACCGGACCGAGGCCGCCCGCACCGGCGACGACGGCCCGCGGGACCGGGCGGACGACGACCCGATCGCCGTGGTCGGCATGGGCTGCCGCTACCCCGGCGAGGTCGCCTCTCCCGAGGACCTCTGGCGGCTGGTCAGCACCGGCACCGACGCGATCACCGCTTTCCCCGCCGACCGCGGCTGGGACCTCGACACGCTCTTCGCCACCGGCCGCTCGGGCACCAGCGACACCCGGCACGGCGGGTTCCTGCACGACGCCGACCGGTTCGACGCGTCGTTCTTCGGGATCAGCCCCCGCGAGGCCACGGCCATGGACCCGCAGCAGCGGGTCCTGCTGGAGATCTGCTGGGAGGCCGTGGAGCGCGCCGGCATCGACCCGGACACCCTGCGGGGCTCGTCCACCGGCGTCTACGTGGGAGCCATGGCCCCCGACTACGGGCCCCGGCTGCACCAGCCGGACGGCGCCTCCGACGGCCACCTGCTGACCGGCACCGCGCTCAGCGTCGTCTCCGGCCGCGTCGCGTACACGCTCGGCCTGCGAGGTCCGGCGATCACCACGGACACGGCCTGCTCCTCCTCGCTCGTCTCGATCATCCTGGCGATGCGGGCGCTGCGGCACGGGGAGTGCTCCCTGGCCCTCGCGGGCGGGGTGACCGTGATGTCGACGCCCGGCATGTTCGTGGAGTTCAGCAGGCAGGGCGGGCTGGCCCCCGACGGGCGGTGCAAGGCGTTCTCCGCCCAGGCCGACGGCACGGGATGGGCCGAGGGCGCGGGCATGCTCGTGCTGGAACGGCTCTCCGACGCGCGCCGCAACGGCCACCCGGTCCTCGCCGTGCTGCGGGGCGGCGCGGTCAACCAGGACGGCGCGAGCAACGGCCTCACCGCGCCGAACGGCCAGGCGCAGCGCGAGGTCATCAGGCAGGCCCTGGCCGACGCCGGGCTCACCCCCGGCGAGGTCGACGCCGTGGAGGCGCACGGCACCGGCACCCGGCTGGGCGACCCCATCGAGGCCGACTCGATCATCGCCGTGTACGGCGAGGGCCGCCCCGCGGAGCGGCCGGTCTGGCTCGGCTCGCTCAAGTCCAACATCGGCCACACCCAGGCCGCGGCCGGGGTGGCCGGGGTCATCAAGATGGTGAAGGCGCTGGAGCACCGCACCCTGCCGTCCACCCTGCACGCCGACGACCCCACACCGCACGTGGACTGGGCCTCGGCCGGGGTCAGGCTGCTCACCGGGCGGGTCGAGCTGACCGGGGACCGGCCGGCGCGGGCCGGGGTGTCGGGCTTCGGCATCAGCGGCACCAACGCGCACCTCATCGTGGAGGCCGCCCCGTCACCGGCGGCACTCGCGGAGACGCGCACGGACGGGCCGCCCGTCCTCGACACCGCGGACGGGCCCGCGGTGTGGGTGGTGTCCGCCAGGAACGAGCCCGCGCTGCGCGCCCAGGCCGCCCGCCTGCACGCGTACGCCGGAGGGCTCGTCGAGGCGGGGCTCACCGACGGCGAGCTCGCCGACGCCGGGCGGACGCTGGCCAGGCGGGCCACGTTCCCGCACCGGGCCGTGGTGGTGGCCGCCGGCCGCGACGAGCTGCTCGCCGGGCTCGCGGCCCTGGCCGCCGGGACCCCGCACGCCACCGTCACCGCAGGCACCGCGCCCGCCGGGACCCGGCCGGTGTTCGTCTTCCCCGGCCAGGGCTCCCAGTGGGCCGGCATGGCCACGGACCTCCTCGACACCGCCCCGGCCTTCCGCGACCAGGTCGACCGGTGCGACCGCGCGCTGCGGCCGTACACCGGATGGTCGGTCGTGGACGTCCTGCGCGGCCGCGAGGGCGCGCCCCCGCTGGAGGGCTCGGACGTCATCCAGCCGGTGCTGTTCACCGTCATGATCGCGCTGGCCGGGCTGTGGCGCTCGCTGGGCGTCCACCCCGCCGCCGTCGTCGGCCACTCCCAGGGCGAGATCGCCGCCGCGTGCGCGGCCGGGGCGCTCTCCCTGGAGGACGCCGCGCGGGTGGTCGCGCTCCGCAGCCGGGCCCTGACGCGGCTCGGCGACAGGGGCGGCATGCTGGCCGTGTCGCTGCCCGCCGACAGGGCCGAGGAACTGCTGCGGCCCTGGCCGGGACGCCTGTGGCCGGCCGTGTACAGCGGCCCGTCCAGCACGGTGGTGGCCGGTGACGCCGACGCGCTGGAGGAGTGCGCCGCCGCCTGCGGCGACACCGTCCAGGCCCGCCGGGTCGCGATCGGCTACGCCGCCCACACCCCGCACATCGAGGAGCTGCGCGAGGAGATCCTGCGCACCCTGGACGGGGTACGGCCCCGCGACACCGAGGTGGCGTTCTGCTCCTCCTACGCGGGCGAGTTCATCGACCCCGGCCTGCTGACGGCCGACTACTGGTTCACCAGCCTGCGCAACCCGGTCCGCTTCCAGCAGGCGATCGAGACGGTCGCGGCCACGGGGACGCCGGTGTTCGTCGAGGTCAGCCCGCACCCGGTGCTCACCGGCCACGTCGCGGACACGCTGGCCGCGGCCGGCGCCGCCGGGGGCGCCACGGGCACGCTGCGGCGCGGCGACGGCGGCGCGTCCCGCCTGCTCAAGGCCCTCGGCCAGGCCTGGGTGCTCGGCGCCGCCGTGAACTGGCCGGCCGCGCTCGGTCCCGCCGGACGCCACCACGACGACCTGCCCGCCTACCCCTTCGAGCGGCGGCGGCACTGGCTCGCCCCCGGCCCCGCCGACGGGCAGGGCGGCTCCGGCCACCCGCTGCTCGGCACCGTGCTGCCGCTCGCGGCCGACGGCGGCCTCCTGCTGGCCGGGCGGCTGTCCGTCGGCACCGATCCGTGGCTGGCCGACCACGCGGTGGACGGCACCGTCCTGCTGCCGGGCACCGCCTTCGTCGAACTGGCGCTGCACGCCGCCGTCACGGCCGGCTGCGACGTCGTCGAGGAGCTGACCCTGGAGGCCCCGCTGCCGCTGCCCGCCACGGGTGGCGTCCAGGTCCAGGTCACCGTGGGCGGCCCGGACGAGCAGGGCCGCCGCGGCGTGGCCGTCCACGCCCGCCCGGCCGGCGACGCCGACGCCTCCTGGATGCGCCACGCCACCGGCCTGATCGGCCCGGCGCCGGAGGACCCGGCCGAGCGCCTGGCCTCCTGGCCGCCCGAGGGCGCCCCGATCGGCCTGGACGGGCTCTACGACCTGCTCGCCGAGCGCGGGTACGCCTACGGTCCCGCGTTCCAGGGGATGCGCGCGGCCTGGCGCGCGGGCGGCGAGGCCTTCGTCGAGGTGACGCCCCCCGACCAGGTACGCGCCGACGCCGGACGGTTCGTCCTGCACCCGGCCCTGCTGGACGCGGTGCTGCACCTGGTGGTGCTGGAGTCGGCCGACGACCCCGCCGCGCTGCTGCTGCCGTTCTCCTGGAGCGGGGTGCGGGTGGCCGCGCTCGGCGCGGAGACGCTGCGCGCCCGGATGACGGATCTCGGCGAGGACCGGATCGCGCTGACCCTGTTCGACGAGGCGGGCACCCGGATCGCCGCCGTCGAGACGCTGGCGTTGCGCCGCCTGCCCAGGAGTGCCGCCCGGCCCGCCTCCGCCGCCGTCTCCTACGCCCTCGAATGGGCCGAACCGCCCGTACCGCTGCCCGAGATCGCGACCGGCGACGGGACCGGTGCCGGACCGGACGCCGGGGACTGGGCGCTGGTCGGCTACGACGAGGCCGCCGACGAGCTGGGCGCCGAGCTGGAGCGGGCGGGGATCTCCGTGCCGCGCCACTACGACCTCGCCTCGCTGGCCGGCATGAGCGCCGGCCGGGTCCCCGGCCTGGTGCTCGCGCCCGTCCACGCCGACGACGACGACCTCCCGTACACCGCGCACGACGCGCTGCGCGAGGTGCTCGACCTGACGCAGGGCTGGCTGGCCGACGAGCGGTTCGCCGAGTCCCGGCTGGTGTTCGTCACCCGCTCCCGCGGGCCCGAGGTGGCGGCCGTGTGGGGGCTGGTGCGGTCGGCACAGTCGGAGCACCCCGGCCGGTTCGTCCTCGCCGAGATCGCCCCGGACTTCTCCGGCTGGGAGCGGCTGGCCACCGCGATCACCGCCGGTGAGACCCAGCTCGCCACCACCGGACAGGACCTGCTGGCGCCGCGCCTGGCGCGGCGTGAGGCGCCCGCCGAGAGCCCGGGAACCCCGGGGATCTCGGGGACGGTGCTGGTGACCGGTGGTACGGGCGGGCTGGGTGCGCTGGTGGCGCGGCGGCTGGTGACAGGGCACGGGGTGCGGGACCTGCTGCTGCTGTCGCGGCGTGGCCCGTCGGCTCCGGGGGCGGCCGAGCTGGTGGCCGACCTGGAGGGGCTCGGCGCGCGGGTGTCGGTGGTGGCGTGTGATGTGTCCGACCGCGACGCACTGGCCGCCGTGGTGAACGGGGTGTCGCTGGGCGGGGTGGTCCACACCGCCGGTGTCCTGGACGACGCCGTGGTCGAGGGACTCTCGGCCTCCCGTCTGGACGCGGTGCTGGCGCCGAAGGCGGACGCCGCCTGGTACCTGCACGAGCTGACGGCCGATCATCCGCTGTCGTTGTTCGTGCTGTTCTCCTCCGTGGCCGGGGTGGTGGGCAACCCGGGTCAGGGCAACTACGCGGCGGCGAACGCGTTCCTGGACGCGCTGGCCGCCCACCGCCGCGACCAGGGCCTGGCAGCGGTGTCGATCGCGTGGGGTCTGTGGGACAGCGCCTCGGAGATGACCGGCGGTCTGTCCGCGGCCGACGTGGCGCGCATGGCACGCGCCGGGGTCGCGCCGCTGAGCGTGGAGCAGGGCCTGGAGCTGTTCGACGCGGCCCTGGCGAGTCCCGACCCGCTGGTGGTCGCGGCCCGCTGGGACGCGGCCGGGTTGCGGGCCCGCGCCGAGGCGGGCGAGCTGCCACCGATGCTGCGCGGGCTGGTCCGCGCACCCCGCCGCGCGGCGGCCACCGGGAGCGCCACCGCGGGCCCCGGCGGTACCGGTGGTCCCGGCGGGCTGGTCGACCGGCTGACCGGGCTGGGCGAGACCGACGGCCGCGCCCACCTGACCGAGCTGGTCCGCGGCCACGTCGCCGCCGTCCTCGCCCACGGCAGCCCCGACCAGGTGGACGTGGACCGGGCCTTCAACGAGCTCGGTTTCGACTCCCTGACGGCCGTCGAGCTGCGCAACCGGCTCAACGCCGACGCCGGGCTGCGCCTGCCGGCCACGCTCGTCTTCGACCACCCGACCGTCACGGCGCTCGCCGGTTACCTGTTCACCGCGCTGGCGCCCGAGGCGCCCTCGGCCGAGGACTCCCTGCGCGCCGCCGTGGACCAGGCCGAGACGGCGCTGCGGGCGGCCAACGGCGAGTCGGAGATCGTCCGTGGTCAGCTCGTCGCCATCCTGCAGAGCGCGCTCACCAGGATCGGCGCCACCGCCGTCACCCCCTCGGCCGTTCCCAACGGCTCAGGCGGGGTCGAAGAGATCGGTTCCGCTTCGGACGAGGAGATCTTCGCCCTCATCGACAACCGGGCGATGACGTCCCCGCTGTCTATGGAAAGGCCCGAGCGTGGCGAATGACGAGAAGCTCCGCGCCTACCTCAAGCGCGTGACCGTCGAGCTGGCGGAGACCCGCAGGCGTCTCGCCGACGAGGAGGGCCGCCGGCACGAGCCGGTGGCGATCGTCGGCATGGCGTGCCGTTTCCCGGGCGGGGTGACCGGTCCGGAGGAACTGTGGGACCTGGTGGCCTCCGGCGGCGACGCGATCAGCGAGTTCCCCGCCGATCGGGGGTGGGACCTGGAGGGGTTGTACGACCCCGATCCCGAGGCGCCGGGCAAGGCCTACGTGCGTCACGGCGGTTTCCTGCACGACGCGGGGGAGTTCGACGCGGCGTTCTTCGGGATGAGCCCGCGCAGCGCGCTGGCGACCGATCCGCAGCACCGTCTGTTCCTGGAGTCGTGCTGGGAGGCGCTGGAGCGGGCCGGGATCGACCCGGCCACGCTGCGCGGCAGCCGCACCGGCGTCTACGCGGGAAGCATGTACGAGTTCTACTCCACCCGCTTCCTCGACCGGCTGCCCGAGGCGGTCGAGGGCACCCTGCTCACCTCCAGCACGCCGAGCGTGCTGTCCGGGCGCGTCTCCTACACCCTCGGCCTCGAAGGGCCGTCCATCACGGTCGACACCGCCTGCTCCTCCTCCCTGGTCGCGCTCCACCTCGCGACCCGGGCACTGCGCGAGGAGGAGTGCACGCTCGCGCTGGCCGGAGGCGTCACCGTGCTCGCCGTCCCCGACGTCTTCGTGGAGTTCTCGCGGCAGCGGGCGTTGTCGGAGGACGGGCGGTGCAAGTCGTTCTCGGCGTCGGCCGATGGTGCGGCGTGGGCGGAGGGGGTGGGGGTGCTG
>NZ_JBNCLF010000021.1:0-133205 GCF_049844535.1 Streptosporangium sp. DT93
CGCCACGTCCGAGTTCTACCAGCCACGACCAGCCCACTACCGGACCTCACGTAGATCCGAACCTCGAACAGCTCCTAAAGCTGCCTCTGACGTATCTCCTTGTTCTTCCTCTCAAAGCGGACGCACCCGGCGCGACATGAAGAACACGGCGCCGTCCAGCCCGGCAACGGTCCTTGCCGGGGACTGAACCGCTCGGCCGGTCAGCACACGTCCGCAGCTCGCTCGTGCGTGCGCGCCCATCGCGCCGGACCGTCAACGATCCCGAACGGTTCATCCGATCCCCGTCATCAGGGCGACGGCGGAGAGAGCCAGAGCACCGAGTCCGCCCACCACCCCCGCGATCCTGGGGTGACGATGGTCGGGCACCGTCCTCAGGTGGGCGCGTGCGGCGAGCACGAAGGCGATTCCCCCGGCCACGAACCACGGCCCCCACAGGTAGGTGTACCAGCGCAGGATCGGCAACGACTCCGAAGGGATCTCGACGAGACCGGCCTGGACGAGCAGACCCTGCACGATGAACTGCGCTCCGTGCCAGGCCAGCAGCACTCCCGCGCCCCACGCCATCAGCTGCAGGAGGCAGTTCATGCCGTGTCCCCACGGGCGGCGGCGTACCAGGGCCAGGCCCAGCAGCCCGCCGACGACCTTGAGCGCCCCGGTCACCCACAGCACCGCGAGCATGCCGGAGTCCTGCTGCCGCGCCAGCTCGACCAGCTGCGGTGAGATGGTGGACTCGACACCGGCCGTACCGCCCAGGGCCCAGTAGAAGCTCGGAACGGCGAACAGGAAACCCCACACCGCGGCGGCGTAACCGGGCCATGTGGCGCGCCGGCTCGCCTCGTCAAGACGTAGATTCACACCGACGATTGTGCCGAACGGCATCGGATCAGCCGGAAGCGGTACGGCGCAGGGCGAACAGGTCCGACGGGGAGATGGGCATCCTGTCGATCCCGATGCCCTCGGCGTCCTCGATCGCGGAGGCGATCACCGCCGAGACCGGGATCACCCCCGCCTCCCCCGCGCCCTTGATGCCCAGCGGGTTGAGCGGGGACGGGGTCTCCAGGTGGGCGGTCTCGACGAAGGGCACCTCGGTGGCGTACGGCATCAGGAAGTCCATGAACGAGGCGTTCAGCAACTGGCCGTGGTCGTCGTAGACCATCTTCTCGTACAGGGCGCCGCCGACGCCCTGGGCGACGCCGCCGTGGATCTGCCCCTCGACGATCATCGGGTTGATCAGTCTGCCGCAGTCGTGGACGACCGCGTAGCGCAGGATGCGGATCTCGGCGGTCAGCGGGTCGGTCTCGACGATGGCCGCGTGCATGCCGGAGGCGAACGTGGAGCGGATCGGCGAGTAGTAGTCGCGGCCCTCCAGGCCCGGCTCCTCCCCCTCGGCCACCGGCGGCCGGTCGAAGGACGACACGCCCGCGAACTGGGTGGCGCGGGCGGCCTCGGCGTCGAAGGCATAGCGCAGCGGGTTGGACAGCACCGCCACGGTCGCCAGCGGGATCGTCGCGCCCGGGGACCCGGCCACCCGCACCTCGCCGTCGACGATCTCCAGGTCGCGGGGGTCGGCCTCCAGCGCGTCGGCGGCGATCCGCAGCGCCTTCTCCCTGACCTTGCGGCAGGCCAGCGCGATCGCGTTGCCGCTCATCACCGCGGCCCGGGAGGCGAACGTGCCGACCGCGTACCCGAACCTGCGGGTGTCGCCGGTGACGACCGAGACGCGTTCCATCGGCACGCCCAGCTCGGTCGCGGCGATCTGCGCGAACACGGTCTCGTGGCCCTGGCCCTGGGAGGTGAGGCCGGTGGAGACGTGCACCCGGCCGTCGGAGGTGATCTGGACGTGGCCGCCCTCGTACGGGCCGACGCCGGTGCCCTCGACGTAGCAGCCGATGCCGATCCCGATGGTGCGGCCCTCGGCGGCGGCGCGGGCCTTGAGCTCGCCGAAGGCGTCCCAGCCGATGAGGTCCTTGAGCATCCGCAGCGACTCGGGGTAGTCGCCGCTGTCGTAGACGAGCGGGCGGCCGTCCTGGAAGATCATGCCCTGGTCGTAGGGGAACTCGTCGGGCTGGATGAAGTTGGCGGCGCGCACGTCGGTGCGGTCGGCACCCAGGTAGGCGGCGATGTGGTCCATGGTCCGCTCCATGCAGAAGACCGCCTGCGGGCGGCCCGCCCCCCGGTACGGGGTGACCTGCACGGTGTTGGTGTAGATCGAGGAGAACTCGACCCGGTAGGCGCCGATCCGGTACGGGCCCAGCAGCTGGGTGGCGGTGATGATCGGCACGATGATCCCGTACGGCGTGTAGGCGCCGTGGTCGTGCAGGATCTCCACGTCCAGGCCAAGGACGCGGCCCTCGTCGTCGAAGCCGACCCGGACGCTCTGCACCTGGGCGCGTTCGTGGGCCGAGGAGACGAAGTGCTCGCGCCGGTCCTCGGTCCACTTGACCTGGTGGCGAAGGGTGATCGCCGCCCACGGTACGAGCACCTCCTCCGGCCAGGGGTGCACGATCTTCACGCCGAAGCCGCCGCCCACGTCGGGGGCGATCACCTCGACCTTGGGCAGGGGCAGGCCGAGCTTGGCGGCGATGGCCATCCGGACGCTGGTGGAGGTCTGGGTGCTGGAGTGGACGCGCAGCGAGTGGTCGTCGGCGTCCCAGCGGGCGTGCACGCCGCGTCCCTCCAGCGGCATGGACGCGCTGCGCTCGATGTCGAGCCGGAAGGAGAGCGTGTGCGGGGCGGCGTCGATCGCCTCGCGCGCGCCGAGGCCGGTCGCCGAGGGCACCTCCTGCACCAGGTGGGCGCCGACGTTGCCGGGCACGTCGGCGTGGACGAGCAGCTCCGAGCGGGTCGCCTCCTCCACGCCGACCACCGGCGCGAGGACCTCGTAGTCGACCGCGATGAGCGCGCAGGCGTCCTCGGCGAGGTAGCGGTCGCGGGCGACGACCATCACGACGGGCTCGCCGACGTGCCTGACGATCTCGCGGGCCAGCGGGTACGCGGTGCGGCCGTGGGTCAGCGCCGGGTGCGGGATGAGCAGCGGGAGCGGCTCGGCGAGCGCGCCGGGCAGGTCCTCCCAGGTGTAGATCGCCACCAGCCCGTCGACGTCGAGGGCGGCCGAGACGTCGATGTCGCGGATCCGGGCGTGCGCGTGCGGGGAGCGGACGAAGGCCGCCTCCAGCGATCCGGCGCCGAGGTCGTCGACGTAGCGGCCCCGGCCGGTCAGCAGGCGGGGGTCCTCGCGCCTCTTGACCGGCTCGCCGAACAGTTTCGTGGTCACGACCGACGCACCCGCCCCTCGCTCTCCTCGGACGGCGAGGGCTTCCCGGACGCCGAGGGTTCCTCGGACGCCGAGGGCTTCCCGGACACCGAGGGTTTCCCGGACATCGAGGACTTCCCGGACGCCAAAGGCTTCCTGGACGCGGGGAACTCCCCGGACGCCAAGGGCTCTTCGGACGCCGAGGACTCCTCCGCCATGATCTCGGCGGCGCGGTGGACGGAGGCGACGATGTTCTGGTACCCCGTGCACCGGCAGAGGTTGCCCGAGACGCCCTCCACCACCTCCTCCCGCGTCGGCGCCGGGTTCTCCCGCAGCAGCGCGGTCACCGTGCACAGGAATCCCGGCGTGCAGAAGCCGCACTGCAGGCCGTGGCACTCGGCGAAGGCCCGCTGCACCGGCGAGAGCGTGCCGTCCGGCGCGGCGAGCCCCTCCACGGTGGTGATCTCGCGCCCGTCCACCGTGACGGCGAACGTCAGGCAGGAGCGGACGGGCTCGCCGTCCAGCAGCACCGTGCAGCAGCCGCAGACGCCGTGCTCGCAGCCGACGTGGGTGCCGGTCAGGCCCAGGTCGTGGCGCAGGCAGTCCGACAGCAGCCGCCGGGCCGGGACCGCGGTCTGGCGGACGGTCCCGTTGACGGTCAGCGTGATCTCATACATCCGCGCCTCCAGGCACCGGCGTCGAGAGGAGCGGCGTCGTCGCCGGATCGACGGCCGGCGTGATCTCATGCATCCGCGACCTCCCGGCCGGCGAGGCCTCACGCATCCGCGGCCTCCTTGACGACGTGACCTCATGCATTCGCGGCCTCCCTGGCGGCGTCCCGCAGTGCCCGCTCGGCGAGGACCCCGGCGAGGTGGCGCCGGTAGTCGGCGGTCGCGTGGATGTCGGCGTCGGGGTCGATGCCGTCCCGTACGGCGCGGGCCGCCGAGGCCCAGTCGGCCGAGTCGGGCGGCTTGCCGCCGAGGGCGTCGGTGACGTCGAGGAGGACCGGTACCGGGCCCAGGCTCACGCCCGCGACCGTGGCCGAGGCGATCCGGTGGTCGTCGTCGAGGACGACGAGCGCCGCGATCCCGGCCAGCGCGTAGTCGCCGTGCCTGCGGGCCAGCTCGTGGAAGGCGGTGCCCGAGCGCGGGGGCGGCGCCGGGAAGAACGCCGAGACGGCCAGCTCCCCCGGTTCGATCGCCGACTCCAGGGGGCCGGTGAAGAAGGCGCTCGCGGGGACGTCCCTGACGGCGCCGGGGCGGGCCAGCCGTACCGATCCGCCCAGGAGCCTCAGCACGGCGGGCAGCTCGGCGGCGGGGTCGGCGTGGGCCAGGCTGCCGACGACGGTGCCCCGGTTGCGGATCACCGGGTGGGCCACCAGGCGCAGTGCCCGGCGCAGCAGGGGCTGGGCGGCGGCGACGGGCGCGGAGCGCTCCACCCGGGCGTGCCTGGCCAGGGCGCCGACCCGGACGCCACCGGGCTCGGCGCCACCACCGGGACCGACGTCACCACCGGGGCCGACGTCACCACCGGGGCCGACGTCACCACCGGGCTCGGCGTCACCGCCCGGCTCGATGTCGACGGACGCCAGCTCGTCCAGCCGGTTGATGTCGACCAGGTGCGCGGGGGCGGCCAGCCGCATGTTCAGCAGCGGGATGAGGCTCTGCCCTCCGGCGAGCACCTTGCCCCCCTCCCCGGCGTCGGCGAGGACCTCCAGGGCCTCGCCGAGGGAGCGGGGGGCGTGGTATTCGAAGGGGGGTGGCTTCACCCGGTGACCTCTCGTGGTGGTTCGGACACCCTCGGATCGGCGCCGTCGCCGTGACCGCCGTCCCGGCCCGCGATGACCCGGAGCAGGTGGTAGCCGGCCACCACCACGATGGTGCCCAGGGCGATGCCCTCCAGCGAGAAGTCCGAGCCGATCATGTGCCTGACCGGGCCGATGGCGAGGATGATGCCCGCCCCGATGGGGACGAGGTTGACGGGGTCGGAGAAGTCGACCCGGTTCTCGACCCAGATCTTCGCGCCGAGCAGGCCGATCATGCCGTACAGGATGACGGTGATGCCGCCGAGCACGCCGCCGGGGGTGGCCGCGACCAGCGCGCCGAACTTGGGGCAGAGGCCGAACAGGATCGCGATGACCGCGGCGATGTAGTACGCGGCCGTGGAGTACACGCGGGTGGCGGCCATGACGCCGATGTTCTCGGCGTAGGTGGTGGTCGGCGAGCCGCCGAAGCCGCTGGCGAGGGCGGTGGCGGCGCCGTCGGCGACGATCGCCCGGCCCATGTACGGGTCGACGTCGGTGCGGGTCATCTCGCCGACGGCCTTGACGTGGCCGACGTTCTCGGCGACCAGCGCGATCACGGCCGGCAGGACCAGCAGCACGGCGGAGAAGCGGACGTCGGGGAAGTGCATGTCCGGCAGGCCGATCCAGTCGGCCGAGGCCACCGCGTCGAAGCTGACCCGCGGGTGGGTGTCGACCGCGCCGGTGCCCGCGTTGAAGGCGGTGATGTTCCCGAAGAGCCGGTCGGCCACCCAGGAGAGCAGGAAGCCGGCGACCAGGCCGAGCAGGATGCCGATCCTGCCGACGAAGCCCTTGAAGGCCACGATGAGGACGAACGTCACGACCATCGTGATCAGCGCGATCCACTGGTCCTGCGGCCAGTAGACGTCGGCGACCACGTACGCCAGGCCGAAGCCGATCAGCATGACGACGGCGCCGGTGACCACGGGCGGGAAGACCCTGTTGATCACCTGTACGCCCAGGACGTGCACGGCCAGGCCGACCAGCGCGACGACCAGGCCGACGACCAGGATGGCGCCGGTGACGATCGCGTCGGCGGCGGGGGTGTCCCCGCCGAAGAGCCCCCGGATGGCGAGCACCCCGCCCACGAAGGAGGCGCTGGTCCCCAGGTAGCTGGGGACCCTCCCCTTCACGATGAGCAGGAACATGATCGTTCCGATGCCGGAGAACATGATCGCGACGTTGGGGTCGAGCCCCATCACCAGGGGGAACACGAACGTGGCGCCGAACATCGCGACGACGTGCTGCGCCCCGAAGCCCACCATCCGCGGCCACGACAGCCGCTCGGAGGGGCCGACCACCTCGCCCGGGGCGAGCGTCCTGCCGTCGCCGTGCCTGGTCCACCTTGGAAGCATCGAGCCCCACCTTTCACCGGGCCACCGGCCGGTGTCCACCCCCGCGGGCGTCCTCCGGCGATCCCTCACAACCGTTGCGGGCACATTAGGAAAGACGTCATACCCGGACACCGTCATGATCTGCCAAATCTGGGCGGCGGACCAGTGAACGGCTCGCGCACATCCACCGTGACGACCGGTGAGAGGGAGGGGTCAGCCTCCCGCGCCGACGACCCGGATCTCGAAGCCGTCGCCGCTGACCACCTGGCCGCCGCGGATCTTGCAGGTCTTGCGGAGCTCCACCTCGCCGTCCACCAGCACGTTGCCGTCGGCGATGAAGTGCTTGGCCTGGCCGCCGGTGTCGGTGACGCCGGTGTACTTCAGCAGGTCGCACAGCGGGATGTACTCGGTTTCCAGGGCGAAGGTCTCGTTCACGGCGACCAGCTTAGATCCCGCGCGTCCGCAGGACGTGCAGCGCCGGCGTGGGGTCCCGCCCCGGCCCCGTGGAACGCGCCGCACCGCGACGGGACCCGGCTCGGATGCCGTGTCGCACCGGCGTGGGGCCCGGTTCAGATGCCGCGCATCCGCAGGACGTGCAGCGCCAGCGTGAGGTTCAGCCGCAGGTGGGCGTCCTCGGTGAATCCGCCGAGCATGCGTTCCAGCTTGCCGATCCGGTAGCGCAGCGTGTTGTAGTGGAAGTGCAGCCTGCGCGCGGTCTCGGCCACGTTCAGGTTGGTCTCCAGCAGCACCTGGAGGGTGCGGCGCAGGTCGGAGTTCTCGGCGTCGTCGTCGGAGGCGAGCGGCCCGAGGGTCTCGCGGACGAAGGCGTGCAGCTCGGCGGTGTCGCTGACCAGGGAGAGCAGCCGGTAGACGCCGAGCTGGTCGAAGTGCGCGACCGCGCCGGGCCCGTGGAGCTGGCGTCCCACCCGCGCCGCCTTGAGCGCCTGCCCGTACGCGTCCGGCAGCGCCTCGGCCCCGACGGCGGTGCGGCTGGCGCCGGTGGAGAAGGTGGCGGGCAGGGACTCGGCGAAGGCGGTGGCGGCGTCCTTGGCCAGGCGGCCCGCGTCGACGCCCGCGTCCACGATGGTGACCACCTCGTGCGAGAAGCCCGCCACGGCGCCGCGCACGTCGTGGCGGCGCATCGCCCCGGTCCAGCAGCTCACCAGGCGGTCCTGGGCGACGCGCTCGTCGCCCTCGGGGTCGAGCTCGGCCACCAGGACGGTGACCGGGCGCTGCAGGTCCCAGCCGAAGGCCCTGGCGCGGGAGGCGATCCGCTCGGAGCCGCCCGCCCTGCCGGTGAGCACGTCGCGCAGGAAGTCGGCGCGGTACTTGCTCTCGACGGCGTTGACCGCCTCCTGACGGGTCACGACCAGCGCGGCGACCGTGGCGGCACGTTCCAGAATGCCGACGTCGCTGTCGGCGATCGACCCGACAGGGCCACAGGCGACGATCCGGCCGTGGTGGTGCCCGCCCGCCACCACCGGCACGGAGGTGTGGCGTCCCTCGGGGGCGGCGCGGAGCACGGCCACGTGCTCGGCGGGCCCGGCCGCGGCCAGCACGTGACCCGTCCCGTCGAGGACGGCCACGGCCACGTCCAGCAGCCCGGCCACCTCGGCGGTGACCTCGCGCAGCCCGCCTCCGGCGAGCACCACCTGCACCAGTGCCCGGTGGGCCTCCTCGGCCCTGGCCAGGGCGGCGGCCTGGCGGTTGAGGATGTCGGTGAGGACCTGGTTGAGGATGTCGTCGAAGCCGACGTCGTCGGGGAGCTGGATCAGCGGGAAGCCGAGCCGGTCGGCCTGCTCGACCATCTCCTCGGGCAGTTCGTCGAGGTATCGGCCGAGCTTGACGGCCAGCGCGGCCAGGCCCCGTTCGTCCAGGTCGGCCACCAGGCGGCCGAGCGACTGGGGGGTGTTGCGCAGCGGGTATCCGGTGGTGAGCAGCAGTTCGTGCGGCTTGACCCAGGCGAGGACGTCGGGGACCTCCATCACGTTGAGCCGCTGCACGACGCGGTCCAGTCCCCCCTCCCCCGCGATCAGCCGGGCGCCCGCCAGCGTCGACACCCCGAGGACCTCGCGGACGGCGACGCCGTGAATGATCGTTCCGGTACTCGCCGGCCGCACGGGAGGTTCCATGAGGTGATTGTGACTGATGGATGGGTCTGTCAGGAAGAGCCAACCTTTGGGCGGACTGTTGTCATCTTTCTCCGTACGGCCACCCCTACGCCCGCTCTACGGTCGGCTTCAATGGATGGGGGAGTCCGTGACCGAGCGAGCCGCTGGGAGTACCTCCATGTCCGCGGGGCCGGCGAGGGAGCGCTCATGACCGTTGGAACGCGTCACAGGGCTCAGCGCCCGCCGATCCGCACGCACGGGACCGGCGCGGCCAGCACGGCGCTGCGCCGGATGCTGGAGGCGCCCCGCAGCCCGGCGCGGGTGCTGGCGGCCTTCCCCTACGGCGTCTACCTTGAGGTACGCACCGCGCTGGAACCGCAGGTCATCGCGGTGGTGACCGGACAGGCCACCCGCCTGCCCAACGCCATGGTGGTGAACGAGCCGATGCCACGGGTCTCGGTGGGCGACGAGGCGTGCGTCGGCGACGGCTCGATCGACCTGGGACGGCTGAGCCTGCGGGCGCACCGCTGGTGGGACCCGGCCCCGCCGCTCGGCCCCGTGCCGGTGGAGAGGCTGGCGCGCTCGCTGCCGGCGCTCACCGAACTGTGCGCGCGCTCGGACAGGCGTCCCGGCCTGGAGGGCAACGGCGCGGCCGGGCTGCTCGCGCAGGGGTGCGCCGAGGGCTCGCTGCTGAAGAGCGTGATGGCCGCCGAGCAACTGGTCGGCCTGGGACCCGGCCTCACCCCGAGCGGGGACGACGTGCTCGCCGGGCTGCTGGTCGCGCTGCGCCACCTGGGCGGGGCTGCGGGGGCGGCGCGGGCCGTGTGGCTGGCCGACTGGCTGGCCGCCGCGGTCACCTTCGACGTGCGCGGCAGGACCACCCCCATCTCGGCGTCGCTGCTGCACTGCGCCGCCCGGGGCGAGGCCAGCGGCGAGGTGCTGGCCGTACTGCGGGGCCTGGCGGGACGGCAGTCCCTGGAGCCCGCCCTGCAGCGGCTGCTCCGGCTGGGGCACACCTCCGGGGCGGACCTGGCGTGGGGGCTGGGCATCGGCCTCGCGGCGGTGATCGATCTGGAAGGCGGGGGCGGTTGAGCATCGATGTGGTCCGGGTACGGACGGGCGTCTACCACGATTCGGTGAGCCTGATGCGCGTCAGCCGGGCGGCGGCGGCCCTGCCGGGGGTGGAGGTCGCCGTGGTGGCCATGGCCACCGAGCTCAACCTGGGCATCGCCGCCGAACTGGGGTTCGCCACGCCCGGCGACGACTCCACCGGCACCGACGGTCCTGGAGGCCCGACCGGCCCGGCCGGCCGGGCCGGTCCCGGCGACCTGCTGATCGCGCTGCGCGGCGAGGCGGACGCCCTGGAGGCCGCCGCCGCCGAGCTGGACGGGATGCTGGACGGGCTCTCCGTCCCGGCCGCCGGCGGGGCGGGCACCGAGCACCCGCCGCGTACGGTCCGGTCCGCGACCAGGACGGCGAGCGGGCGCGCCGCCACCCTGGCGCTGGTCTCGGTGCCGGGCCCGCACGCGTTCGCCGAGGCGCTGGACGCGGTCGAGGCCGGCCTGTCCGTGATGATCTTCAGTGACAACGTGCCGGTCGCCCAGGAGGTGCTGCTCAAGCGGCGGGCCGCCGAGCGCGGCGTGCTGGTCATGGGCCCCGACTGCGGTACCGCGGTGATCGGCGGGGCCGGTCTCGGCTTCGCGAACGTGCTGCGGCCGGGCCCGGTCGGGGTGGTGGCCGCCTCCGGGACGGGCGCGCAGCAGGTGACCTGCCTGCTCGACATCGCGGGCGTGGGCGTCTCGCACGTGCTGGGCGTGGGGGGACGCGACCTGTCGGCGGAGGTGGGCGGCCTGTCCACGCTGCGCGCCCTGGAGGCGCTGGACGCCGACCCCGCGACCGAGCTGATCGTGCTGATCTCCAAGCCTCCCGCCCCCGAGGTGGCGCGGATCGTCGGCGAGGCGGTCGCCCGGCTCCGCACGCCCGTGGTGAACGCCCTGCTCGGCTCCGCGGGGCCGGATCGGGCCGACCTGACCTCGGCGGCCGAGGCCGCGCTGCGCACCCTGGGGGTCCCGGTCCCCACCTGGCCCCACTGGCCCGCACCCTTCCCCCCCGTGGCCTCTCCGGCGTCCGCGTCTTCGGCTCCGCCCGTGTCCTCGTCCCCATCCGTATCTCCGCCTCCGCCCGTTTCCCCGTCCCCGTCCCCGTCCCCGTCCCCGTCCCCCTCCTCGTCCCCGTCCCCGTCCCCGTCCCCCTCCTCGTCCCCGGCCCCGTCCCCGTCCCCGTCCCCGTTCACGGACGGCGGCTCGGGAACCACGGGCCTGTCCGGTGACGGTGGTGCGGGGATCGCGGCACTGTCCGGTGACGGTGACGCGGGCGGGCTGTGGGGGATCTACTCGGGCGGGACGCTGTGCGTGGAGGCCCGGCTGATCGCCGGGACCGGGGAGTTCACCGACTTCGGCGACGACGCCTACACGGCCGGCCGGGCGCACCCGATGATCGACCCCGCGCTCCGACTGGAGGCCCTGGCCGGGGTGCCGGAAGGTGGCGTGGTCCTGCTCGACGTGGTCCTCGGTCACGGCGCCGACCCCGACCCCTCCGGCCGGCTGGCGCCCGCGGTCGCCGAGGCCGTCGCCCGCGGCGTCGCCGTGGTCGTCGCGCTGGTCGGCTCCGAGGGCGACCCCCAGGGGCTCAACGCCCAGGCCGAGGCGCTGAACGCGGCGGGCGCCGCGGTGTTCACCTCCAACGCCCGCGCCGCCGCGCACGCCGCACGACTCGCGGGCGCCACCGGGACCACCGGGACCACAGACTCCACCGCCTCCGCCGACCCCGCGGATGTCGCAGCCGCCCCCGCCCCCGCCGATGACGCCGCCGCCCCCGCGGACGCCGTCGGTGACGTCGGTGCCACCGACGCCACCGACGCCACCGACGCCACTGCCGATGCCGACGCCGCCACCCGTTCAGGAGGCCGCCCATGACACTGTCCATGCTCTCCGGCGAGCCCGAGGTGATCGCGGTGGGGACGGGCCTGCTCGGCGAGGCCCTCGACGCGCAGGCCGTCCCCCTCACCCGGGTGGACTGGCGCCCGCCGATGCCCGGCACCGAGGCCGACCTGGCCCGGGTGCTGGCCGACCCGCGCAGGGAGCGCGCCAACGCCACGGCCGTGGGCCGCCTGGTCTCGGCCCGCCCGCAGCTCGTCGGTGTGCGGCCCGCCCGCGAGGTGCTCGACCTGCCCGAGGGGACGTTCCTGCACGCCGGGCCGCCGATCGAGTGGGGACGCGCCTCGGGTCCGCTGCGTGGCGCGCTGATCGGGGCCATGCTCCTGGAGGGGCTGGCCTCCGACGCCGAGGAGGCCGCGGAACGGCTGGCCGCCGGGCGGGCGCGGCTGGAACCCTGCCACCACCACCGCACCGTCGGGCCGATGGCGGGCGTGGTCACGCCGTCGATGTGGATGTTCGAGGTACGCGACGCCGAGCACGGCGGCACCTCCTACTGCTCGCTCAACGAGGGCCTGGGCAAGGTGCTGCGCTACGGCGCGTACGGCCCCGAGGTGCTGGAGCGGCTGCGCTGGATGGGCGAGGTGCTCGGCCCGGTGCTGCGGGCGACCCTGGAGCGGAGCGGCCCGCTGGACCTGCGGTCGCTGACCGCGCAGGCCCTGCAGATGGGTGACGAGCTGCACAACCGCAACCGCGCCGCCACCTCGCTGCTGGTGCGCGAGCTGGCCCCCGAGGTCGTGGAGGTCGCTTCCGGCCGCGCCGCCGAGGTGCTGCGGTTCATCAACGGCAACGACCACTTCTTCCTCAACGCGGGCATGGCCGCCTGCAAGGTCGCCGCTGACGCCGCCAGGGACGTCCCCGGCTCCACGATGGTCGTCGCGATGGCCCGCAACGGCACCGACTTCGGGGTGCAGGTCTCCGGGCTGGGGGATCGCTGGTTCACCGGTCCCGCGGGCGTGCCGGACGGCCTCTACCTCGGCGCGTACGGGCCGGACGACGCCAACCCCGACATCGGCGACTCCACCATCACCGAGACGGCGGGGCTGGGCGGTTTCGCGATGGCCGCGGCCCCGGCGATCGTCCGGTTCGTCGGCGGCGACGTGGCGGACGCGACCGCCGCCACCCGGTCCATGTACGAGATCACCCTGGCCGAGCATCCGGCGTACCAGATCCCGGGGCTGGACTTCCGGGGCACGCCGGTCGGCGTGGACGTCACGCTGGTCGCCAGGACGGGACTGCTGCCCACCGTGAACACCGGCATCGCCGGTCGGGTGGCGGGGACCGGCCAGGTCGGCGCGGGACTGGTCAGCCCACCGGCCTCGGCCTTCACCGCGGCACTGTCCGCGCTGGCCCGCGCGGCCGACTCCGGAGACGGACCGGCCTGACGTCCCTGCCGGGCAAGGGCCGGCCTGTCGTCCCGTCCGGGAACGGGCCGGCCTTTCGGGAACGGGCCGGCCTGCCACCCCTTCCGGGCGAGGACCGGCCTGTCGTCCCGCCCGGGGACGTACCGGGTCGACGGCCCCCGCGGACCGGGCGAGGCCGACAACGCTCGCGTCCGCCGGGGGCGTGCGGCGACGTCGGCGGGGGCTCACGCTCGGCGACGGGTTAACACCCGTCCCTGACAAATGTCACGAAGCGCTCATCTCCATGTCAAACTTCCATAACGGAATATCATCCCGCTATCGTGTCGATCCTCACGAAAAGCTGGGTTATGGGGGACGGGGTACTATGACCGATCGCTTACTCGGCAGATCCCCCCACGGGCCCGAGAGCGGCGGCTCCGCCGGAGCGGTACCGGAGGGCCAGGGCAGGCTGGTGGGCAAGCGCTACCGCCTGGTGTCGCCGGTGGGCCGTGGCGGGATGGGCATGGTGTGGCACGCGCACGACGTGCTGCTCGACCGGGACGTCGCGGTCAAGGAACTGATCCTCCCCTTCGGGCTGGACCACGCCGGCACGCAGGGGGCCCACCGGCGGATGCTCCGCGAGGCCCGTTCGGCGGCCCGGCTCAGCCACCCCGGCATCGTCACCGTGCACGACGTCGTCGAGGAGGACGGCCGCCCCTGGATCGTGATGGAGCTGGTCCGCGCCTGGTCGCTGGAGCAGGCCGTACGGCAGAGCGGGCCGCTGCCGGTGATCCAGGCCGCCGAGATCGGCGTACGGGTACTCGACGCGCTCCGCCACGCCCACGCGGCCGGGATCATGCACCGCGACGTCAAGCCGGGCAACGTGCTGCTGACCTCCGACCGGGTGGTGCTCACCGACTTCGGCATCGCCGCGATCGAGGGCGACGTCGCCATCACCCAGACCGGCCTGATGATGGGATCGCCCGCGTACGTGCCGCCGGAGAGGCTGTCCGGGCTGCCGATCACGCAGGCCTCGGACCTGTGGTCCTTCGGCGCCACGCTGTACGCGGCCGTCGAGGGCAGGCCCCCCTACGAGGGGCCGGACGCGATGGCGGTGCTCGGCGCGATCCTCACCCAGGAGCCCGCCCGCCCCTCACGGGCCGGTGCCCTGATCACCGTCATCGAGGGCCTGCTCCGCAAGGACCCCGCCGAGCGGATGACCGCCGCGCAGGTGGCCGAGCTGCTGGAGGTGGTGCTGCGCAGCCACGGCTCCGGCACCACGCTCGCGCCCAGCGTCGCACCCTCGTCGCCCTCGTCGATGCCGATGCCCGGCGACTCCATGCCGATGCACCTGATGCCCCCGCTGGACGTTCCGCCGGGGCCGATGCCGTCCCGGATCATCGAGACGCCCTCCGGCCCGATCCGGGTGCCGTACGAGCAGAACGTCGTCTCCTTCGAGCCGCGCTCCTCCTCCCGCGACGCGCTCGCAGGACAGGTGGGGTCGGTGGGCACCGAACCGCTCTCCTTCCCCGGCGCGTCGCGGGCCTCCCGGTCCGCCGTCCCCCGGCCGGGCGAGACGACGTCCGAGACGTTCACCGGCATGTCCGGAGGGCACCTGCGCGGCTACGACGCGCTGCGCGCCCCGGCGACCGGGCTGGGCGGCGCCCCGTCCGCCGCGCCGGTGGAGCTGCCGAACGATCCGTTCCTCAGCTCGTCCCCCTTCTCGGGCGACCCGTTCACCGCGTCGCCCGTGTTCCCCGGCGACCTGCTCGGCGGCTCGTCCGCCGCCGCGTCGCGCGGTTCCGGGGGCGGGCCAGGACCGGCCTCGCCGGCCCGCGAGGCGTCGCGGCGGTCCGCCCGGGCGACGGCGGGGAGCGCTCTGCGCGAGCGGCCGTCACGGTCGTCACGTGAGGCGCGGGAGACGCGGGAGCCCTCGCCGTTCCGGGCCGGTACCCGCGCGAGCGGACGGCCCGACCTGCGCCTGCTGATGCTCGGCGTGGGCGGCGTGCTGGCCATCGTGGTCGCCGGGCTGCTGGTCTTCCTGCCCGACGGCGGCTCCGGCACCGCGGGCACGGAGGCCGTCACGGCCGCCTCGGCCCCGGCCGTCTCCGCCGCCCCCCTGCGGGCCGCCGCGGAGGTGCCCGACGGTTTCGCGCGGCTGAGCGCGGGAGGCGTCTCCGGGGCCGTGCCCGGGAACTGGACGGTCAAGACGGGCGGGGACGGAGCGGTCGTCTTCTCCGGGCCCAAACGCGGCGGGCAGAACGTCGTCGTCGTCCCGGCGCCGGTCGCCGACCCGGTGACCGCGCTCGGCCGGGCCAGCAGGAAGGACCTCGACGAGTACACCGAGGTCGGCGTGACGGCGGTCGGCTACCGCGGCTGGAAGGCCGCCGACTGGGAGTACACCTACGTCCGGTCCGACGGCGTCCCCATGCACGGGCTGACCCGCTACGTCGCCGTGGACGACCGGAGCGCGTACCAGATCACGTTCAGGGCGCAGGACCTCGGGTGGGAGCGGAGCGTGGAGTCCATGGAGACCTTCCTCGCCACCTTCACCCCGTCCGGCTGACGCCCCGCGCCCCGTCCGGCCGACGCCTCGGGAATCCCCGTCCGGCCGACGCCTCGGGAACCTCACGCGCCCGCGCCCCGGGGCCGCCCGCGACTCCGGGGGGGCGGTCTCCGAAGCCCTGTGAATCCGGCCGATCACCGTCCCGGCCCCCTCGCGGAACCGGCCGGCCGCCCCGGAGCCGCTCGTGACGTGTTCACCGTTGGTGGAGCGATCACGAGTAATGACACACTTCACTCGTGACAACGAAAGCCACGGACGACCACATATCACCCGATGAGGGCACGCGGGCCGCCTCCGTGCAGCGGCGGACGCTCGCGGTGCTCTCCACCGGTCAGATCAGCGGCGGGATCGGCGTCGCCGTGGGGGCCACGTTCAGCTCGGTGACCGTGGAGCAGCTCTCCGGTTCCACGGCGCTGAGCGGGCTGGCCGGGACCGCGACCGTGCTGGGCGCCGCGCTGCTGGCGATCCCCACCGCCAGGTCGTCCGGGCGCGGAGGGCGCCGGGCCGGGCTCACCCTGGCCTACGGGTGCGCCCTGCTGGGCTGCCTGGTCTCGCTGCTCGCCGTGACCGTGCGCTCGTGGCCGCTGCTGCTGGCCGGGCTGGTGCTGTTCGGCGCGGCGAGCGCGGGCAACCTGTCCTCGCGCTACGCCGCGACCGACCTGTCCCCGCCGGGGCACTCGGCCCGGCACCTGTCGCTGGTGGTCTGGGCCACCACCGTCGGAGCGGTCACCGGCCCGAACCTCGCCGAACCGGCCGAGCGGTTCGGCGTCGGACTCGGCCTGGCCCCGGCCAGCGGGCCGTTCGTCCTCGCGCTGCTGAGCTTCGCGATCGCCCTGGCCGTCGTCCTCGCCGGGCTGCGCCCCGACCCGCTGCTCCTGGCCCGCTCGCTGGCCGGCCCGCCGCCGGGCACCACGGTGCCGGAGCCGGCCCGCTCCGCGACCCCGCCGACCGGCACCGCCGTCTCCCCTGCGTCCGGCGCCCCCGCTCCGGCGACGGCGCCCGCCGCGACGGACGCGCCCCTCTCACCGGCACCGGCGGACCGGGCGGCGGGCACGTTCCGCACGGGATGGCGGGTGCTGCGCGGGACGCCCCTCGCCGGTCGCGCGATGACCGCGATCGCGGTCGGCCACACCGCGATGGTCGCGGTCATGTCCCTGACCCCGGTCCACCTCGACCACGGCGGCGCGACGTACACGGTCATCGGCATCGTGATCAGCCTGCACATCGCCGGGATGTACGTGTTCTCCCCCGTGATCGGCTGGCTGGCCGACCGGGCCGGGCGGGTGCCGGTGCTGGTCCTGGGCATGGGCCTGCTGCTGGCCGCCGTCGTCCTGGCGGGCGGTGCCGGCGCGCACGACGTCGGCCGGGTGACCGCCGGGCTGTTCCTGCTCGGCGTCGGCTGGTCCTGCTCGCTGATCGCCGGTTCGGCGATGCTGAGCGAGGCGGTGCCGCTGGAGCGGCGCACGGCCGTGCAGGGGATGTCCGACCTGGTGATGAACGCCTGCGGCGCGACCGGCACCGTGCTGGCCGGGGTGATCGTCGGCGGCCTCTCGTACGGGGCGCTCTGCGCCGCCACCGGCGTCCTGGTGACGGTCACCGGTCTCTGGCTGGTCCTGACCCTGTTCCGCGAAGGTCGCCGAGGTGACCTTCGCCGGTCCTGACCTGGTCCGTGACGTCGTCCACCGCGCCGGCACCGGCGGTTTCGGCACCCGGCCCCCACGTCCGGGGCGGCCCACGACCTTCGGCCCGCCCGAGCACCGCGAGATCGAGAAGGCCGCCACATCGGGGCCGGCCGTGCCCGGTCACGGTGTGGCCGTGCCCCCGTCCACGCCGATCGGCACAGGCGGCCGCGCCGCCTTGGCCGTCGCCTCCGCGCCGGGCCCGCACGCCGCCTCCAGCAGGTGGTCCCCGATCGCGAAGTCGATGGCGTGCGGGACGGGAACACCGTTCTCGTCGAGCTGCTGGTAGTTCCTCAGGTTGACGCCGAAGGCGAACTGGCGGCCTCCGCCGGCGTCGGAGAACGCGAAGGTCTGCATGCCGGGGACGCTCCCGTCATGTCCCCAGAACCTGCCGCACGGCAGGTCGATGGGGAAGATCCCGAGACCGTAGTCGATCACGGCGCCCGAGAACGACCGGACGGGCACGGTCTTCCGCATCTCGGCGAGCAGAGCCGCGTCGAGCAGTTCGCCGCGCAGCAGCAGCCGGAAGAAGCGGTCGAGGTCCTCCATCGTCGAGACGACCGCACCCGAGGTCCAGGCCCAGGACATGTCGTAGACGCCGTAGTCCCTGGGCGGGTCGAAGAACCCGAAGAGTGCCTCGTACGCCTTGGAGCTCGGCCCGGGCAGGTACGGCGTACGCGGGAACGACGTGTGCCGCAGCCCGGCCTTCCTGAAGACGTGGCCGGTGATGTACCGCTCGGCGCTCATGCCCGTCACCTTCTCCAGCAGCAGGCCGGCGATGCGGCACGTCACTTCGCGTCGGCGTAGCAGCGGACCGCGACCGCCTGCATGGGGAAGCGCACGGGCGTCGCCCCGAACAGCAGCCTGGCCGCCTCCTCGGCGGCCCGGCCGACCGCCGCGACCACCTCGTCGGCCTGGTCGGCCGGGCAGTGCACCATGACCTCGTCGTGCTGGAAGAACACCAGCCTGGCCGGGTCGGGCAGCAGGCCGCGCAACACCGCCATCAGCACGAGCGCCCACTCGGCCGCGGTCGCCTGGACGACGAAGTTGCGGGTGAACCGGCCCCGCTCGCGGGCCGCCCGGCCCCCCTCGGGCCCGGAGACCAGCTCCCGCCAGCCCGCCGAGGGCGGCGGCGAGGTGCGGCCCAGCCAGGAGCGGACCACCTTGCCCTCCTCCCCGGCGCGGGCCGCGTCCTCCACGAACCGGTAGGCCAGCGGGAAGCGCCGCCGCATCACGGCCAGCAGCTTGGGCGCGTCCCCGCTGGTGCCGCCGTACATCGCCGAGAGCATGGCGATCTTGGCGTTGTCGCGCTCGCCGCCGAACACCTGCGCCAGCGCCCGGTAGAGGTCGCTCTGCCCGGCCGCCCTGGCCAGCCCGCCGTCCCCGGCCATCGCGGCCAGCACCCGGGGCTCCAGCTGGGCCGCGTCGGCGACCACGAGCGTCCAGCCGTCGTCGGCCACGATCACCTTGCGCATCTGCTTGTGGATCTGCAGGGCGCCGCCGCCGTTGGTGGCCCAGCGGCCCGTCACCACGCCGCCGACCACGTACTCGGGGCGGAAACGCCCCTCGCGGACCCACTGGCCGGCCCAGGTCCAGCCGTGGAAGCTGTGGAACCTGGCCATCTCCTTGTACGCCAGCAGGGGCGCGACCCCGGGATGGTCGACCTGCCTGATGTCGCCGGCCCGGGTGGAGGCGACGGGCACGCCCGCCGCCTTGAAGGCGCGCAGGATCTGCTGCGGGGAGTCGGGGTTGAACGACGTGCCGAACGCGGCCGCCACCTCGTCGGCCAGCGCCTGCAGCTTGGCCGGCCGCATGCCGTGCACCGGGCGCGGGCCGAGCAGGCCGGTCAGCAGCTCGTCGTGCGCGTCCTCGCGCCAGGGGATGCCGTCGCGGGCCATCTCCGCGGCGATGAGCGCCCCGGCCGACTCGGCGGCGACCAGCAGCCGGAACCGCTGCGGGTCGGCGGTCTCCCCGACGCGGCGCAACTGGTCGGCGTGGACCTCGGCGACCAGGTCCGCGTCCGGCTCCGGTGTCTCCTCCTCGAACAGGGTCGCCTGCCGGGCCTGGGCGCCGTGCGGGTCGTCCGGCACGGGCAGGCCGCGCAGCCGCGCGTAGGCGGCCCTGGCCGAGCGGGGCTCGCCGAAGCGTCCCTCGTGGGCCAGGAGCAGGCCCTCGGTCAGCGCCAGGTCGTGACAGCGCGCCGGCCGCACGCCCGCGGCGAGCAGCGCCGGGTAGATCTCGCGGGTGTCGGCCCAGACCCAGCGCGGGCGCCGTTCCTCCAGCCGGCGGACCTCCGCGGCCAGGTCGGCGACGGCCCTGGCGGGCTCGCCGTCGGCGCGGAGCACGCCCCCGCCCGCACCGGCGGGCGCGACCGACACGTTCATGCCCCCCACAGTGCCACGCCGCCCCGACATTCCCGCCTCCCCCGTGTCCCCGCGTTCCCGGCGTTCCCCGCGTTCCCGGCGTCGCCGGTCAGGCGAGCGGGACGGCGAGCGGGATGGCGATCTCGTCCTCCAGCGGCGGTTCGAGCTCCTGCGGCAGGCAGCCGGTCGCGGCGAAGCAGCGGATCCTCAGGGTGCCGGCCGTCACCGAGACGTGCAGGAAGCTCTTGAAGAACGGCGGGGTGTCCCAGTCCGACAGCTCCGACAGGTAGCGGTGGAAGGTCCTGCCCACCGGCAGCCGCAGCGGCATCGGCCAGCCGCCGAGGATCCGGGCCGCCCAGCGCATCCGGAAGGTGATCGGCACGGGCGGGATGTCGCGTACCGGGGTGTTGCCGATCCGCCGGGACATCAGCGCCGCGCTCTCGGCGGGCGTGAGGTAGAGCCAGCGCATGCGCAGCCGGTCGCTGTAGAGCCTGCTGTAGAACGACAGCGAGTCACCGCGCAGCGGGTAGCAGCGGTAGTCGTCCTCGTGCAGGCCGGCGACGGTGACCCGGGGGATGGTGTGGGTGGCGTGCATGAACGCCCCCGACCCGCCCGCCACGATGTACTGGATGGTCCGCTCCCCCACCCTGATCGGGAAGCGCTGGTAGTTGTGCACGTCGCCGCCGATCGCCGCGACGTAGTTGTGCGCGGGGTCGGTGACGATGTCGTCGACGGTGCCGCCGCCGGCCAGCTTCGACGGCTTGTACTCGTTGCGGGTGTAGATGGGCTTGCCGGTGACGAGCACCTTGGGCCTGGGGTCGAGCGAGACCTCGCGCAGCCAGGCGGCCTGCTCGGCGTCGATGTCGCCGCGGATGCCGGTGTCCACGCCGACGAGCATCAGGCCCGGGGTCTCGATCGCCCAGTACGGGGCGGGCTGGACGGCCTGCTGGCCGGGCCGGGAGCGCCGCTCGCGCGCCCTGGCCAGCCGGGCCTCGTCGATCGGTTCCGGCCTGCTCCACAGCAGCCCGCGCAGGCCCGAGGGCGCGGGGCTGAACCCCTTGGGCGGGCGGGCGTCGCAGAAGACGCGCATGAAGCCGCCGAGCCCGTCGTACCAGTCGTGGTTGCCGGGGACGGCGTAGATCGGCGCGGGGTAGTCCTGGAAGGGGCGGAAGAACTTGTCCTCGTACTCGTTGCCGGATCCGGTGGGGTAGACCACGTCGCTGGCGACGACCGCGAAGGAGGTGCCCTCGCCGATCCTCAGCATGCCCGGCACGACGGCGTACTGCGAGGAGTCGCCCTCCCCGGTGTCGCCCAGGAGCAGGAAGGAGAACTCCGGGCCGACGTCCACCGGGATGCGGAAGGAGGCGTCGACGCCCCGCTCGCGCTGCGCGGCCGTCCACCGGGAGCGGACCTGCCCGGACGGGTCGCCGAACAGGATCGCCAGCACCTCGTTCCTCGACCGCCAGATCGTGCGCGGGTCGAGCCAGGAGAAGGGTTTCTCGCTGGGCAGCAGGTCCCTGAAGGTGCCGATCCGGGAACAGGACCAGCCCGCGCCCTCCTCCGACACCCGGGAGGAGACCTCACGCCCGCGTTCCGCCGCCCGCCCCGCCGCATCGACCATGTCCATATCTTGGCAATGATCATAGGAAGTCGCATCCGATCCGGGCGAAGGCGACCGGTCCGGGGATCTCCCGCCGTGCCCCCTGGAATATGGTTCTCCCGTGTACGCCTACTGGGAGACGGTTCCGACCAGGTGGAAGGACAACGACGTGTACGGCCACGTCAACAACGCCGTCCACTACTCGATGATGGACACGGTGATCAACTCCTGGCTGATCGGCGTCGCCGGGCTCGACGTCCACGGCGGTGACGTCATCGGCCTGTGCGTCGAGTCGCACTGCGTCTACCGGTCCTCGGTGTCCTTCCCCGAGCCGGTACGGGTCGGGCTGCGCGTCGGCCACCTGGGCCGCTCCAGCGTCCGCTACGAGCTGGGGCTGCTGCGCGAGGACGGCGAGACGGTCGTGGCGGAGGGTCATTTCGTCCACGTGTTCGTCGACCGGGGATCCCGGCGGCCCGCGGAGATCCCCGGGCCGCTCCGCGGGGCCATGGAGACCCTGGTCGTCGCGGGGTGACCTCCCCGCTCCGGGGTCTCAGCCCAGCAGGACTCCCGGGTTGAGGATCCCCTCCGGGTCGAGCCGGTCCTTGACGCCGCGCAGGATCTCCACGCCCAGTTCGCCGATCTCGGCGGCGTGGGCCTCCCGGTGGTCGCGGCCGACGCCGTGGTGGTGCGAGATCGTGCCGCCCGCCCCGATGATCGCCTCGTTCGCCGCCCGCTTGGCCGCCTCCCACTGCCCGAGCGGGTCGGCGGTCTGCGCGGTGACGACCGTGAAGTACAGGCTGGCGCCGGTGCCGTACACGTGGGAGATGTGGCACATGACCAGCGGCGAGCCGAGCGAGGCGCCCAGCGCGAGGCGCACGGCGTCGTACAGGCGGGGCAGGTTCGACCAGAAGCCCGCCGTCTCCAGCGTCTCGACGGTCGCCCCGGCGGCGAGCAGCGCGTCGCGCAGGTAGGGCGCGGAGTAGCGTCCGTGCTCCCACGCCCGGCCCGGACCGGTGCCGAGGGGGACGCCGCCGAGTCCGGAGAGCACGGCCGTGGCGCGCTCGCGCCGGGCGGACACCTCGGCGGAGGTGCCCTCGTAGCCGGCGATCGCCAGGCAGCCCGCCCCGGCCGAGGACGTGCCGATCTCCCCGGGCCTGGCCAGGCCGATCATCGTCTCGGTCTCGTCGGACAGGCGCAGCACGGTGGGCGCGGCGTCCTGCTGGGCCAGGGTCCGCAGCGCGGCCGAGCCCTCGGCGAACGACGCGAACCGCCACCCCTCGTAGACGCGCTCGGCGGGGACGGGCCGGACCCGCAGCCGGAGCGAGGTGATCACGCCGAAGGCCCCCTCGGAGCCGAGCATCACCTGGCGCAGGTCGGGACCGGCGGCCGAGCGGGGCGCCCGGCCCAGGTCGAGGGTGCCGCGCGGGGTGGCCACGGTCATCCCGACGACCAGGTCGTCGAAGCGGCCGTAGCCCGCCGACGCCTGCCCGCTGGAGCGGGCGGCGGCGAAACCGCCCAGCGTGGCGTACTCGAACGACTGGGGGAAGTGACCTAGCGTGAAGCCGTGCGCGGCCAGCAGCCGTTCGGCCCGGGGGGCGCGCAGCCCCGGCTCCAGCTCGGCGACCATCGACTCGGCGTCCACGGCGACCAGCCGGTCGAGCCGGGCCAGATCCAGCGCGACGACCCCGGCGAAGCCCCGCCGGGAGGCGACCAGGCCGCCGACCACGGACGTGCCGCCGCCGAAGGGGACCACCGCGACCCGGTGCGCGGCGCAGGCCGCCAGCACGGCCAGCACCTCGTCGTGGCAGGCGGGCAGCACGACCGCGTCGGGCGCGTCGGAGCCGTCCCCGGCGCGCATCCGCAGCAGGTCGGGGGTGGACTTGCCGCGGGTGTGCCGGACGCGGGTCTCGTCGTCGAGACGTACGTGGCCGTCGCCGACCAGGTCGCGCAGCTCGGCGAGGAACGGCGCGGGGAGCGTGACGGGCGGGAGCCGCACCTCGTCGAGGGCGGCCGCCTCCGACCGGGGCGGGCGTACCCCCAGCAGGTCGCCGAGCAGTTTCCGGATCGGTTCCGGCAGGTCGGCGGCGCGAGCGGGGTCGCCCCAGCCGGACCAGAGCATGGGGTCCGCGGCGGCGGTCTGGTTGTCCACGTCTACACTGTGACACATGACGTCCATCCGTCACAATTCAGCCGCAGCGGGCGACCAGGTCCTCGACGCCGCCCGCGAGGTGATCCTCGCGGTCGGGGTGCGGCGCACCACGCTCACCGACGTGGCCCGCAGGGCCGGGCTCTCGCGGATGACGATCTACCGCCGCTGGCCCGACGTGCGCGGCCTGGTGGCCGACCTGATGACCCGGGAGTGGGTGCGCGTCGCGGACGGGTTCGCCACCGAGGACCCGGTCACCGCGGCGGTGGCGACCGTACGGGCGCTGCGCGGCCACCCGCTCTGGCGGAAGATCGTCGAGGTCGACCCGGAACTGCTCCTGCCCTACCTGCTGCGGCGCCGGGGCGCCAGCCACAGGGCCATGCTCGCCCTGGTCGAGTCGGCGATCGTCCGGGGTCAGGGGGCCGGCACCGTGCGCGCGGGTGAGGCGGCGAGGCTGTCGGCGGCCGTGCTGCTGACCGCGCAGTCGTTCCTGCTCTCCGGCTCGACCATGCTCGGCCCGCTCACCGAGGACGACCTGGACGCCGAGCTGACCGCCCTTCTGGAAAGGTACCTGCGCCCGTGAACTCCTCTCTGAACGCCGCCCGCCGGGCCCGCGAGCTGGCCGAGACGCGCGACCTCGTGGTCGACGTGCTGGTGGTGGGGCTGGGGGCCACCGGCGCGGGCGTGGCGCTGGACGCGGCCTCGCGCGGCCTGTCGGTCGCCGCGATCGAGGCGCACGACCTGGCGTTCGGCACCTCCCGCTGGAGCTCCAAGATGATCCACGGCGGGCTGCGCTACCTGGCCAAAGGACAGATCGGGGTGGCGTACGAGAGCGCGGTGGAGCGCGGCCTGCTGCTCGGGCGCACCGCCCCGCACCTGGTGCGGGCACAGCCGTACCTGCTGCCGCTCCTCCCGGAGGTCTCCCGCCGGCACGCGACGCTGGTGATGACCGGCTACCGGCTCGGCGACGGCCTGCGGGCCGCGGCGCGCACCCCGCGCCACCTCCTTCCCGGCCCCTCGTGGATCTCCGCCCAGCAGGCGCTCGCCCTGGCCTCCCCGCTGGGCTCGCGCGGGCTGCGCGGCGCCCTGCTGTCGTGGGACGGGCGCCTGGTGGACGACGCCCGCCTGGTGCTCTCGGTGGCCAGGACGGCCGCCTCCCACGGCGCCCGGGTGCTGACGCGCTGCCGGGCGCTGGAGGTCTCCGGCGACGGGGCTCTGGTCCGCGACGAGCTCGCCGGGGAGACCTTCACCGTCCGGGCCAGGGCCGTGGTCAACGCCACCGGCGTCTGGGCCGCCGGCCTGCACCCGGGCATCCGGATGCGCCCCTCGCGCGGCACCCACCTGGTGCTGCGGCCCGAGACGCTGCCGGGACTGACCGCGGGGCTGCACGTGCCGATCCCGGGTGAGAGCAACCGGTTCGTCCTGGTACTCCCCCAGCCCGACGGGCGGGTGCACGTCGGCCTCACCGACGAGCCGGTGGACGGGCCCGTCCCGGACGTCCCGCAGGCCCCCGAGGAGGACGTGACCTTCCTGCTGTCGGTGCTGAACTCCGTGCTGGAGGAGCCGGTACGGCGCGAGGAGGTGGCCGGCACCTACGCGGGGCTGCGCCCGCTGCTGGACGGGGAGGGCCGCACCTCCGACCTGTCCAGGCGGCACGCGCTGCTGACCACGCCCGACGGGCTGGTGACGGTCGTGGGCGGCAAGCTGACCACGTACCGGCGGATGGCCGAGGACGCGGTCGACCTGGCCGTGTCCCTGAGCCGGCTCGACGCCGGGCGGAGCCGCACCGCGGCGCTGCCCCTCGTCGGCGCCGTCCCCGACGACGGCCGCGACGACGGCCGCGACGACCGGAACGGCGGGCGCCGACGCGGACGTGACGGCGGAGGCGACGGGAACGGCGGGCGCGGGCGGAACGGCAGGCGTGGCCGCGACGGCGGGGATCACCGGGCCGGCGGCGGAGGCGGCGGGGGTACCGACCGGCTGCTGGAGCGCTACGGCAGCGAGGCGGGCGCGGTACGGGCGCTGATGGCCGAGGAGCCCTGGCTGGCGGAGACCGGGCCGACCGGGGTGACCGGGGCCGAACTGGTCTGGGCGGTCAGGCACGAGGGCGCCCTGGACGTGGACGACCTCCTCGACCGCAGGACCAGGATCGGCCTCGTCCCCGCCGACCGCGAGGCCGCGCTTCCCGCGGCACGGGCGGCCCTGACCTACTGACCCGGCCCGCCGGCACCACGTGAGCGTTCCCCGGACACGGCGTGGGCGGCGCGCCGTCGCCGCACGGGCCTCCCGGGTGCCGACGTGAGTCCGCGGTCGCTCCCGGGTGCCGACGTGAGTCCGCGGTCGCTCCCGGACGGCGGAGCCCGCACGAGGCCGCGTCCTCCGTTGTGAAATTTTCACCGTACGGCCGAACGTTTCCACAGCTCATCGCGTGCCGTACCATCCCGCGCTTGCCCCCGGCCGACGGCGGGGCCAGACTCCGCCGGGGTGCCACCCTTCCGCGGGTGTGCGGGCGGTCCGCGCCTCCGCCGCACCGGCACGCCGGTCGGCACGAGGAGATGTTAACGCTAACGCGATCAGAGTCCGCCCTGGCGGCGGCACCGGAGGCCGGCGCCTCCCCGGCCGGGCGGACCGAAAAGGTGCGGACGAGCACCGAAAGCTGCAAGGAGACGACATGACGCAGGACCAGAACGAGCCCGTGAGCGGCGCGCGAAGGGCGTTGAACCGGAGGACCGTCCTGACGACGATGGGGGCCCTGCCGGTCATCGCCGCCACGGCCTCGGTCCTGGGCGCCTCGGAGGCCGCGGCCGCCACGGCGGTCATCGATCCGTCGGCGCGGCGGCAGACGATCCGGGGCTTCGGCGGCATGGCCTTCGCCTCCTGGATCGGCGACCTGACGGCCGCACAGCGGGACACGGCGTTCGGCACCGGCGAGGGGCGGCTGGGATTCTCCGTGCTGAGGATCCCCGTCCCCGAGAACCAGGCGGACTGGGGCCGCGACCTGGCGACGGCCAAGCGCG
Source organism: Streptosporangium sp. DT93 (assembly GCF_049844535.1). Classification (NCBI taxonomy): domain Bacteria; kingdom Bacillati; phylum Actinomycetota; class Actinomycetes; order Streptosporangiales; family Streptosporangiaceae; genus Streptosporangium; species Streptosporangium sp. DT93. The sequence goes on from NZ_JBNCLF010000021.1 coordinate 26,207, forward strand.
CGATCGAGCTCGGGGCGATCGTCTTCGCGTCGCCGTGGAACCCTCCCGCGAGCATGGTCGAGACCTTCACCCGCGGCAGCCAGACCGACGCGAAGCGCCTCAAGTACGGCTCGTACGGCGCCTACGCCCAGCACCTGAACGACTTCACCACGTACATGCGGAACAACGGGGTGAACCTGTACGCCATATCCATCCAGAACGAGCCCGACTACGCGCACACCTGGACGTGGTGGACCCCGGCCGAGATCCTCCGGTTCCTGCGCGAGAACGCCGGCTCGATCGGCACCCGGGTCATCGCGCCCGAGTCCTTCCAGTACCTGAAGAACATCTCGGACCCGATCCTCAACGACCCCGTGGCGCTCGCCAACGTGGACGTCATCGGGGCCCACCTGTACGGGACGCAGTTCTCGAACTTCCCCTACCCCCTCTTCAAGCAGAAGGGCGCGGGCAAGGAACTCTGGATGACCGAGGTCTACCACCCCAACAGCAGCGATTCGGCGGACCTGTGGCCCCAGGCGCTCGACGTGGGGGAGCACATCCACCGCGCCATGGTGGACGCCGAGTTCCAGATGTACGTCTGGTGGTACATCCGGCGTGGTTACGGCCCCATGCGCGAGGACGGCCAGATCAGCAAGCGCGGCGCGATGATGGCGCACTTCGCCAGGTTCGTCCGGCCCGGCTACGTGCGGATCGACGCCACGGCGAACCCGGCGTCGAACGTCTACGTCTCGGCGTACCGGGGCGGTGACTCCAAGGTCGTCATCGTCGCCGTCAACAAGGGGACCTCCGCGGTGAGCCAGCAGTTCACCGTGGCGAACAGCGCCGTGTCCGGCGCCTCGTCCTGGCTGACCGACGCGAGCAGGAACGTCGCGCCCCAGGGAGCGGTGAACGTCTCGAACGGCTCCCTCGTCGTCACGCTTCCCGCCCGGAGCGTGACGACCTTCGTGGCCGACCTGGGCGACGGCCCCACCCCCACTCCCACTCCCACCCCGACGGCCACGCCCACGCCGACGCCGACCCCCGGCACGGGGCCCCGGGTCGCCTACACGATGAGCCCCTGGAACAACGGCTTCACCGCCAACATCAGCATCACCAACACCGGGACCTCGGCGATCAACGGCTGGACGCTGGTCTTCACGCTGCCCTCAGGCCAGTCCCTCACCTCGGGCTGGAACGCCGTCTACACCTCCTCCGGCGGCCAGGTGAGCGCCCGCAACGTCGGCCACAACGGCACGCTCGCCCCCGGGGCCACCATCGACATCGGCTTCCAGGCCACCCACACCGGCAACACCGCCGAACCGGCCGCCTTCACCCTCAACGGCATCCCCTGCACCGTGGCCTGACCGGCGAGAGATCCTTCCCCGAGGACCGGCCGCCACGAGCGGCCGGTCCTCCGGCGCGTCCGGACCGAATCACCGCCGAAGGCATGATCTGGTTGATCACGGGCAGAAGGGGCGGCGGGCCCGTGAAGGGCGGGTCCCGCCGGGGCGCCCCGAAAGGGTCCTCGCCGACAGGTCGCCCTCGCCCGGCTTTACCGGCCCGACATCGTTTCCATCTCCACTACCCTCGTCAAAGCGTTAGGTTAGTCTTACCTAAGTCGAGGGGGAGAGCGTGGGCACGGGGAACGGCGCGTCCAGGGCGAGCATTCCGGGCAAAGGGTGCACGCACCCTCCCGGCTGCCACACGGGCGAGATGCCCGTGCTCGCCAGCGCCACGGTCGGGGCCCGCTTCTGGTTGCTCATCGAGCACTCGGGCCCCTGGGCCGACCGCCTGGAGAACTGCGTCCTCCCCGAGGACGTCCACACCCTCATCAAACGGGCCGGCCGCCTCGGCGTGCGGGCCCAGCTCATCCGCCGCCCGGACCGCAGGAACTCCGCGGGCGGCGGCATCCACGTCATGGTCGCGGACTCCACCGCCGCCGAGCCCTGGATCGCCGAGGGCATCATCGCAGGTCCGGACGATCTTGCCCTTGACAAGCTGGTGGCCGGAGTGGTCCCGGAGTCCTGCATACTTGTGAGTGAGCCGGTTTTTCTGGTCTGCACGCATGCCAAGCGCAACGCGTGCTGCGCCCGCATTGGACTACCCATAGCTCGGTCCTTGGCAAAAAATTTGCCGGACACAGTATGGGAAACATCACATGTTGGTGGCGATCTCTACGCCGCCAACCTTGTGTGCTTGCCACACGGCCTTTACTACGGCAGCATGTCTCAGGCTGCTGCGATCGCGGCAGCCGACGCGTACCGGTCCGGTGAGGTCATCCTCGACCGTTTCCGGGGACGCGCGGGCATCCCTGAGCCACTGCAGGCCGCCGAACATTTCGTCCGCGTCCATACGGGTGAACTTTCGGTCGGCGGAGTGGCCGTGGAATCCTCCAGGTTGGACGGCGCCGTCACCGAGGCAGTTGTGCGCGGTAATGGCGCTCGTTTTCGGGTAGTGGTTGAACCCATGACGCTGACAACGCCATGTGGTACGGCTTGCGCCGACACGATCACGACCTATCGGCTGGTAACGCTGGACAGGGTAACCCCTGTGCTGTATGCCACGTCCGCTCTGACGTGACCTGAGGGAACATCACGGCCGATCCAGGCGTTGGATCCAGGGACGTCACAAGCGTCCGATGCGGCATAAAACCCGAAATACCTCTCACTATAAGGTGGTTTTCTCATGTCTCAGGTACGTCGGCAGACCGCCCGGCCCCGGCCCAGCTGGGGCTGGCAGGATGACGCCGCGTGCCGGGGCGAGGACCTCGTGCTCTTCTTCGGTCCCGACGGTGAGCGTCAGCCCGAGCGTGACATCCGCGAGCGTAAGGCCAAGGCGATCTGCGCCCAGTGCCCGGTTCGCGCCGAGTGCCTGGACTACGCGCTCTCCCGTCCGGAGAAGTACGGCACCTGGGGCGGCCTGAACGAGGACGAGCGCGCCTCCGAGCGTCGTCGTCGCATGCGCCGCGCTGCCAGCGCCGGCATCAGTGCCGTCGCCTGAGCAGCCCCTCCTCCACCCGGCTTCCCCCAGACGTGTGATCTCGCTCACCCCTGTCGCGAGATCACACGTTTTCATGTCGGGACCCGCGCGTGCGGCCCCCGGGACGGGCGGCCGCACGGCGCGGGCGTCTCACGCGCTCAGGGCCGGTTCCGGCCCGTCTTGCGCATCTCCTTGGTGATGATCTTCCACTTGTTGTGCATCTCCTTGCGGAGCCGGGCGTCGCTCCGGGACGCCATCCACGCCGCCTCCCGCTGAAGCTTCTTCCAGCTCTCCAGCCGCCGCTCCGGCAGTGTGCCGTCCTCGATGGCGGCGATCACGGCGCAGCCCGGCTCGGTGTCGTGGTGGCAGTCGCCGAACCGGCATCTCCCGGCGAGCTCCTCCAGGTCCGAGAAGACCATGTCGACGCCCTCGCCCATGTCGTACAGGCCGATGCGGCGGATGCCGGGGGTGTCGATGACGAGCCCGCCCCCGGCGAGCGGGATGAGCTCGCGGTGCACGGTGGTGTGGCGGCCCCGGCCGTCACCGGCCCTGACGTGCTGGGTCTCCATGACCTCCTGCCCGGCCAGGGCGTTGACCAGGGTCGACTTCCCCGCGCCCGAGGCGCCGAGGATCACCGCGGTGCGGCTGCCCTCCAGGTAGCCGCGGACGATGTCGACCCCCTCCCCGCTGACGGAGCAGACCGGGTGCACGTCCACGCCCGGCGCGGCGGTGGCGACCTCGTCCAGGAGGTCCCCGAGGCTCTCGCCGATCAGGTCGGACTTGGTGACGAGCACCACGGGCCGGGCCCCGCTCTCCCAGGCGAGCGCGAGCAATCGCTCGATCCGGCCAAGGTCGGCGGTGTCGGTGGCGTGCAGGGCGGGTTCGGCGACGAAGACGACGTCGACGTTCGCGGCGAGTACCTGCCCCTGGGAGTCACCGGACAGGCCGCCCCGGGAGACGCGGGAGACCCCGCCCCGGACGAAGGCGGTACGCCGGGGCAGGAGCGCCTCCAGCTCGAAGCGCCCCTCGGCCAGGCGGCGGATCCCCACCCAGTCGCCGACGCAGGGCAGCGCCACCGGGTCGGCGGCGGCGGCCCTGCGCACCCGGGCGCCGTAGTCGGCCCGCAGATGACCGGCGGCGGCCAGCACCTCGGCGGCGCCGCGGTCGACGCGGGAGACCCGGGCGGGGAGCAGCCCGTCGGGCAGCTCGGCGGTCAGAGAGTCGTCCCAGCCGAGCGAGGCGAGGGGTGACGGCGAGGAGGCGGCGGTCGAGGACGTCGGCGCCGGGGACGTCGGCGCCGGGGACGCGAACGGCGAGGACGACGAAGAGGAGAACGATGAAGAGGATGAGGACGAGGACAACGTGGTCACACCTTCGGTGAAGGCGGGTGCCCTGTCGTGAGATCGATCAGGCAGGCACCCGGAGGTTGATGAACGGCAGGCTCGTCAGAACAACCCGCATGGTCCCCACCTCCTGTGCCTCGCGGCCGCCCCCTGCGGGACGGCGTCTTCGGGAGAACTCTAACGCACCGCCTCCGAGGGAGGGCAACCCTTTTACCGGCATGCGGCGGACCGGCACGGGCATGACACGAGCCGCTGTGAACCGGCGCGGACCGGTACAGGTCGACGCGGACCGGCGAGGGACGGCCCGGGGACGACTCAGGACGTCACAAGAACGACTCAGGACATCTCGGGACGGCGAAAGGCTCCGGGACGCGGTGGCGCGTCCCGGAGCCTCGTCGTGCTCCACGGACCCGGGAGCCATGGCTCCCGGGGCCTCGTCGTGTTCCGGACCCGGGAGCCGTGGCGTCCCGGGCCTCGCCGGTGTCCTACAGCCCGGGGACCGGGAAGCGGGCGGTGAGCTCCCTGACCTCGCCCTGCACGCGGGTGATGACGTGCGCGGCCTCGTCCTCGCCCTTGGCCAGCGCGGTCACGACCTCGTCGATCCAGGCGCCGATCTGCCGCATCTCGGTCACGCCCATGCCGCGGCTGGTGACGCCCGCGGTGCCGATCCGGATGCCGGACGGGTCGAACGGCTTGCGCGTGTCGAACGGCACGCTGTTGTAGTTGGTCTCCAGCCCGGCCTTGTCCAGGGCCTGCGCTGCGGGCTTGCCGCCGACGCCCTTGGGCGTCAGGTCGAACAGGATGAGGTGGTTGTCCGTGCCGCCGGAGACCAGGTCGAAGCCGCGGGCGAGCAGCTCCTCGGCCAGCGCCTGGGAGTTCACCACGATCTGGCGGGCGTACTCCCTGAAGTCGTCGGTCGACGCCTCCTTGAGCGCCACCGCGATGGCCGCGGTGGTGTGGTTGTGCGGCCCGCCCTGCAGGCCGGGGAAGACCGCCTTGTTCAGGGCGGTGGCGTGCTCGTCGGAGGTGGCCATCAGCATGGCGCCCCGGGGTCCGCGCAGGGTCTTGTGCGTGGTGGTGGAGATCACGTCCGCGTGGCCGACCGGCGACGGGTGGGCCCCGCCGGCGACCAGGCCGGCGATGTGCGCGATGTCGGCGGCGAGCACGGCCCCGACCTCGCGGGCGATCTCGGCGAAGGCCGGGAAGTCGATCGTGCGCGGGACCGCCGTACCGCCGCAGAAGATGAGCTTGGGCCGCTCGCGGAGGGCGATCTCGCGCACCTCGTCCATGTCGACGCGGCCGGTGTCGCGGCGCACCCCGTAGCGGACCGGGTTGAACCACTTGCCGGTGGCCGAGACCGACCAGCCGTGGGTCAGGTGGCCGCCGAACGGCAGGCCCATGCCCATCACGGTCTCACCGGGCTTCAGGAAGGCCAGGTAGATCGCGAGGTTGGCGGGCGAGCCCGAGTAGGGCTGGACGTTGGCGTGGTTCACCCCGAACAGGGCCTTGGCCCTGTCGATCGCGAGGGTCTCGATCTGGTCGATCACCTGCTGGCCCTCGTAGTACCGCTTGCCGGCGTAGCCCTCGGAGTACTTGTTGGTCAGGACGGTGCCGGTGGCCTCCAGGACGGCCCGGGAGACGTAGTTCTCCGAGGCGATCAGCTTGACGGTGTCGGCCTGCCGCCGCTCCTCGGCCTGTACGAGCTCGGCGATCTGCGGATCCACGCTGGAAAGAGCGCTCATGCGCCTTCACTCCCCTGTCATCGTCGACATCGCGCGAAGACCCAGGCGCTCGGCCTTCTCGCAGTTCAGCTCCCCGGTGGTCGCTCCCACCCTATGCGCCAGTCACGGCTTAGACGATAGCGGAAGGACCGGCCCGGCCGAGGCGGCCCGTTCCGCCCCTCGGCCACAGCCGGTCGACCTCGGCGTTGAGCGTGGCGCCGATCAGCACGGCCAGCGCGGTGATGTAGAGCCACAGCAGCACCGCGATGGGGGCGGCGAGCGAGCCGTAGATCGACACCGGCGAGAACCAGGCGGCCAGCACCGCGCGCAGCACGGCGGCGCAGGCGATCCAGATCAGCAGCGCGAGCAGCGCCCCGGGCAGCTCCCGCCACCAGCGTGTGCGGACCGGGACGCTCACGTGGTAGAGCAGGGTGAGGAAGAACACCGAGCCGATGACGACGACCGGCCAGTACAGGACGTCGGCCAGCACGGCGTAGTCGGCGGGCAGGGCGCCGCGCAGCGCGGCCGGGCCCAGGACGAGCACGGGCATCACCACCAGCCCGATCAGCAGGCCCGCCAGGTAGAACCCGAACGACATCAGCCGGGTGCGGATGATGCCGCGCTCCTCGCCGAGGCCGTAGGCGACCGAGATCAGGTCCACGTAGACGAAGAGCGCCCGCGAGCCCGACCAGAGGGCGAGCAGGAAGCCCAGGGAGATCAGCGAGGCCTGGTTGGCGGGGTTCAGCACGTCCTCGATGAGCGGGGTGACGACGCTGTCCACGGCGCTGTCGGTGAACAGCAGGTGGGCCTGGCGGTCGATCCAGTCGCTGACGTCCTGGACGGTCTCCGGGCCGAAGACCCGGGTGAGCTGGCCGAGCACGCCGATGAGGCCGAGCATGAACGGCGGCAGCGACAGCAGCGCGAAGAAGGCGGCCTCCCCGGCCAGGCCGGTCACGCGGTAGGTGATGCCCGCGTTCGTGGTGGCGACGACGAGGACCCAGAAGTCGGTCCCGCGGATCCAGGCGAGCAGTGCCCGCAGCCGGGCCCAGACGCCCCTGCCGCGGACCCACGCGAGCCCGGCACGCCATCGCGCCCGGGGACCGCGCGGCGGGCGGCGCTCCGGCCCCGGCCGCTGGGCCGGGGCATCAGTGGACGTCATGCCACACAACGGTATTCCCCGCCGCGCTTGATCACGAGTCGGCGCCGCCCGGAGAACCCGGCGACCCGGCCGGATCACGGCGGCGTACGGAGGAGTCGAAGGCCCGATCGGGTCATGGCGCCGGCCTGTTCGGCCCGGCCACGGGCGCGCGGACGGCGTTGCGGGGAAGGACGGCCGCACAATGGTCGCATGATCTGTGAGAACTGCAGGGAGCGGCGGCACGAGGAGTGCCGCGGAGGCTCCTGGTGCGACTGCCAGCACCAGGAGAGGGCGCGCGAGGAGGACGGCGACGGCGACGGCGGTTCCGGGCGACCTTCGCCGGAGCCGGCCGAACCCCGCATGAACTGGCTCGGAGAGGGGTGACGCACGGGCACTCCCCGCTCCTCCGGAGGGGGTCTGCGGCGGCCCGGCGACGGTGAGGACCCGGATCCTCCCGCCCCGACGACCGGATCGGGAGCCTGGCGGAGGGTCAGAGCCAGACGGTGCCGAGCCAGGCGGCCGCCGCGGCGGCGACCAGGAGGACGACGTTGAGGCCGATCAGCCGAACCTCCCCCCGGCGCAGGTGGACCACGATGCCGCCGACCTGGACCAGGACGAGGCCGATCGCCGCGGCGACGGCGAGCAGGGGCGCGATCCCGGTCAGCGGCGGCAGGACCAGGCCGGCGGCGCCGAGGATCTCCAGGATTCCGATCGAGCGGACGAGCGGCATGGGGACGGTGTCGACCCAGCCCATCATCGGCTGGAGCCGCTCCCGGCTCTGGAGGACCTTCCTGCCTCCCGCGTAGAGGTAGAGGGCGGCCAGGAGCGCCGCGACGATCCAGTAGGAGATCTCCATGAAAGGCACCTCGGAAGCTCGGAAGTGGCGCAGGCCACGATGGTTACCACTCGTAAGGAGCCCCATGATGCGTCACTATTGAAAGCCGTACAAAAGGCACACAGATGTGCGTTACACACAGGGGAATGTCATGTCGGAGTACGAGCACACCTGCATGATCCGGGGGGACGGGGGGCGGGCCATCCGCGCCATCCTCGACCGGATCTGCAACAAGTGGACGTTGCTGGTCGTGGCGACCCTCGACCGGGGGAGCCTGCGCTTCACCGACCTGCACCGGCAGGTGACCGGGATCTCCCAGCGCATGCTGACCCTGACGCTCCGCAACCTCGAACGCGACGGCCTGGTCTCCCGGACGGTGTACGCCGAGGTCCCGCCACGGGTCGAGTACGCGCTGACCTCCGCCGGCAAGAGCCTCATCCCGCCCGCGCTGGCCCTCGCCGGCTGGGCCATCGAGCACATCCCGCACATCGAGGCCAGCCGGGACGCCTACCGGACCCGGGAGCGATGACCGGTGGCGAGGACCGGGGTTCGGAGATCGGTGACCCCGCGTCCCGCCCGTTGCCCGCCATCGGCCCTCACCGGCTCACGGGGACGCAGTCGAGGACGACCTGCCCGAGCGGGGTGAGGTGGACGCCGGCCAGGTCGAGACCGGCCGCGGCGGCGAGGGCGGCGTGGTCCTCGACGGTGCGCTCGCGGCCCCCGCTGAGCACGAGCATCCGCAGGTCCATCTCGGCGAACGCGGCCGGATCGTCGCCGGAGCCGCCGTTCGTCTCGATCACGACGACCCGCCCGCGCCGCCCGGCCGCCTCGGCGCACCGGCGCAGGATCGCCACGGCGTCCTCGTCGCCCCAGTCGTGCACCACGCGCCTGAGCACGTAGACGTCACCGCCGGCGGGCAGCGGGTCGAAGAAACTCCGGCCGGCGAACGCGCACCGCGCCTCCAGCCCGCGCCCGGCCAGGTACTCCCGGCCCCGCTCCACCGTCTCGGGGAGATCCACGAGCGTGGCCCGGACATCCGGGCCGGTGCCCAGCACCTCGGCGAGCAGGGCGCCGACGCCACCGCCGACGTCGACCACGTGCCGCACGCCGGACCAGTCGTACCCCCCGGCCGCGTCGGCGACCTGGTCCGCCCCGGAGGCCATCGTCGCGTCGAAGGAGGCGCCCATCCGCGGGTCGGCGGCCAGGTGCCGCCAGAACGGGGCGCCGAAGACCGTCTCCCACGCCGGCCGCCCGGTGCGGACCGTGTGCAGCAGGCCGGTGAACGCCAGGTCCATCCGCCCGCCGAAGCCGTCCAGGTCGAGCCGTGTCCGCATCCCCGCGGGGTGATCGGACGCCAGGAGCGCGGCCGGCCCGTTGACGGCGAACCTGCCCGGCTCCGGTTCGGCGAAGACGCCGCGGCGGGCCAGGTGGCGCAGCAGCCTGCCCAGCGCGTCCGCGTCGGTGCCGGAGCGGCGTGCCAGCTCCTCCACGGGCACCGCGTCGCCGGCCATCAGGTCGGCCAGCCCCAGCGTGGCCGCGACCCGCACCGCCATCGGCGTGACCAGGTCCGTCACCGGCGCCAGGACCTGCCAGGCCGCCTCCCACTCCGACGTCCCGCGGCGCGGCTCGTCGTTGTCGTCCTCGGTGTCGGTCATGTCGGTCATATCGTGAAAGCCCTCTCGTCCGGGATGCTGCCCCGCCCTGTGACGATCATCGGCCGGCCGGGCCGCGCGGTCTTGGACGAACCGGAGCCGGGCCGGGGACGAGCCGCGGGAGCCTCCGCCGCGCCCGGTCCCGCCGGGGCCGGCGCGGGCCCGGATCTTGCCCGCCTGTCCAGATCGTGGACCCGACATTGGACATCCGCGATCGCCGGGGTATCGTCGGAGACATGCCAGCGGACCCGTTGCTCGTCGTGCGACGCCACGTCGACCTCCTGCGTGTCCGCAGTGCCATCTGTTGTGACGTCCGTTGATCGTCGCCCCCTGCTGATCTCTTTCAGCTCGGCCGCGTAACCGGCGTCCTCCTCTGAGTGACCGGCCCCCGTACTCGACGATGAGGCGGGAGGTGCCACCGGTGCGCGTCCGGCCATCCCTTCATCGAGCCACAAGAGGACGCGCAATGACGACCCCGGCCAAGCCGGTCAACCGGCACCACAAGCGCCCGCGCGGCGAAGGTCAGTGGGCTCTCGGCTACCGCGAACCCCTGAACAAGAACGAGGAGAACAAGAAGAACGACGACGGGCTCAACGTCCGTCAGCGGATCATCGACGTCTACTCCAAGCAGGGTTTCGACTCCATCGACCCCGCCGACCTGCGCGGGCGGATGCGCTGGTTCGGGCTCTACACCCAGCGCAGGCCCGGGATCGACGGCGGCAAGACCGCCATCCTGGAGCCGGAGGAGCTCGACGACCGCTACTTCATGCTCCGGGTGAGGATCGACGGCGGACGGCTCGACCTGGCGCAGCTGCGGGTGATCGCCGACATCTCCAACCTCTACGGCCGGGGCACCGCCGACGTCACCGACCGGCAGAACATCCAGCTCCACTGGATCGAGATCGAGTCCGTCCCCGACATCTGGGAGCGCCTGGAGGCGGTGGGCCTGTCGACCACCGAGGCCTGCGGCGACACGCCGCGCGTCATCCTGGGCTGCCCGCTGGCCGGGATCGACACCGAGGAGGTCATCGACGGCTCGGCGCTGGTCCAGGAGATCTACGACACCTACATCGGCGACCCGGCCTTCTCCAACCTGCCGCGCAAGTTCAAGTCCGCGGTCAGCGGGTGCCCGGCGCACTGCACCGTTCACGAGATCAACGACGTGGCGTTCGTGGGCGTCGTGAACGAGAGCGGCGAGCGGGGCTTCGACCTGTGGGTGGGCGGCGGCCTATCCACCAACCCGATGCTCGCCAAGCGGCTGGGCGTCTTCCTGACCCCCGAGCAGGTCGCCCCGGCCTACGGCGGCGTGATCGGCATCTTCCGCGACTACGGCTACCGCCGCCTGCGGCACCGGGCCCGGATCAAGTTCCTGATCAACGACTGGGGTGCCGAGAAGTTCCGCGACGTGCTGGAGAAGGAGTACCTCGGGTACGCGCTGCCCGACGGCCCCGCCCCCGAGCATCCGCGCGGCGGCCGCAGGGACCACGTGGGCGTCTTCCCGCAGAAGGACGGCAACTTCTACGTCGGCTTCGCCCCGAAGGTCGGCCGCCTCGACGGCGACAGGCTGCACCTGATCGCCGACATCGCCGAGCGGCACGGCTCGAACCGGGTGCACACCACGGTCGAGCAGAAGATGGTCATCCTCGACGTGGCGCCCGACCGGGTCGAGAGCCTGGTCGCCGAGCTGGAGGCCGGTGACCTGCAGGTCACCCCCTCCACCTTCCGCCGCCAGACCATGGCGTGCACCGGGATCGAGTTCTGCAAGCTGGCCATCGTGGAGACCAAGGCCCTGGCGTCGAACCTGATCGACGAGCTGGAGCAGCGGCTGCCCGGCTTCTCCAGCCCGCTGACGATCAACGTCAACGGCTGCCCCAACTCCTGCGCGCGGATCCAGGTCGCCGACATCGGCCTCAAGGGCCAGCTCGTCGTCAACGACCGGGGCGAGCAGGTCGAGGGCTTCCAGGTCCACCTGGGCGGGTCGCTCGGCGTCAACCCGGGGTTCGGCCGCAAGGTGCGCGGCCTGAAGACCACCTCCGAGGAGCTGCCCGACTACGTGGAGCGGGTGCTGCGCAACTTCGAGAAGCAGAAGGACGACGGGGAGAACTTCTCCGACTGGGTGCAGCGCGCCGACGACGCGGACCTGAAGTGAACGGGACGGGCCGGGCACGGGGCGGGACGGGGGGGAAGCGATGAGCGAGCGAGCGGTCCCCTTCCACTGCCCCTACTGCGGCGAGGAGGACCTGGAGCCCTACGAGGGCGACGGCGGCTGGTACTGCCGGTCGTGCATCCGCGCCTTCAAGCTGAAGTTCCTCGGGATAGGGGCGCGCTCATGAGGCGCGACCACTCCCAGGTGATCGACACGACGATCGACACGACGACCGGCCGGGCCGCACGGGCCCGTACGGCGAACACGGCCCGCGGGGCGAACGAGGATTGGGTGAGCGAGCGATGACAGTGGTGGACGTCGAGGTCGGGTTACGCCGGCAGCGGGGCGAGCTCGACATGCAGGACATCGTCGAGTCGGCCGCGCGGTTCCTGGAGGACGCCTCGGCCCTGGAGATCATCCGCTGGGCGGCGGCGACGTTCGGCGACCGGCTCTGCCTGACCGCCTCCATGAGCGACGCCCTGCTGATCGACCTGGTCAGCCGGGTCAAGCCCGGCGTGGACGTGTTGTTCATCGACACCGGCTACCACTTCGCCGAGACGGTCGGCACCCGCGACGCCGTCCAGCAGGTCTACGACGTCAACGTGATCGACGTCAAGCCCTCGCGCACGGTCGCCGAGCAGGAGCGCGACCTGGGCCCGCGACTGTTCGGGCGCAACCCCGACCTGTGCTGCTACCTGCGCAAGGTCGAGCCGCTCAACCGCGCCCTGGAGCCCTACCTGGCCTGGGTCTCCGGCATCCGCCGCGACGAGGCCGTCACCCGCGCCGGCGTCAAGGTCGTCGAGTGGGACGCCAAGCGCCAGATGGTCAAGATCAACCCGATCGCCCGGTGGACGCAGCAGGACGTCGACAACTACATGGCCGACAACGGGGTGCTGGTCAACCCGCTGCACTACGACGACTACCCCTCGATCGGCTGCGCCCCCTGCACCCGCCAGGTCGCGCCGGGCGAGGACCCCCGCAGCGGCCGGTGGGCCGGCATGGGCAAGATCGAATGCGGATTGCACGTATGACCTGGCGCTCCGGCGCCGCCGCGTCGCCCCCGGTCCGGCCGGTCCCGCTCGTCGCCGTGGCGCACGGGTCCCGTGACCCGCGTGCCGCCGAGACCGTGCAGGACCTGCTCGACCTGGTGCGGCGGGCGCGGCCGGACCTGCCGGTGCGCACCGCCTACCTCGACCACGCCTCCCCCACGCTCCCGGCCGCGCTCTCCGGCCTGACCGAGGCCGTGGTGCTGCCGCTGCTGCTCACCGAGGCCTACCACAGCCGGGTCGACATCCCGGGCGCGCTGGCCGCGGTGACGGCCCGGCGCCCGCGGCTGCGGGTGCGCACGGGCACCACGCTGGGCCCGCACCCGCTGCTGGTCGACGCCCTGGAGCGGCGCCTGGCCGAGGCGGGGGCGCGCGCGGACGATCCCGGTACCGCGGTGGTGCTGGTCTCGGCCGGTTCCGGTGACCGCAGGGCCAACGAGACGGTGGCCGGGATCGCCCGGGAGTGGGAGGCGCGGCGCGGCGGGCGGGTGGTCGCCGCCTACGCCTCGGCGGCGGGGCCGGCCCCCGAGGAGGCGGTGCTGGACCTGCGCCGGTCGGGGGCAGCGCGGATCGTCGTCGCCCCCTACCTGCTGGCCCCGGGCCACTTCGCCGACAGGATCCGCCGCGAGACCCTGGCGGCGGGCGCCGAGGTGGTCGCCGAGGTGCTGGGGGCCGCCCCCGAGGTCGCGGCGGTGCTGCTGGAACGCTACGACCTGGCGGCGCACCGGCCCCGGATGCTCGCCACGGCCTGACCCGGCTGCCCGGCCCCGGCGGGCCGCGTCGGCACCCGCCCCGCCGGCACCGGCCCGGCTCGGCTCGGCCCTCAGGAGGACCCGAGGGCGGGTTTGGACGGGGTGCCGCCGTCGTCCGCGCAGCTGAGCTGGACCATCTCCCCGGTGCGCGGGTCGAGCTGGCGTACCCTGTCCCGGCACTCGGGTTCGGCGAGCCGCTCGACCCGGATCGACCATTCGCTGTCGAACGGCCACTGGTCGGCGATCAGGCGGCCCGCGGTGGCGGCGTCGATCGACCGGGGCACCGGGGTGTCGTCCCTGGTCCTCAGCACGATGCCGGTCACGGTGTGCCGGGAGCCGACCTCGCCCCTGAGCCCCTGCCAGAGCAGGTGGACGGTCCCGCCGGGCGTGCAGGCCCCGGCCCTGACGAGGTGGCCGTCGACCCAGAGCGCGGCGGCGTCGGCGGGCCCGTGGCAGCGCAGCGTCACCTGGATGTGCGGCGTGGTCCGCGTGAAGGTGAGCTCCTCGCGCACCCCGCCCCTGCGGTAGGTCATCGCCTCCAGCCGCTCGTGGACGTTGAGCCCTCCGACCGGAGCCTTGACGATCTTGAGTGCCCCCGGCGGCTGTGCCATCAGCCCGGTCCACTCCCGCCCTGTCGCGGTGTCCCCGCCGGTCAGGCCGAACGCCAGCGCCCCCGCGAGGCCGGCGGCGGCCACTGCGGCCGCGGCCCGGCGCCGCCTGATCGCCCGGGCACGCCGGTGGACGCCGGCGAGGGTCACCGTGCCGGCGTGCCCCCCGCCGTCGTCCCGGTCGAGGATCTCGCGCAGTTCGGACTCGGTGATCGCCATTTCAACTCCCCATGGTCATGACGGCGCCGGCCACCGGATCGACGCGCAGCTTGCGCAGCGCCCGGCTGGCCTGGCTGCGCACGGTCGCGACCGAGCAGTCGAGGATCTCGGCGATCTGCCGGTCGGGCAGATCGGCGAAGTACCGCAGGACGATCACGGCCCGCTGCCTGACCGGGAGCCGTGCCAGGGCCTGGCGGACCGCCTCTCGGGTGGCCACCGCCTCGGCGGTGTCGGCGTCCGGCGTCTCCGGGAGCGTCTCGCTGGGCAGCTCTCCCCGCCATCTGCGCCGCCACCAGGTGGCGTGCGTGTTGACCAGGATGCGGTAGACGTACGGGTCGGGGTTCTCGCCCACCCTGCGCCAGGCGAGCCACGCCTTGGCCAGCGCGGTCTGCAGCAGGTCCTCGGCGGTTCCCCAGTCCCGGCAGAGGAGGTAGGCGGCTCGCAGGAGGCGAGGCGAACGCTCTTTCACGTACTGCTCGAAGTCGGCCCGATCTCGCATCGGGGATCCTCACTGCTCGGTGTATGTCACCGATCACTACGCCCCGGCGCCGCCGGGGCGTTGCACGCGTCCGCGCTCTTGCGCGCTCTCCCGGGCCCTTGCGCGACGGGGCCGCCGTCAGTGCCCGGGCGGGTACGGGGGCTGCGGCGGGTACGGGGGCCGCGACGGGTCCGGAGAGGGCTGCGCCGGGGGGTGGGCCTGGTGCTGCGGCCCGGTGGCGTGCCAGGAGTGCGGGGAGCCCGCGGGGCGGGGCGGGATCGGGCGGTGGTGGGACTCGCCGGTGAGCTCACCGCGCATCTCCTCCCACTGCTCCCGCCAGGCGGACCAGGCCTTCTTGAGGGGCTTGGTCCGCGAGTCGCCGACCACCTTGACGTCCCCCATGACGGCGTAGGCGGTGACCCGCACGACGGGCGCGTGCGTGCCCGGCGGGGCCTCGACGACCTGGACCTTCTTGTCCCCCATGATGGCGATGCCGTCGAGCTCGACGTCCACGCCGTCCGGGACGATGATCTTCACGTTGCCCATGACCGCGGTGGCCATGATGTCCACCCCGCCGGTGCGGACCTCGGCCTGGCGCAGGTCCAGCACGACGTCCCCCATCAGCGCGACGGCGCCGAGCGGCTTGTCGATCCGCCAGGTGCCGCGCTGCTTGGAGCTGCCCATCACCGCCACGAACCAGCGGCGCGCCTGGCCGGCCGGCCGCGGGGCCGGCGGGTGGGCGGGCGCGGCGGGACGGACGCCCGGCAGGTCCGAGGTGACCACGGCGAGCTCGGCCTGGGTGCGCGCGGTGTAGGCGGCCTCGGTGCGCTCGGTCAGCTCCCCGAGGGTCAGCCGCCCCTCGACGGAGGCGACCCGCAGCCACTCGACGGCGGACTCGCGCTCGGCGTCCGAGACCCGCATCTCCCCGGAATCATTCATAACTCACAACATATCGCGAGTTGTCTCGATAGAGGATCCTTCAGACGAATGAAGGTCGATGCACCATGATTGATCCCGGCCTCCTCCCGCCGTCCTCCCCTCGCCGCCACCGGCCCCGGCGTACGGCCCGGACACCGGGACACGCCCTATGATCCGGAGGCATGTACCGAGAACTCCTGGACGCGGTGGCGGCCGACGACGCCGAGCGGACCGAGCTGCTGCTGCAGGGCGGGACGAGCGCCGACCCCGAGGGCGCGGAAGAGCCCACCGCGCTGTACCTGGCGTCGAACCGGGGCCGTGTCGCCGTCGTGCGCGCGCTGCTGGTCCACGGGGCCGACCCCAACCGGATCAGCGGCGGCGAGGACGAGGGCCTGCCGCTCTGCGTGGCCTCCGCCTGGGACCACGACGAGGTCGTCACGGCCCTGCTGGCCGCCGGCGCCGACGTGGCCGGACGGGAGGCCGGGGGCTGGACCGCGCTGCTGTGGGCGTCCGCCAACGGGCGGGCCGACGCCGCGCGGGTGCTGCTCGCGGCCGGGGCGAGCCCCGAGGAGGCCAACGACAGCGGCGAGACCGCGCTGACCCTGGCCTCCCGGCGCGGCGCGCTCGGCGTGGTGCGGGCGCTGCTGGAGCACGACGCCGAGGCCGGCCGGCCCGACGGCGACGGCGACACCCCGCTCTCCATCGCCTACGACTGGCTCGGCACCCAGCTGGAGAGCGCGCTGCTGGAGCAGCTCACCGAGCAGGCCCCGGAGGGCTCGCAGTTCGTGGTGGGCCGCAGCCGCGCCAAGGACGGCACCGACCTGGTCACGGTCGCGGCGGTGGGCCCGGACGGGACCCGGGAGGCCGAGCTCACCTGCCAGCGCGGGCACGCGGCCGTCGCGACCCTGCTGGAGGACGCCACCGGCGAGCGGCTCCCCTTCGACGACCTGGTGGAGCGGGCGATGCCGTACCGGGACGTCGACGAGGAGGCCGAGACCTGGTGGACCGTGGCGAGCTCGCTGAGCCGGCGCGGCGACCGGGACACCTTCGAGGCGGCGGTGCGGCTGTGCGCGAGCGAGGACCCCCGCAAGCGGGAGTTCGCCGTGGACGTGCTCGCCGAGTTCGGCTTCGCCGAGGGCGAGAAGCCCTACCTGGAGGAGGCCCTGCCCGTGCTGCGGCGGATGGCGGCCACCGAGGGCGACGAGCGGGTGCTGCGCTCGGTGCTCGGCGCCCTGGGCCACCACGCCGACCCCCGCGCCCTGCCCGAGGTACTGGAGATCGTCACCGCCGGCGGCTGGACCCGTACCCAGGCCGACCCGGCCGCGCTGGCCGCGGTGCTGCCGCCGGGCCACGCCGAGGGGCTGGCGCTGCTCGTCTCGATGACGCGCGACCCCGACCCGGAGGTCCGCGACTGGGCGACCATGGGCCTGGCGGGGCTGGCCGAGGACGGCGAGGAGATCCGCGAGGCGCTGGCCGCCCGGCTGGAGGACGAGGATCTGAACACTGTCGCGGAGGCCACCCGCGGCCTGGCCACCCGGGGCGACGAGCGTGCCCGGCGGGGCGTCGAGCGCGTGCTCGCCGAGAGCGACGAGGACGACGACTACGCCCGCGACCTGGTGAAGAATCTCTGACCCGGCCGCCGCCGCCCGATCCGGCGGCGGCGCCGGTCCCGGAGGGGGAGGGAGGGGCCCGTGGACGGCCCCGCCCTCCCCTCTCCGCCGAACGGGACACATCGCCACAACCGCATA
This sequence comes from Streptosporangium sp. DT93, assembly GCF_049844535.1. Taxonomy (NCBI): domain Bacteria; kingdom Bacillati; phylum Actinomycetota; class Actinomycetes; order Streptosporangiales; family Streptosporangiaceae; genus Streptosporangium; species Streptosporangium sp. DT93. Next base: position 43,769 of record NZ_JBNCLF010000021.1, read on the forward strand.
CGTAGGTCCTGCGAAAGGGTGTTGAGATAGGGAGAGACCGGTGAAGTGCCGGACAAGTTCAGCGGAGGCCGAACGTGACCCATGACGTCTTCAACCAGGCCCGCCCGCTCGCCGGGCACGACGTGTCCGCCGACGCCGCGCTGATGGACGGCGTGATCCGGGAGGGTGCGGACTGGGCCACCGGGGAGCTGCGGCGGCTCGGCCTTCAGGCCGGCTCCGAGCAGGCCCAGGAGTGGGGACGGCTGGCCAACGAGCACCCTCCCGTCCTGCGGACCCACGACCGGTACGGCCACAGGATCGACGAGGTGGAGTACCACCCCGCCTGGCACGAGCTGATGACCGTGGCGGTCGAGGCGGGCATGCACGCCACCCCCTGGGCGAGTCCCCGGCCGGGCGCGCACGTGGCGCGCGCCGCCAAGTTCTACGTCTGGAGCCAGGTCGAGTCCGGGCACGGCTGCCCGATCTCGATGACGTACGCCTCGATCGCGGCCCTGCGCCACAGTCCCGCGCTGGCGGCCGAGTGGGAGCCGGCACTGGCCTCGCGGAGCTACGACTTCGGGCTGCGCCCGCCGCTCGGCAAGCGCGGTGTGCTCGCCGGGATGGCGATGACCGAGAAGCAGGGCGGCTCCGACGTGCGGGCCGGCACCACCCGCGCCGAGCCCGCGGGCGACGGGAGCTACGTCCTGACCGGTCACAAGTGGTTCAACTCCGCGCCGATGTGCGACGTGTTCCTGGTCCTGGCCCAGGCGCCCGGCGGGCTGTCGTGCTTCCTGCTCCCCCGGGTGCTGCCGGACGGCACCCGCAACGCCGTGCACCTGATGCGGCTGAAGGACAAGCTGGGCAACCGGTCCAACGCGAGCGCCGAGGTGGAGTACCACGGCGCGACGGCCTGGCTGGTGGGCGAGGAGGGCCGGGGCGTGCGGACCATCCTGGAGATGGTCAACATGACCCGGCTGGACTGCGTGATCGGCTCGGCGGCCGGCATGCGGTACGGCGTGACGCAGGCGGTCCACCACGCCCGTCACCGCAAGGCGTTCGGCAGGCACCTGGCCGACCAGCCCCTGATGCGCAACGTCCTGGCCGACCTGGCGCTGGAGTCGGAGGCGGCGACCGTGCTGATGACGCGGCTGGCCGGGGCCACCGACCGGGCGATCGCCGGTGACCGGGCCGAGGCCGCGCTCCGCCGCACCGCGTTGGCCGTGAGCAAGTACTGGGTCTGCAAGCGCGCGCCCGTGCACGCGGCCGAGGCGCTGGAGTGCCTGGGCGGCAACGGCTACGTGGAGGAGTCGCAGATGCCCCGGCTGTTCCGCGACTCCCCGCTCAACGGCATCTGGGAGGGCTCGGGGAACGTCGCGGCGCTGGACGTGCTGCGCGCCCTGGGCCGCGAGCCCGAGGCGCGGGAGGCGTTCTTCGACGAGGTCTCGCTCGCCGCCGGGGCCGACCGGCACCTGGACGGCGCCGCCGACCGGCTGCGCAAGGCGCTGGACGACCCCACCGACCTGGAGGTCCGAGCCCGGCGCGTCGCCGAGGACATGGCGCTGGTGCTGCAGGGCTCGCTGCTCGTGCGGCTGGCCCCGGCGGCCGTCGCGGACGCGTTCTGCGTCTCCCGGCTGTCCGGCGAGGGGGGTCACGCCTTCGGCACGCTCCCGGCCGGCCTGGACCTGGACACGCTCGTCGGGCGCGCGGTCCTCTGACGGGCCTGGGCCTGGAGACGCTCATCGGACGCGGGCTTCCGATCGACCTGGAGGTGGACACGCTCGTCGGGCGCGGCTTCTGACCGGCGTGGACCTGGACACGCTCGTCGGGCGCGCGGTCCTTCGACCGGCCGACGGTCTCCGGGGGGCCCGGCGGTAGGGTCGTTCATGGCCAACGCCTCATGATCGAAAGGACAATCGCCATGGCGACGACACGTACCGCGACGACCCAGTGGAAGGGCGCGCTGCTCGACGGTTCCGGCAACGTCTCCCTCGACACCTCCGGGGTGGGCACCTTCGACGTGACCTGGGCCTCGCGTTCCCAGGAGCCGGACGGCAAGACCTCCCCCGAGGAGCTCATCGCCGCGGCGCACTCCTCGTGCTTCTCGATGGCCCTCTCCCACGGGCTCGCCCAGGCCGGCACGCCGCCCCAGACGGTGGAGACCAAGGCCGACGTGACCTTCCAGCCGGGCGAGGGCATCACCGGGATCGTCCTGTCGGTCCGCGCCCAGGTCGACGGCCTGACCGCCGAGCAGTTCCAGGAGGCGGCCGAGACCGCCAAGACGAACTGCCCCGTGAGCAAGGCCCTGACCGGCACGACGATCACGCTCAACGCCGAGCTGCTGAGCTGAGAGCGGCTTTCCCCGCCCGCGGCCGGTCCGGGTCGGCTCAGGCCGGCTCGGCCGGATCCGGCCTGTTCAGGCCCGGCCCGGTCTGTTCAGGCCCAGGCCGGCCCGATCGGGTCCGGTCCTGCCCGGTCTGGCCCGGCGAGGCCGGTCCGGTCCGGGCCGTTCCGGCGAGGTCCGGCGAGGTCCTGCGAGGTCCGGGGCGGTCCGGGCCGGCCCGATCGCGGCGCCCGTACGGCCGCTCGTGCCCCAGGGATACGGGTGGTCCGGCGAGGTCACGGAGAACATACCTAAATACCCGGACAAAACTCCTCATTGCCACCTTAAAGTGACAGGAGCAAGAACACCCTTCGCACGGGGGGCGGATCAGAGGAGAATAGGGTCATATGCGCGAAGTCTGGCCGGGGCAGTCCTATCCGCTCGGCAGCACCTGGGACGGCGTGGGAACCAACTTCTCCCTCTTCTCCGAGGTGGCCGAGCGGGTCGAGCTCTGCCTCTTCCCGGACGACGGCCCCGAGGAGCGCGTCGAGCTGACCGAGGTGGACGCGTTCGTCTGGCACGGCTACCTCCCGGGCGTCCAGCCCGGCCAGCGGTACGGCTACCGCGTCCACGGCCCGTACAACCCCTCCCAGGGGCACCGGTGCAACCCCTCCAAGCTGCTGCTGGACCCCTACGCCAAGGCCGTCGAGGGCGACGTCGTGTGGAACGAGGCGATGTTCTCCTACCGGTTCACCGATCCGGGGAGCCGCAACGACGAGGACACCGCTCCCTTCATGCCGAAGAACGTGGTGATCAACCCGTTCTTCGAGTGGGGCGACGACCGCTCCCCCCGCACCCCGTACCACCAGACCGTGATCTACGAGGCGCACGTGCGCGGGCTGACCATGCGCCACCCCGCGGTCCCCGAGGACCGGCGCGGCACGTACGCGGGCCTGGCCCACCCCGCGGTCATCGAGCACCTGCTGAGCCTGGGCGTCACCGCGGTGGAGCTGATGCCGGTCCACCAGTCGGTGCCCGAGCACGCGATGGTCGCCCGGGGGCTGACCAACTACTGGGGCTACAACACGATCGCCTACCTGGCCCCGCACGCCGGCTACGCCCGCTCCGGCCTGCGCGGCGAGCAGGTGCAGGAGTTCAAGGCCATGGTGCGGGCGCTGCACGAGGCGGGCATCGAGGTCATCCTGGACGTGGTCTACAACCACACCGCCGAGGGTGACCACATGGGGCCCACCCTGGGCTTCCGCGGCATCGACAACAGGGCCTACTACCGGCTGCACGACGGGGACCGGCGCTACTACCTCGACTACACCGGGTGCGGCAACTCCCTCAACGTCCGCTCCCCGCACGCCCTGCAACTGATCATGGACTCGCTGCGCTACTGGGTCCTGGAGATGCACGTGGACGGCTTCAGGTTCGACCTGGCCTCCGCGCTCGCCCGGGAGCTGCACGACGTCGACCGGCTGAGCGCCTTCTTCGACCTGATCCAGCAGGACCCGGTGATCTCCCAGGTCAAGCTGATCGCCGAGCCCTGGGACGTGGGTCCCGGCGGCTACCAGGTCGGCAACTTCCCGCCGCTGTGGATGGAGTGGAACGGCAAGTACCGCGACAGCGTGCGCGACTTCTGGCGCGGCAGCGGGTCCGCGCTGCCCGAGTTCGCCTCCCGGCTCACCGGGTCCGCCGACCTCTACGCCGTCTCCGGCCGCCGCCCCGTGGCCTCGATCAACTTCGTCACCTGCCACGACGGGTTCCCCCTGAACGACCTCGTCTCCTACGACCACAAGCACAACGAGGACAACGGCGAGGACAACCGGGACGGCACCGACGACAACCGGTCGTGGAACTGCGGGGTCGAGGGGCCGACGGAGGACGCGCAGATCATGAGCCTGCGCCGCCGCCAGCGCCGCAACCTCCTGGTCACCCTGTTCATCTCCCAGGGCGTTCCCATGATGCTGGCCGGGGACGAGTTCGGCCGGACCCAGCACGGCAACAACAACGCCTACTGCCAGGACAACGAGATCTCCTGGATCGACTGGTCGCTGGCCGAGCGGGAGGGCGACCTCCTCGGCTTCGTCAGGCGCCTGTCCGCGCTGCGGCGCGAGCACCCGGTGTTCCAGCGGCGCCGCTTCTTCCACGGGCACAAGGCCGCCGACGGCACCCGCGACATCGTGTGGTTCACCCCCGCCGGGGAGGAGATGTCGGCCGGCGACTGGCACACCGGGTACGCCAAGTCGCTGACCGTCTTCCTGAACGGCGACGCCATCACCGAGCCGGGGACGCGCGGCGAGCGGATCGTGGACGACTCGTTCCTGCTGCTGATCAACGCCCACCACGAGGACATGATCTTCGCCCTCCCCCAGGGCAGGTACGGCGAGCGGTGGCACCGCGTGCTGGACACCGCCGACGACACCGACGACACCGTCGGCGCGGCCGACGTCGTTGACGGCGCCGATGCCGTCGGCGTCGTCGTCGGCTCCCCGCAGGGTCCTCCGGCCTCGGAGGAGCACTGGCCGGCCGAGAGCTCGGTCAAGGTGACCTCCCGCTCGGTGCAGATCCTGAGCTGCGCGCGCGGCAGGTCCTGAGCTCCCCGGGACGGGTCCCGGAGCCCCGCGCGGCCCTGGACCCCGGACACCGGACGCGGTCGGGCCCAGGACGCCGGAGACGACCGCGGCTCCGGCCCCGGGCGCGACCGTCTCTCAGACCCCGGACGCGACCGTCTCTCTCAGGCCCCGGACGCGACCGCGGCGGTGAGCAGGACCAGGACGAACGTCGTCACCCCGGCCACGCCGTGCAGCACGACGGCGACGACCGGGAAGCGCTGCTCGGCGCCGCGGGCGTGCCGTCCGCCGCCCAGCCAGCGGGTGAACATGGTGAACCCCAGCAGCGCGGAGGCCGTGAGCACCCCGAACGAGAGCCAGGCGAAGATCCGCTCCAGGGTGAGCACGTAGACCACCCAGCAGGCCAGGGCGGAGATCGCCAGGACCGGATGGGTGAAGATCAGCAGCGTGGGGAAACGGGTGACCTTGGTCGCCTGTTGTCGGAGCCCTCCCCCGGAGAGCCACACGTACAGCAGGTAGATACCGACCATCGCGGTGATCAACCATGTCACGATCGCGACCAGGCCCACGCATTTCTCCCTCTTCCCGGTGGAGGAATCATGTATCTTCCGGCGCCCGAAGTCACTACCGGCCATCACATCCGGTATCGCCCGCGCCGGGAGAACTCACCGCGGCCTCCCGTGCGAAGCTGGGACGGTGCGCCTCATCCATCCCGGCCCGTCGACGGAGATCGACCTCGCCCGGGCCTACGCCTACCCGGCCGCCCCGTGCCTGCGGCTCAACATGGTCGCCAGCGCCGACGGCGGGACCTGGTTCGAGGGACGCTCGGGCGAGCTGTCCGGCAGCGGCGACCGCCGGGTCTTCCACGTGCTGCGCGGCCTGGCCGACGTCATCGTGGCCGGGGCGGCGACCGTACGGACCGAGGGGTACGGCCCGGCCCGGCCGAAGCCGTCGTGGCGGGAGCTGCGCGAGGGCCGGCCGGCCGTCCCGCCCGTCGCGGTGATCACCCGCGGCCTCGACCTGGACCTGTCGGGCCCGCTCTTCACCGAGGCGGCACCGGACTCCCGGACGATCGTCGTCACCTGCGAGGCCGCGCCCGTGGAGCGACGGCGCGAGGCGGCCCGGCACGCCGAGGTGATCGTGGCCGGGGACGACCGGGTGGACCCCGCGCTGGCGGTACGGGAGCTCGCCGGGCGCGGGCTGGGCCGGATGCTCTGCGAGGGAGGCCCCAGGATCAACGCGCAACTGGCCGGAGCGGACCTGGTCGACGAGCTCTGCCTGACGGTGAGCCCGATGCTGATCGGCGGCGACTCGGCCCGGCTCCTGGACGGCCCGTCCTCGCTCGTCCGGCTGCGCCTGGCGCACGTCCTGCGGGACGAGGGGTTCCTCTTCCTGCGCTACGTCCGCGGCGGCGCGGAGCCCTCGGGACACGACGGCGCCGAGACGGGCTAGCGACGGGGCGGGGCGGGCGTCGGGGTCGCCGGCACGACCGGCGGCGAGATCGGTGACGGTGACGCCGACGGCGGAGCCGGCGGCCGGGGCGGGGAGGAGGCCGATGGCGTGGCATGTGGTGGGCATCGGCTCCCCGGCGTCCGCGCTGGAACGGTGCCGGCTGGACATATCACTGTCGAAACGATATATCTCGACCATGGAACGATCATCATCCTCCTCCGGTGACGAACTCCGCGCCTCGCTCGCGGCCCGCCGGGATCTCGGCCCGGACTACGAAGACTCTCTCGTGGAGGGTTTCCTGGAGAAGATGGACCAGGAGATCGACAGGCGGGTGGACGAGCGGCTCGCCGCGCGTGCCCCCGCCAAGGCCCCTGCGGTCGCTCCCTCGGTGGACGCCGGGCAGCGGCTGGCGCTGGCCATCGTCTCCCTCGTGGCCGGAGTGCCGGCGACGATCGGCATCACCTACTCCGACCTGGGCGAGTCGCTGCTCGCGTTCATCCTGGTGCTCCTGTGGGTCGGAATCGTCGCCGTGAACGTGTCGTTCGTCCTGGGGCGCCGCCGGGGCTGACCCCCCCTCACACCGCCCCCGTACCGCCTCCACGCCGTCTCTCGCACCGGCCCCACGCCATCCCGCGCCGAGCCCTCTCCGCACGCCGAGCTTCCGCTCCTCCCTTGAGCAAGCGTACGCTTGGGCAAGTTTCCGGTACGGCTGACGCGGGAGTGACGAGTGAACGAGTACCGCAACCTGATCGGCGGCCGGCTGGTCGCCGCGGCCGGCGGCCGCACGCTGGACTCGGTCGACCCGGCCACCGGCGAGGTCTGGGCCCGCGTCCCGGCGAGCGGCAGGGCCGACGCCGAGGCCGCCGTCGCGGCGGCACGGGAGGCGTTCCCCGCCTGGTCGGCCCTGCCCGCGCTGCGCCGGGCGCACCACCTGCGCCAGGTGGCGGAGGTCTTCGCCCGGCACGCCGGGGAACTGGCCAGGATCGAGACCAGGGACAACGGGCGCATCCTGCGCGACACCCTCAACAGGGACCTTCCCGGCATGACCCACCTGTGGCAGATCGCGGCCGGCCAGGCGCTCGACGCGGTCAAGGGCGAGACCGTGATCCTGGGACCGAACAGCCTCGGGCTCACCCGGCGCGAGCCGTACGGGGTCGCGCTCTGTGTCATCCCGTGGAACTCCCCCATCTCGACGTTCTCCGCCAAGGCCGCCTACGCGCTGGCGGCGGGGAACACGGTGATCGTCAAGCCCGCCGAGCAGGCGTGCGCCTCGGTGCTGCGGCTCGGGGAGCTGCTGGCCGAGGTGCTCCCGCCCGGCACGCTCAACATCGTCAGCGGTCTCGGCGAGGACGTCGGCGACCCGCTGGTGCGCCACCGCGGGGTCGACAGGATCAGCCTGACCGGCTCCACCCGGACCGGGCAGGCGATCACCCGGGCCTCGGCCGACAACCTCAAGCCGCTGACGTTCGAACTCGGCGGCAAGTCGCCGAACATCGTCTTCTCCGACGCCGACCTGGACGCCGCCGCCCGGGGGGTGACGGTCGACTCGGTCTACACCGGCAACGCCGGGCAGGTCTGCGTGGCCGGGTCCCGCATCCTCGTCCACCGGCCGATCTGGGAGGAGATGATCGGGCGGATCGCCGAGATCGCCTCGAACGTCCGGCTGGGCGACCCGATGGACATGGCCACCACGATGGGCCCGATCGTCTCCGCCGACCAGTACGAGCGGGTCGTCTCCTACCTGGAGATCGCCGAGAAGGAGGGCGCCGAGCAGGTGTTCGGCGGGCGGACCGGGGCCGACGTGGTCCCGTCGCTGCCCGGCGGGTACTGGGTGTCGCCCACGCTCCTGACGACCTCGGACAACCGGCTGCGCGTCTGCCAGGAGGAGATCTTCGGCCCGGTGGCCGTGGCCCTCCCCTTCGACACCGAGGACGAGGCGCTGGCCATCGCCAACGACTCCCCGTACGGGCTCGCGGCGGGGGTGTGGACCCGCGACCTGGCCCGCGCCCACCGGTTCGTCCGCGAGCTGCGGACCGGCACGGTCTGGGTGAACACCTTCCGCCAGATGCCCCCCGGGCTGCCGTTCGGCGGCGTCAAGGACTCCGGGTACGGGCACGACGCCGTGCTGGAGTACACCAGGGAGAAGGCCGCGATCATCCAGACCTGACCCGCGCGAGAGGCCGCGATCGTCCGGACCTGGTCCGCGGAAGGGGCCGTGATCGTCCGGGTGGGCCTGTGACGGGTAGGTCCGCCCCGGAGCCGCCACGGCGGCGGGACCGGGCACTCGACGGGACGGACGCACGGCCACCTGTTGCTCGCCGGGCTCAGGCGCTGGCGCGCCACCCGGACGGCGGCTCCGGCCGGTCCGCAGAGCGCGAACCGCCGGACAGATGGTCTGACCCCTCAACGGGAAGGTGATACACCTCCCCATAAGGGAAGACGCGGGAACGGGCACCAAAGGATGCCTCACCCGTCAAGATTTTCCCGCATCCCGCCCCGGGCGCCTCTTCAGGGCCTCGCGCCCCCGGGTGGTTCCGCCGGGCATCCGGCTCACCGCATAGGCTGGTGGGATGGAAAAGGTGCTAAAGAGCGACGCCGAGTGGCGCGTCCAGCTCTCCCCCGAGGAGTTCCGCGTTCTCCGCCAGGCCGGGACCGAGCGTGCCTACACCGGGGAGTACGTCGACACCAAGACCGTGGGCGTCTACAGCTGCCGGGCCTGCGGCACCGAGCTGTTCAGGTCCGACACGAAGTTCGACAGCCACTGCGGCTGGCCGAGCTTCTACGAGCCGTCGAAGTCGGAGGCGGTGACGCTGATCGAGGACCGGTCGATGGGCATGGCCCGCGTCGAGGTGCGCTGCGCGACCTGCGACTCGCACCTCGGCCACGTCTTCCACGGAGAGGGCTACGGCACGCCCACCGACGATCGCTACTGCATCAACTCGGTCTCCCTGAGGCTGGAACCCGCAGGGTGAACCACCGCCGCTCGCCCGCCGGCGTCCACCGGCGGTGAGCGGCCGGGAGGCCGGTCCCGTCCGGAAGAGGGCGGGCCACATCACGCGTAGTATTCGATGGTCTCCGAAGCGTGTCTCCCTAAGGAGTCTCCGTGCATCTCCGCCACAGGTGGGAGGTCGTCGAGACCATCGGCCAGGTGATCACCCAGCGCTGCGCGATCTGCGGCAGGACCAGGGTCCGGGTGACCTCCACGCGGCGCGGCGCGGGCTACTTCCCCGGCCGTGGATAGGTCAGGCGGCAGTCGGGATCGTCCGGGCCGAGCATGTTGGCCAGGACCGGATTGCCGTTCTCCCCGAACTCGGCCTGAACGAAGACCACCGGGCTGGGCGTGCCGAGCTCTCCGACGAGGTAGTCGACCCCCGCCTCGCAGAGCTTGACGGCCTGCTTGGAGTTGTCCGCCGACTCCGGCAGGTCGGTATATATCCGGAGATAGCCTCCGACCATGCGGATGTCCTTGACCCTCTTGCTCGCCTTGTGACCCTTGAAGTAGGCCACCGCGTCCCTGTCGGTGTGCTTGGACGGCCCCGACGCCTCGGTCTCCCTGGTCCGCTGCCGCTTCTTCTCGGCCCTGGCCCGCTCCTCGGCGTCCTTCTTCGCGCTCGCGGCGTTCCGGCCGTCCACCTCGGCGGCGACCACGGTGCCGCCCGCGGGTGCCGCGGGCGTCGCCGCCGCGGGGACCGGGCCGTTCGGGGCCGACGCCCGGGCCGTCCCGCTCCCGGGGACCGCCTCGTCGGGGAACCACACCCCGCCGATCGCGAGGGCGCCCACCGCCAGCGCGGCGATGCCCGCCGAGACGTCGAGGACGCGTGAGCGTGACTGCTTTCTCCGGCGCCCTCGAGCACGCCGCCTGGATCGTGCCAGAGCTTCGCCCCTTTTCACCCTTGGCCTCACATCGACAGGTGATTTTCCCCGAGTATGGCAAATTCACGGGACGGTAAAGAGACCTTGGCGAGATTATTTTCGTCCGGTCGCCACAGGGGGCGCGTTCTTTCCCCGGAGCACCTCCCGTCCCGCCGCGTACCGGCGGGACGGGGCCGGAGGACGGTGCCGCCCTCGCCGCCCTCGCCGCCCCGGCGCACGGCGGCACGGCGGCACGGCCGGAGCGGCGTCCGGCGGCGGTGCCCGGTTAGGGCAGCGCCGCGATCAGCTCGCCCGCGGGCTTGCGGACGCCCGTGTAGAAGGGGATCTCCTCGCGGGTGTGGCGCCGCGCCTCGGCGCCGCGCAGGGTGCGCATCAGGTCGACGATCCGGTGCAGCTCGTCGGCCTCGAAGGCCAGCATCCACTCGTAGTCGTTCAGCGCGAAGCAGGAGACGGTGTTGGCGCGCACGTCGGGGTAGTCGCGGGCCATCCTGCCGTGCTCGGCGAGCATCCGGCGGCGGTCGGCGTCGTCCAGGAGGTACCACTCCAGCGAACGCACGAACGGGTAGACGCTCACGTACGCGCGCGGCTCCTCCTCGGCCAGGAAGGCCGGGATGTGCGACTTGTTGAACTCGGCCGGGCGGTGCAGCGCCATGGCCGACCACACCGGCTCCGACAGCCGTCCCAGGCCGGTGCGGCGGAAGCGGGAGTAGGTCTCCTGCAGGTCCTCGGCCGTCGGGGCGTGCCACCAGAACATGAAGTCGGCGTCGGCGCGGAAGCCGGCCACGTCGTACAGGCCGCGGGTCACCACGTCCTTGCGCGCCATCTGGTCCATCAGGTCGTCGACCTCGTCGGCGATGCCCTCACGGTGCCCGGGACAGCGCTCGCTCATCCTGAACACCGACCACATCGTGTAACGGATCACCTCGTTCAGGTCGCGTGCCTTGGGCCGCGGGTTCACGTCCGTCGTCCTCACCCCTTCGTCAGCGAATCGGTCCTGCCGTGCCATTCTCCCGTCGGATCCAGGTGGTCCAGTATCCGGGCCGCCGCCGTGCGGGCGGTCGAGACGCAGGCGGGGATGCCCAGCCCGTCGTAGGCGGCGCCGCACAGGGCCAGCCCCGGCAGGGCCGCGGCGGCCGAGCGGATACGGGCCACCCTGTCGAGGTGACCCACCTCGTACTGCGGCAGGGAGCCGCCCCAGCGGGTCACCCGCGAGTCGCGGACCGGCCCGCGCACGCCCATCACGCCGGCCATCTCGGCCGTGGCCGCCGCGACGAGCTCGGCGTCGTCGCGCTGGAGCGTCGTCTCCTCTCCGACCCGGCCGATCGAGCAGCGCAGCAGGATCAGGCCGGGGCCGGTCTCGGCCAGGTGCGGCCACTTGACCGAGCTGAACGTGACGGCCTTGACCGTCCGCCCGTCCACGGCCGGCACCAGGTAGCCGCTGCCGTCCGGCGGCCGGGGGAACGCCTCGCGTGGGTAGGCCAGCGTGACGATGGCCATGCTCGCGTACTCGATGCGGGCCAGCTCGGCGGCGGCCGAGGACGCTTCCCCGGCGAGCAGCCTGCTCGCCGCGGGGGCCGGTACGGCGAGGATCACCGCGTCCGCCTCGACGGTCTCCGGCGCGGGGACCGGGCCGGTCACCAGCAGCCAGCCCTCCGGGGTCCGCCGCAGCTCCCGTACGGTGACCCCGGTCCTGATCTCCGCCCCGGAGGCCGCGGCGACGGCCTCGGGGAGGCTGCCCATCCCCCGGCGCAGCGTGGTGAAGACCGGCCCGGCGTCCTTGGGCGCGTCGGCGGAGATGTGCCGGGCGGCGGCGAGCAGCGACCGCTCCGACCGGGCGGCGGCGGCGATCCTCGGCATGGTGGCGTCCAGCGAGAGCCGTTCGGCCCTGCCCGCGTAGACGCCGCCGAGCAGCGGCTCGACGAGCCGGTCGACCACCTCGCCGCCCATCCGGGCGCGGATGTAGGCCGCCACCGAGACGTCGGCGCCGATGCGCGTGGCCGGCAGGACGGCCTCCAGCCCCGCGCGGGCCAGGCCGCCCGGGGACAGGACGCCCGACCTGGCCAGCGCCACCAGGTCCGACGGCACGCCCATGACGTGCCCCTTCGGCATGGGCCGCAGCGTCCCGCGGCTCAGGATGCTCGCCCGGGTGGTGCCGGGAAGCCGCAGTTGCTCGCCCAGTCCGACCGCCCCGGCCAGGTCCTTGCCCTCGGGACGCCGGGCGAGCATCGCCTCGGCCCCCGTGTCCACCGTGACGCCCGCCACCTCGGCGGCGTGCAGCTTGCCGCCGATCCGCGGGGCGCCGTCCAGGACGGTGATCCTGAGGTTCTCGTCACCCCGTCGCAGGTACCACGCGGCGGCCAGCCCGGCGATCCCGCCGCCGACGACCACCACGTGCCTCCGGTTGCCTTCCATGACTCCTGACCGTATCGCTCCGGCCCGGCGGCCCCCTCTCCCGCCCCGCGCCCGCGCGACGCGGAACGTGACGCCATCGTGACCCCTTCGCCTCGAACCTCCTGGTCGACCGCTTCGTCATCATGGTCATGAGCAGATTCCGGTACGGTCCCCGCCTGGCCGTCTCCCTGGCGGGCCTGACACTGCTGGCGACGGCCTGCGGTGGAGGCGAGCTGACCGCCACGTCCTCCGACGCCGCGTCCCCCGCCTCCGGCTACAACGCCGACGGGGGGTCGGAGGCGGGGCCGGCGTCCGCGCGGGCACTGCGCGAGGCACCCGCCAAGGCCCCCGAGGAGCAGGCGGGCTCCCCGGGGACCGGCCGGGTGGAGGTGGTCCCGCAGGACAGGGCCATCGTCTACACGGCCGAGATGACCGTGCGGGCCAAGGACGTGACGGCCGCGGCGGACGACGCCCGCCGGATCGTCACCGCCGCGGGCGGCTACCTGGCCATGGAGAGGTCGGACGCCCGCTCCGAGGGCGAGGGCAGCGCGACGCTGGTCTTCAAGATCCCGCCGGGGAACTACACCGGCACGCTCGACCGTCTCGGCAGGGAGCTGGGCACCCGCGAGTCGCTCCGGCAGAACACCGAGGACGTCACCGAGGAGGTGGCCGACGTGGAGAGCCGCCTGGCGTCGGCCAAGGCGGCCCTGGACTCGCTGCGCACCCTGCTGAAGCGGGCCAACACGATCGGCGAGGTGCTCAAGGTGGAGCGGGAGCTCTCCAACCGCGAGAGCGAGCTGGAGTCCCTGCAGGCACGGCAGAAGTCGCTCGCCTCACAGACGAGCGCGGCGACGCTGACCCTGAACCTGGTCGGCCCGGCCGCGGTGGTCACCCCGAAGGACGACGGGCCCTCCGGCTTCCTGGAGGGACTGAAGGAGGGCTGGAGCTCCTTCGTCACCGCCGTCAAGATCGGCCTGACCCTGCTGGGCGTGCTGCTCCCCTGGCTGATCGCGATCGCCCTGGTCTGGCTGGTCGTGGCCTTCCTGCTCCGCCTCAGGAGGCGCGGTGGCCCCGGGCACGGCCCGGCCGGGCGGCCCTCGGCCCCCCTCCTGCCCTTCTCCGGTCCGGAGGAGAACCGTGCGGACGAGAACCGCACGGAGGACGACCGCACGGAGGACGACCGTGCGGAAGACGGCCGCGCGGTGAGGGAGGACGCCGGTGAGGGGCGCGACGGGACCGGGGCATCCGAACCGGCACCGGCCGCGCCGGAGGCGGCGCGTCCCGCGGGCACCGGAGGGACGGCCCCGGAAAGGCCGGCGGGACCGGCCTCCCCCTGACCCGCCGACGAGCGCCCGGCCGGGGGCGGTCAGCGGGCCGAGGACTCCTGCACGAACGCGGTGAGGCGGGCGAGCTGGTCGGGGTCGGTGCCGGGCAGCACCCCGTGGCCCAGGTTGAACACGTGGCCCTCCAGCCCGGCGGCGCGGGCGAGGATCTCGCCCGCCCTCCGCTCGACGACCTCCCAGGGCGCGAGCAGCAGGGCCGGGTCCAGGTTGCCCTGGAGCGCCTTGCCCGGCCCCACCCGCCGGGCGGCCTCGTCCAGCGGGACCCGCCAGTCGACGCCGACCACGTCGGCCCCGGCCTCGCCGAGCAGGCCGAGCAGCTCGCCGGTGCCGACCCCGAAGTGGATGCGCGGGGCGTCCAGCCCGGCCAGGCCGTCGAAGATCCGGCGGGTGTAGGGCAGGACGAACTCGCGGTAGTCGTCGGGCGAGACGGCGCCGACCCAGGAGTCGAAGAGCTGGACGGCGGAGACGCCCGCGGAGAGCTGGATGCGCAGGAAGCCCAGCGTGATCTCGGTCAGCCGGTCCATGAGCGCGTGCCAGAGCTCCGGCTCGCCGTACATCATGGCCTTGGTGTGGTCGTGGTTCTTGGAGGGGCCGCCCTCGATCAGGTACGACGCCAGCGTGAACGGCGCGCCCGCGAAACCGATGAGGGGGGTCGCGCCCAGCTCCTTGGTCAGCGCCTGGACGGCCTCGGTGACGTAGGAGACGTCGTCGGGCTCGATCGGGCGCAGCGCGGCGGCCGCACGGGCGTCCCTGATCGGCTCGGCGACCACCGGGCCGACGCCGGGCTTGATGTCCAGGTCGACGCCGATCGCCCTCAGCGGGACGACGATGTCGCTGAAGAGGATGGCCGCGTCCACCCCGTACCGGCGTACCGGCTGCATGGTGATCTCGGTGACCAGGTCGGGGGTCGCGCAGGCGGTGAGCATCGGCACCCCCTCGCGGATCGCCCGGTACTCGGGCAGCGAGCGACCGGCCTGGCGCATGAACCACACCGGCGTGTGGGAAACGGGCCGGCGGTGGCAGGCGCGGAGGAAGGTGGAGTCGGCAGGCTCGGAAGTCACCGTTCCAGGGTCCCACGACGGGGGACCGGTCGGCTCCGCAGGTCACGGGCCGGTGCGGCCGCCGGGAAATCACCGGATATTCGCTTCGTTTGTACCTGAGAATGCCTTGATATTTTTAAATGATGATAATAATCATGTATTACCGGTTTTGGGGTGTTCGTCCTTCTGCATCCGATGTCATCGCGACCCCCGCGAGACGGGCGGGACGGGGCGATCATGTTTCCGGGTACAGTTCCTCTCATCGGTGATCCTGGCCCGGCCCCCGGCTGGTCCAAATGTTCGCCAAGTCACCGCGCGGCATCGATTCCCGCACCACTTTGGGGACACGCCGAGCACGCTGCGCGGAAATGTCGGCGCGACGTGCCAACGTCGGACCACGACCCGACGAAAGGCCCGTGCGATGTCCACCATGTGGAGTTCACCCGAACGTCGCGGTGAGCACCGTGCCTCCCGCGCTCGCGGGCGGGTCCTCGAACAACGCTCCCGCCCCGGCGGCCGGCATCCGGGCGGGCCCCCCGAACGGCCCGGACGGTCGCGCGGCGGGCACGACGGGCACCGTGCGCATCGTGTACGCGGCGGGGCACGCGGCACCGGGCGCGCCGGCGCGTCCCTCCCGGGAGTTCACAGCGGCGGGGTCGCCCCCGTCCCGCACAGGCCGCCGACAGCGGCTTGATCGGTCCCCATGGCTCCTACACACACCCCAGTGGTCCCCATGCGATCAGTTTCGACCTACGCTTCCGATATGACCGTCGGTGACGCGCCGCCCGCTCCCGCCGCCTTCCGGCGTGCGGTGGCGAGCATGCGCCCCGCGGAGGTCAGACCCGAGATCGAGCTGGAGGACATCCCGGCACCGCAGCGCCTGGCCCCGTACTCGGCCGCGATCGGCGCCTCGGTCTATCGCGATGACGACGAGCTCGCGATCGGGCGCCTCATCGTGCTCTTCGACCCGGACGGCCAGCGCGGCTGGGAGGGCCAGTTCCGCCTCGTCGCCTACGTGCGGGCCGACATGGAGCCCGAGATCACCGAGGACCCGCTGCTCGGCCCCGTCGCGTGGAGCTGGCTCACCGAGTCGCTCGACGCTCACGACGCCGGCTACGCCGCCGCGGGAGGCACCGTCACCAAGGCGGTCTCCGAGGGCTTCGGCAACAAGGCCGAGGACCCGGTGACCACCGAGCTGGAGCTGCGCGCGTCCTGGTCCCCGCTGCAGGACGACCTCTCCGGCCACGTCGCCGCCTGGTGCGACCTCATGTGCCTCGCCGCGGGCATACCACCCCTGCCACCTGACGTGGCGGCACTGCCGTCGCGCCGTCGCGAGGATCCGGAGCCCTTCAGAACGTGACCGACGAGACGACCGTAGTTCCGCTGCTGGAGCCCCGCGAGGGGATCCCGCCCGTCATCGAGGACCAGGCGGCCCTCGCCCGCGTGGTGCGCGCCTTCGCCGAGGGCACCGGCCCCGTCGCCGTGGACGCCGAGCGCGCCTCCGGTTACCGCTACAGCGGCCGGGCGTACCTCGTCCAGCTGCGCCGGGCCGGCGCGGGCAGCGCCCTGATCGACCCCATCCACTGCCCCGACCTGTCGGAGCTCGACGCGGCACTGGCCGGCGCGGAGGTGGTGCTGCACGCGGCCTCCCAGGACCTGCCGTGCCTGGCCGAGGTGGGTTTCCGTCCTCGCGAGCTGTTCGACACCGAGCTGGCCGGGCGGTTGCTCGGCTACGAGCGGGTCGGGCTCGGCCTGATGGTGGAGAACGTCCTGGGCCTGCGGCTGGAGAAGGGCCACTCCGCCGCGGACTGGTCCACCCGCCCGCTGCCGGAGGACTGGCTGCGCTACGCCGCGCTCGACGTCGAGGTCCTGATCGAGCTGCGCGACGTGCTGTACGGGGAGCTGGAGTCCACCGGCAAGCTGGCCTGGGCGCGCGAGGAGTTCGCCGCGGTGCTGGCGCACCGGACCCCGGCCCCGCGCTCCGACCCGTGGCGGCGCACCTCCGGCATCCACCGGGTCCGCTCGCTGCGCGGCCTGGCGGTGGTCAGGGAGCTGTGGACGCTCCGCGACGAGCTGGCCCGCGAGTCGGACGTGGCCCCCGGCAGGGTGCTGCCGGACGCGGCGATCGTCACCGCCGCCCTGGAGCTGCCGCGCACCACCAAGGCGCTCACCGACATCGCCCCGTTCACCGGCCGCAGTGCCCGGCGGCACCTGCGCGACTGGCTGGCCGCCGTCTCCACCGCCCGCGCGCTGCCCGACGCGGAGCTTCCCCAGCCCAGCGCGCAGGGTGACGGGCCGCCCCCGGCCAACCGGTGGATGGACCGCGACCCGGTCGCCGCCCGCAGGCTCGCCGCCGCCAGGACCGTGGTCGCCGCCCTCGCCGACGAGCACCACATGCCCGCGGAGAACCTCATCCAGCCCGACGCGGTACGCCGCCTGACGTGGGAGCCCCCCGAGGTCGTCGACGACCAGGCCGTCGCCGCCCGGTTGCGCGAGCTGGGGGCCCGCGAGTGGCAGATCTCGCTGACCGCCCACCCGATCGCCAAGGCCCTGCTCCGCCTGGAGACCAAGGGACAGGCGTGAAAGGGGCGGGTGCGAGAGGGCGGGCGTGAAAGGGAAGGCCGTCAAAGGGGCGGGCCCGAGGGGTGTGCCTGAGAGGCCGCGCGGACCCGGGGGAGTCGCCCCGCCGCTCAGCTCGCCGTGAGCGCTCGCGGCAGGCGGTGTCCCGTCTCCGCGGCCTCCGTGCCCGGGGGCGCCGGGCTCGCGTAGGGAACGGCGCACCACACGGTGCGGCCCAGGCCCCGGCCGTGCTCGCGTGTCCCCCACCGCCCGCCCGAGATCCGGTCCACGATGAGCAGGCCGCGCCCGCGACCGGCTCCCGGGGGCCGGTCGCGGGGGATGTGCGGCACCCGGGTGGCGGAACCGGCGTCGGAGACCTCCACCTGGACGGAGTCGGCGCTGTCGGTGAGGGTGAGCCCGATCAGGTCGTCCACCGGCCCCCGGTCGGAGTGCTCGACGGCGTTGGCCAGCAGTTCGGAGACCACCTGGACGACGTCCGCCAGCAGGGAGTGGTCCGCGCCGAGGATCTCGCGTGCCTCCCGGCGCGCCTGCCGTACCGATTCATGAGTGTTGTCGAGAAATATCTCCGCGAGCCTTCTCGTCTCCATGATCGAAGCCCCCCACCCTGGATGTCATGAATCGCCGTCTCGGTGGCCCTCCCCGCCGGGAATCCCCACAGCGACGACTACCCTGAGCGTTCGTCGCGACACGCAGCGGAGGCATTTCCGCATGACTTCCGCGCGACTTCCGCGCGACTTCCGCGCGGTCTCCCCGGCGAACGGGAGGATCGCCCGCCGGGCGCGACGCGATCCAGGCCCTCGCCGGCCGCCGGTGAGGGCACATGGGAACGGCCGCCCCGCCCCCTGCCTCACGAGGGGACGGAACGGCCGGTCGCAGACCCGCGCGTCAGCGGGTCAGCAGGTCGCGAGCATGTTCTGCAGGGCGGTCTTCTCCGAGCTCTGCAGGGTCAGCTTCCAGTAGAACTTCACCTGGATCCACGCCCTGGCGTAGGTGCAGCGGAAGGTGCCCAGCGGCGGCTGCCACGTCGAGGGGTCCTGGTCGCCCTTGGCCTGGTTGACGTTGTCGGTGACCGCCCACAGCTCCGGCCCGCCCAGGTCGTTGGCGAAGGACTGCCGCTGCGCGGTGGTCCAGGCGTGGGCGCCGGAGCGCCAGGCCTCGGAGAGCGGCACCATGTGGTCGATGTCGACGTCGCTCGCGGCGGTCCAGGTGGCGCCGTCGAACGGGGAGTACCACCTGCCGGAGGTGGCCGCGCAGCTCGCGTTCACCACGACTCCCGTGCCGTCCCGCTTGAGCACGGTCTCGCGGGTGTTGCAGGCGCCGCTGACCGTGATCCAGTGGGGGAACAGGGACCGGTCGTAGGAGGACTGGTTGCTCTCCGGTGCGACGGTGAGCGTGGCCAGGCGGGTGGCGGCGGTGGCCGCCGAGGGGATGTTGGGCGGGGTCGCCCCCGCCGTCCCGGGAGTCAGGGAGAAGGCCAGGACGACGGTGATCAGGGCGGCCGAGACCGCGGTGACGACTCGTTTCACGAGTTGCCCCTTCTGTCGCTCCACCTCGGCCAGTCGGGGGGTCTGGGCAGGGCGAGAGGAGGACAGACGGAACGTCTCAAGTCATGACAAATGAGCAAATGTCATGGTTTGACGAGTAGTCAGGAGGCGATTGGTCGGATCCTGCCTCGCATTTCCCGGCGCGATGCCGTGATCTGCGGAGACCGCGATCTCTCGTGGTGGCGACCGGCGCCGCGCGGGCCCTTTTTCCTGAGAACGCGCCGTGAAAATCAGGTAAACGGGAAAATGTCGACGAAAATCCCTTCCGGTGAGCACCGGACGCCCCAGGGAGGCGGAGTCCGGGGTGTCCCGGGATATGGAACACCACGTCATGACGTGGATCGACGGTTAGGAACATCACACCCCGCTCCCCCCGCGGAACGCTTGCAGCGGCCCCGGCACTGCCGTACGGTGTTCCGGAAAGCGCTTTCCATAGGAGGTCCGGAGAAGATGTCCCCGCAAAGCATCGGCGTCGTGATGAACGGTGTCACCGGTCGCATGGGTTATCGGCAGCATCTGGTGCGATCGGTTCTGGCGATCAACGAGCAGGGCGGCGTGCCGCTGTCGGACGGCGGACGGGTCCTGCTCAGGCCGGTGCTGGTGGGCCGGAACGCGGAGAAACTCGAGCGGCTCTCCAAGGACCACGACATCGCCGAGTGGACCACCGACCTCGACGCCGCCCTCGCCGACGACTCCAACCTGATCTACTTCGACGCCCAGGTCACCCAGGCCCGGGTGAAGGCCGTGCTCGCGGCGATCGAGGCGGGCAAGCACGTCTACGCGGAGAAGCCGACCGCCGAGACCTCCGAGGACGCCCTGGCCCTGGCCGAGGCGGCCACCGCCAGGGGCGTGAAGAACGGCGTCGTGCAGGACAAGCTCTTCCTGCCCGGCCTGCTCAAGCTCAGGCGCCTGATCGACGGCGGCTTCTTCGGCCGCATCCTGTCGGTGCGCGGCGAGTTCGGCTACTGGGTGTTCGAGGGCGACTGGCAGTCCGCCCAGCGCCCCTCGTGGAACTACCGCGCCGCCGACGGCGGCGGGATCGTCCTGGACATGTTCCCGCACTGGGCGTACGTGCTGGAGAACCTGTTCGGCCGCATCACGTCGGTCTACGCCCAGGCCTCCACCCACATCCCGGAGCGGGTGGACGAGGACGGCGAGACCTACCGCGCCACCGCCGACGACGCCGCCTACGGGATCTTCGAGCTGGAGGGCGGCATCGTCGCGCAGATCAACTCCTCCTGGAGCGTCCGGGTGAACCGCGACGAGCTGGTGGAGTTCCAGGTGGACGGCACGCACGGCAGCGCCGTCGCGGGCCTGCGCGACTGCCGGATCCAGCACCGCGCCACGACCCCCAAGCCGGTCTGGAACCCCGACCTGCCGGTCACCGCCCGCTTCAGGGACGACTGGCAGGAGGTGCCCGACAACGCGGAGTTCGACAACGGCTTCAAGATCCAGTGGGAGCGGTTCGTGCGCCACGTGGTCGAGGACGCGCCCTTCCCCTACGACTTCGCCTCGGGCGCGCGCGGCGTCCGCCTCGCCGAGCTCGGCCTGCGCTCCTCGGCCGAGGGACGCCGCCTGACGGTGGAGCCCTGATGAGGATCGCCCTCCCCGGCGGGGAGCACGTCCTGCGCGAGCCGGTGACCTGGGCCAGGCCCGCCGGTCCGGCCGTCTCCCGCGTCGTCTACGCCGCCGCGCACGTGGTCGCCGACCCGCTCGGCGACAACACCCCCGGCTCCCCGGCCGCCGTCGACTGGGACGCCACCCTGCGCTTCCGCCACCACCTGTGGTCGCACGGCCTGCGGGTGGCCGACGCCATGGACACCGCGCAGCGCAACATGGGCCTGGACTGGCCCGCCACCCGCGAGCTGATCCGGCGCAGCGCCGTCGAGGCGAAGGCGTTCGCCGATCTCGGTGACCCGGCGACGCTGGTCGCCTGCGGCGCCGGCACCGACCAGGCCCCGCACGCCAGGACCCTGGAGGAGATCACCGCCGCCTACACCGAGCAGATCGAGACCGTCAGGGAGGCGGGCGCCGGGGTCATCGTCATGGCGAGCCGGCAGCTGGCCGCGGTGGCCCGGGACGCCGACGACTACCACCGGGTCTACGGCGAGCTGCTCTCCCGGGCCGACCGGCCGGTGATCCTGCACTGGCTGGGCGAGATGTTCGACCCGAACCTGGCGGGCTACTGGGGTTCGAAGGACGTGGCCGAGGCCACCGCGTCGTTCCTCGCGCTGATCGGCGAGCACGCCGGCAAGGTGGACGGGGTCAAGGTCTCGCTGCTGGACGCCGAGCACGAGATCGCGCTGCGCGCGGCGCTCCCCGAGGGCGTCAGGCTCTACACCGGCGACGACTTCAACTACCCCTCGCTGATCAGGTCCGGCAGTCACGCGCTGCTGGGCGTCTTCGACGCGATCGCCCCGGCCGCGGCGGCGGCCCTGGAGGCGCTCGACGCCGGTGACCTGGGCCGCTACGACGAGATCATGGAGCCCACGGTCCCGCTCTCGCGGAAGATCTTCGAGACCCCCACGTACAACTACAAGACCGGCATCGTCTTCCTGGCGTGGCTGAACGGCCACCAGGACGCCTTCTGCATGGTCAACGGGGCCCAGGCCGCCCGCTCGCTGTCCCACCTGGCCGAGGTGTTCCGCCTGGCCGACCGGGCCGGCCTGCTGGCCGATCCGGAGATGGCGGTCGCCCGGATGCGCTCCCTGCTGGCGGTGAACGGCCTGTGAGGACCTCCGCGGCACCCGCCGTACCTGAGACGCCCACCCCGGCGCCCGGAGCGGGAGCGTGGCGATGAGCCGTTTCTCGATCAACCAGTGGACCACGAAGCGGTGGTCGGTGGCCGAGGTGATCGACGGGTGCGCGCGGCACGGCGTCGAGGCCGTCGGCCTGTGGCGGCAGGACGTGGCCGCGCAGGGGCTGGCCAGAAGCGTCAAGCTCGTCGCGGACGCGGGCCTGCGGGTGTCGTCGCTGTGCCGGGGCGGTTTCCTGACCACCGGCTCCCCCGAGGCCCTGGACGACAACCGCAGGGCGATCGACGAGGCCGCGGAGCTGGGTGCCGCCTGCCTGGTCATGGTGGTCGGCGGCCTGCCCGGCGTGGTGCCGGGCGAGCCGCTGGGCACGATCTCCCGCGACCTGCCCGCCGCCCGCGAGCGGGTCGCCGAGGCGCTGGCCGAGCTGGCGCCGTACGCGGGCGAGCGGGGGGTGCGGCTGGCCCTGGAGCCGCTGCACCCGATGTACTGCGCCGACCGGGCCGTGCTGTCCACCCTCGGCCAGGCCCTCGACCTGGCCGGGCGGCACCCGGCCGAGCAGGTGGGCGTGGTCGTCGACACCTTCCACGTCTGGTGGGACCCGCAGGTCCTCGGCCAGATCGCCAGGGCCGCGGGCCGGATCGCGAGCTACCAGGTGTGCGACTTCCTGTCGCCGCTCCCGGCCGACGCGCTGCTCGGCCGGGGGGTCATGGGCGACGGGGTGATCGACTTCGCCCCGCTGACCGCGGCGGTGACCGCGGCGGGCTACACCGGGGACGTCGAAGTGGAGATCTTCAACGCCGACGTGTGGGCCGCCGACCCCGACGAGGTCCTGGCCAGGGTGAGGACCGCCTTCGACGAGCTCATCGGCCTCTGACAGGGTCTTTTCCGCCGCCGTCCCCCGCGCGGGGCCGGCGGCGGTCCCAGGGGCGGACGCGCGCGGGGACCGTTCCAGGGAGGGGGGAAAACGGGTTCGCGGGGCCCGGATCGGGGCTTCACGTTGGAGTGACGAGGCCGGTACTCGTACGGTAGGGGTATGACGACCGCAGAGAGCGAAGCCAGCCCCGCCGTACAGCGGCCGCCGGAACACGTACTGGCCGTGTTGGAGGCCATCATGGAGTGGGAGGCGGCCAATCCCGACTCGGCCCCCTCAGGACAGGGAGAGGCGATCCTCTGGGCCCTGGGCAAGCGTGAGCAGGCGCCGATCAGTGGACGGCCCAGCTCCGGCCCGCCCAGCCTCGCCGAGGCCCGCGCTGAGATCGACGCCGCCGAGCGGGTGCCCCGTGAGGGCCGGGTCGTTCCGGCCGACGGGGTCATCAGCACCCTGAACTGGCTGATCGGCGCCAAGGACGGCCTGCCGATCCCCGGCCGCCGTTCCTCGGAGGGGCACGGGCACCTGGTCGGCGGGCGCGGGGTCATCCTGCGCACCGAGGCCGAGATCAGCCGGATCGCCGAACTGGCCAGGACGGGCATGCCCGGCGCGGCGGGCGAGTGGGAGAAGGAGTGGTGCTCGGGGACCGTCGCCGTGTGCGAGTGGGTCCTGGGCACGCGCCGCAAGTCCCCGGTCCGCAACACGCCCCGTCCCATCCACGGGCCGACCGGGCTCAACCTCGGCATGGAGGAGACCGCGGCCGAGGACGTGTCCCGGCAGCTCGGCCGGGGACGCCAGCACTCCCCCGGCTACGGCGACGGGGTCATCCGGACGATCCGCTGGCTGCGCGGGCAGATCACCGTCCCGCCGGTCAACGAGCAGGGAAACCCGATCGCCGGCATGCGCTGACCGCCTTCCACCCCCCGACGGCACGACCGGCCCGGACCATCCCGCCAGGGAGCCGGGCCGATCACCGTGACCCCGGAGCGGCGGAACGGCCCGGTGAGCCCGGCCCGGTGGGCGCCGCACGGTGAGTTCTGCCCGGTGAGCCCTGCCCGGTGGGCGCCGCACGGTGAGCCCTGCCCGGTGAACCCGGCGCCTCACCCCGGTGCGGGGTCCTCAGCCCAGGCCGCGGGTGCTCTCGCGGAGGATGACCTCGCCGGCCACGGTCTCCGCCCGGCCGTCCCCCGCGGTGTCCATGGCCAGCTCGACCGCGCGGGCGCCCATGCCGGGCAGCGGCAGCCGCACGGTGGACAGCGCCGGGACCAGGTCCCGCAGGGTGAAGATGTCGTCGAAACCGGCCACCGAGACGTCCTCGGGCACGCGCACGCCGCGGTCCCTGAACGAGGCCAGCGCGCCCACCGCCATCACGTCGGTGACCGCGAAGACGCAGGTGACCCCGGTCACCTGGGTGGCGGCGGCGTAACCGCCCTCCCGGTCGAAGGAGCCGTACAGCACGACGGGCTCGGGCAGGCCGAGCTCCCTCAGCGCGCCGACGAAGCCGGCCACCCTGTCGCGGGGCGCGAGCAGCCAGTCGGGTCCGGCCAGGACGGCGAAGGTGCGGTGCCCCAGCCCGGCCAGGGCCCTGGCCAGCGCGGCGGCACCCGCGCGGTTGTCCGGCACCACCGTGTCGGTGCCGAGCAGGTCCTGTCCCACGCAGGCCACCCGCCCGCCGGTCTCCCGGTAGCGGTCGAGCTCCTCGCGGAGCCTGCGGGTCGGCTCGGGGTCGGCGACCCGGGAGCCGACGAGCAGCACCGCGCGGACCCGCTGGGCGTTCAGCGTCGAGACGTAGGCGATCTCCCGGGCCGGGTCGCGGTGCGTGGTGCCGATCATGACCATGAGCCCCTGGCCCTCGGCGACCCGCATGGCCCCGTCGGCGATGGCGGCGAAGTAGGGGTCGATGAGGTCGTGCACGACCAGGCCGATCACGTTGCTGGCCCCCCGGGCGAGGGTCTGCGCGGCCACGTTGGTGCGGTAGCCGAGCTGGGAGGCGGACAGCTCCACCTTGGCCCGCAGGGACGCACCCACCTGACGGGTGCTGCCGTTGAGCACCCGCGACGCCGTGGCGAGCGAAACGCCCGCGTGCCGGGCGACATCCTCAAGCGTGACCACCGACGACCTCCAGGAAAGCGTTTTCCAAGTCTGCCAGAGCTGCAGCCGTCTCGCATCCCGGACATGCCGGTGAGACGGCGCCCGAGGAGCGGCGCGCATCCTCGGGGACAACCTACCCATCGGGCCCGGGCCTGGCCGCGCCGAGCGTTGTTACTGACCAGTAGCATGTGGGGGAACCCATCCAGCAACGAGGAGCGAACCCCGTGCCTTCGTCTCGTGACGTCGTGTTCGTCGACGGTGTGCGCACGCCCTTCGGCAGGTCGGGCCCCAAGGGCCTGTACGCCGACACGCGCGCCGACGACCTGGTGATCCGTGTCATCCGCGAGCTGATCCGGCGTAACCCTGATCTGCCCCCCGAGCGCGTCGACGAGGTCGCCATCGCGGCCACCACGCAGATCGGCGACCAGGGCCTGACCCTGGGCCGTTCGGCCGCGATCCTGGCCGGGCTGCCCAAGAGCGTGCCCGGCTACTCGATCGACCGCATGTGCGCCGGCGCGATGACCGCGGTGACGTCGGTCGCCGGGGGCATCGCCTTCGGCGCCTACGACGTCGCCATCGCCGGCGGCGTCGAGCACATGGGACGCCACCCCATGGGCGAGGGCGTCGACCCCAACCCCCGATTCCTGGCCGAGCGCCTGGTGGACACCTCCGCGCTCGTCATGGGCATGACCGCCGAGAACCTGCACGACCGCTACCCCTCCATCACCAGGGAACGCGCGGACGCCTTCGCGCTCGCCTCACAGGAGAAGGTCGCCAAGGCCTACGCCGACGGCAGGATCCAGCGGGACCTGGTCCCGATGGCGGTCAGGTCCGCCGAGAGGGGCTGGGGCCTGGCCACGGCCGACGAGGCCCCCCGCCCCGGCACCACGCTGGAGGGCCTGGCCGGCCTGAAGACCCCGTTCCGCTCGCACGGCCGGGTCACGGCGGGCAACGCCTCCGGCATCAACGACGGCGCCACCGGCTGCATCGTGGCCGCCGCCGACGTCGCGGCCGAGCTCGGCCTGACCGCGAAGATGCGCCTGGTCTCGTACGCCTTCGCCGGCGTGGACCCCGAGGTCATGGGCGTCGGGCCGATCCCCTCCACCGAGCGGGCCCTGCGGCTGGCCGGCCTGTCGGTCTCCGACCTCGGATTGTTCGAGATCAACGAGGCGTTCGCCGTGCAGGTGCTGGCGTTCCTGGAGCACTTCGGCATCGCCGACGACGACCCCCGCGTGAACCCCTGCGGCGGCGCCATCGCCTTCGGCCACCCGCTGGCCTCCTCGGGCGTGCGCCTGATGACGCAGCTCGCCCGCGAGTTCGGCGAGCGCCCCGACGTCCGCTACGGCGTGACCACGATGTGCGTCGGCCTCGGCATGGGCGGAACGGTCATCTGGGAGAACCTCGGCTGGGAGGGCGAGAAGTGAGCGACATCAGGGACCTGTTCACCGACGAGGTCGTCACCCGCGCGACCGTCCGCGACGTGGAGCTGCCGCACGGCGCCGGCACCATGGCGCTGATCACGCTGGACAACGGCTTCGACCACACCAAACCCTCCACGTTCGGCCCTGCCGGGCTGGCCTCGCTGGGCGAGGCGCTGGACGCGGTCGCCGGGCGCGGCGACCTCGCGGCCGTGGGCGTCGTCGGCAAGCCGTTCGTCTTCGCCGTCGGCGCCGACCTCAAGGGCGCCGCGCTGATCTCCGAGCGGGAGCAGGCGCTGGCGATCGGCCGCCTGGGCCACGAGGTGTTCCGCCGCCTCGGCGAGCTGGACGTGCCCTCGTTCGCGTTCGTCAACGGCGCGGCCATGGGCGGCGGCCTGGAGGTCGCGCTGCACTGCACGTACCGGACGATCTCCTCGGGGGTGCCCGCCGTGGCGCTGCCCGAGTGCTTCCTCGGCCTGATCCCCGGCTGGGGCGGCACCTGGCTGCTGCCCCGCCTGACCGGCCCGGCCACCGCCGTCAGGCTCATCGTGGAGAACCCGCTCGCGCAGAACCGCACGGTCAAGGGCGCGGAGGCGTTCTCGCTCGGCCTGGCCGACGCGATGTTCGAGCCCGCCGACTTCCTGGAGGAGTCGCTGCGCTGGGCCGCCCGGGTGCTGCGGGGCGAGGAGACGGTCTCCCGGGCCGACCACACCGGGGCCGACTGGTCGCGGACGGTCGCCGACGCCCGCTTCCTGCTCGACGCCCGGCTGCACGGCGCCTCCCCGGCCCCGTACCGGGCGCTGGAGCTCGTCGAGGCGGCCCGCACCGCCTCCCGCGACGAGGGCTTCGCCGCCGAGGACCGCGCGCTGGCCGACCTCCTGATGGGCGACGAGCTGCGCGCGGGCCTGTACTCCTTCGACCTGGTGCAGCGGCGGGCCAAGAAGCCCGCCGGAGCCCCGGACGCGGCCCTGGCCCGCCCGGCGACCAAGGTCGGCGTCGTCGGCGCGGGCCTGATGGCCTCGCAGATGGCGCTGCTGTTCGCCCGGCGCCTGCAGGTGCCGGTCGTGCTCACCGACCTGGACCGCGAGCGCCTGGACCGGGGCGTCGGCCACGTCCACGCCGAGATCGGCAGACTGCTCGTCAGGGGCCGCGTCTCCGCCGACGAGGCCAACCGGCTCAGGGCCCTGGTGACCGGCTCGCTGACCAAGGACGCGTTCGCCGACGCCGACTTCGTCATCGAGGCGGTGTTCGAGGACATGAAGGTCAAGAAGCAGGTCTTCGCCGAGGTGGAGCGGGTCGTCTCCGACGAGTGCGTGCTGGCCACCAACACCTCCTCGCTCTCGCTCACCGAGATGGCGTCCGGGCTGCGGCGTCCCGAGCGGGTCGTGGGCTTCCACTTCTTCAACCCGGTCGCGGTGATGCCGCTGCTGGAGATCGTCCGGGGCGCCGGGACCGGCGACGCGGCGCTCGCCACCGCCTTCGCCGTCGGCCGCTCGCTGAGGAAGTCGTCCGTGCTGGTCAAGGACGCTCCCGCGTTCGTGGTCAACCGGCTGCTGACCCGCTTCATGGGCGAGGTCATCGGCGCCGTCGACGAGGGCACCCCGCTGGAGGTCGCCGACCACGCGCTGGACGGGCTCGGCCTGCCGATGACCCCGTTCGCGCTGCTGCAGCTCGTCGGCCCCGCCGTGGCGCTGCACGTCGCCGAGACCATGCACGAGGCCTTCCCCGGCCGCTACGGGGTGTCGGAGAACCTCGCCCGGCTGGTCGCCTCGGGCAGACCCGGCGTGTACGCGCCGGACTTCTCACTGGACCCCGAGGCGGTGGCGCTCTTCTCGGGCGGCACCTCCCCCTCGACCGCCGGGGAGGTCCGGCTGCGGGCGCTGCGGGCCCTGGCCGAGGAGATCCGCCTGATGCTCGACGAGGGCGTGGTCTCGGCCGCGCAGGACATCGACCTGTGCATGATCCTGGGCGCGGGCTGGCCGTTCCACCTGGGCGGCGTCACCCCCTACCTGGACCGGGAGGGCATCGCCGAACCCCGCTTCCTGCCCGCGGGCGTGGCCTCGGTCCCCGCCGGGCGGTGACCTGACCGGACGGTCCGGGACGGGGGCGGCTCGCCCCCGTCCCGTCGTCCGGGCTCCTAGCGGTTCACGTGATGCTCGGAGAGCCTGCTGTGCCGGTAGCCGTACCCGAAGTAGATGACGATCCCGATGAGCATCCACGCCAGGAACCTGAGCCAGGTCTCCACCGGCAGGTTGAGCATCAGGTACAGGCAGGCGAGCACCGACAGGATCGGCACCAGCGGCACCAGCGGGGTACGGAAGGACCTCGGCAGGTCCGGGCGGGTGCGGCGCAGGATGACCACCGCGATCGACACCACCACGAACGCGAAGAGCGTGCCGATGTTGACCAGCTCGGCGATCGTGGACAGCGGCACCAGCCCGGCCAGCGCGGCCACCACGACGCCCATCAGGATGGTGATGAGGTACGGCGTGCGGTACTTCGGGTGGACCTTGCCCAGCCCGCTGGGGAGCAGGTTGTCGCGGCACATGGCGAACATCACCCGCGACATGCCCAGCATGAGGATCATCACGACCGTCGTCAGGCCCGCCAGCGCGCCGACGCTGATCACCGAGGCCGCCCAGGTCTGGCCGACCGCCTTGAACGCGTCCGCCAGCGGCGCCGCCTCGCTCAGCTGGTCGTAGCGCTGCATGCCGACCACGACCAGGGAGACCGCGACGTAGAGCACGGTGCACACGGCGAGCGAGGACAGGATGCCGACGGGCAGGTCCCGCTGCGGGTTGCGCGTCTCCTCGGCCGCGGTGGCGACGACGTCGAAGCCGATGTAGGCGAAGAACACGATCGCCGCGGCGCCGAAGATGCCCATCACCCCGAACGCGACCGGGGTGATCCCGAAGAGCACCTGGATGAGCGGGGCGGAGAGCCCCTCCACCGCCGGGGTCTCCTTGGACGGCGGGATGAACGGCGCGTAGTTGGCGGCCTTGACGAAGAACAGTCCCGCCACGATGACCAGCATCACCACGGTGACCTTGATCGCGACGATGATCAGGTTGAACCGGGAGGACAGCTTGATTCCCATGACCAGGATGGCGGTGAGGACCAGCACGATCAGGGAGGCGGGCAGGTTGAACACCGCCCCCTCCCCCGCGATGACCGTCGGCAGGGTGACCCCGACCGAGTCCAGCAGCGAGGTGAGATAGCCCGACCAGCCGACCGCGACGACCGCGGCGCCGAGCATCATCTCCAGCATCAGGTCCCAGCCGATGATCCAGGCGGGGAACTCGCCGAGGGTGGCGAAGGCGAACGTGTAGGCGGAACCGGCCGCGGGGACGGTGGAGGCGAACTCGGCGTAGCAGAGCGCCGCCAGCGCGCAGACGATCCCGGCGATCACGAACGACAGGGCCACCGAGGGCCCGGCCATCTCCCTGGCGACCCGGCCGGTGAGCACGAAGATGCCGGTCCCCACGATGACGCCGACACCGAAGACGGTGAGGTCGAGCGCGCTGAGATCCCTGCTCAGCCGATGTTCGGGCGCTTCGGTGTCCGAGATCGACTGTTCCACCGACTTGACGCGCAAGACGCTCATGGACCCTCCTCGATCGGCGGTGATGATCCCCCGACGCATCAGGTCATGCCCAGCGGATCACCGGCCGAACGGCGGGCACCGGGTTCTTTGGGAAAAATCCGGCACCGTTCCGGCGCGGCGACGGTCCGCGCCCCGGCGGTGCCTTCCAGGGGACGCGGGCCGTGCCGCCGGAGCCGGCGAGCCGTACGGCCGGAGCCGGCGAGCCGGGCTCACAGGGCCGGGCCGCCGGGCTCGGTGAGCCGGGCCGCCGAGTTCGGCGGGCCGGGCCGCCGGGGTCAGCGGGCCGGGTCGTTCTCCAGGACCGGGGAGCGCTTGGCGACCGCCTCGGTGATCTGGCGGGCGATGTCCTGGGAGGTCAGGCCGATCTCGCCGAGGATCTTCGGCCGCTTGGCGTGGTCGAGGAAGCGCTGCGGGATCCCGTACGTGCGGACCGGGACGTCCACGTCGGCGTCGCGCAGCAGGCGGGCGACCGCGTCGCCGACCCCGCCCACCCGCCCGCTGTCCTCGACCACCACGACCAGCTTGTGCAGGCGGGCCGAGGCCACCAGGGCCTCGTCGAGCGGCTTGACCCAGCGCGGGTCGACCACCGTGGCGGAGATGCCCTGGGCGTCGAGCAGGTCGGCGGCCCCCAGGCAGATCTCGGCCATCGGGCCCACGGACACGAGCAGCACGTCGGGGTCGCCCGCGCGCAGCACGTCCATGCCGCCGAGCCGGCCGACCGCCTCGATCTCGGCCGTCACGGCCCCCTTGGGGTAGCGCAGCACGGTCGGGCCGTCGTCGACCTTCACGGCCTCGGCGAGCAGCTCCCGCAGGCGCGGCTCGTCCCGGGGGACCGCGATCGACAGGCCGGGGACGACCTGCAGGATCGACAGGTCCCACATGCCGTTGTGGCTGGCGCCGTCGTCGCCGGTGACGCCCGCGCGGTCCAGCACGACCGTGACGGGCAGCCGGTGCAGGGCGACGTCCATCAGGAGCTGGTCGAAGGCCCGGTTGAGGAAGGTGGAGTAGAGGGCCACCACCGGGTGCAGGCCGCCCAGTGCCAGTCCGGCGGCGCTGGTCAGCGCGTGCTGCTCGGCGATGCCGACGTCGTAGAGGCGGTCGGGGTAGGCCCGGGAGAAGGGGATCAGGCCGGTCGGGCCGAGCATCGCGGCGGTGATCGCGACGATGTCCTGGCGTTCGGCGCCCAGGCGGACCATCTCCTGGCCGAAGACGTTGGTCCAGCCGTGCGGCTTGGGCTTCTCCTCGCCGGTCAGCGGGTCGAAGACGCCGGGCGAGTGGAAGCAGTCCTCGTCGTGGTTCTCCGCCGGGGAGTAGCCGAAGCCCTTCTTGGTGAGCACGTGCACGATGACCGGGCGGCGGAAGCCGCGGGCCCTGCGCAGCGCGGCCTCGACGGCCTGCTCGTCGTGGCCGTCGACCAGCCCGATGTACTTCAGGCCGAGGTCCTCGAACATGACCTGCGGGGCCAGGACGTCCTTGATGCCCTTCTTGACGCCGTGCAGGGCGTCGTAGACCGGGGCACCGACCAGCGGGACCCGGTGCAGGCCGTCCTTGACGAACTCGAGCACGTCCTCGTAGCGCTGGTCGGTGCGCAGTGAGGCCAGGTGGGAGGCGAGGCCGCCGATGGTCGGCGAGTAGGAGCGGCCGTTGTCGTTGACGACGATGATCAGCGGCAGGTCCTTGCGCCCGGCGATGTTGTTGAGCGCCTCCCAGGCCATGCCGCCGGTGAGGGCGCCGTCGCCGATGACCGCGACGACCGTGCGGTCGGCCTCGCCGCGCAGCCGGTAGGCCTTGGCCAGGCCGTCGGCGTAGGAGAGGGCGGTGGAGGCGTGCGAGTTCTCGATGATGTCGTGCTCGGACTCGGCCTGGCTCGGATACCCCGACAGGCCGCCCTCCTGGCGGAGGGTGTCGAAGCGCGCGGCCCGGCCGGTGAGCATCTTGTGGACGTAGGCCTGGTGCCCGGTGTCCCACAGGACGCGGTCGTGCGGCGAGTCGAAGACGCGGTGCAGCGCGATCGTCAGCTCCACCACG
Organism: Streptosporangium sp. DT93; assembly: GCF_049844535.1. Lineage (NCBI taxonomy): Bacteria > Bacillati > Actinomycetota > Actinomycetes > Streptosporangiales > Streptosporangiaceae > Streptosporangium > Streptosporangium sp. DT93. Next base: position 75,632 of record NZ_JBNCLF010000021.1, read on the forward strand.
CCCAGGTTCGGTCCGAGGTGCCCGCCGATGCGGGCCGTGGAGGCGATCAGCAGATCCCTGATCTCCGCGGCGAGCCCTGGCAGCTCGTCCGGTGCCAGCAGTTTCAGGTCCCGCGGTCCCTTGACCGACTCCAGAAGACTTCCAGGCCGCCCGGTCCGCTCGCTCACGGAATCATCTCCTCTGTCTGGCCAACGTCACGACGAGTCTAGTTCGGATGCGGGACGCCGCCCCCAAGAGCCGAGACTCTGCACGTTTTATCCACACTTGCAATAACCTTTGCCCCACCATGAAAACTCTCCCCTTTAGGCAACTATCGTCACTCGTTGCCGCCTCGTTGCTGTTTGCCCTGGTAACAGGCCTGGACGCGGCCAACGCGTCCGCCCCCACGGCCGCCCCCGCCGCCGACTCGCCGGTACCGGTCACCGCCACGCCCGCCGCGGGCGCCCCGGCCACCGGCACGCAGGCTCCCCCGCGCGGGCGCGCCGCCGCCACGTCCAACCCCCTCTACCGCACCAGCGCGCTGCCGAGCGTCAACTGCCGTGCCGGTGGGATCCGCGCGGGGAGCGCGGCCTCCTACCGCATCTACGTGACCAAGGTCGTCCGCTGCCTCAACCTGGGCTGGAAGACCCAGTTCAGGAAGACCAACATGGCCTTCTCCCAGCCCAGGCTCCGCTTCTCCACGGTGAAGGTGAACACCCCCTGCGGCCGGTGGCCCACCAGCGCGGGCGGCATGTACTGCTCCAGCAACCGCACCATCTACATCGGCATCAGCCGGGCGGTGCTGAGGAACGCCCACCCGGCCACCCACGCCCAGTTCATCGCCCACGAGTACGGCCACCACGTGCAGCAGCTCTCGGGCATCCTGACCTACTACGCCAACAGCGTCTGGCGTGCCAGGCCCGCCGCCAAGCTGGCCTACTCCCGCCGCCTCGAGCTGCAGGCCGACTGCCTGGGCTCGGCCTTCGTGCGCCAGATCTCCGACACCCTGCCGGTCGACCAGGCGCAGTGGGACGCCATGGTCTCCTGGGTCGCCGAGAACGGGCACAAGAACTGGCCCAAGAACGACCACGGCAAGGGCCGCAGCCAGGCGTACTGGATGGAACGCGGCTTCAACGCGGGCTCCCCGTCCGGCTGCAACACCTGGACGGCCCCCACCGGCCGCCTCGCCTGATCACCTCGCCCGACCAGCACGGCGGGCCCTTCGCGGACCGCGTTCCACCGATCCGTCCATCGATCCGATCCACCCGTTCCACCTGATCCACCCGGCCACCCGTCGCCGTCCCACAGCCGCGCGACGGGTGGTCTTTCTCGTACACCCGGTATGAGGAATCTCATACCGGCCGCCGCCGCGGGATGAGAATCCTCCTCCCGTACGCGGCATGACGCGCTTCCCGACCCCGGTCACGAATGGCGATCATCTCGTGACGGTGAGTAGTGTGACGGCGTCGGCCGGGCGCGACGGGACGCGAGCGTCTCTCACGCCATGGAACGGCCGCCGCCGGCCCCCCGCCGGTCGAGACAGGGAGAAGGGCACGAGTGAGCACGACAGAGATGCGCCTGCGGGTGCTGGAGACCGACGTCCTCGCGCTCCGCGCGCAGGGCGACGAGAGCAGGGCGCTCGTCTCGGGCATGTTCGAGGTCCTGCGCGACCTGAGCACGGTCACCTCGAAACTGAACACCGAGGTGGCCGCCCTCAGCGCAGGGATGAACGAGTTCCGCACCGAGATGAACAAGTTCCGCACCGAGATGAACGAGCTGCGGTCCGACATGAACGACCTGCGGTCCGATGTGAACGACCTGCGGACTGACATGAACGACCTGCGGACCGACGTGAACGGTCTACGGACCGACGTGAACGACCTGCGGACCGACGTGAACGGTCTACGGACCGACGTGAGCGAGCTTCGCGCGGAGGTGGGGCAGCTACGGGTCGGCCAGGACCAGCTTCGGGTCGAGATGGCCGGGCTGCGGACCGGTCACGCCGAAATGCGCGAGGATCTCTCCGTCGTCAAGCGCTCCGTCGGCAACCTCGAGCTCTCGACGAAGCGCATCGAGGGTGACGTCGCCGAGCTGAAGTCCGGCCACCTGGAGTTGCGCAACGTGGTCGCCGGTCTCGTCAGATAGGCACCCGTGACGCTGTCGGCACCCCCGGCCCCAGGTGTCGGCAGACGAACGCATCCGGCGACCGGTCGTGCCCCCGGCCGCCGAGTGAGCGCCGCGCATCGCAACATCCCGCGCGGGCCGTGCGGTCAGGAGCCGGTTCTGGCGAGGACCTCCAGGGGGTCGGCCAGGACCTGGGAGAAGGCCAGTTCGGCGGCGCCCACGAGGGTGGCGTCATCGCCGAGGGCCGAGGTGCGCAGGCGCAGGTGCTCGCGGGACGGCGGCAGGGCGTCGACGGCGAGACGGCTGCGGACCTGGGCGGCGGAGCCCAGGTAGATCTCCCGGAGCATGCCCCCGAACACGATCATCTCCGGGTTGAAGAGGTTGACGAGGTTGGCGACGCCCAGCCCGAGCCAGCCGCCGACCCTGCTCAGGGCGGCCTGCGCGACGACGTCCCCGCGGTCGGCGGCGTCGACCACGGCGCGGACGGCGTCGGCCCCGACCCGGGGTCCGAAGCGCCCGGCGGCCTCCAGCAGGGCGCGCTCCCCCACCTCCGCCTCCAGGCAGCCCAGCGACCCGCACGAGCACAGGCGTCCCCGGACGGGGTTGACGATCATGTGACCGACCTCGCCGCCGAAGCCCAGGTGGCCGCCGAGCAGCTGACCGTTGACGATCACGCCGCCGCCGATGCCGACGTCCCCGTGCAGGTAGACCAGGTCGCGGCAGCCGACACCGACCCCCCGGGTCTGCTCGGCCAGGGCGGCCAGGTTGGCGTCGTTGCCGACGGCGACCGGCAGGCCGAAGGCCAGCCGCCGGGTCATCTCGTCGGCGAACGGCACGTCCTCCACGGTGACCATGTTGGGCCCGAACCTGATGATCCCGTCGCTGCGGCCCACTCCCCCGGGGAACGCCGCCGCGACCCCCACGCAGACCGTGTCGGGCCTGGTCCTGCGGTGCATCTGCCGGGCGAAGGCGGCGAGCGGGCCGACGATCTCCTCCAGGGAGAAGGGCCCGCGCCGCCGTACCGTCTCGCGCCGGTCGAGGATGGTGCCGCCCAGGCCGACGCGGGCGGCGACCATCCGGTCGACGCCCACGTCGAAGGCGAACACGTAGACCCGCGCCGACTCCGGGCGGACCACCAGGGACGGGCGCCCGGCCCGGCCCGTCTCCCGGGGAAGCTCCTCCCTGACCAGCCCGGCGGCGGTCAGGTCGGCGGTGAGGGCCATGATGGTGCTGCGGTTGAGCCCCATCCGGTTGGTGAGCTCCGCGCGGGAGGTGGGCCCGCTCAGGTGCACGTGACGCAGGAGGGCCCCGAGGTTGTGACGCCTGATCTCCTCTTGGGAGGGACCTGCCCGCATGGCCTTGGCTTCCTTCGGCGGATCGGAGTCGATGATCACCTTAGCCCGGTGGCGGCCGCTCGCTTGCGGGACAGGGCGTCCACCATGGCGGCCAGCAGCAGGACCGATCCGGTCACCATGTACTTCACGCCGGAGCTGTAGCCCATCAGGCCCATGCCGTTCTCGATGACCGCGACCACCGCGCCGCCGAGGATGGCGTCCAGCACCCGGCCCTTGCCGCCGAACAGGCTGGTGCCGCCGATGACGGCGGCGCCGACCGCGTAGAGCAGCACGTTGCTGCCGCCGGTGTTGGGGTCGACGGAGCTGGCGCGGGAGGCGGCGATGATGCCGCCGACGGCGGCCATGGAGGAACAGATCACGAACGCGCTGATCTTCATCCGGTCGACGTTGATGCCCGCCCGGCGCGCGGCCTCGGCGTTGCCGCCGACCGCGTACAGGTGACGTCCGTACGCCGTGCGCCGGAGCAGGAACGTCAGGATCAGCAGCAGCACCACGATGATGGGCACCACGAGCGGCACGCCGGCCAGGGAGACCAGCGCGGCGTTGCGGCTCCGCTCGATGTTGAGGAAGTACACGGCGAGCCCGCCGAGCAGCGCGAGGGCGCCCACCCTGACCGCGATCAGCGAGATCGGGTCGGAGGCCAGGCCCCGGGAGGCGCGCTTGCGGGAGCGGGTCAGCTGCAGGCCGGCGTAGGCGGCGACGCCGACGGCCAGCAGGATCCAGCCCAGCGTCGGGGGCAGGTTCTTGTTGGAGATCGACAGGATCGTCTCGTCGCGGATGGCGATGATGGTGCCGCCCTTGACGAGCAGCAGCACGAGTCCCTGGAAGGCCAGGAAGGCCGCGAGCGTCACCACGAAGGACGGGATGCCGAGTTTCGCGACGACGGACCCGATCGTGGTGCCGATCACCACGCCGGCGAGGACGGCCGCGCCGACCGCGACGTACCAGGGCAGGCCCTGGCTGCTGAGCATGATCGCGAGGATCGCGGCGCAGACGCCGCTGGCGAAGCCCGCCGACAGGTCGATCTCGCCGAGGAGCAGGACGAAGACCAGGCCCATGGCGATCACGGTGACCGCGGCGCCCTGGGTGAGCAGGTTGGCGAAGTTGCCCGAGGACAGGAAGGCGGGGCGCAGGATCGCGAAGACCGTGCAGAGCACCACGAGGCCGAACACCGCCGGCAACGCGCCCATGTCCCCGCCGCGGACCCGCTCGACGTAGCCGCGGGCGTTCGCCGTGATGGAGGGGTTCTCCTGCACGGTCTTCGGGGTGATCGTGGCGGTCATACGGTGACTCCGTTGGTGAGGCCGAGGTCCCCGCTGCGGCCGGAGGTGATGAGTTCGACGACCTGCGCGTGGGTGACGTCCGAGGTCTTGACCTGGGCCGCCATCCGGCCGAGGTAGAGGGTGGCGATGCGGTCCGAGACGGCGAACACGTCGTTCATGTTGTGCGAGATCAGCACGACGGCCAGGCCCTGGTCGGCGAGGCGGCGGACCAGTTCCAGCACCTGCGCCGTCTGGGCGACGCCCAGCGCCGCGGTCGGCTCGTCGAGGATGACGACCTTGCTGTTCCACAGGACGGCCTTGGCGATGGCCACGGTCTGGCGCTGGCCGCCGGACAGGCTGGCGACGAGCTGCCGGATGGACTTGACGGTCCTGACCGAGAGGCTCTCCAGGGTCCTGGCCGCCATCTCCTCCATGGTGTCCTCGTCCAGGACGATGCCGCGCTTGTGCTCGCGGCCGAGGAACATGTTCTGGACGATGTCGAGGTTGTCGCAGAGCGCGAGGTCCTGGTAGACGATCTCGATGCCCAGGTCGGCCGCGTCGCGCGGGCTGCCGATCTGGACGGGCTTGCCGTCGAAGAAGTACTCGCCGGAGTCGATGGAGTGGATGCCGCCGACGCACTTGACGAGGGTGGACTTGCCCGCGCCGTTGTCGCCGACCAGCGCGGTCACCTCTCCGGGATAGGCGGAGAGGGAGACGTCGTGCAGGACCTGTACGGGACCGAAACTCTTGTCGATCCCGCGAAGTTCCAGTGCGGGGGTCATGGGGTTGTGCTCCCTGTGTTCATTTCGCGCGGTGGGGCTCGCGCGGTTGGGGCGCCTGCAGGCGGTGTCCTGCCCTGCCGTACGGGAGACGCTCATCTGCCGCGTACCCCGGTGTCACAGTGCGGATGCGCCACACGATCGGGCGTGGGGGCGCGGCCGGCCGCCGTGGCCGGCCGCGCCCTCCCGCGTGTTACTCGATTCCGGCCTCGGTGCACTTCTTGGCGAAGTCACCGGTGCACAGCTCCTCCTTGGTCACGAAGCCGTCGGCGACGACGTCCTTGACGCTGTCGAAGAAGATCGGCTGGGGGTCGAGCAGGACGGCGGGCACGTCGGCGTTGCTCTCGGTGTCCTTGACCGTGCCGGAGGCAGCGGGCTTCTCGCCCTTGGCCAGGCCGATGGCGAGCTCGGCGGCCGCGTCGGCCTCCTTCTTGATCGCCTTGTAGACCGTCATGCACTGGTCGCCGGCGAGGATGTTCTGCAGGCCCTGCACGGTGGCGTCCTGGCCGGTGACCGGGACCTTGCCGTTCAGGTTGTTCTTCTTGAGCACGGTGATGGCGGCGTTGCCGAGACCGTCGTTGGCGGCCAGGACTCCGGCGATCTTCGGCTGCTCGGTGAGCATCTGCTCGAAGATGGTGCCGGCCTGGGCGTTGTCCCAGTCCGGGACCGACTGGTCCGGGCCCTTGACGTAGTCGCCCGCGTCGTACTTGGCCTTGAGCACGCCGTCGTAGCCGTTCTTGAACAGCGTGGCGTTGTTGTCGGTCGGCGAGCCGTTGAGCTCGGCGACGATCGGCTTCTCGGCCTTCTTGTCGGTCAGGCACTTCACCAGGCCCTCACCCTGCAGGGTGCCGACCTTGGTGTTGTCGAAGCTGACGTAGTAGGAGGCGCCGCCGTTCAGGGTGAGGCGGTCGTAGTCGATGGTCGCCACGCCCTGGGCCTTGGCCTTGTCGAGGACGGCCTTGCCGGTACCGCTGTCCAGGTTGACGATCATCAGGACCGTGGCGCCGTTGGTGATCATCTGGTCGGCGATGGTCTGGAACTGCGTCTTGTCGCCCTGGGCGTTCTGGATGTCGTAGGCGACACCCGCGGTCTTGAACGCCTCCTCCAGGTACTTGCGGTCAGCGGTCTCCCAGCGGGCGGAGGACTTGCTGTCGGGGAGGATGACACCGACCTTGCCGGCGGCGGCGGCCGAGCTCTCCGCGGAGGGAGCGCTGCTCGGGGCGGCGGTGGTGGGCTCTTCGCTCCCGCAGGCGGCGAGACCGAGGGTCATCACCGCGGCGGCGGTGGTCATGCTGAGGATCCCCTTGCGCATGGTGCACGGGTCCTTTCTTCGAAAGTGGGGGGTACGGAGGTGCGGCATGCCGAATTCGCGGGTACGGGTCCGCCGGATCTCGGCTCACCGTTCCGTTGAATGTTGTTTGCGGCAACGTATTCCGCCGTTGGCCAGAGCGCCAGACCCTCCAGAGGTAAAGTTTGTTGTGGCCGGTAACAATCCAGAAACGCCAGCTTAACGACCGTGGGCAAGGGGCCGGAGACCGGCGAGCCGCCGGAGCGTCAGGTCGATCGCCTCCCGACCGGCGGGGAGCAGCGGCAGCCGCACGTCCGGTGTGGGGATGCGGCCCTGGGCGTGCAGGACACCCTTGATCACGGTGGGGTTGGGTCCGGCGAACGCGGCGGCCGACAGGGCGGACAGCCGGTGCCCGAGCTCCCGGGCCCGCGGGAGGTCCCCGCCGGCCCAGGCGCCGGCCAGCTCGGCGTACCGCCCGGTGGCCAGGTGGGCGGAGGCCACGATGCCGCCGGTGGCGCCGAGCGCGAGGAGCGGTGACACGAACGTGTCGTCACCGGCCAGGACGGCGAAGTCCGGCGGAGGGTCGGCGAGCAGTTCCACCGCGTGCGGGTCGATGCCGCCGACCGCGTACTTGATCCCGGCGACCCCGGGCAGCCGGCCCAGGGCGCGCAGGCAGTCCGCGTCGAGGTCCTGCCCGGTGCGGAGCGGGACGTGGTAGACGATCAGCGGCACGGGGCAGGCGGCCGCCAGGTGGGTGAAGTGCGCCAGCACGCCGGGCTGCGCCGGCCGGGTGAAGTACGGCACCGGGACCAGCGCGGCCGTCACGGCCGGCCACGCCGCGAGCCGCGCGAGGTCGGCCGCGCTCCTGCGGGTGTCGTTGCCGCCCGCGCCGACGATCAGGGTCGCCCCGCGCTCGCGGCAGACGCGGGCGCACACGTCGACGACCGCGTGCCGCTCGGTCTCGTCGAGGGTGGCGGTCTCGGCGGTCGTCCCCAGCGCGACGATCCCGGCGGCCCCCTCGTCCAGGACGTCGCGGGCGAGTCGTTCCAGGGCGTCCGTCGCGATCCGGCCGCCGGTGTCCAACGGCGTGATCAGCGGCACGTGGATCCCGCGGAAGGCGGTGTTCGAGGTCATGGCCACCAGGGTGTCCCGGCCGCGCTGTGCGGGTCCAGTTCACGTTTGTCGGTTCCAGCGTAAGCTGAGCCGATGCTCGATGTCCGCCGCCTGCGCCTGCTGCGCGAGCTCGCCCTGCGCGGCACCATCGCCGCCGTCGCCCAGGCGCTCTCCTTCAGCCCCTCGGCGGTCTCCCAGCAACTGGCCGTCCTGGAACGCGAGGCGGGCGTGCCGCTGCTGGAGCGGACGGGACGACGGGTGTGCCTGACCCCCGCCGGGCGGAACCTGGCCCGTCACGCCGAGGTGATCCTGCACCGCCTGGAACAGGCCGCGGGCGAACTGGTCGACGCCCGCCACGGCCTGGCCGGCCCGGTGCGCGTCGGCACCTTCCCGACCGCGGCCCGGGCGATCCTCCCGGCAGCCCTGATCGCCCTCGCCCGCGAGCACCCCGGTCTGGAGCCGATGATCTCGGAGATCGATCCGGCCGGCGTCGCCGACGCGCTGCGGGCCGGCGACCTGGATCTCGCGCTGATCCACGACTACGACTTCGTCCCCCGGGCGGCCGAGCCGGGCCTGGCCACCCGGCCCCTGTTCGAGGAGCCGGTCTATCTCGCCTCGGCCGCTCCGTCGGGGACCCCCGGCGGCCGGACGATCGCCGGCTGCGCGGACCTGCCCTGGATCACGGCGATCCCGGGCACGGCCTGCCACGCGATGACCGTCCGGGCCTGCCAGGCCGCCGGCTTCCTCCCCCGCGTCCGGCACCACGTCGAGGAGTTCGCCACCGTGCTGGCCCTGGTCGCCGCCGGGCAGGGAGTCGCGCTGGTCCCGCGGCTCGGCGCGGTGAACCCGCCGTCCGGCGTGGTGCTGACCCGGACGCCGATCCGCAGGCGGACCATGACAGCCCACCGCGCCGGGGCCGACGCGCACCCCGCCGTCGCCACCGTCACCGCCGCACTGCGCTCCGCGGTCCCCGCGGAGCTAGCTCACGGGGGTGGGATCGAAACAAGCCCGCTCTCGTAGGCCGCGATGACGAGCTGGGCCCGGTCGCGGGCGCGCAGTTTGGCCAGCAGGCGGCCGATGTGGGTCTTGACCGTGCCGACGGTCAGGTGAAGGTGATCCGCGATCTCGGAGTTGGACATCCCCGTGCCGACGAGGGTGAGAACGTCCTGCTCGCGCTGGGTGATGTCGCCGAGGATCCCCCGGGCCGGGGCGGGCCGGGGCTGTCGGAGGACGTCGGCGATGAGCCGCCGGGTGACGGTGGGCGAGAGCAGCGCCTCACCCGAGGCGACGACCCGGACGGCGGCCAGCAGCTCGGTCGCGGTCGCGCTCTTGACGAGGAACCCGCTCGCACCGGCCCTGAGCGAGGCGTACACGTACTCGTCCTGGTCGAACGTGGTGAGGATCAGCACCCGGGCGCCGGCGGCGGCCGGGTCGGCGCAGATGCGCCTGGTCGCCTCGATGCCGTCCATGTCCGGCATCCGCACGTCCATCAGGACGACGTGGGGCCGTCGCAGGCGGGCCAGGAACACGGCCTCGGAGCCGGTGCCCGCCTCCCCCACGGTGACCATTCCCGGCGCGGTGTCGATGAGGACCTTGAGGCTGTCGCGCAACAGGACCTCGTCCTCTGCGAGCAGGACCCGGACGGGCTCCGGCTCGCGCGGGAGCGGATCACGCGGGGAGGGATCCCGAGGGGTGGCGCCGGTGGTCATTCCGGGGTGCCGTTCGGGTCGTAGGGCAGTCGGGCCGCCACGCGGAAACCTCCTTCGGGCCGGGGGCCCGCGCCGAACGTGCCCCCGTACATCCTGGCCCGTTCGCGCATGCCGATCAGACCGTGTCCTCCGGACCGGCCGTGGTCCGCGCGTGGCGGCACGCCGTGGCGGGAACCGTCGTCGACGACCTCGATCACGGCCGCCCGCCCGTCGATCTCCACGGTGACCGCGCAACGGGTGGGCCCGGCGTGGGTGACGACGTTGGTCAGGGCCTGCTGCACGATCCGGTACACCGACAGCGCGACCCCGGCGGGTGGCGCGCCCTCCTCGCGGACGGACAGCTCCACCTCGACCCCGGCCGAGCGGGCGTGCGCGGCCAGCTCGGGCAGGTCCGCCATGCCGGGAACGGGCGCGGGGGCCTCCCGCGGGTCGCCCTCGGAGCGCAGCAGGCCCAGCACCCGGTGGATCTCGGCGAGCGTGCTCCGGCTGGTCCGCTCGATGACGGCCAGCGCGGCGCGCACCTCCTCCGGGCGGTCGTCGGCGACGTGGTTGGCCACGGTGGCCTTGACGGCGATCAGGCTCATGCTGTGGCCGATGACGTCGTGCAGTTCCCGGGCGATGCGCCTGCGCTCGTCGGTCACCGCGGCCTCGGCGAGGTGGTGGACGAGGCGGGCGGTCGTGTCCCGCTTCCAGCGCACGACCGTCCCGGCGGCCCACGCGACGGCCAGCAGCACACCGGTCACGCCGATCTCGATCGGCCAGTACGGCGGCATCTCGCTGGGTGTGACCGCGGGCGCCAGGCCGGGGAGGACCCGGTCGTAGAAGACCAGGATCGCGGACGTCGCGACGAGCGCGCACGCCGCCAGGCCCGCCGCCGACCACACGGCCGAGGCGGTCGTGGCCACCACGTACAGCACGAGCACGGCCGGTGTGAACGACAGCCAGATCGCGCCCGCCGCGACGGCACCGGTCACGGTGAACAGCACGCCCGCGGCGCACGCCCACGCGAGCATGACGCGTGGCCGGTGCCGCCGCAGCGCGACCGGGAGGCCCAGCACGGCCGCCACCGGCCACGCCGACCAGGCGGGCCACGACGGCGACGGGCCCGGCGGGTCGACGATGGCGTACCCGACGAGCAGCGCCACGACGGCCGCCGTCGCCACGTCGGCGACGTGCCTGCCGGCGAGCCGCCTCCATGTCCGGTTCATGCCGGAAAGCTATCGCCCCGAAGGGGCGTCCCGCGTCTGCCCAGGGTCGGACATCGGCCTCTGCCCTGGGTCGTACCCGCGGCTCGCGCGTCACCGCAGAATCCGACCGGAGCCGGACGCGCCCCCGCCACACCGCCCGTCACGATGACGAGGCACCCGGCGGACCGAGCCGGGACGCGCCGGAAAAGCGCCGGAAATCGATGAGACGGGCGGAACGACATGAGCACTGGGCTTCGCGGGCGGATCACCCGATGGCGGCGGGCCGGCGCCGACCGGCGGGCCGCCAACGCCGCGGCCGGCCGGGAGCGGCGGCCTCCGTTCCCGGGACGGTGGGTGAGCGCCGCCGGGCTCATCGGCGGCCCCCTCCTGATCATGACCGGGACCGTCCTGCGCTCCCCGTTCCACTACTTCGTCCCTCAGCAGCTCGCCGCCTACGCCCGTCATCCCGAACTCGTCACCGCCGCCTACGTCTGCTTCGCCTGCGGGTTCATCCTGCTGTTCCCGGCGATCGTGACGCTGGCGCAGCGGATCGCCGCCACCAGCCCGCTGTGGGGGATGTGGGGCGGCTGCCTGGTGATCCTGGGCCTGTTCACCCGGACCTTCCAGTTCGGCACCGACCACCTGGCCTTCCACATGACCGACAGCCTCGGACTGCCGGTCATGCTCGGCGCGATCGACGACTACTACCTGGCCTGGCGGGACACGCGCTGGCACCCGTTCCGGGCCCTGTCCGGGCCGGCCTTCCTCGGCTGGGTCGTGCTGGCCGTCGGCGCCTACCGCTCCGGCGCCCTGGGACCGGGGCGTTCGATCGCGCTCGGCCTGATGTCGGCGCTGGCGCTGGGGACGCTCAAGGGCACCGAGCCGCAGTCCTTCGTCGCCGTGGGCGGCCTGTGCGTCGCGCTCGTCCCGCTGGGCGTCTCCCTGCTGCGCGACGGCCCTCTCCCGAGCAGGCGTGCCATGGTGTGGGTCGTGGTCCTCGTCGCCGGGCACATCCTCGGCAACCTCTACGGCCCCAGGGGGTGACGGCTCCCGTGCCGTGCGGCCCCGGACGGCACCAGGTCGCCTGGAACCCCGGCCCGGGACGGCACGAGGTCGCCCGGGGCGCCGGCCCCCGGACGGCGAGAAGCCGCCCGGCGGGACGGTGTCCCACCGGGCGGCTCTCGTCAGGGGCCGCTCGCCCGGGAGCGGGCGGGGCCGTCCGGCCCCGCCGCCCCGCTCAGCCCTTGGCGAGCAGCGAGCGCAGCACGTACTGCATGATGCCCCCGTGCCGGTAGTAGTCGGCCTCCCCGGGGGTGTCGATGCGCACGACGGCCTGGAACTCCTTCTCGCCCGCCTTCACCGTCACGGTGGACGGGACGCCGCCCTCGTTGAGGGCCACGACGCCGGTGATGTCGAAGGTCTCCTCACCGGTCAGGCCCAGCGACGCCGCGGTCTCCCCCTCGGGGTACTGCAGCGGCAGCACGCCCATGCCGATCAGGTTGGAGCGGTGGATGCGCTCGTAGGACTCGGCGATGACGGCCCGGACGCCGAGCAGTGCGGTGCCCTTGGCGGCCCAGTCGCGCGAGGAGCCGGAACCGTACTCCTTGCCCGCCAGGACGACCAGCGGGATCCCGGCGGCCTGGTAGTTGGCCGAGGCCTCGTAGATGAAGGACTGCGGCCCGCCCTCGGCGGTGAAGTCGCGGGTGTAGCCGCCCTCCACGCCGTCGAGCAGCAGGTTCCTCAGCCGGATGTTGGCGAAGGTGCCGCGGATCATGACCTCGTGGTTGCCCCGGCGCGAGCCGTAGGAGTTGAAGTCCTTGACCTCGACGCCGTTCTCCTTGAGGTAGTCGGCGGCCGGGGTGCCGACCTTGATGGCGCCCGCCGGGGAGATGTGGTCGGTGGTGACCGAGTCGCCCAGCTTGGCGAGGACCCGGGCCCCGGAGATGTCGGTCACCGGCTCCGGCTCCGGCGGCATGCCGTCGAAGTAGGGGGCCTTGCGGACGTAGGTCGAGTCCGGGTCCCACTCGAAGGTGTTGCCGGTCGGGATCGGCAGCGAGCGCCAGGTCTCGTCGCCCTTGAACACGTCGGCGTAGTCGTGCAGGAACATCTCCTGGTCGATCGAGGAGGCCACGACCTGCGCGATCTCCTCGGGGGCCGGCCAGATGTCGGCCAGGAACACCGGCTCGCCGTCCGAGCCGGTGCCCAGCGGCTCGTTGTTCAGGTCGATGTCCATGGTGCCCGCGAGGGCGTAGGCGACGACCAGCGGCGGCGAGGCCAGGTAGTTCATCTTGACGTCGGGGTTGATCCGGCCCTCGAAGTTGCGGTTGCCCGACAGCACCGCGGTGACCGCGAGGTCGTTCTCCTGGATGGCGGCGGAGATCTCCTCCTGCAGCGGGCCGGAGTTGCCGATGCAGGTGGTGCAGCCGTAGCCGACCAGGTTGAAACCGATCTTGTCCAGGTACGGCTGCAGGCCCGAGCGGTCGAAGTAGCCGGTGACGACCTGCGAGCCCGGGGCCAGGGAGGTCTTGACCCACGGCTTGCGGGTCAGGCCCTTCTCGACCGCGTTCCTGGCCAGGAGCGCGGCGCCCATCATGACGTACGGGTTGGAGGTGTTGGTGCAGCTCGTGATCGCGGCGATGGTCACCACGCCGTGGTCGATCTCGAAGGTGGTGCCGTCGGCCAGCGTCACCGGCACGACCTTGTGCGGCCGGTCGCCGTCGAGGTCGGCCGCGTTGGGCTTGTCCCCGTTGGTCTGGCGGGAGACGGCCGGCGGGTCGGAGGCGGGGAACGACTCGCCGGAGGCCTCGTCCAGCGGGCCCTGCACGCTGGAGACGTAGTCCTTGACGGCCGCGCGCCAGGCGCGCTTGGCGTCGGCGAGCGCGATGCGGTCCTGGGGGCGCTTGGGGCCGGCGATCGAGGGGACGACCGTGGCCAGGTCCAGCTCGATGTACTCGGAGAAGACCGGCTCCTCGGCCGAGGGGTCCAGCCACATGCCCTGGGCCTTGGCGTAGGCCTCGACGAGCGCGACCTGCTCGGCGGGGCGGCCGGTCAGCGTGAGGTAGTCGGTCGTCTGGCCGTCGATCGGGAAGATCGCGCAGGTCGAGCCGAACTCGGGGCTCATGTTGCCGATCGTGGCGCGGTTGGCCAGCGGCACGCTGGAGACGCCCTCGCCGTAGAACTCCACGAACTTGCCGACGACGCCGTGCTTGCGCAGCATCTCGGTGATCGTGAGCACCAGGTCGGTCGCGGTGGCGCCGGCCGGAAGCTTGCCGGTCAGCTTGAAGCCGACCACGCGCGGGATCAGCATGGAGATCGGCTGGCCGAGCATCGCGGCCTCGGCCTCGATGCCGCCGACGCCCCAGCCCAGGACGCCGATGCCGTTCTCCATGGTGGTGTGGGAGTCGGTGCCCACGCAGGTGTCGGGGTAGGCGGTCAGGACGGTCTCGCCGTCCCGCTCGACGTCGCGCGTCATGACCACGCGGGCCAGGTGCTCGATGTTGACCTGGTGCACGATGCCGGTGCCCGGGGGGACGACCTTGAACTCGTCGAAGGCCGTCTGGCCCCAGCGCAGGAACTGGTAGCGCTCGCGGTTGCGCTCGTACTCCCGCTCGACGTTGCGGCGGAAGGAGTCGGCGCCGCCGAAGAAGTCGACGATGACCGAGTGGTCGATGACCATCTCGGCCGGGGCGAGCGGGTTGATCCTGGCGGGGTCGCCGCCGAGGTCGCGGACGGCCTCGCGCATGGTCGCCAGGTCGACGACGCACGGGACGCCGGTGAAGTCCTGCATGATCACGCGGGCCGGCGTGAACTGGATCTCCACGTTCGGCGCGGCGGCCGGGTCCCATCCGGCGATCGCCCGGATGTGGTCCGCGGTGATGTTCGCACCGTCCTCCGTGCGGAGCAGATTCTCCAGAAGGATCTTCAGACTGTACGGGAGACGGCCCGACCCCTCCACGGCGTCCAGCCGGTAGATCTCGTATCCCGCGTCACCGACGCGGAGCGTGTCACGGCTGCCGAAGCTGTTCGCGGACACCGTTCGCCTCCTCATCACCCTGATGTCTGGCGCGCCGGCACATAAGGCGCAATTGAATCCTGCCGCACCGCCTGAGTGCCCATAACGGTTAGGTACGCCTAACTTCCTGGTCACCGACTGGTCGCAGCGGATGTCTCGATATCAAGATATCCCCGAAGTATCTCGACATCAAGTTACTACCCGGTACGGTCAGAGCGGGGCGAGGCGGAGGTACAGCAACCCGAGGACGACGACCGAGAGCGCCGGGCCGAGGAACTTCTGCTCGAAGGCGCGGCCCGTCTTGATCCCGATCTTCCAGGGCAGCAGCCATTTCCTGCGGATCGGCCAGAGCACCGGGCAGCCCCGCTCCGTGCAGCAGTCGCCCGCGACATGGGTCAGGCACCCGATCGCCACCGCCAGCCCCAGCCAGGCGTATCCCACGTTGTCGCTGCGGAAGACGATGAACAACCCGCCCGTCATGCCGATGTTGAGCATCGCCGAGGCGAACTTCTTGCCCGGGATGGCGATCCCCACGGCCCGCAGCGACAGGCCGATGAGCAGGATCACCATGATGTCGCGGCCGAGCGGGTAGGTGTTGGCCAGGTAGTGCGTGCCGAAGCCCGCGGCGACCGCGAACGCCAGCGAGTGGGTGATGTTGCGGTGCCCCCCGGCCAGCCAGGACACCGCCTTGCTCAGCGCCCAGGTGACCGGCCCGAACGTCTGCGCGATCGTCGCGCTCGGATGGTCGAGGTCGGGCAGCATCGCGGCACCGGCGCAGATGATGGTCCCGGCGACCAGCTCGGCCGGATCGAGCGCGTTGACCATGACCCCGGTCTCGATGAACCGGGAGGTCTCGGTCAGCAGCGGGAACGCGGCCAGCGCGGGCGCCACGCCCAGCCAGACGATCGCCCCCGTCAGGGCGTGCGTGTGCCCCATCATCGCCCGGACACCACCATGGTGATCATCCCGAGTGACCGTACGTCGGGTTCTCCCCCCGGTGGAGGACCGTGGTGTGCAGCGTCCCCGGCGTGTCGCGCGGGCGGGACCGCCCGGACACGCGGGTGCCGATCGTTTCCGTCCGATTCCCCTGCCGCCCGAGGGCGACGATCGTCCGCTTCGATCTCCCCGTCCCTTCACGAGATGTGCCTGCCCTGGCATCTTCCTACGAACGGAGAACGGATGGAACGCGCCGTTGGTGCCGGAAACCTCGGCGGGAACGCCGTTCCGGCCGCGAAAAGGCCACGAAAAGGCGGGGAAGGGCCGTCGGAGCCCGGGGTGGGACGCGGGCGCGCGGGACCCCGGAAGAGATCATCAAAGCGGGATCGTGAAGGTGGGGTTCTCAAGGGCCGGGAGGAGGTCACCGGCGGGCAGGACCCGGGCCGACACGGGTCTCACCTGGGAAAACAACAGACGGGACCGTTCCGCACCGAAAGCACCCCCCAGCCCTTCCGGCACGGAACGGATCCCGTCTACGTCCTTTGTAACGTGCCCATCTCAGTGCTTGTTCCGGAATCCGGCAAGAATTCCGTGATCTGCCTCACTTATACGCTGGGCATCGGCGATCTCACCGTCGGTGACGACGCGCAGGAACGGGACGAGCGGCAGCACGGCAAGGGCCGCGAAGACACCGAAAGCCCAGGTCAGGCTGGTCAACTCGGCGATCACCCCGGCCAGCGCGGCGCCCACGGGCAGCGTTCCCCAGCTCAGCAGGCGGCTCGCGGCGCCGTAGCGTCCCAGCAGCCGGTCCGGGACGACCGTCTGGCCCAGGGTACGGCTGTTCACCGTCCAGAGCGTCCCGCCCAGGCCTCCGAGGAACGCGGCCGCGCCGACCGCCCACGCGGCGGGGAACACCGCCGGGACGATCATCATGACGACGGTGAAGACGATGTCGGTGAAGAGCGCCCAGCGGATTCCCAGCAGGCGGTTGACCAGGCCCACGGCCACCGCGCCGAGCAGGCCGCCCAGGCCGATCGAACTGATCAGCAGCCCGTACCCGGACGCGTCGAGCCGGAGCACCTGCGTCGCGTACGAGGGCAGCAGCGCCAGCCAGGCGCTCCAGCAGGCCGACAGCACGGCGATGGTCAGCGTCATCGTGCGGAGCAGGCGGTGGCTCCAGAGGAAGACCAGCCCCTCGGCCATCTCCGCCCGGACCCGTCCCGGCTCACGCGCGGGCGCCCCACCGCCCGTGTCCCCGGCGTCCCCGGCGTCCCCGGCACCCGTGGCACCCACGGCGGCCAGGGCGTTCCCGCCGCCGGTCCCCGGGACGTCCCGGCTCCCGGTGTCCGTGACGTCCGGGGGGACGGACGCGCGGAAGCGTCCGGCCAGCAGGGCCAGCAGCACCGCTCCGAAGGCGAAGGCCACGGCCGACGAACCCAGCGCCAGGGCCGTTCCCACCCCGACGAGCAGACCTCCGACGGCCGGGCCGGCGAACTCGTTGGCGACGGTCTCGCTCCCGGCGATCCACGCGTTGACGCGCCCCAGCCGGTCGCGTGGCACGGCGGCGGGGATCATCGCGCCGACCGAGGAGTTGGCCACCACCTCGGCGATCCCGATGGTCAGGCCCGCGAGGTAGATCAGGGGCAGCGACAGCACGTCCGCGCCGTAGGCCGCCAGCAGGACCAGTGCGGCGCCGAGCCTGACCAGGTTGGCCCACGCGGCCAGTCTCCTGCGGTCCCCCCGGTCGACGAGCACCCCGACGTGGAGCGAGGCCAGGAGCCACGGGAGCGTCAGGGTGAAGCCGACCCCGGCGACCAGGCCCGGCGAGGCGGTCAGGCCGACGGCCAGCAGGGGGAGCGTGATCTTCGCCACTCCGTCGGCCAGGTTGGTGGCCGCCGTGAACCCCACGAGCACGACCTCGTTACGCCGCATGCAACACCACCTATCGTCTTTTGATGGTTGCATCCTACGCATGCGGGGGTGCGCCGTCGATCGTTCTCACCCGGCCGTACGCGAGGCGTCAGGGGCGGGCACGAGAGGCGGGAGCGAGGCAGGGGCGGGGCGGAAGGGGCGCGGCAAGGCAGGGGCTGGGGCGGGGCTGGAGCGGGGGTGGGGCGGGACCGAGCGCCGCCGGGCGGAGCGGGACCCGCCTACCGGCGGGTGGGCGGGCCGTTCGCGGTGACCGGCGTGCCGGTGGCCCCGGTGGCCCCGGTGATCCCGGTGATCCCGGCGAGCCGCAGCTTGGACTCGTCCGCGCTGCCGGGCACGGTGGTCATGACCACGATCTTGCACTCGGAGTCGCCGTCGCCCAGCACGTCGCAGTCCACCGCGATCGGTCCCACCGAGGGGTGCTCGATCGTCTTGTGGTCCTCGCGGTGGGCGGCCACCGTGCCGTTCGCCCACAGTTCGGCGAACCGCCGGTTGCCCGCGCTCAGCTCGCGGATCAGCCGCGCCAGACGCGCGTCCCGGGGGAACCGGCCGGTGGCGCGGCGCAGGTCGGACACGACGGCGACGTCGGTGGCCTCGCTGTCCAGCTCGCTCACGGGCCAGCGCGCGAGGTGGACGGGGCCCGCGTCCACCGGGAACCTGTCACGGGCGAAGTTGCGCAGCCTCGGCGGCGACGACGAGGGATCGCCCAGCAGCGCGGCCCAGCTGCGGTTCCACCAGATCAGCTGCCAGTCCGCCGCGAACACGGCGACCGCGACGTCCCCGAGGCGGGTGAGCACGCGGTGGACGCCGGGTGAGACGTGGTCGGAGATCGCGCCGTCCGCCGGCGGTACCAGACGGGCCAGCCGGTACAGGTGGTCCCGTTCGGCGACGGTCAGCTGCAGGGCACGGGCGAGAGAGGCGATCACCTGCGCCGAGGGCGTCGTGGCCCGCCCCTGCTCCAGGCGTACGACGTAGTCGACCGACACGCCGGCGAGCTCGGCGAGCTCCTCCCGGCGCAGCCCGGTCGCGCGGCGCGCCCGGCCCACCGGCAGCGCCGCCGCCGACGGGGGCAGCCGATCCCGCCAGGTGCGGATCATCGCGCCCAGCCCGGCTCCCGGTGTCGTGGTCATGGCATCCATCCTGCGCCATCCCGGTCCTCGCGGACGAGGCCGACGGTGGTACCGGCGTTCCTACCGTCGAGCCCTCCCTGTCACGTTTCCGCAGGTGGGGCGAGACTGAGAGCATGACAGTCACCTTCATCACCGGAGCGAACAAGGGTCTCGGCTACGAGACCGCCCGCCGTCTCGTCGAGCTCGGCCACACCGTGCTCGTCGGGGCCCGCGACCCCGAGCGGGGCGCGCGGGCCGCCGCCGAGCTCGGCGCGCGGTTCGTCCACATCGACGTGACCGACGACGCGTCCGTCGACGCCGCTGCCGCCGACGTCGCCGATCACGAGGGCTCGGTCGACGTCCTGATCAACAACGCCGGTATCGCCGGCCCTCACGCCGATCCCGCCACCCTGACCGGCGCCGACGCCCTCGGGGTCCTCGACGTCAACCTCGTCGGCGTGGTGCG
Organism: Streptosporangium sp. DT93; assembly: GCF_049844535.1. Classification (NCBI taxonomy): domain Bacteria; kingdom Bacillati; phylum Actinomycetota; class Actinomycetes; order Streptosporangiales; family Streptosporangiaceae; genus Streptosporangium; species Streptosporangium sp. DT93. The sequence continues at coordinate 94,880 of NZ_JBNCLF010000021.1, forward strand.
GACGACCACCGCCTTCCTGCCGCTGCTGCGCCGGTCGGCCGATCCGGTGATCGTCAACGTCGGCAGCGGGCTGGGCTCGCTCGCCATCACCCACGACCCGTCGCGGATCGAGTCCTCGGTGATCGCGCCGCTCTACACCGCCTCGAAGGCGGCGCTCACGATGCTGACCACCCAGTACGCCAAGGCGCTGCCGGACGTCCGCGTCAACGCCGTCGATCCCGGCTACACCGCGACCGACCTCAACGGCAACAGCGGTCCCCAGACCGTCACCGAGGGCACGGACGCGATCGTCGGCCTGGCGACCGAGAAGCCCGGCGCGCGCTCCGGGCGCTTCGTCGACCGGACCGGGGAGATCGCCTGGTCCTGACCCCACCACCGGCGCCACCGGTGCCGCCGGTCGCCGCCCCCGTCTGGCCCGCCTTTCGGAGGCCGGACACTCCGCGAGCACCGTCGCGCCCGGCCGATCGCGTCACGGTGGCGGATCGGGCGGCGGGCCGGGCATGCCGACTCCGGCCGGCCGCGTCACGTGACGGACCAAGCGGTACACCGGGCATGTCACCTCCGGCCGGCCGCGTCATGTGAAGGACCGAGCGGCACGCCGGGCATGCCGACTCCGGCCGATCCATCACCTCCCCCTCGTTCGGACGCCTCTCACCCCATTTCAGGACATAGGGTTGCCTTCAGAATGTTCTCGATATATCTTTGAAGCATCGAGAACGATCGAAAGACGATCGCGACATGGGGGTAGACATGACATCAGCGGCATCGGGCGGCCCGTGGGCGGGCCTCGGCCCCGACGAGATCAAGCGCGAGCTGAAGCGCGCCGCCAAGGAGGCCTGGCGACAGGCGGCCTCCGGCTGGGAGGGCGGGTCGCGCCACGACGCGCACCGCCACCACTCGCACCACTCGCACGAGCACGCCGAGGACGGGCCGCGCGAGCACCGGCGGCGCGGCCACCGCGGCCCCTTCCCCGGCGGCGCGTTCCCGTGGGACCTCCCCCGGGGCGGGTGGGGGCGCCGGGGCCCGTTCGGCGGGGGCGGCCCGCCGTTCGGCCGCGGCCGCAAGGCGAAGCGCGGCGACGTCCGCGCGGCGATCCTCGCCCTGCTGACCGAGGCCTCCTGCAACGGCTACCAGATCATCCAGGAGATCGAGCGGCGCAGCGAGGGCGGCTGGAAGCCCAGTCCTGGCGCGGTCTACCCGGCGCTCCAGCAGCTCACCGACGAGGGCCTGGTGCTGGCCGAGGAGAACGAGGGACGCAAGACCTTCAGCCTCACCGACGCCGGGCGCGCCTACGTCGCCGAGCACCCCGAGGAGGTGCGCGCGCCGTGGGAGGAGATGACCCCCGACGTCGACGACAGCACCTGGGAGCTGATGGACATCACCCGCCAGTCGGGGTTCGCCATGCTCCAGATCCTGCAGACCGGCAGTGACGCCCAGATCCGGGAGGCGAAGCAGGCGCTGGTCGAGACGCGCCGCAAGCTCTACCAGATCCTGGCCGACGGCGACACCGGCGAGGAGTGACCCGCCATGACGCCCCGAGAAGGACTGCGCATCGGAGACGCCGAGCGTGAGGCGGCGATGGAGTTCCTGCGCGAGAACTACGCCCAGGGCCGCCTGACCCGCGAGGAGCTCGACGAGCGGCTCGAAGTGGCCCTGTCCGCGCGGACGAGCGGTGATCTGGCCCTGGTGGGCGCCGATCTACCCGGCCCGCACACCTCCGGAATCGGGAGCGCGGAGGACGCCGGGCGCACCGGCGGGGCCGGGGCTCCATGGGATCCCGAGGGGCCGTGGGCGTGGGCCGCCGGACCGTGGGGACACGGCCGGGGGCCGGGCGGGCACGGCTCCCGGCGACGGGAGGGCCGGCACCCCTGGGGCGGCCACCACGGCGACGCCTGGAAGCATCACCGCGCGGCCGCCGAGTACCGCCGCCGCAAGGGGCGGGGCGGGCCCCCGATCCCGCCGCCGCTGATCCTGCTGCTGGTGGCCGGGGTCGTGTTCACCGGGTTCGGGGTGCTGAAGGTCCTCCTGGCGATCGCGCTGGTGGCGACCGTGGTGGGCCTCGTCCGCCGGAGGCGGGGGCACCGGGAACACCGGCGTGCCCGTCTCAGTCCTCCAGGAGCTTTCTGAGCGACTCCAGACCGGGCAGGTAGATGGAGTCGCGGATCATCGCGGCGGTCGCCTCCGCGTCGGCGGCGTCGGCCTCGAAGACCCCCGTCCACTCGACGAAGGCCCGGTCTCCGTCGGTGACGGGGGTGACGGTGATCGTCCCGGTGTAGCCGCTCAGGCCGAAGACGGACTCCACGATCGCGTACACCTGCCTGCGGGCGGCGTCGTCCAGGGCGACGAGCCGCTCGCGGGCCATCACCTGGCCGTCGACCTCGATCCTGCGTACGCAGCCGACCTGGGCCGGATCGAGACCGTCCTCGATGACGGCCGGGGGCATGCCCTCGAACCAGGCGTCCATGCGCCCGAAGTCCCTCAGCAGCGCCCACGCCTCGTCGGCGGACGCGCCGATCACCGTACTGACCGTCACCTGTGGCATCCTCGCCCCTTCCGATCACTCACGTCTTGATCATCCGTCACCAGAGTGCCTCCGGTTGGGCGCCGGGGCAATGGCCGGGCCACGGTCCGCCGGAGAGGACGTCGCGGATGCGCCGCATCTCCCCCGCGATGCCGTCCAGCGTCCAGTGCGCGTTCAGGCCGCTCGGGTTGGGCAGGACCCAGACCGCGGCGCCCCCGATCCGGGACGGCTGCGGCCCGATCACCGCCTTGGGCACGCCGAACGCCTGCCGGTAGGCGGTCACGCCCGCCACCGCCAGCACCCGCGGCCCGACCTCGGCGACCAGCGCCGCCAGCCTCTCGCCGCCCTCGCGGAACTCCTCGGCGGACAGCTCCGCCGCCTGCGCCGTGGCACGCCGCACCACGTTGGTGATGCCCAGCCCGTACGAGGGGAGCAGGTCCTGTTCGGCCGGGGAGAGCAGGCGGGGCGTGAAGCCGGAGCGATGCAGCGCGGGCCAGAAGCGGTTGCCCGGACGGGCGAAGTGGTGGCCGGTGGCGGCGGAGTACAGGCCGGGGTTGATGCCGCAGAAGAGCACGTCCAGCCGGGGGCCGAGCACGTCGTCGATCGTCCGGTCGGCGGCGGTCTCCAGCTCGGCACGGCTCGGCCGCCGGGCTCGCGGGCCGGGACTCTCACGAGGCCGGCTCTCACGAGACGGACCGTCGTGAGACGGGCTCTCGCGAGACGGACCGTCGTGAGACGGGCTCTGATGAGACGAGCTCCCGTGAAGCGGGGTCCCGGTGGGCGGGCCGGAACTCCCGCGGGAGGAGCCGGAGGTCTCGTGAGAGGAGTCGGAAATCTCGTGAGGCGGCACGCGCCGGAGCTACCCCCTCTTCCCGGGCTTATGTCCTCACGTCCCTTCGCCTCCCGGGCACGGGCGTCACGGAAAAGGACGGGCGAACGACGGAGGCGGTACGTCGCATTCGTCCATTCACCGCCATTAATGACTGCGGGCCGGAATTGACGCTCGTCATCGGTCGTCAATGGCGATGCCGGTCATTTCATTTCCACCACGGAGCGCACGGCCCGCCGGTGACGGCGGTGAATCATTCCGTGCCCCGTGAGGGGAGTGTTCCCGCGGGCGGCGTGCGATGCGCCGTGCCGGGCTCCCGGGACCGCATCCCGAACAGGAAGCGGGTGAGCCCGGCCCGTCGCACCAGGAGGTCGTAGGCCAGGACCATCAGGAGGGACGAGCAGGTCGCGATGACGACGTACTTGACCGCGATCGGCGCCTGCCAGCGCACCACCTGGTAGGCGACCGCGACCACGATGGGCTGGTGCAGCACGTACAGGGGCAGTACGGCCTCGGCCAGGTAGCCGCGCAGGCCGCCCCCGCGCGGGGAACGGGGTGCCGGAGGAACGTCCGGACGGACACCTGAACCGGCATCGGCATCGGCATCGGCATCGGGGCGAACGCCGGAGGGACGGGCCTCGGTGGAACGGGCTTCCGGTTCGGCACCGGGATGAGCGTCCGAAGCGCGGGCGGCCGGGTCGGCGCCGGGGTGAGCGTCCGGGGCGCGGGCACCGGAGGGGACCCGGTCCAGGAGGCCGACGATCGTCAGCATCCAGCACCATCCGGCGGCGCCGTACAGTGCACGCCCGAGGACGGCGAGCGGCGCCGAGGTCGTGAAGGCGTCGTCCCCGGCGGACAGGAGCACCGGCACCCCGGCCGCGAACAGCGCCAGCCCGCACGCGGCGACCACGCGCAGGTCGCGGCGCACCGCCCGGCGGAAGCGCTCGTCGGCGGCGAAAGCGAACCCGTAGCAGAAGAAGAGCAGGTACGCCCACCGGCTCCACCCGGCGTACTCCTCCTCCAGCCCGAGGAGCATGCTGATCAGGGCCAGCGGCAGGGCGGGCAGCAGCACCGCGCCGCGCACGCGGGTGAGCCCGGCGATCCGCGCGCCGAGTCCCGGTGACGGCGACGGCAGCCACCGCACCGCGAGCGCCAGAAGCAGCGAGAACGTCAGCAACAGGACGAGGAACCACAGGTGCCCCGTCTCGAAGTACTCCCCCTGCAGGACGAACGGGAACTGGGCGGGGTCGAACTCGATCCGGAAGAACCTGGGCAGGAACTCCAGGTACGACTCCCGGTGGGTGGGGTCGGCACGCAGGCGCAGCCACTGCGGCACCGGGACGATGGCCACCGTGGCGAACACCAGCGGCACGGCGATCCTGCGCAGGCGCTCTGCGGCGTAGCCGGCCGGGCCGCGGCGGCCCAGCGAGTGGCGCGCGGCCAGGCCGGCGAGGTAGAACAGCAGCGGCATCGCCCACAGCACGCCCAGCACGCTGATGACCATGGTGAGGCCGGTGGTCTCGGCGTTCTTGACGTAGAAGTCGTCGCGGGCGTCGAACACCAGCGCCGTGTGGAAGAGCACCAGGCCGGCCACCACCACGACGCGCAGAAGGTCCATCTCCCCCCGGCGCCCGGTAGCGGCCCCGGCCGGAGGAACGGCCCCGGTTCCTCCGGCCGGAGAATCGGTCGCGGGCCCTGCCGCGGTCCCGCCCTCAGACCCGGTAACAGGACCAGTCGCGGGCCCGGTAGCAGGACCGGTCGCGGGCCCGGTCGGGGGTAAGGTCATGGCCGGCCCTCCGGCGGGAGCGAGCGTCTGCGGGCCGTGTGGACCGCCGTGACCACGGCCAGCACCGCGGCGGGGCCGAGCATGTCCTTGGGCCAGAACTCCAGCGGGCACGCCTCCACCACGCTGGCCACGCCCCAGGCCACGACGTTGACCGCCAGGATCGCCCCCCACACGATCCACAGGATCCTCAGCCACCGGGACACGTCCCGGCGGACCGGTGGCGGGCTCTGCCGTCGTTCGGCGGGCAGGTCGGCGAGCAGCACGGCCAGTTCGCCGCGGGTGGTGGCGGACAGCGCCCGGCCCACCCGGTCGTCGAACTCCGGCATGTCGAGACAGCCCTCCTCGACGGCCAGCCGCAGCCGCCGGGTGGCGGTCTCCCGGTCGTCGTCCGACGCCCGTACGTCGCCGTGCTCGGCCATCTCTTACCTCCTGTGGGGGCTACAGGGCCGTCTCCGCGGCCTCGCGGGCCAGGAAACGGTCGATCTCGGCGAGTTCCCCGGCCGGGAGGTCGCGTTCCGCGCGCCGCCGCTCCGCCGCCGCGCCCAGGTGGGGACGGGCCGCCGCCGGGTCGACGCCGTCGAGGAAGGCGGCGAGCAGGTCGGCCCGCTCTGCCGCCAGCGGCGGGTCCACGATGGTGGCGGTGGCCAGGATGAGCCAGGTGCACGCGACGTCCACGGCGGGCGTGCCCCGGGCGGCGTTGGCCCAGTCGATGACCCTCGGGCCGTCGGCGGTGAGGAGCACGTTGCCCGGATGCAGGTCCAGGTGGAGCAGCCGGTTCCCCGGACGGCCGACGGCGGCCTGCAGCCAGCCGGGCGACCGCACGGCCGACAGCTTCCGCAGCAGGCCGGCCAGGAGCACGCCGTACTCGGCCGCCCGGCTGGGGGCGCGGACCGCCTCCTCGATGAGGCTCGGCCCGTCCACGTGCTCCATGAGGATGTCGGGCCCGTCCGCGTCGAAGATCTCCGGGGCGGGGAAGCCGTGCCGCCGCACGTGCCGCATCACCGCGGCCTCGCGTTCGAGGCTGCGGCCGTCACGCGAACGGCGGACGACCCTGCCGGGCCCCGCCTCGAAGATCTCACAGTCGTAGCCGGCGACGATCAACGATCCAACCTGCATGCCTGTCAGGTTAGGCGGTAAAACCGGCCCGTCAATACGCCGATGCGGTGACCGTTTCTTACGGTAACTACCTGCCAGCGAGAGAGGCGGTATTTATCGCTAACGTGAGTCGAACATGGATTCATTCCCCGCTCACCTGTTTATTCCATTAATTATGGGGAGGTGACACGTTGCTGGTAGCAACCGATCTCGTCAAACGTTATGGCGACATCCAGGCACTCGACGGATTCACTCTGAGCGTGGCGGCCGGAGAGATCGTCGGCCTCCTGGGGCACAACGGCGCGGGCAAGACGACCTTCGTCGAGATCGTGTCGAACCTGGTCCGCCCGGACGGCGGCAAGGTGACCATCGACGGCAAGCCGCCGGCCGCCGTACGCGGCCGGATCGGCGTGGCCCCCCAGCACATCGCCCTGTACCCGTCGGCGACCGTACGCGAGCATCTGGAACTGTACGGCAGGCTCTCGGGGCTGCGCGGGGCGGCGCTGCGCTCGGAGATCGAGGACCTGGCGGTCGTGCTGCGGCTCACCGAGCTCATGCACAGGCGGGCCGGCAAGCTCTCGGGCGGCCAGCAGCGCCGCGCCCAGGCCGCCACCGCGCTCGTGCACCGGCCGGGACTGCTGCTCCTCGACGAGCCCACCGCGGGCGCGGACCTGGAGACCCGGCAGGCGATGCTCGACGTCGTCAAGCAGCGCGCCGGCGAGGGCGCCGCCGTCGTCTACACCACCCACTACCTGCCCGAGCTCACCGAGTTGCAGGCCACGATCGCGGTGGCGCGCGGCGGCCGGGTCATCGCCCGGGGCTCCTACGAGGAACTGGCCAGGGACCTGCCGGGCGAGGTGCGGGTCACGCTGGAGGGCGAGGAGGAGATCAAGATCTCCACCCCGGACCCGGCGGCGACGCTCATCGACCTCCTGCACAGCACCAAGCGCCCGATCAGCTCGGTGGACGTGCGCAACCCGTCCCTGGACGACCTCTACCGATCCCTGGCGGTCCACGATGCTCCTTGACGCCCCGCGGCCCGGCATCGACGTACTCGGCACCGTGAACCGGATCGGCGCGCTGGCCCGGCACAACCTGATCCTCCGGCTGCGCGACCCCGGCCAGATGATCAGCTACGTGGCCATGCCGATGGTGCTCATGCTGGTGCTGCGGCCCCTGTACGTCAGGGCGCTGGACGCCGGCGCCACCCAGGTGGCCACCGGCCTGATGGTCATGTTCTCCGTCTTCGCGATCTCCCTGGCGGGGAACGCGATCCTGTCCGAACGCACCTGGCGCACCTGGGACCGGCTGCGGGTGAGCCGCGCCCCGGCGGCCGAGCTGCTCGTCGGCAAGACCCTCCCGCTGTTCGGGGTGATGGTCACCCAGCAGTCGATCCTGCTCGTGTACGGCTGCCTGGCCATCGGGCTGCCCGTCCCGCCCAACCCGTTCCTGGTGTTCGGGGCGATCCTGATCTGGGCGTTCGCGCTGCTGGCGATCGGGGCGGCGCTCGCCACGCTCGTGCGCAGCCACGGCGAGCTCAGCGTCATCACCGACGTGGGCGCGCTCACGCTCAGCTCGCTGGGCGGGGCGCTGGTGCCGCTGAGCCTCATGCCCGCGTGGGCGCAGGCGGTCGCGCCCGCGTCACCCGGTTACTGGGCCCTGAACCTGATGCAGTCCGCGGTCTCCGGGAACCTGGCGGGCACGTTGCGCCCGGCGGCCGTACTGCTGGTGATCGGCCTCCTGGCGGGCACGTTCGCCGCCCGCAGGCTCGCACGCGGCTGGGGCCGCGGCGGGCTGATGTGAACCCCTGACGTGACCCCCTGACGTGAGCACCCGACGTGAGCACCGACGTGAACACCCGATGTGAGCACCGACGCTGACGTCCCGAGCGCCTCGTGCGCGCCGCGGTGAGCACCGCAAGCCAACTCCAGTGAATTGAGGCAGGTTGATGGAACACGGACATCCACCGGGCGACACCGACATCGCGATCATCGGCATGGCCGGTCGATTCCCCGGCGCGACCGACATCGGGACGTTCTGGCGCAACATCAGTACCGGCGTCGAGTCGTTCACGCGCTTCTCCGACGAGGAGCTGATCGCCGCGGGCGTCGACCCGGACACGTTCCAGAAGCCGAACTACGTCAGGTCGCGGCCGATCCTGGAGGACATCCGCGGGTTCGACGCCGGGTTCTTCGGCTACAACCCGCGCGAGGCCACGCTCGCCGACCCGCAGCAGCGCATCTTCCTGGAGTGCGTGTGGGAGGCCCTGGAGACCGCCGGCTACGCGGCCCCCCAGGGCCGGGGCAGCGTGGGCGTGTTCGCCGGGATGAACATCAGCGGCTACCTGCTGACCCGGCTCATGGCGTTCCAGATGGGCATCGACACCTCCGCCCTGATGATCGGCAACGACAAGGACTCGCTGGCCACCAACGTCTCCTTCCGGCTCGACCTGAACGGGCCCAGCCTGTCGGTGCAGACGTTCTGCTCCACGTCGCTGGTCGCGGTGCACCTGGCGAGCGAGAGCCTGCGCCGGGGCGAGTGCGACATGGCCCTGGCCGGCGGCGTGTCGGTGCGCATCCCCGACCGGATCGGCTACCTGTGGGAGGAGGGCGGCCAGGAGTCGCCCGACGGGCACGTGCGCACCTTCGACGCCGAGGGCCGGGGCAGCATGTTCGGCGACGGCGCCGCCGTGGTCACGCTCAAGCGCCTGTCGGACGCGGTCGCCGACCGCGACACCGTGTTCGCCGTCATCCGCGCCTCGGCGATCAACAACGACGGCGCGATGAAGTTCAGCTACCTGGCGCCCAGCATCGACGGGCAGCGCCGCTGCGTGTCGTCGGCCCTCGCCCGCGCGGGCGTCGATCCCGCCGACGTCTCCTACGTCGAGGCGCACGGCACCGCCACCGAGGTCGGCGACCCGATGGAGGTGGCCGCGCTGACCCGCGCCTTCGGGGCGACCGAGCGCAAGCAGTACTGCCTGCTCGGCTCGATCAAGCCGAACGTCGGTCACCTCGACCGGGCCTCCGGCGTCACCGGGCTGATCAAGGTGGTGCAGTCGCTGCGCCACGAGCTGATCCCGGGCACGCTGCACTACCGCTCCCCCAACCCGGAGATCGACTTCGAGACGAGCCCGTTCCGCGTCACCGCCGAGCCGACGCCGTGGCCGCGTACCGGTGACCGGCCCCGCATCGCGGGCATCAGCTCCCTGGGCATGGGCGGCACGAACGCGCACGCGATCGTCACCGAGGCCCCGCTGCCCGCCGAGCGCCCGGCCCGCTCGCGACGCTGGCAGATCCTGCCCGTGTCGGCGCGCTCGGCGGCGGCCGCCGAGCGCTCCTGCGCGCGGCTCGCCGAGCACCTGGAGGGCACCTCCGAGGACCTGGGGGACGTGGCCTACACGCTGCAGGCCGGGCGCAAGGTGTTCAACCACCGCAAGGTCGTCGTGGCCGACGCGACCGGCCGGGCCGCCGCCCTGCTCGCCGACCCGGCGGGACCGCTGGGCCGCAACGACGCCACCGTGGGACGCCAGGTCGGCTTCCTGCTCGCCGGGGTCGGCGAGCAGTACCCGGGCATGGTGGCCGCGCTCTACGCCGAGGACCCGGGCTTCCGGGCGGACGTCGACGAGTGCCTGACCGTTCTCGGGCTCACCGAGCCCGGGCAGCTCTCCGACGTGTTCACGCCCGCCGCCGACAGCGCCTCGAACGGCGCCGGCGACGCGGGCGACCTGGCCAGGCTGCTGGGCCGGGCCGGCGGCGGGGGTGCCCCGCTCTCCGCGACCGAGGCCCACCTGGTGCAGCCCGCCGTCTTCGTCGCCGAGTACGCGCTGGCGCGCCGCCTCATGCGGTGGGGCCTGCGCCCCGAGGTCATGATCGGCTACAGCCTGGGCGAGTACGTCGCGGCCTGCCTGGCGGGCGTGCTGTCGCTGCCCGACGCGCTGCGGCTGGTCGCCTACCGGGCCAAGCTCATCACCTCCCAGCCCGAGGGCGCGATGCTCGCCGTCTCGGCCAACGAGCGGCGCCTGACCGCGGTGCTCGGCGAGGAGGGCACCCGCGACCTGGACGTGGCCGTCCGCGCGGGCGCCCAGGTGGTGCTCGCCGGGCCGGAGGCCGCCGTCGAGGCGGCGGCGGCCCGGCTGCTGGAGGCCAGGATCGGCCACCGGCGGCTGGAGACCACGCACGCCTTCCACTCGCGGATGCTCGCGCCCGTCGCGGGCGAGCTGACCGCGTGGATCACCGACAACGTCACCCTGAACCCGCCGTCCCTGCCGTACCTGAGCAACGTGACCGGCGCGCTCGCCACCGCCGAGCTCGTCACCGACCCCGGGTACTGGGCGCGGCACATGTGCGAGACCGTCGAGTTCGGCGCCGGCCTCGACCACGTGCTCGGCATCCCCGAGCTGGCCCTCGCCGAGATCGGCCCCGGCCAGTCGCTGGGCGCCCTGACCCGCGGCCACCAGGCCTGCGAGCGCGGGCGCTGGCCGCTCATCGTGACGACGCTGCCCGCCGCCGGGGACACGCAGGACGCGGGCGCCGCGCTGGCGACGGCCGTGGCCAAGCTCTGGCTGACCGGCGTGCCGGTGGACTGGGACGCGCTGCACGACGACGGCGACGGCTGGAGGCCCGGCCGCGTCCCGCTGCCCTCCTACCCGTTCGAGCACCAGGAGTACTGGCTGGAGATCGACGAGTCCGCGCTGGGCGGCGGCGGCACTCCCGCGTTCGACGAGAGCGATCCCAAGAGCATCGCCAAGGCCTACCCCCGGCTGCCCGACACCCGCTGGATCCACGCGCCGCTCTGGCGCGAGACCACCCCGCGGGCGCCGCTGCCGCAGGAGGCGGACCGCTGGCTGGTCTACACCGACACCGGCCTCGCCGACGAGCTCGCCGCGCCGCTGCTGGCGCACCTGGAGGCCACCGGCCGCCAGGCGGTGCTGGTACGGCCGGGTGAGGCGTTCTCCAGCGACGCCGACGGCATGCGGGTACGGCCGGGATCGCCCGAGGACGCCGGCGCGGTGCTGCGCGAGCTGACCGGCCGCGACTGGGTGCCCGAGCGGATCGTGCACCTGTGGAACGCCGCGGGCGACGAGCCCATGGACGAGTCCCTGCGGCGCGGCCTGCACACGCTGGTCGCGTTCGCCCGCGCCTGCGGCGACCTGGGACTGCACGGCTGGACCCTCGACATCGTCACCGGCGGCGCCCACCGCGTGCACCCGGGCGACCGTGTGAACGCCGCCGCCGGCACCCTGGTGGGCCCCACCCGGCTCATCCCCGTCGAGTACCCCAGGACGCGTACCCGGCTGATCGACCTCGGTCCCGGGACCGGGACGGGAGCGGGGGCCGGGGCGCTGCTGGCCGAGCTGCGCGCCGAGCCCGCCGACCAGGTCGTCGCGCTGCGCGGCGGCCGGCGCTGGATCCCCGACTACGAGACGCTCGACGCGGGCGTCATCGAGCAGGCCCCGCCCGCGGCGCAGGTCCGCGAGGGCGGCGTCTACCTGGTGACCGGCGGTCTCGGCGGCATCGGGCTGGCGATGGCCGAGAGGCTGGCCGAACGGTACCGGGCGCGGCTGGTCCTGCTCGGCCGCACGCCGGTCCCGCCCCGCGAGGAGTGGGCGTCGATCCTGGCCGGCGGGAACGCCGCCGGCGAGGTCCTGCGGCGCCTGGAGGGACTGCGCCGCCTGGAGGCGGCCGGCTCCGGCGTGATCACCGTCGCCGGGGACGTCTCCAGCGTCGAGGACGTGCGCCGCGCCGTGGACGCCGCGGTCGAGACCTTCGGCGAGCTCAACGGCGTGCTGCACTGCGCGGGCGTGCCGGCGGTGGGCCTGATGCAGTTCAAGACCGTCGCCGACATGGACCGCGTGCTGGCGCCGAAGGTGGCCGGCACGCTGGCGCTGGCCGAGGTGCTGCGCGAGGTGCCCGTCGACTTCCTGGCCCTGTTCTCCTCCACGACGTCGGCGACGGGCGGCGGCGCGGGACAGGTCGACTACTGCGCGGCCAACGCCTTCCTCGACTCGTTCGCGCTCAGCGACCCGCTGCCCGGCGTGACCGTCACCTCGATCGACTGGTGCGAGTGGACGTGGAACGGCTGGACCGACGGGCTCGACAACTACGACGAGGGCTCCCGGCAGTACTTCGAGTGGTACCGGGAGAACTTCGGCCTCACCTTCGACCAGGGCTGGGAGACGCTGCTGCGGGTGCTGGCCAGCGGCGAGCCGCACGTGGTGGCCTCCACCCAGGACTTCGCGCCGATGGTGGCGATGAGCCGCCGCTCGTCCATCGAGAGCCACCAGGCGGTGGTGAAGAAGATCCGCGACGCGTTCGGCCGGCATCCCAGGCCCGACCTGTCGACCGCCTACGTCGAGCCGCAGTCGCCCACCGAGGAGACCATCGCCGGGGTGTGGACCGAGGCGCTCGGCCTGGAACAGGTCGGCGTGCACGACAACTTCTTCGAACTCGGCGGCAACTCGCTGCTCGGCATGGAGATCATCGCCGAGGTCAGGAAGGCGCTGGAGCTGTCCTACCTGCCGCCGCACATCCTCTACCAGGCCCCGACGATCGCCTCGCTGGCCGAGGCCGCCACGGCCGACCAGGAGTCCGGCGGGCAGCCCGCCGAGGCCAAGGAGCAGCAGCGGTCCAGGATCGCGCAGCGGCGCAACATGCTCAGGAGCGGAAGGACGTCATGACCGGAACCGACTACGAGTCCGCGGTCGCGCTGATCGGCATGTCCGGGCGCTTCCCGGGCGCCACCGGTGTCGCCGAGCTGTGGGACAACCTGCTGGCGGGCGTCAAGGGCCTGCGCACGATGACCGAGGACGAGCTGCGCGAGGCCGGGGTGAACCCCGGCACTCTGGCCGACCCCCGCTACGTCCGCGTCAGCGGCCCGCTGGAGGGCATCGACAGGTTCGACGCCGGCGTGTTCGGCATCAACCCGCGCGAGGCCGAGATGATGGACCCGCAGCACCGGCTGTTCCTGGAGTGCTCGTGGGAGGCGCTGGAGAGCGCCGGCTACTGCCCCACGGACGTGCCGGGACAGGTCGCCGTGTTCGGCGGCTGCGGCTTCCCCGACTACATCGTGCAGAACATCCAGCACCTCACCTCCCAGCCGGGGGGCGCCATGCTGATGGCCATCGGCAACGAGCGCGACTCCCTGGCCTCGCTGGTCTCCTACAAGCTGGGGCTGCGCGGGCCCTCGGTGTCGGTGCAGACGTTCTGCTCGACCTCGCTGGTCTCGGTCCACCTGGCCTGCCAGAGCCTGCTGACCTACGAGTGCGACATGGCCGTGGCCGGCGGCGCCTTCACCCCGCTCCCCCAGGGGTCGGGCTACCTGTACGAGCAGGGCGGCATCATGTCGCCCGACGGCCGGGTGCGCAGCTTCGACGCCGAGGCCGGCGGCACGGTGATGGGCAGCGGCGCCGGGGTGGTGGCGCTCAAGCGCATGTCCGACGCGATCGCCGACGGGGACGTCATCCACGCGGTCATCCTGGGCTCGGCGTCCAACAACGACGGCCGCCTGCGCGCCGGCTACACGGCGCCGGGCGTGGACGGCCAGGCCGAGGTGATCGAGTCGGCGCTGGGCGTGGCCGGGGTCAAGCCCGAGACCGTCGGCTACGTCGAGTGCCACGCGACCGGCACCATGCTGGGCGACTCGATCGAGCTGGCGGCCATGAGCCGGGTGTTCACGCAGGCCACGGAGACGCCGTGCGTGCTGGGGTCGGTCAAGCCGAGTCTCGGCCACCTCGACCGCGCCTCCGGCGTCACCGGGCTGATGCGCGCCGCGCTCGTCCTCAAGCACGAGCTGCTGCCGGGCACGCCCGGCTACGAGACGCCCAACCCGGCGCTGGCGACGGCGCGCGACCGGTTCACCGTGCTGAACGAGCACCGGCCGTGGACGGCGGGCCCGCACCCCCGGCGGGCCGGGGTGAGCTCCTTCGGGCTCGGCGGAACCAACGCGCACGTGGTGATGGAGCAGGCGCCGGTCCGGCCGGCGCGGCCCGCCCGGCCCGGCCCGCACCTGCTGGTGTTCTCCGCGGCCGACGAGCAGGCCCTGACCGACCTGACCGGGCGGCTGCGCCGTCACCTGGGCGAGGAGCGCTCCGCCGACCTGGCGGACGTGGCGTTCACCCTTCAGGTGTCGCGGGGTGCCTTCGCGCTGCGCCGCGCGGTCGTCTGTACCGACCGCGACGACGCGGTGGCCGCGCTGGCCGACCCGTCGCGCTGGATCGGCGGCAAGACCCAGCGGCGCAACCCGCGGCTGCGGCTGGCCGTACCGGCGGACGTCGCGTCCTCGGACGCCGGTGGGACCGCCGGCGGGACCGGCACGGTGCCGGACTCCTGGTGGGCGGAGCTGCACGCGGCCGTCAACGCGGTGCTGCGCCCCGGCGCGGCACCGGCCGGGGCGGCACCGGGCACGGCAGGCCGCAAGGAGGCGCTGGCCGCGCTGTCCGACGGCCTGACCGGGCTCGGCGTCCACCTGGTGGGCGACGACGACACGCAGGCCGAGGAGGTGGCGATCGCCCCCGAGGAGGGCGCCGACGCCGCCACGTGGCTGCTGTCGACGCTGGCGCGGCTCTGGCTGGCGGGCAGCGTCCTGGACTGGGCGAAGCTGCACGGCGGCGCCGGGCACCGCGTGGAACTGCCGACCTACCCGTTCCAGCGGCGCAGGTTCTGGGTCGATCCCCCCGCCGACACCGCGCGCCCGCAGGCCGTCGAGGGCAAGAACTTCGACCGGTCGCAGTGGACGCACCTGCCGTCCTGGAAGCAGCACCCGCTGCCCGTCGCCGACCTCGACGAGCGGCTGCGCGAGGCCGGCCCCTGGCTGGTGCTCACCGCCGACGAGCGCGGCGAGGCACTGGTCGCGCGCCTGGAGCGGGCCGGCGCCGAGGTGACGCCGGTACGCGACGGCGACCGGTTCGCGCAGCACGACGACGGCTCCTTCACGATCCGCTCGGGCAAGGCGGGCGACATCGCCGAGCTGCTCTACTCGCTGGTGGTGAGCCCCCGCGCGATCGTGCACGGTCTCAGCCTCGCCTCCGCCGAGGCCGAGCCGGGCGGCGACCCGCTGGCGCACTTCGCCGCGGAGCAGAACCGCGGCTTCTACTCGGCGCTGGAGCTGGCCCGCGAGCTGGTCGACAACACCGGCTCGGCGCCCCGGGCCGAACTGGTCCTGCTCACCTCCCAGGCGGTGAACGTCGCCGGGGCCGAGCTGCGCCACCCCGAGCACTCCACGCTGGCGGCGCTCGCCCCCAGCTTCCAGCAGGAGAACCCGCGGCTGCGCTGCCGCCACGTCGACCTCGACACCGCCGCACCCGAAGGCGCCGGCGGCGCCGGCCTGGAGGCGCTGGCGGAGGCGGTGCTGGCCGCGTCGGTCTGCGCGCACGAGGGCCCGACGGCCGTCCGCGCGGGCGAGACGTGGCTGCGCCACTACGAGCCCTACCCGATCGCCGACCTCACCCCCGAGCAGCGGCCGTTCCGCGACGGCGACACGGTCCTCATCACCGGCGGGCTCGGCGACGTCGGTCTGGTCCTGGCGCGCCACCTGGCCGACACCTACGGCTGCCGCCTGGTGCTGACCGGCCGCTCCCCCCTCCCGCCCCGGCAGGAGTGGGACGCCCACCTGGCGGACGTGCCGCCCGGCGGCGAGCGGACCGCCCGGCACATCCGCAACATCCGCGACCTGGAGGGCCGTGGCGCCACCGTGCTCGCCCTGTCGGCCGACGTGGCCGACGAGGAGGCGATGGCCGCCGTCGTGGCGGAGGCGGTCGCCCGGTTCGGCGGCATCGACGCGGTGGTGCACGGCGCGGGCGTGCAGGACGGCGCGTACTTCAACTTCGCCCACCTGATGGACCGCCAGCAGTGCGACGCCCACCTGGCCGCCAAGGTCGGCGGCTTCCACGTCCTGCAGAAGGTCCTCGGGGACCACTGCCCGGACCGGCGCGTCACGCTGTCGTCCATCGCGGCCGTGCTCGGCGGCATGACGCTGGGTCCGTACGCGGCCGCCAACGCCGCCCTGGACGCCTACGTCCGCGTCGCGCGCACCCGGGGCGCCGGGCGGTGGGTCACGGTGGACTGGGACACCTGGAACATCGACCCCGACCGGGTCGCCGGTCACAGCGGCGCCGTCGTCGACTTCGCGATGACCCCTGCCGAGGGCGTGGACGTCCTGGAGCGGGCGCTGTCGGCCGCCGACCGCGCCGGTCACCTCGTCATCTCGACGGGCTCGCTGGACGCCCGGATCGCGCAGTGGGTCACCGGCGACATCCACGAGACCGGCGACGACGACGACGACCGGGAGCGGCACCCCCGTCCCGAGCTGAACAACGCCTACGTGGAGCCGCGCGAGGGCACCGAGGCCACCCTGGCCTCGATCTGGTCGCGGGTTCTGGGCATCGAGCCGATCGGCGCCCTGGACAACTTCTTCGAGCTCGGCGGCCACTCGCTGCTCGCCATCGAGCTCACCACCCGGATCAGAAAGTCGCTGAACGCGTCGATCCCGGTGACCGGCCTGCTGGAGTGCCCGACGGTGCGCCAGCTCGCCGAGCTCCTCGACGTGCGCGACGACGAGGAGGGGTGAACCTCCGATGAAGCAGCCCGCGTACCTCAGGTCCGTGCAGGGGTTCGCCCGCCGCGAGCTGGCGGGCAAGGACTCCTACCTGGACTCGCTCGCCGACGCGCCGCTCCCCCTCTACGAGCGCTTCGCCGGCACCGGCCTGGCCAACTGGTGGCTGCCCAAGGAGATCGGCGGCCTCGGCCTCGGTCTCGAGGAGAGCGTGCGCATCGCCGCCGAGCTGGCCTACGCCGACGCCGGGGTGGCGTTCACCCTGTTCATCCCGGTGCTGACCACGAGCATGGTGACGTGGTACGGCAGCGAGGAGCTCAAGGAACGCCACCTGGGCGACCTCGTGGCCGGCAACGGCTTCTGCGCCACGCTGGGCAGCGAGCACGAGGCCGGCAGCGAGCTGGCCAGGATCACGACGACCGCGCGCGCCGAGGGCGACACGATCGTCCTCGACGGGCGCAAGGCGTTCTCCACCAACACCGACTTCGCCCGGTTCATGGTGGTGGTGGCGCGCGCCCAGGACGACCCGTCGGGGTACCTGGCCGTGCTGGTGCCGCGCGACACGCCGGGCGTCACCGTGGACAAGCGGTGGGACGTGATCGGGCTGCGCTCGTCGGCGACGTACCAGGTGTCGCTGTCGGGCGTGCGCGTCCCCGCGGGCAACGTGCTGCGCGGCAACGGATTGCGGCTGCTGGAGGTGGGGCTGAACGCCAGCCGCATCCTGATCGCCGCCACGGCGCTCGGCGTCGCCCGCCGCGTCCGGGACGTGTGCATGGAGTACGGCGCGTCCAAGACGGTGAAGGGCGCCCCGCTGACCGGCAACGCGGTGTTCGCCGGCCGGCTGGGCCAGTTCGAGATGGAGATCGACGTCATGGCCGGGCAGTGCCTGGCCGCGGCGCGCGCCTACGACGCGATCGCGGCCCGGCCGGACGCGGGCGAGGAGTTCCTGCGCGTCGGCACGCTCAAGCAGGCGCTGACGGCCAAGATGTTCTGCGGCCAGGCGGGGTGGCGGATCGCCTCGACGGCCTCGGAGATGTTCGGCGGGCTCGGCTACACCCACGAGTCCGTCATCGGCAAGCTGCTGCGCGACATGCGCTACGTCTCGATCGTGGAGGGCGGTGACGACGTGCTGCGCGAACTGGTGTTCAGCCGGTACGTGGTGCCGACCTCGAAGAGGTCGTGACGGGACCCTCGTGACAGGACGGCCGCCCCGGTGATCGTGACCGGGGCGGCCGTTTGCCGAGGAGGCCTGGCGTGAGGAGCGGTGACCGGAGCGCGTGAAAGGCGGCCGTCACGCCGGCGGCGTGACCAGGGCGGCGGTGTAGCCGGGGGCGACGTCCAGCCAGCGGACCCGGCACTCGGGGAAACGCGCGGAGCGCGACAGCACGGTGGCGTGCGTCGCGCTCCGTTCGCGTACCAGGACGTCGCTCATGCCGGCCAGGCCGGCGCCGGAGGCCTTGATGTAGGCCTCCTTGGCGGTCCACAGCCGGAAGAACCCCTCCGGCCCGGCGTCCGGCAGCCGGTCCACCTCCTCCGGCTGGTAGAAGCGCCGGGCCATCTCCAGGTGGTCGAAGCCGCCGCGGACCCGCTCGACGTCCACGCCCACGCGGGCACCCGGCGGCGCGACCGCCACCAGGGCCCAGGAGTCGGAGTGCGAGAGGTTGAAGTCGGGCACCGGCCGCCCGTCCGGGGGCAGCAGGCACGGGCGGCCCGAGTCGTCGCGGCCGAAGCCGAGCCGCCCGGCGGGCACGCCGCACGCCCCGGCCAGCACCGTGCGCAGGGCGGCGTGCGCCACCACGTACCGGCGCCGTTCGGCCGGGTCGGCGAGGGCCAGCGCCCGCTCGCGCTCGGCGCCGGACAGCAGGCGCCACCCGCGGGGGGCGCCCGCCCCGTCCAGCCTCACCCGCCACACCCGCACGCCCCCGGCGTACACGGCGCGGCGGGTGTCGCCGGGGTGCGCAGGGTAGGGCCGTACGGGGGTCACCCGCCCCCCGTACGGCGTCCTCCGGCTCCTCACACCCACGGCGCGAGCGCCTGGGCGACCAGCCGGTGGGTCCGCTCCGCCTGCTCGAACACGGCGAAGTGCCCGCCGTCGAACGGGTGCAGCGCGAACACGGACGCGGTCTGGTCGCGCCAGCGCGCCACCTTCGCCGACGCGACGCGCGGGTCCGAGTCGCTCGGGAGCGCGGAGATCGGCACGTCCAGCGGCGCCTCCTGCTCGTAGCGGTAGGTCTCCTTGACGATGAAGTCGGCCTGCACGGCCGGCAGGATCATCTGCAGCGCCTCCGGGTCGGCCAGCAGCCACTCGGGGGTGCCGCCGAGCCGCCGCAGCAGCGCGGCCACCTCCGCCCGCGTCATCCCCGACACCGGCGGGCCGGGCTCGTCGGTGACGTGCGGGGCGTCAGCGCCGGAGACGAACAGGTGCACCGGCTCGGGACCGCCGCGACGCCGGATCTCCCGGACCAGCTCGAACGCCACCAGCGCGCCCAGGCTGTGCCCGTACAGGGCGTAGCGGCGGCCGGCCGCGGACTCCTCGACGTCGGCGAGCACCACGTCGGCCAGGTCCGGGACCAGCTCGGTCATGTGCAGGTAGGGCGGTTCCCTGTGCCGGCCCTCCCTGCCCGGCGGCTGCACCGGCTGGACGGCGACGCCCGGCAGCTTGCGCTGCCACATGCGGAACGCCGAGGCGGCGCCACCGGCGTGCGGCAGGCAGTACAGCGGCAGCGCCCCCGGCTCGGCGCCGGTCAGGGTCCGGAACGGAAGCCAGCGGAAGAGGACGTCCTCGTCGGTCAGGTCATGGACGGTCATGGTCGGTCCCTCATTCGGTGATCTCAAGCTTCACGTACGCCGGCGGCGGCTGCACGGCGCCCAGGTCGGCCTCCAGGACCACGTGGGCGCCGTCCCTGCTCACCTCCCTGAACCCGGCGAAGGCGTAGGTGATCTGCATCATGCGGTTGCGGCCGGTCTCCACGAAGTCGGCCCGCACGGCGGCGCCCGCCTCGTCGGCCAGCCGCATGATGTGGTTGAGCAGCACCATCCCCACACCGCGCGACATCACCCGGCACGACATCAGCATCATGCGCAGCCGCCAGGCGTCCTCGCCCTTCTCCACCAGCGCCAGCCCGATCTTGCCGTAGCTGCCGAACACGTCGGTGAGGGAGGCGACGAAGAGCAGGTGGTCGGGCGACTCGCGCAGCGCGTCGAGCTCGTCGTAGGAGTAGGTGCGGCCGGTGGAGTTGAGCTGGTTGGTGCGGACCGTGAGCTCCTCGGCCCGCTGCAGGTCCTCCCTTCTGGCGGGTGAGATGGTGAACGTCATGTCGAGGCCGGCCAGGAACTCCTCGTTGGTGCCGACGAACTCCTGCTCCAGCTCCTCCCTGGCGAGCTGCCCCTGGTACATGGCGCGCCGCTGCGCCGACTCGTCGGTGACGAACCGGGGATGGAAGTCGGGCCTGGCGAGGGCCTCCTCCACCTCCAGGACGTCGACGCAGGTCACCTCGGGGACCTGGTGGGCCACCTCGGCCCGCTCGAACTCCTGGTCGTCGACGAAGGCGAAGGCGTTCAGGCCGAGGTTGAGCGCCTTGGCGAGGGTCCTGATCGAGTCGGACTTGGCGTTCCAGCTGATCTGCGGGTGCAGGAACATGTCGTCGAGGCCGAACTCGCGCAGCTTCTCCATGGCCGCGTCGCGGTCGTTCTTGCTGGCGACGGAGTGCAGCACGCCCTTGCGGTCGAGCTCGTGGATCAGCTTGACGACGACGGGCCGCAGGGTGACCTCGCCGTCCTCCAGCAGCACCCCGTCCCACAGCGTGTTGTCCAGGTCCCACACGATGCACTTGATGCGGCCCTGGACGGGCTTGGCCGGGAGGGCGCCGGCCCGCTCGGTGGTCACGGTCATCTGGTCGTCTCCCGTTCTGCCTGGCCCGCGATGGTGATCCGCTGGACCTCGTTGCTGCCTTCGATGATCTCCATCACCTTGGCGTCGCGGTAGAAGCGCGCCACCGGGGAGCCGGGGGCGCAGCCGTTCGCGCCGTGGATCTGGACGGCCTCGGAGGCGTGCCGCGCCGCGGCGGTGGAGGCGAAGTACTTCGCCACCCAGGTGGCCATGAGCGTGGCCGACTCCCCGGCGTCCTTGAGCCGTCCGGCCTGCTCGATCAGCAGCCGGGCCGCCCGCGCGTCGGTCACCATGTCGGAGAGCTTGGCCTGGATCAGCGGCAGGTCCGCCAGCGGCCGGCCGCCGACCTCCCGTTTGGCGGCGTAGGCGGAGGAGGCCTCCAGGCACGCCTGGAGGATGCCCAGCGACCCGGCCGCCACGCTGTAGCGGCCCAGGTCGAGGGTGCCGGTCAGGACCATCCCGGCGGTGAAGCCGCTCGGCCCGAGCAGCGCGTCGGGGCCGAGGACCACGTCGGTGAAGGAGATCTCCGCCAGCATGGAGGCGCGGGTGCCGAGCATGTCGTCGATCGGCCGCACCTCCACCCCGGGGGTGTCCCTGGGCACGAGGAACGCGCCGATGCTGGCGGCGGTGCGGGCGAAGACGAGGAACACGTCGGCCCGCTGGCCGCCGGTCGTCCACGTCTTCACCCCGTTGATCACCCAGCCGCCGCCCGTCTGGGCGGCGGTGGTGGAGATGCCGGCGGCGTCGCTGCCCGCGCCGGGCTCCGACAGGCAGAACGCGCCGAGCGCGTCCCCCCGCCCGAGGGCCGGCGTCCACCGCTCGCGCTGCTCGGCGGTGCCCCAGCGCTGCACGGTCCACGACAGCATGGTGTGCACGGTGAGCAGGCTGCGCAGCGACGAGCAGCCGCGCCCCACCTCCTCGTGGACCTGGCCGAGGGTGACCATGTCCATCCCGGCGCCGCCCGACTCCGGCGGCAGGAACGGGGCCCACAGGCCGGCCTCGGCGACCCGCCGCAGCAGGTCCTCGGGGACGTGGCCGATCCTGTCGTAGTCGTCCGCGTACGGCACGACGTGGGTGTCGACGAACGCGCGGGCCGAGCTCCGGTCGACGACGGGCGCGACGGGCACCGCGGGCGCCGCGGGCGCGGTGTCCAGGACGAGGGGGGCGGTGCCCGCCACGGCGCCCGCGGCCGTGGCGGGCGCCGTGCTGGTGAACGTCACGCGACGACCAGGTCGGTCGACAGGCGCGACACCAGCTTCGACATGGAGTCGGCGGTGCGGAAGTTGTCGATGCGCAGCTCCTCGTTGGGGATGGTGACCTCGAACGTCTTCTCGACGAACATCACCAGCTCCATGGCGAACAGCGAGTTGACGAAGCCGAGCGCGAAGATGTCCTGCGACTCGTCGATCTCCGCCTGCGGGTACCTGCCGCGGATGAACTCGAGGATCTGGCCCTTGACGGTGGTGGACATGCGGTGACTCCTTCGGTTCTGCGTTATGGAGGTGCGGGGGTGTGCGGTTCTGGATCTCTGGGGGGTTGCGGAGGTCAGTGCTGGGTCTCGTAGGTGTAGAAGCCGCGGCCGGACTTGCGTCCGTGCAGCCCGGCGTCGGTCATCTGCTTCAGCAGCGGGCAGGGGCGGTACTTGCTGTCGGCGTAGTGCTCGTAGAGCACCTCGACGCTGTAGAGGATGGTGTCGACGCCGATGAGGTCGGCGGTCTCCAGCGGGCCCATCGGGTGGCCGAAGCAGCTGCGGAAGACCTCGTCCACCGACTCGGCGGTGGCCACGCCCTCGTGCACCAGGTAGGCGGCCTCGTTGACGGTCAGCATCAGCACCCGGTTGGAGACGAACCCGCACGCGTCCTTGACGTCGATGGCCTTCTTGCCCATGGCGGACAGCAGGTCGCGGGTGCGCTGGACGGTGTCGGGCGAGGTGTGGAAGCCGGGGATCAGCTCCACGGCGGGCTTGGCGGGCACCGGGTTCATGAAGTGCACGCCGATCACCTTGTCGGGCCGCCCGGTGACGGCCGCGACCTTGGTGATGGGGATGGCCGAGGTGTTGACGACGAAGACGGTGTCGGGACCGCACTCGGCGTCGAGCGTCTCGTACACCTCCCGCTTGACGTCCCAGTTCTCCGTCACGTTCTCGATGACGAGGTCGGCCTTGGCCGCGTTGGCGACGCCGACCGCGGTGGTGATCCTCGACAGCACCTCCCCCGGGTCCAGGGCCGGCCCTCCCATGAGGCGGCTCAGCCGGGTGTTGCGGCCGATGGTGTTCAGCGCCTCCTGCAGGACGCGCTCGTCCTTGTCGACCAGGACCACGTCGTGGCCCGTCTGGGCGAGGTTCTGGGCGACTCCGACGCCCATAACACCGGCGCCGATCACACCGATCACGCTCATGTGCGCTCCGTTCCGATCATCGTGGGTTCCTTGGGTGGGGTGGTCATCACCGGCCGCGCCTGCGGGCGGCCGAGGCTTCGAGGCCGGATCTGCGCAGCTGGGCGCGGACCTGGCTGCCCCCGGTGTCGGCCGCCTCGGGCGCCGTACCGGAGGCGAGGGCCTCGGTGGTACGGGCCAGCGCGGCCACGGTCGGGGACTCGTAGAGGATGTGCGGCGGCAGCTCGTCCAGGGTGAACGCGCGGCGCACCGAGGCGACGATGGAGACGCCGAGCAGGGAGTTGCCGCCGAGCTCGAAGAAGTTGTCGGACGCGCCGACGCGCTCCAGGCGCAGCGACTCCTGCCAGATCGCGGCGATGGTCTCCTCGGCGGGGCCGGACGGTTCCTGGTAGGGGGTGAGCAGCTCGGGGCGGGGGTGCCGCTCGCCGCCGGTCCCGCCCAGTCCCGGCGAGGTCACCGCCTCCAGGGTGAACCGGGCGCTGCCGGCCACCAGGGTGGGGAAGTCCTGGGTGGAGACGACGACGCGCGGCTCCCCGGTGGCCAGGGCGCGCGTCAGGGCGCGCCAGCCGTCGGCGAAGTCGATGCCGATGCGGGCCCGGTTCTCGCGGAAGAAGTCGCGCAGCGCCTCCTCGTACCCTTCGAGCCCGGCCTCCCAGGCGTTCCAGGTCCACTCGCCCCAGCCGACGGCGACCACCCGGCGGCCGGTGGCCGCGAGCGTGCAGGCGTAGGCGTCCAGGTAGGCGTTGGCGGAGCAGTAGTCGACCTGGCCGGGCCCGCCGCCGGTGGCGGAGGTGATGGAGGAGAACAGGACGAGGAAGTCCAGCTCGATCTCGTCGGGACGGCCGATGCGCAGCGCCTCGGCGATCGCGAGCGTGCCCCCGACCTTGGGGGCGAGCACCGCGTCGAGCTCCTCGGGGCGCTTGAACTGCATGAGCCCCATGGCGGGCACCCCGGCGGCGTGCAGGACGCCGTGCAGGGCGCCGAAGCGCTCCAGGGCCGTCTCCACGGCGCGGCGCACGTCCTCGGCCCGCGCCGTGTCGCCGGTGACGACCTCGACCTCGGCGCCGAGCTCGATCAGCTCGGTGACCTGGGCCACGCGCCGCCGGGTGTTCTCGGTGGCCGCCTGCCTGCCGTCCAGGACGGCGGGCCATTCGGCGCGGGGCGGCAGGCCGTTCCTGGCGAGCAGCACGAGCCGGGCGCGGCGCTCGCGCGCCAGCTGCCCGGCCAGGCCCAGGGCGATGCCGCCGAGCCCGCCGGTGATCAGGTAGACGCCGCCGTCGCGCAGCGTCTCCGGGACGGCCGGTACGGGCATCCGGTCGTGGCCGGGCAGCCAGCGCCGGCCCCGGCGCAGCGCCACCGTGCGGTCGCCGTGCGGGCGGGCCAGCTCGGCGGCCAGCGCGTCCAGGTCGGCGGGGGCCGGCCCGCCGGGCAGGTCGACGAGGCGGGTGGTCACGCCCGGGTACTCCAGCGGGATCACCAGGCAGGGACCGGTCAGGGTGGCGCCCGAGGGGTCGGTCACCTCCTCGCCCAGCACCTGCTGGGTGCCGGAGACGGCCACGTCGAGCGACCACTCGCCGATGCCCGCCTCGCCGGCGGCGCGGGCGAGCGCGACGAGCGTGTGCAGGCCGCGGGCGACGGTGAGGTCGTGCGGCCCCGGCTCCAGCGTCCACAGGTGGACGACCCGCTCCAGCGGACGTCCGGCGGCGCGCAGGTCGCGCAGCAGGGCGGAGGCGTCGGCGACGCTGCCGGGCCGGATCGTGTACCCGTCGGGAGTGACGGCGTAGGCCTCGCCCGGCCGTACCAGGGTGACGGGGGCGCCCGCGGCGGCGGTGGCGGCCAGCCGCCGCGCGGCCTCGTCGGCGAGGCCGTCGCGGGTGAGGACCAGCCAGGAGCCGGGTCCGTGCTCGGCGGGCGCGGGGGCGGCGGTCTGCCGCCACACGGGCAGGTAGAGCCACTCGTCCTCGGGCAGCTTGGCCAGGCCCGCGACGGCCTCGAACAGGTCCTCGGGCTCGGCGGCGACCATGGCGCGGCGGGCGGGCGGGTCGATCCAGTGGCGCTGCCGCTGGAAGGGGTAGGTGGGCAGCGGGACGCGTCCGGGCCGCCCGGCGACGGGACCTTCGGCGGGACCGCCGGTGGGGCCTTCGACGGCGGTGGCCTCGGCGCGGCCGTGGTAGGCGTCCCAGTCGACGGTGACGCCGGACAGCCAGAGCCGCGCCAGGCAGCCGGCCAGCACCTCGTCGCCCGGCGTGGCGTCGCCCGCGGCGGGCATGGTGTGCGTGATCAGCGGCCACCGCTCCGGCGGGCAGCCGCCGCCGCGCACCAGCGCGCCGAGCGACTGGCCGGGCCCGATCTCCACGACGGCCGACGAGGGGTCGGCCAGCAGCCGGTCGGCGCCGTCGGCGAACCGCACGGTCGCGCACATGTGCCGGGCCCAGTAGCCGGGGTCGCACACCAGCTCGGCGTCGGCGACGTCACCGGTCACGTTCGAGACGTAGGGGACGGCGGGCGGGTTGAGCGTGACGTTGGCCTTGATCCACTGGGTGAGGTCGTGGGCCGCGGGCTCCAGCATGCGGGAGTGGAAGGCGTGGGTGGTCTCCAGGGGGCGGCAGGGGATGCCGTCCTCGCGCAGCTCGGCCGCCAGGGCGGCGACGGGCCCGTCGGGTCCGGCGACGACGGTGACCTGGGGGCCGTTGACCGCGGCGACGTCGAGCCCGCGCTCCTCCAGCCGGAAGCGGCGGCCCAGGGTCGCGGCGGGCATCGAGACGGCGAGCATGGACCCGGCGGGCAGGGCCGCGATGAGCCGCGCCCGGTAGGCGACCAGGGCGACGGCGTCCTCGAGGGAGAGCACGCCCGCCAGGCAGGCCGCGACGTACTCGCCGAGGCTGTAGCCGAGCATGATCTCCGGCCGCAGGCCCCATGCCGTGAGGGTGCGCGCCAGGGCGTACTCCACGGCGAACAGGGCGGGCTGTGCGATCTCGGTCCGTGCCAGCGCCGCGGCCCGCTCGTCGCGGGTGCCGTTGCCGGTGCCGGTGCCGTTGCCGTTGTTGTTGCCGGTGCCGTTCGGGGAGGCCTCGCGGGTGCCGTCCGGGGAGCCGTTGCGGAGACCGTTCGGGGAGCCGTTCGGGGAGCCGTTGCCGGTGCCGTCGGGAGAACCGTTGCGGGTGCCGTTCGAGGAGCCGTTCGGAGCACCGTTCGGGGAACCGTTGTGGAGGCCGTTCGGGGAACCGTCGCGGGGGACGTCGCGGCCCAGGAGGGCGGCGAGGCCGGGGCCCGCGGCGCGGGCGCCGGTCAGCAGGTCGGCGATGTCCACCCGGGCGCCACCGGCCCCGCCGTCGCCGTCGAGGCCGTCGAGGGTCTCGTTCAGCAGGTTCAGGCACTCGTCGAGGGCCCGGCGGAAGGCGGGCTCGTGCCGGTACAGGTCGCCGGCGAGCCCGGGGTACTGCTCGCCGACCCCGGCGAGCAGGAAGGCGACCCTGCGGTCCTGGGCGGTCTCCACGCGGCCGAGCAGGCCCGCGCCGCCCTCCAGCGTGGCGGCGGCGGCGCCGGTGTCGGCGGCGACCAGCGCGCGCCGGTGCTCGAACGTCTTGCGCCCGGCCTGCAGGGTGTAGGCCACGTCCGCGAGCCGCGTGCCCGGCTCGGCGGCCAGGTGGGTGCCGAGGCGGCGGCAGGACTCGTCCGCCGCGGCGGCGGCGCGGGCCGAGATCGGCAGCACCTGGTAGCGGCGGGCCGACGGCGGCGCCTCGGGGCGGGCGGGCGGCTCCTCGATCACCATGTGCACGTTCGTGCCCCCCATGCCGAGCGAGTTGAGTCCGGCGATGCGCGGCCGGCCGTCGCGGGTCCGCCACGGCGACAGCTCGGTGTTGACGTAGAAGGGCCCGGACTCGAAGTCGATCTCCGGGTTGGGGCTGGTGTAGTGCAGGCTGGCCGGGATCACGCCGTCGCGCAGCGAGAACGCGGTCTTGATCAGGCCGCTCGCCCCGGCCGCGCGGTCGAGGTGGCCGACGTTGGTCTTGACCGAGCCGATCGCGCAGTACCGGCTGTCGCGGGTGGGCCCGAAGGCGCGGGCGAGCGCCGCCACCTCGATCGGGTCGCCCAGCTCGGTGGCGGTGCCGTGCGCCTCGACGTAGCTGATGTCCTCGCCGGTGACGCCGGCGTCGGCCATCGCGTCGGAGATCACGCGGGACTGGCCGACGACGCTCGGCGCGGTGTAGCCGACCTTGAGGGCACCGTCGTTGTTCATGGCCGAGCCGCGGATCACCGCCCAGATGTGGTCGCCGTCGCGTACCGCGTCGGGCAGCCGCTTGAGCAGGACGGCGGCGGCGCCGTCGCCGAACATGCTGCCCTTGGCCAGGGCGTCGAAGGTGCGCACGTGCCCGTCGGGCGACTCCTGCCCGCCCGGCCCGTACAGGTGTCCCACCCGGTCCGGGACGCGGATGGAGACGCCGCCTGCCAGGGCGAGCTCGCACTCGCCGTTGCGCAGGCTCTGCACCGCCAGGTGGGCGGCGACCAGCGAGGTGGAGCAGAACGTCTGCACCGCGACGCTGGGCCCGTGCAGGTCGAGGAGGTAGGAGACGGTGGTGGGCAGGGCGTCCTTGTCGTTGCCCATGATCACTTCGAAGTCGCTGAAGTCCTTCTGGCCGCCGCCGAGCAGGTGGTCGGTCATCCGGAGCAGGTAGGTGCTGATGTTGGCGCCGCCGAACACGCCGACCCGGCCCCGGTTCCCGGGCGCGGCGTAGCCGGCCTGCTCCAGGGCCTCCCAGCAGACCTCCAGGAACGCCCGCTGCTGCGGGTCGGTGATGGCGGCCATCCGCGGGCTCATGCCGAAGAACGAGGCGTCGAAGCCGCCGACGTCGTCGAGCACCGGCCTGGCGCGCACGTAGGCGGGGTCGCGTACCTGCTCGGGGTCGGCCCCGGCGGCGATCAGCTCCTCCTCGGAGAAGAAGGTGATCGACTCGACGCCGTCGCGGAGGTTGCGCCAGAAGGCGGACACGTCGGGGGCGCCGGGGAAACGCCCGGCCATGCCGACGATCGCGATCCGCCGGTCCTCCTCCGCCCGCTCGGTGACGCGCAAGGACGCCTGGTGCGCGGGACGGGGGGCGGGGGCCGGGGCGTGCCGCTGGAGGGTGCCCCGGGTGGTCGCGCCGCGCCGCTCGTCGAGGATCACCGCCAGCGTCTGCACGGTCGGCGCCTCGAACAGGGTCACGGTCGGCACCGCGACGCCGTGCCGCTTCCTCACCAGCGCCAGCATCTGCAGCGCCACGAGGGAGTTGCCTCCCAGGTCGAAGAAGTTGTCGCGGGTGCCGACCGGCTCGACGCCGAGCACCTCCGACCAGAGTTCGGCGAGGTCGCGCTCGGACTGTGAGATCGGCGCCGCGTAGGGCTGGGGCAGCTCGGGGCGCGGGAACCGGTCGGCGCCACCGGCGGCTCCGGCGCCGGGGCCCGTGCCCGGCGTTGCGAGCACCGCCGTGGGGAGCCGGTCGTCCAGGCCGCCCGCGGCCACGACGACGTGCGGGTCGTCCCCGGCCCGCAGCCGGTCGAAGGCGGCCAGGGCCTCGCCGGCGGACATGGAGTGGGCGACCATGGCCGCGCCCAGACCGCCCTCGATGCGCTCCAGCGTCACCGACCAGGTGTCCCAGCTCGCGGCCGTCCACCGGACGGGCCCGCCGCGGTGGCGGTGGGCGATCGCGGTCAGCGCGGCGTTGGCGGCGGCGTAGCTGCCGAACGTGATGCCGCCGAGCAGCGCGGAGGTGGAGGAGAACAGCACGCAGAAGTCCGGCGTGAGGCCCGTCCCGGCCAGGGCCCGCTCCAGCGCCAGGGCGCCGGTGACCTTGGCGTCGAAGTGCCGGGCGACGCTGTCGCCGTCGAGGTCGCGCAGCGGCCCGAAGGTGTCGGGGGTGGTCACGGCGGCGGCGTGCACGACGCCGTCCAGGCGGCTCTCCCCGGCGAGCAGCGCCTGTACGGCGGCGGCGTCGGTGACGTCCACCCTGGGGGTGCTGACCTCGACGCCGCGCTCGCGCAGCGCGTCCACGGCCGCGCGGCGCGGGTGCGCCTCGCCACCGGAGGACTCGGGCACGCCGCCCCGGCTCAGCAGGATCAGTCTTCCGGCGCCGTTGTCGGCCAGGTGCGCGGCCAGCAGCAGGCCGACGTCACCGAGGCCGCCGGTGACGAGGTAGGTCCCGCCCTCCCGGATGGGCGCCCCGGCTCCGGTGTCGGTGTCGGTGTCTGTGTCGGTGGGGGTGGGGGTGGGGGTGTAGGTGCGGACCAGGCGGGAGCCGTTCCGGTAGGCGACGAAGACGTCGCCGGACGGGTGGCGTACCTCCGTGGCGAGCGCACCGGCCACGTCGGCGGCGGTACCGGCCGCCACGTCGACGGTGGCGCAGTCGAGGTTCAGGTACTCCTGGTTGGCGACCATGGGGAGCGTGGCGGCGGCGGCCTGGCCGGGGTCGGGGCGCTCGTCGTCGGTCACGGCCTGGCCGCCCCGGGTGACGAGGATGACGCGGACGGAGTCGGCGGCCTCCTCGCCCCAGGCGGCGAGCAGCCGCGCCACGGCGGGCAGCGTGTCCCTGCCGTCGCCGCCGTCGCCGCCGTCGCCGTCGCCGTCGCCGCCGTTGTCACGGTCGCCGCCGTTGTCACGGTCGCCGTTGTCGCCGGGACGGTCGAGGAGGCGCAGGTCGACCACGGTGACGCCGTCGGGGGTGCTGAGGCGGCCCGCCAGGGTGGCGAGGCCGGCGGACGAGGCGAGGTCGGCGGTGAAGCCGTCCGGCGTCTCGGCGAAGGCGTCCCCGGCGGTGACGGTGACGACCTCGGTGCCGTCGGCGCGCAGCGCGCGGGCCAGCGCCTCACCGGCTCCGGCGGCGTCGGGCAGGATGACGCAGCGCGCGACCCGCCTTCCGGACGCGTCGGCGGCGCCGGACGTCCCGGGCTCGCCGGGAATCCAGCGGGGGGTCATCAGCGTCACGTGCGCGGCCCGCGGGGCCCCACCGGTGGAAGGCGCGCCGTCGAGGGTCCTGCCGTCGGGGGACGCGCTGACCGAGGGCACGCCCGGGAGCGTCCCGCCGAAGGACGTGCCGCCGCCCCGCTCGTTCGAGGAGAGGGCGGGCGCGGGAGGGTTCACCCAGAAGCGCTCGCGCTGGAAGGGGTACGTCGGGAGGCCGACCTTGGCGACGGGGCGGTCCTGGCGGTAGCCGGTCCAGTCGACCGGGACGCCCGCCAGCCAGAGTCGTCCCGCCGCCTCGGCGAGCACGGCCTGGGCCGGGCCGGGGTCGCTCGCGCCGGGCAGGAGCGGCACGATGAGCGGCCAGCGGTCCGTCGGGCAGTCGGCGTGGCCGCGCGCCATCGCGCCCAGCGACCGGCCGGGGCCGATCTCCAGGAGCGCGGGCTCGCCCTCCTGCCGCAGGACGGTGCGCAGCACGTCGTGGAACCGGACGGGCGCGCACATGTGCTCGGCCCAGTAGGCGGGGTCGGTGACCTGCTCGGCGGTGGCCCGCTCGCCCGTGACGTTGGACACGTACGGGACGCTCGGCGCGTGCAGCTCCACGTTGGCGGCGATCCAGGAGGTGAGCCGCTCGCGGATCGGTTCCATCATGGCGGAGTGGAAGGCGTGGGTGGTGGCCAGCGGCCGGCACGGCACCGCGTCGGCCTCCAGGAGCGTCCTGACGGCGGCGATGCCCTCCGGCTCGCCGGACAGCACGGTGAGCTCGGGCCCGCTGATCGCGCCGACGCCGACGCCGACGATGCCGGCGCGCCCGATGCGCTCCAGCACGTCCTCGGCGGCCAGCGGCACCGCGGCCATGGCCCCGGCGGGCAGCTCGTCGATGAGACGGGCGCGGTGGGCGACGAGGGCGAGCGCCGACTCCAGGGAGAGCACGCCCGCCAGGCAGGCGGCCACGTACTCGCCGAGGCTGTATCCGGCCAGTATCGACGGCTGGATCCCCCACGACCGGACGAGCACGGCGAGCGCGTACTCGACCGCGAACAGGGCCGGCTGCAGGAGGGCGGTCGGGGTCGCGGCGTCGGGCCGGGGCGCGCGGCCGAGCAGCGCGCCGAGCCCGCCGCCCGCGCCGTCCGCCGGGGGCGTGCGGGGGGTGAGCATCTCGGTGAGCGGGTCGGTGCCGTCCATGAGGCGGCGCAGCCGCGCGCGGCAGTCGTCGAGCACCTCGCGGAAGACCGGCTCGCTCTCGTACAGCTCGGCGGCCATGCCGGGGTACTGCTCGCCGGTGCCCGCGATGAGGAACGCGACGGGCCGGTCGGCGCGGCTCTCGGCGCGGCCGAGCGCGCCGCCGCCCGCCAGCGCCTCGGCGGCCCCGGCGGCGGAGGAGGCGACCAGCAGCCTGCGGTGGCCGAACTGCTGCCGCCCGGCCTGCAGGGTGTGGGCCACGTCGGCGAGGCGGTGCTCGCCGCCGTCGCCGGCGAGGTGGGCGGCGAGGCGGGCGGTCATCTCGTCGGCCGCCGCGGCCGTGCGCGCCGACCAGATCAGCGGTTCCGGGCGCGGCGCCTCCTCGGTCCTGGGGACCAGCGGCGCCTCCTCCAGCACCACGTGGGCGTTGGTGCCGCCGATGCCGAACGCGCTCACCCCGGCCCGGCGGATGCGGCCGGCCTCGCGGGGCCAGCTCCGCAGCCGGGTGACCACGTCGAGGCGGGCCTCGCCGGTGCCGAGCTGCGGGTTGGGCTCCGACAGGTTGAGCGTGGGCGGGATCTCGTCGTGGCGCAGGGCGAGCGCGGCCTTGATCAGGTTGGTGACGCCGGCGGCGCGGTCCAGGTGGCCGAGGTTGGGCTTGACGGAGCCGATCAGCAGCGACTGGCCGCCGTAGACCTGCTGGAGCGCGGCCAGCTCGGCGGCGTCGCCGAGCGCGGTGCCGGTGCCGTGCGCCTCGACGTAGTCGATGTCGGCCGGTGCGAGGTCGGCGCTGGCCAGCGCCTCGGCCATGACGGCGGCCTGGCCCTGCACGCCGGGCGCGGTGAAGCCCACCTTGCGCCCGCCGTCGTTGTTGACGGCCCAGCCGCGGATGACGGCGTAGATCTGGTCACCGTCGGCGAGGGCGTCCTCCAGGCGCCGCAGCGCGACGACGCCGACGCCGCTGCCGAGCGGGCTGCCGAGGCCGCGCGCGTCGAAGGCGCGGCACAGGCCGTCGGGCGGGGCGATGCCGCCCTGCTGGTACAGGTAGCCGACCCGCTGCGGGACGTTGACCGCGACGCCTCCGGCCAGGGCCAGGTCGCACTCGTAGCCGGCCAGGCTGGAGGCGCCGGCGCACACCGCGACGAGCGAGGTCGAGCAGTAGCTCTGCACGCCGTAGCTGGGGCCCGACAGGCCGATCGTGTGCGCCACCCGGGTGGTGAGGGAGTCCTTGTCGTTGGCCAGGCCGACGGCGAGGTCGCCCATGATCGCGGTGATGCCGCTGGGCAGCAGGTTGTTCTGCATGTAGGAGCTGTGGGCGCAGCCGCCGAACACGCCGATGGAGCCGTCGAACCGCTTGGGGTCGCAGCCGGCGTCCTCCAGCGCCGACCAGCTGTGCTCCAGGAACAGCCGGTGCTGCGGGTCGAGGATCTGGGCCTCCTTCGGGCCGAAGCCGAAGAAGGCCGCGTCGAACTCCTCGACGCCGTCGATGACCGGTGCGGCCTTCACGTACGCGGGGTCGTCGAGGAGGTCGTCGGGGACGCCCGCCTCGCGCAGCTCGTCGTCGGTGAAGCGGGTGATCCCGGAGGCTCCGTCGCGGATCGCGGCCCAGAGCTCGGCGACGCCGGACGCCCCCGGGAAGCGGCCGGACATGCCGACGATCGCGATGTCGGTGCCCGGGCCCTCGATGTCGTCCATCACGTCTACCGTCCTCGTGTCCGGTCTCATGTGCGGTTGCTGGAACGGGCGCGGCGGCGCCGCTGCCCCCGTGCGGAACTGCCGGCGAGCGCCTCCTGGGCGCCGTGGTCGTCGCCGCCGTCCAGGGCGGCGGCGAACTCGGCGACGGTGGGGTGCTCGAACAGCACGGCGGGTGCGACGGGGCGCCCGAGGTCTTTCTCGATGGCGAGCACCATGGCCATGCCGGTCAGGGAGTTGCCTCCCAGGTCGAAGAACGGGTCGTGCACGCCGACCCGGTCGATGCCGAGGTAGGCGCCCCACAGGTCGGCCATCCGCGTCTCGGCCTCGGTCCTGGGGGCGGCGTAGTCGGTGCGCAGGCGCGGCCTGGGGAAGCGCTCGCCCTGCGGCGCGGCCGTGGCCGACTTCAGCAGGCCGTCCAGGTCGAGCATGTTCGTCCAGGCGTCGAGCACCTCGCGCAGCGGCTGCCTGACGGCCATGACGCAGCCGTGGCCGCCGGCGACGATCCGGTCGAGGAGGGCGCATCCGGCGTCGTCGGCGAAGCCGAAGCGGTCGCGGTAGGCGGCGACCTTGTCGGCGAGGCCACCGGCGCTCTTGAAGTTTTCCGACTGCCAGACGTCGTGCTTCCAGGGCCCCCAGGCGACGGTGACGACGCGGGTGGAGGGCGCGGTGCCGGCCAGGGCCTGGCCGTAGGCGTCGAGCAGGGTGTTGGCGGCGCAGTAGTCGCCCTCGCCGATGCCGCCGAACGCGGTGACGGCGGAGGAGTACAGGACGAGCAGCTCGGGCCGCTCGCTCTCGGGGGTGCCGGGCCCGACCAGC
Organism: Streptosporangium sp. DT93; assembly: GCF_049844535.1. NCBI lineage: Bacteria > Bacillati > Actinomycetota > Actinomycetes > Streptosporangiales > Streptosporangiaceae > Streptosporangium > Streptosporangium sp. DT93. The sequence goes on from NZ_JBNCLF010000021.1 coordinate 128,569, forward strand.
TCGGCGAGCGGGCCCATGGCGTGCACCTTGGGGGCGAGCACCCGGGCGGTCTCGGCGGGGGTGCGGCGCAGCAGCAGCCCGCCCGCGGGCAGCCCGGCCGCGTGGATCACGCCGTGCAGGTGGCCGAAGTGCTCCCGTGCCCGCCCGAGGGCGGCGCGCAGCTGTGCGGGCTCCCCGGCGTCGGCGGCCAGCAGCAGCACCTCGGCGCCCGCGGCCCTCAGCCGCGCGACCCCCTCGTCCCCTTCGGGCGGTGCGGTACGGGCCAGGAGGGCGAGGCGGCGGACGCCCGAGCGGACGAGGTGCCCGGCCAGGGCCAGGCCGAGGCCGCGGGTGCCGCCGGTGATGAGGTAGGCGCCGTCGGGGCGCCAGACCTGCCCGTCCTGGCCGGCGTCGGCCGTGGTGGGGACCGGGCTCCAGCCGCGCACCCAGCGCCGGCCGCGCCGCCAGCCGGTGAGCGGGTCGGGCGACTCGGGGGTGTCGCCCGTGCCGGGTTCGACGAGCAGCTCGGTGAGGAGCTGCCGGGCGGCGCCGTCGAGCGGGGCTCCGGGGTCGAGGTCGGCGCCGGACCAGGTCAGGGCGGGGTACTCGTGCCGGGCCGCCCGGCCCAGGCCGTGGGCCAGTGCCTGGTGGGGCGCGACGGCGTCGCCGCCGAGGATGTCGGCGGCCCCGCGCGTCACGGTGAGCAGCCGGGCGGGCCGCTCCCCCAGCGCCTGGAGGGTGAGCATGAGGCTGTCGAAGCCGTGCTCGACGGCGGCGCGCAGGTCGTCCTCCCCCGGCGGTCCCGTCTCCGTCGTGCCGGGGACGGCCAGGCTCCACAGGTGGGCCACGTGCACGGGCCCGTCGCCGAGCCCGGCGAACACCTCGGCGTACTGCCCGGGGTCGGCCGGGTCGATGGTGTGGCGGCGGCCGTCGCGGCGCGGTCCGACACCGGGCACGACCTCGACGACGGGGGTGCCGGACGCGGCGGCCAGGTCGGCGAGCGCCGTCCCGGTCCCGCCGGGGTCGGCGAAGACGACGAGCGGCCCGGGCAGCGGGCGGGCGGCCGGCGGGGTGGCGGGGGCGGCCGGGTCGCGCCGCCAGGTGGGGGTGAAGAGGTGGTCGGCGGGTTCCGCCGTTCCCGCCCGGGGGGTCTCCGGCAGGCGCCGGGTCGGCTCGGGCCAGAAGCGGACGCGCTGGAAGGGGTAGGTGGGCAGGTCGAGGACCCGGCCGTCGCCCGGCCGGGCGAGGTCCCAGGTGACGTTCGTGCCGAGTTCCCACAGCGTGGCGCAGGTGGCGAGGAGGTCGCCGTGGGCGTCCCGCTCCCCCGTCGCGTTCCAGTGCGGGGCGAGCGTGCCCAGGACGGCGGCGCCGCCACCGCCTCCGGCGGCGCCGGTGAGGTTCTGGCGGACCAGGCCGCCGAGCGTCTGGCCGGGGCCGAGCTCGACGAACGCGGTCACCTCCTGCTCCAGGCAGTGCCGCACGCCGTCGGCGAAGCGGACGGTGCCGACGAGCTGGTCGGCCCAGTAGGAGGTGCTGGTGGCCTGCTCGGCGGTGAGGCGGCTCCCGGTGAGGTTGGACACGATGGCGATCGCGGGGGGCCTGCGGGTCACGCCCTCCAGCACGGCGGCGAGCTTCTCCCTGGCGGGCTGCAGCAGCGAGGAGTGGAAGGCGTGGGCGGAGCGCAGGGGGCGGCAGGCCAGGCCGTCCGCCGCGAGGGCGGCGGTCGCGGTGTCGATCTCGGCGGGCAGGCCGCTGAGCACGGTCATCGCGGGCCCGTTGAGGGCGGCGACGTCCACGTCGGCCCCGCTCGCGACCAGGACGGCGCGGACGCGGTCGGAGGGGGCGGCGACCGCGACCATGCGCCCGGCGGGCGCGGCGCTGATCAGGTGGGCCCGCTCGACGACGACGTGCAGGGCGTCCTCCAGGGTGAACACCCCGGCCAGGCAGGCGGCGACGTACTCGCCGAGGCTGTAGCCGACGAGCAGGTCGGGGGTGACGCCCCAGTGGGCGAGGAGGCGGGCGAGCGCGTACTCGACGGTGAACAGGAAGGGGTGGGCGATCGCGGCCTGGTCGAGCGGGTCGTGGGTGTCGTGGGCGCCGGGGGCGTCCTGGGGCGTGCGGCCGAGGAGGGCGGCCAGGTCGGCGGGACGGGCGGCGGGGGCGGCGAGGTCGTCGCCGCCGGGGAAGAACAGGGGCCGCAGGTCCACGCCGGAGCGCCGCTGTACGAGCTCGACGCAGCGGTCGACGGCCTCGGCGTAGACGGGTTCGGCGGCGTACAGCTCCCGGCCGAGGCCGGCGTACTGGTCGCCGACGCCGGGCAGCAGGAACGCGACGCGGGGGCGGCGCGTGACGCGCCGGCCGTCCTCGGCGGTGGAGCGCAGCCGCCGCAGGGCCTCTCCGGTGTCGGCGCAGACGACGGCGCGGCGGTGGTCGAGCTCGGCGCGGCCGGTCCCGAGCGTGTGGGCGACGTCGGCCAGGTCGGCGTCCGGCCGTTCCTGGAGCCAGCCGGCGAGACGGTCCGCCTGCTCGCGCAGCGCCGCCTCGCCCCCCGCCGACAGCGGCAGCACGTACGGGGCGGCCGGGGTGCGGCCCCCCGCGCGGGCGGGGCTCTCCGGGGAGGGGGCCGCCTGCACGACGAGGTGGGCGTTGGTGCCCGACAGCCCGAAGGAGCTGACGCCGGCGAGCCTGGGGGTGTCCCGGCGGGGCAGGGGCAGCGGCCCGGTGACGGGCAGCACGGTGCCGTCGCCGGGGATGGCGGCGGCCGGCGTGGTGAGGTTGAGGTTGGGCGGGATGAGCTCGTTCTCCAGGATGAGCACCGTCTTGATCAGTCCGGCGACCCCGGCGGCTGCCTGGGTGTGGCCGATGTTGGTCTTGACGGCCCCGACGCGGAGCGGACGGTCGGCGGGGCGCCCGCCGAAGACGTCGTGCAGCGCGGACAGTTCGATGGCGTCGCCGAGGTGGGTGCCGGAGCCGTGCGCCTCGACGTAGTCGATCTCGTCGGGCGTGACGTGGGCGGCGGCGAGCGCGCGGGTGATCACGTCGGTCTGGGCCTTGCGGCTGGGGGCGGTGAGCCCGTTGCTGCGGCCGTCCTGGTTGACGGCCGAGCCGCGCAGCACGGCGCGGATGCGGCGGCCGTTGGCCAGGGCCTTCGACAGCGGTTCGAGCACGACGAGGCCGCCGCCCTCACCCATGACGTAGCCGTCGGCGTTCTCGTCGAAGGTCTTACACCGGCCGTCGGAGCACATCATGAGCCCGGCGCACGCCTGGATGTAGAGCGTGGGGTGCATCGACAGGGACGCCCCGGCCGCCAGCGCGAGGTCGCACTCGCCCCTGCGCAGGCTCTCGGCGGCCAGGTGGACGGCGATGAGCGAGGAGGAGCAGGCGGTGTCGACGGTGAGGGTGGGGCCGATCAGGTCGAGCTGGTAGGCGATGCGCCCGGCGGCGACGCTGGCTATGGCGCCCTGGCCGAGGTAGGGGTCGGACAGGGCGTCGCGGCCCTGCCACTCCATCTGGAGCCTGCCGTACTGCAGGGTGTCCATGTAGCCGACCATGACGCCGGTGCGGCTGCCCCGCATGCGTGACGGTGACAGGCCGGCGCTCTCCAGGCCCTCCCAGGCGAGTTCCAGGAGCATGCGCTGCTGGGGGTCCATGCGCAGGGCCTCGCGCGGCGACAGGCCGAAGAACTCTGCGTCCCAGCCGGCGATGTCCTCCAGGAAGGTGCCGTAGCGGGTGTAGATGCCGCCGGGGACGCCCGGGTCGGGGTCGTAGTAGTCGTCGATGTCCCAGCGGGTGGCCGGCACCTCGCGGACCGCGTTCCGGCCCTCCTTGAGCAGTTCCCAGAAGCCCTCGGTGGTGTCCGCGCCGCCCGGGTAGCGGCAGGCCATGCCGATGACGGCGATGGGCTCGTCGCGCCGCTCCTCCACGTCGGCGAGGTGACGGCGGGTCTGGGCCAGTTCGACGGTCACACGCTTGAGGTAGGCGCGCAGCTTGTCCTCGGTCCCCATCGGCGGAGCCTTTCCTGTCGCGGTCATGTCGTCACAGTTCGTTGTCGATGAGGGCGAAGATCTCCTCGTCGGAGGCTGAGTCGATCTTGTCCATCACGCCGCCGCCGTCCCCGGGGGCGACTCCGAGCCTGGTGAGCGCGCCCTGCAGGATCGGCACCAGCCGGGCGCGGATGGCGTCCCCCTCGCCGTTGGCGGTGAGGAGCAGGTCGTCGATCTGTTCCAGCGCCCCGCGCAGCGTGTCCTCGGCCGACGGTGGCGCGGGGGTGAGGACCTCGGCCAGGTAGGAGGCCAGGGCGTTGACGGTGGGGTGGTCGAAGACCAGGGTGGGCGGCAGGCGCAGCCCGCTGTCGGCGTTGAGCCGGTTGCGCAGCTCGACGGCGGTCAGGGAGTCGAAGCCGAGCTGGTTGAAGGGGCGGTCGAGTTCGACGCTGTCGGGGCTGCCGTGCGCGAGGACGGAGGCGACCTGGGAGCGGACGGTGTCGACGAGGAGCCGGAACGCGTCCTGCCGGGGCAGCGTGACCAGGCGTCCGGCGAGCGCGCCGGGTCCGGCTCCGCTGGCGGTGCCGGTTCCTGCGGTGCGGCGGGGTGCGCGGACCAGTCCGCGCAGGATCGAGGGCAGGTCGCCGGTTTCGGCGCGGGCCCGTAGCCCGGCGG
>NZ_JBNCLF010000022.1:0-126996 GCF_049844535.1 Streptosporangium sp. DT93
GTACGGCCGGAGAAGATCGACCCGATGGTCAGATCGTCTTGCCCGGTGTAGCGGTGCAGCACGGTCAGCAGGGCCGCTTGGAGGACCGCCAGGAAGGAGACCTGGTGGGTGCGGGCGTAGGCGCGTGCCGCCGCGGCGGTGGCGTCGGGCAACCGGCGACCGGCGACCGCACCGGCACCGGTGGGCTGGGCCGGACGAGGACGATCGCTGGGGAAGTCCAGCGTCGGCAGATCGGCCAGGGCCTCACGCCAGTAGGCCAGCTGACGCTCCATCTCATCGCCATCGAGCCAGCGGCGCTGCCAGACCGCATGATCGGCCGGCTGCAGATACACCTGCGGCAGCTCGATCCCACCTCCACCGCGCTCGGCGGCATACAGGGCGGCGAGCTCCTCGGCCAAGATCTTGGCCGACCAGCCGTCGGCGACGATGTGATGGACCACCAGCACGATCGCGTGCTCCTGCGGCCCCAGCCGGGCCAGCGCCGCACGAAACAGCGGCCCGGCCGCCAGATCGAACGGCCGGTGCGCCTGACCGGCCGCCCACCGCTCGACCACCTCACCATCGAGCTCGGCCACCGGCAGCGAGAACGCCGACGGCGGAGGGTCGATCACCTGCCGCGGCAGACCGTCCACCTCGACGAACCTGGTACGCAACGCCTCATGCCGCTCCACCAAGGTGAGCAGGGCCCGCTCCAGGACGGCGACGTCCAACACACCACGCAACCGCAACGCGAACGGGATGTGGTAGGTCGTCGAGGTCGGGTCGAGCTGGTGCATGAACCACAGGCCCTCTTGCTGGTGGGTGCAGGAGAGCACTTCACCGCGCGCCACCGGCACCATGCGATCAGGCTTGCCCTGCTGCTCCTTCGCCGCGCGCTTCGCGGCCAGCAGCCGTTCCAGCTCCGCGATCTCGTCGTCCAGTGCCGTGTCCGGCTCCTCGGCCGCGGCGGGCACGAGTGCCTGGGCAAGCTCACGCACGCTGGGGTTGGAGGCGAGCGTTCCGATGCTGGCGCCGTCGATGCGGCCGACCGCGCGGACGGCGTCGAAGGAGTCACCGCCGAGTTCGAAGAAACTGGCCGTTACGTCGAGGTCCGTGAGGTCGAGGACCTCCTTGTAGACCGCGGCGATCGCCTCCTCCTCGGCGGTGGCGGGCGGTTCGGGTGCCGACGGTCGCTCGCGCGTCACCCTCTTCGGCTCGGGCTGCCGGACCGGCCGCGGGCCGGTCGCCGACACGACCGGGGCGATGCGTTCGGCGGTGAGGATCGCCTCCATGGTCAGGTGCAGCCGCTTGAGCAGGTCGTCGATGAAGTCGGGGGCGAACCGGTCGCGGTGGATCAGTAACTGCATCTCCGATACCGGAGAGGGTGCGACCGTCAACGTCAGCGGCAAGTCGATCTTGTCGTAGAGGGTGTCGACGCGGAACCTCAGTGGTTCGTCCGCCGTGGCGTCTCCGGTGCCTGCGTCGATGGCGAGCGAGTAGTTCTCCAGCACGAGGAGGGTGTCGAAGAGTTGCTGTCCCGGTACCTCGGCCCACTTCTTGATCTCAGAGAGGGGGGTGTACTCGTAGCGGCGCATGGCCGCGTAGGTGTTCTGGATGTCGCGCAACCACGAGCCGAGGTCACCGTCGTCGGGCACCGTGACCCGTAACGGCAGCGTGTTGGCGAACAGGCCCACCATCCGCTCGACCTGCGGCAGCTCGGGGGGACGGCCGGAGGTGGCGCAGCCGAAGGTGATCTCCGGCTGGCCCGTGTAGCTCTGGACCACGATGGCCCACACGGCCTGCACCATCGTGCTGAGCGTGACGCGGTGGCGGGCCGCCGCGTCACGCAGCCCGTCGGCCAGCGACATCGGCAGGCTCACCGTGCGGCGCTCGACCGCTCCGGTGCCGTGCTGCGGGTCCGTCGGCTCGAATCGGGCCACGAGGCTGGGCCGGACGTCGGCCAGGGTCTTGGTCCACAGGTCGCGCGCCTCGTGCAGATCCTGGCGGTGCAGCCAGGCGATGTAGTCGCGGTAGGCGGGCACGGGCTGCGGTGCAGGAGCGCCGAGGGTCAGTGTGCGGTACCACGCCATGACCTCGTCGAGCAGGACGGGGATCGACCAGCCGTCCAGCAGCACGTGGTGGTAGGTCCAGATGAGCTTGTAGCGGCGGTCGCCAAGCCGGATCACGTGTAGCCGCTGAAGCGGCGGCACCGCGGGATCGAAACCGGCGGCGCGATCCTCATTCTGCAGCTGCTCGAGCCGTTCGAGCTGTCGCCGGTCGTCGAGGTCGGACCAGTCGTGGTGGTGGACCGGCAGTGCCACTTCCTTGTGGGCCACCTGCAGCGGCTTGTCCAGCCCTTGCCAGTGAAACGACGTCCGCAACCCGGGCTGGGCGGCGACGACTGCCTCCCAGCCGCGTATCAAGGCGTCGACGTCCAGCGGTCCGTCGACGGCATAGGTGTGCTGGCTGAGGTACATATCGGCGGCGCCGTCATGCAGGCTGTGCAGCAGCATGCCCTGCTGAAGCGGTGAGAGCTCGTAGATGTCCTCGACATTTCCGCTGCTCACACTCTTTTCCCTTCGCTGGTCAGATGAAGGTCCTGGACGATGGTCTGGACGACCTGGCGTTCTGCGGCGGCGTTGAGGAAGTGCCCGCCGGTCAGATGAAGGTCCTGGACGATGGTCTGGACGACCTGGCGTTCTGCGGCGGCGTTGAGGAAGTGCCCGCCGGCCAGATGATGAAGCTGGAAGCCGGCGGTGGTCTCGGTGCGCCAAAAGGCCACGCGTTCGGGAGTGCCGGTGGGGTCGTCCACGCCGGCGAAGGCACGGATCGGCACGTCCAGGGGGGTGGTCGGGGAGAAATCGTGCGTGCTGAGCACGGCCAGGTCCGCCTGGAGAGTCGGGAGTACGGCCCGGAGCAGTTCCGGACTGTCCAGCACCTCAAGTGGCGTGCCGCCCATCTCGCGGAGGTAGCCCTCCAAGCCGTCGGGCCGCCCTTGCCAGGGCCAGGTGCCGTCATCGGTGATGGGCGCGGGATCGCACGCCACGTAGAGCCGGGTGGGCAACGGCATCGCCAGCTCGCGGAGCCTGTGCGTGAGGGCCCAGGCGACCCTGGCCCCCATGCTGATGCCGTAGCAGGCGAACGGTCGGTCCAGCAGCGGCTTGAGGACGTCGACGAGGTCGTGAACGAGGCAGGTCATGCGGTCGTGGGCCGGTTCGGCGAAGCGGTCGGCGCGACCGGGGAGCTGGACGGCGACCAGTTCGACGGATGACGGCATCAGCCGGTGCCACTCGCGGTACATGGCCGCGCTGCCGCCCGCGTGATGGAAGCACAACAATCGGATCCGGGCGTTGTGGTCGATGCGGCCGAACCGTTTCAGCCAGCGGCGGTCGATGTCCTGCGGGTGTACGTTCATCCCCACCTCGTCCGCGAGGGTGCGTATGAGCTCTTCACAGACGCTACCGAGAGCCGCCCTCGTGGTGCTGTCACACGAATCGAGGACAGTCGATCGAGGCGAAGCCTCTGTCCGGGCGGTGGCCCTGTTGCCCGATGAAGTCGACGGCCACCTGCATCAGGGTGGTGTCCGCGTGAAACAGGGACGAGTGGTCGCCATGTGCTTCCACCCGTAGGCGTCCGTTCGGCAGGCCGTCGGCCACCTGTTTCGAGCCCTGCGGGTGGGCGGTCTCGTCATCCTCGCTGGTGACCACGAGCGTGGGCTGTTGTACCTTCGTGAGGTACTGCTCCACGTCGGTGGTGGCGAGACTGCCGTTGAGCCGGCAGTACCGGTAGAAGAGCTCGGGGTTGGTGTAGGGGTACAGCACGAAATGCGCCGTCTCGGCGGGGGTGGTGGTGAGTGCCACCTGGCAGAAGGCGGTCTGTACCGACCGTGCCGCGGCACGGCTGTGCGCGGCGATGGTCATCAGCTCGATCAGGTCGTTCTGGAATCTGGTCCTCGGGGAACCGCCGCCGAACTGATAGGCGCCGTGCCACAGGCTGAGCGAGGAGATCCTGGCGGGCTGATCGGCCGCGGCCGCCAAGGCGATCACCGCCCCGCCGCAGAGGCCGACGACGTGGGCGCTGGACACGGCGTAGTGGTCCATGACGGCGAACAGGTCGGCGGTCTGCGCCGTGATGTCGACGGCGCAGTCGCCGTCCTGCTCGGCCGCGCCGAAGAGGCCTCTGCTCTCCCATGCCAGGACACGACGATCCCGTGCGAGGAAACGCATCCAGGCCTCCGCCAGTGCGGCGGGCATACCGCAGGCGGGAACGAGGACGACCGCCTCGTCGCCGGGGCCGGCGCTGTACACGTTCAGCGGCACCCCGTCGTAGGAGACGATGGTGTCCTTCCCGAAGAACGCGTCGAAGCCGTCCGCCACCGTTGTGGCGATCACCCGGTCGGCCTGTGCCGGCAGCTCTTCCGGCAGTGCCGCGATGGCGTTCGCCACGTCCGCGAGAGCTAGGCGATCGCTGATCACGCGTTCGAAGACCTGAAGGTCCTCGACGGCCACGTTCCGCGACAACGAAAGCCCCGTGACGCCGGCCTGCCTGGCGATCCGGCCCAGCAGCCGCTCCAGCCCGCTCCACCACCTCGTGGACCGGGTTTCGGACGCGTCGGTGGTGTCGCTCGCGACCGGAACGACCCGGACCGGAACGGCCAGGCCCTCCACGAGTGGCTTCACCGAGAGCACGGATGTCACAAGCCGGGCGATCGCCTCGCTCGCACGCGGCTCCAGCATTGGGCTACTCCCTGGCAGATCTGCCACACCTGATGGACCGGTGGCCGGGCTCAGCCGTACGGAAGCGACCGGCCCGGCTGTATCGTGTCTCGGCGGGCGATCACCGGACCGGGAACGTGTGCCCGCGCGTGGTGGCCGTGACCTTCCGGTTGTGGTCGTAGGTGTCGACACCGGCCACCAGCACCGCGCCGTAGTCCTTCAGACTGACCCGGCCGCCGTACTCGTCCACGTCTTCGGTGTCCGGGTAGATGGCCACGCTGGTCGGCACGTAGCGGCCGGCGAAGCCGAGGCGCATCTCCTTGTCCATCGCGCTGTGGGGCTTCGACGCGTGCATCATGGTCGACCAGAACATGATCGCCTCGCCTGGGCGCATGATCATCGATATCGCCTGCTCCTCCGGCGGCCGCCAGTTCGGGTCCTTCTGCAGTTCCCGGTAGTCGTAGCCGTAGAAGCCGCGATTGACGCCGCCCTTCTCCGCATTATTGATCTTGTCGGCCCGGTAGTGCATCTCCTTGGTCTCGTCGTAGAACATCGTGTGGTGCGTTCCCGGGATGAACTGGAGGCACCCGGTGTCCTCCGCGGCTTCGGTGAACGCCGTCCACACCGTGATGGTGCCGCCGAACTCCTTCTCCTCCTCGGGCCAGACGATCTGCGGTTTGCCCGAGGCGAAGGCGAACGTGTCGGCCTGGTGCCAGTCCGTTCCCTCATCACCGGGGTATTTCGGGAAGAACTCGCTACGCCAGCACAGAACGTTCGGGCCGAGCACGGCGGTGACCCGGTCGACGATCCGCGGGTGGCAGATGTGATCGGCAAGGAACGTCGAGTCGAGGTGGCGGTCGTAGTTGGCGATGTTGGTGTTGCCCGCCTGCGCGTCGCCTTCGTCGTAGACGGCGCCGCTACGGTTCATCAGCCGCAGCCGCTCGCGCCGCCAGATGCGCCGCATCTCGTCTTCCTCGTACACCTTGAAGGGGCCGAGGTAGCCGAGCTGGTGGAACCTGGCGACCTCTTCGGGGGTGGGGCTGAAGCTCTGCTGCACTGTTTCCGTCACCGGTTCTCGCTCCTCAGCTGCTCCGCCACGAGCCCCGACAGCGCGTCGACGCTCGCTTCCTCCAGTTCCGCGACATCCATGGCGATGTCGTACTTCTCGTTGATCTGAGCCACGACCCGGATGAAGGTCAGGGATGTGACCCCCTGGTCGAACACGTCGACCGACGGATCGATCTCGCGGTCCAGATGTGTACGCATGATGTCCATGATCGTTTCCCGGACGTCCGTCACCGGAACGCCGGCCCTCAGCGGCGCGGTCATTCCCGCCCTGCCCGGGGTTCACTTTCCCAGCGCATCGCGATCCACCTTTCCCTGCAGCGTCATCGGAATCTCCGTGACGACCTTGTAGACGGACGGCCGAAGATGTCGTGGCAGTTTCGTCAGCGCATGTCGCTCCGCCGCGGCGACGAGCCGCGCGCCGTCGTCGGCGTCGGCTCCGCCCGCGGGCAGAAGGTAGGCGACCAGGCGCACGTCGCCGCCGCCGAAATCGCGTGGTGTGACAACAGCCCGCGCGACTCCGGAAGTCTCCGACAGGCACTGTTCGATCTCACCCGGTTCGATCCGGTACCCGCGGACCTTCAACTGGTCGTCCACGCGCCCGAGATAGGCCAGTTCGCCGTCGGGTAGTCGTACCGCCCGATCCCCGGACCGATAGAGCCGTTCTCGGCCCTTCTCGGTCATGGCGGACACGAAACGATCGGCGGTGAGCGCCGGCCGGTTGAGGTAGCCGCGGGTCACCCCGCCGCCGGCGATGTACATCTCCCCCGGTACGCCGTCCGGTACCGAGTTCCCGTCGCCGTCCATCAGGTACACGCGCAGATCGGGGATGGGGACACCGATCGGACTCGCCCCGTTCGATTGCACGTCCGCGGAGGTGATCCGCCGATAGGTGCAGTGCACCGTGGTCTCGGTGATGCCGTACATGTTGACGAGGGCGGGACGACGATCGCCGTGCCGGTCGACCCAGGGCGCGAGCATTCGGGGCTCCAACCGTTCCCCGCCGAAGACGACCAATCGCAAGGTCGTGTCCGCGGAGCCCTCGTCACCGTTCTTCGCGGCGAACATCACGGTGAGCAGCTGGTGGAACGCCGACGGGGTCTGGTTCAGAACGGTGACCTCTTCGGAGCGAATCAGCGCGGTCAGCAACGCCGGCGAGCGGGAGGTCATCTCGGGAAGCAGCACCAGACGGCCGCCGTACAGGAGCGCGCCCCAGATCTCCCACACCGAGAAGTCGAAGCTGAGGGAATGGAACAACGCCCAGGTGTCCCGGTGGTCGAAGTGGAACCAGGCGGCCGTCTGCTCGAAGAGCCGCACCACGTTGCGGTGTTCGACCGCGACCCCTTTGGGCCTTCCGGTGGAACCGGAGGTATAGATCACATAGGCCAGGTCGTCGCCGGTCGCCTCGGATCGTCGCCTGCTGTCTCCGGGCTTCATGGCGGCCGTGTCGGCGACGACCTCGTCCCCTTCGATCCAGACGACCGACGCGTGGCGTCCGCCGATCACCTTTGCCGTGTCCTTCGCCGCCACCACGATCGGTGCCGCACTGTCGGCCAGCAGGTATTCGATGCGTTCCGCCGGGTAAGCCGGATCGATGGGCACGTAGGCTCCACCGGCCTTCAGGATGCCAAGCATGCCGACGATGGCTTCCGGGCTCCTTCGGGCACAGAGTCCGACCAGGACATCCGGCCCGACGCCGAGCTCGGTCAGACGGCCGGCGAGGCGGTCGCTTCGCGCGTCGAGCTCCCTGTACGACATGGTCTGTGTCGATGTGGACAGCGCGATGCTCTCCGGAGCCCGACGGGCTCGTTCCCGGAAGATCGTGTGCAGGCAGCTGCCGGGGAGCACCACACGGATTCCTTTCCGTCGCCGGATGCCGTCATGTTTCGATCACGGCCGTGCTCATCCCGCGGGCTGGGCTCCTTCCGGGGTACGTGGAAGCGTCCCGGCCGCGCAGGTGAGCCGGAATGCCGAGCGCCAGTCGCGCGTGTCCTCAGATTAGGTACGGCGACTGCAGCAGTGGAGTCACGTGAAAGGGGTACCGACCGGATCGGTGCGTTACGGAACGCCAGGTCAGGCCGCACGCCATGCGGCCGGTGGGTCTTCCCCGACGCGTCCGTCCACGGCCTCGCGCAGCAGGTCGGCGTGGCCGGTGTGCCGGCCGTATTCCTCGATCAGGTCGCACACGATGCGCCGCAGGCTGGCTCGGCGGCCATCAGGCCACGTCAGGTGGACGAGCTGGTCGAGCCCGCCGTCGCGCAGGGCGGCGTCGAACTCGGTCCTGGACCGCGCGACGGCGTCGTCCCAGAGGGTGTAGAGCTGTGCGGGAGTGTCGTCGGCGGCCGATGCGAAGTCCCAGTCGGGATCGGCCTTCCAGTCCACGCCGTTCCACGGGGCACCGAGCGGCGTGCCACTGAGCTTGGTGCCGAAGCACTGCTCCTCGACCCGCGCGAGATGCTTGAGCAGGCCGCCGAGGGTCAGTGACGAGGCGCCGACACGAACTCGCAATCCGGCGGAGTCGAGACCGTCGGTCTTCCATCGGAAGGTGGCACGCAGGCGCTCCAGCGCACCGGTGAGGTGCTCGGCCTCCGTGCCGGCGAGCGGCGGCTCCCACGCAGGCGCTTCCCACGACACGTCGCTGTCGGCCATGGCGTCAGCGTACACGCCGTCGTCAGCGGTGTGCTCCGACCACGCGTCGGCGGTACCTTACTCCCGCGGATCCGCGTTCTGTCTCGAGGATCCGTGCGTGTCGCGGCGCGGCCGGGCGGTGAAGGCGGTGAGACGATCGGCCAGGTCGACGAGCTCGGCCTGGTCGGCGTTGCTGAGGCTGACCCGGAAGGTGCCGCGGTCGTCCGGGAGGAAGGCGGTTCCTGGGATGACGAGCGTGTCGTAGTCGACGGCGAGCTCGCGCACGACGTCTTCGGTGGGACGTCCGGTGAACGGGTGGCGCACCCAGCCGAAGAAACCGCCGGCGGAGAGCAGTTCGAAGCCGCCGGGCCGGTCGGCCATCACGGTCGCGAACCAGTGCCGCCGGTCGGCGATCTCGCGGGCTCGTGCCCGTCGCCACTCCCGAGCCGCCGTGAGGCCGGCCCAGGCGGCCTCCTGACCGATCCGTGGTGCGCAGATCGCGACGCAGTCGAGCAGCTTCGTCACCTCACGGCCCAGCTCGGAAGAGGCGACCACGGCGCCCACCCGGTACCCCGGGAGGGCCAGTTCCTTGGAGAAGCTGTGCAGGCTGACGACGGTGCCGGGCCATCGCGGGTCGGCGAACAGCGAGTGCGCCGGCTCCTCGGTGTCACGGAACGACCGGTAGGTCTCATCCAGGATCAGCGCGACGTCGTGCCGCGCCGCCACCTCGGCCAGCGCCGCGATCCGGTCCGGTGCCACGGTCACACCGGTCGGGTTGCCGGGTGTCACCACGAGGATGGCCCGGGTACGCGCGGTGATCAGGGCTTCCGCCGCCTGGGGAGTGGGTACCAGGTCGGGCCCGGGCTCCAGGTACACCGGCACGATCCCGGTCATGCGCAGCCACATGTCGTGGTTGAAGTAGTACGGCAGCGCCACCACCACCTCGTCGCCGGGTGCGGCGAGTGCCGACGCCACGAGGCAGAACGCCTGGTTGCACCCGGCGGTGACGACCACATGCTCGGCACGCACCCGCCCGCGGTACGCGGCGGAGATCTCTGCGGCGAACGCCTCGCGCAGGTGGGGCAGCCCGTCGATCTCCGTATAGTCCCCGCCGTGTGGGTTGCGGGCGGTCGCGACGATGTGCTCGATCACCTCCGGGGCAGCGGGGTACTGGGGTGCCGCCTGGGCGAGGTCGAGCAGGTCACGCTCCTTCGCGCGGTGGTCGAGAAGGGTGTATGCGGTGCCGATCGGCGAGTCGGTCGTCTGAATCGCCCATTGGTTGAGTCGCACGCGGTGCTCCCTTGGATCCTTGGTCCGAAGTTCCTGACATATGAGCTCGTTCCGGCCGCGAACCGTCGGTCGGCGCCCGGGGCGCCCCTTGCCGATCCTGGCCTTGGCGTCGAACCGGACCTGGCGAGCGGCATCGCCGCCCTACGGAAGCGCTGTCCCCGGCGATTCGGCGAATTCGGGTAGGCGATCAACGTTCCGCACACCTCGGTGGTACCGGGTGGAGCCTCACCGGTGCCTGATGCAGCAACTGGTGCAGAGCGTGGCCCCTGGCACGGTGAACTGCAGGCAGCAGGTCTTGCGCCGTACCGTCGGCTCGCCGTTCGGCCCGGGTACCAACTCGATCAGGTCTGCGATGCCCAATGCCTGAAGAAGGGTGTGAATGGTCTTCTCCACCGGCGAGCCGGGGAGCGTCCCGGTGGCGCGGAGGATGCCGTGAGCGATGCCCGAGCTCACCGAACCGAGCAGGGCACGTCTGCCGATGCGCACCCGGGCCTGAGTCTCCTCCAGCAGGGGGGTCAGATGCGCATCCAGCAGGGACAGGCGAAGGGCCTCCAGCAGCGCGACCTCGTCGCCGGCCACGTGCACACCGGTCGGCGGCGGGAATCGCGCCAGCGCGTCGGACGGCAGCACCGCGACCGCGACCGACGGGCGCAGGCCGATGGCGAGGAACTGGTCCGGGCCGTCGATGCGGACCAGCACGTCGGCCGGATATAACAACGGCACTCGGAGAGCGGAGGCCCAGCCGATCACGCTGGGCAGGACCAGCCAGTAACTGTAGGACTTCCAGGCCAGCGACGCCGCGACATGAGGGGCTGCCTGCCATCGTCGGTGTGCCGCATCGAGCAGGTCGGTGATCCGGGAACCGTCGGTGAGCCAGGTCGCCGGCATCCAGCCGGTGTCGTCGCGAACCACCAGGTCCGGGGCAAGGCCGGACCGGTCGTGCAGGTCACGCAGCGCCGCGGTGACCGGCGCCAGGCGTTCCGCCTCGTTCACCTGGCGCGGGACGATCATGCTCACCCGACGACGCCGCCCTCGACTTCGCAGCCGACGGCCTGTGGCGTGTGAGACGGCGGTACGGCCAGTGCCGTGGGAGCCGGTGGCCGGTCGGAGGCGAACCGGCCGAGCAGGGCGGCCCGGGTGAGCTCCGCCTTGTTGCCGACGCCGAGCTTGGCGCGGATACGTTTGACGTACGTGTCGACGGTGTGCGGGCTGATGCCGAGCCGGGTGGCGATCTGGCCGTGTGTGAGCCCGCGCGCGATCTGCCGCAGTACCTGCTCCTCGCGCTCGGACAGGTCACCGTGGGCGGGGGCGTCATGGTCACCGCCGTTGCGGTAGGTGGGGTGCGCGCATCGATGACTGTGGACGGTGCCGGGGCGCGGCGGTGCGGCAGAGGTGGCGGCGTGGATCGCGTCGATGATGCGCTCGCCGGACGCGCGCTTGCTGATGACGCCGCTGGCTCCGGCGCCGAGGTAGGTGGCCTGCTCGGTGTCAGTGTCGTCGGTGAGCACCAGGACCGCGGTGCACTGGGCGGTTTCGGCGATGTGGGTGAGGTGGTCGGGCGGGGTGAGCACGCCGGCGTCGATGAGGGTGGCGTCGGCCAGCCAGGAGGGCTTTTCTCTTGGCGACGTCCTGGACGCTATGACCTTGATACCGGCGTCGTTGAGTATCTGGGTGAGGCCAACGAGGAAGATCGGTGAGTTGATAAGGACGTCGATCCGGATCACGAAGTTCCCCTATCCGTGTCTTACCTTTGGAGCATCAGGCCACACCCGCGGCAAACCGAGGTCCACATCCCTCTCCCACCGGGGTCTTCATTCACGCAACTATTTGATCGCCAACCGCAAACGACACTAGCCGCGCACCTGTCGCGGAAACCGGTCCCCGCTTTCGGGGACATACGCGATCATCTACGTCACCCGCTTGCACTGCACGACAAAATTCTGCTAGTAGTGCGCCGCGACTTTTGTTAATGTGACCTTTTATTCTTCTGTGCGAGGGTGACGGGCACGTGTCACGGTACCGACATACCCGACACATCCAGTGATGTATGCCCTCGTGCATCGGTATGTCCGCAGCGTCGTCAGGGGATCGCGGGACGCCTCGAGGTCGGGCCGTTATTCCAGAAACCCGTCCGGAACCTTACCAGATGGGCGGCCGTAATATCGGCGCCAGCGAACCAAATTGCTTTTAGCACTTCGATCAACTCGTATCCTTACACACAGTAAGGATACGAGTAATTTTCCGTGAACGGGCCGGAAAATACTTCTCGATCAATGTCGGAAGACATACATGGATCGGTTTCGGTTCGATCCCTACCATGCAGAGAGTCACCATATCGCCGACCTGTCCGTCGTCGATATTTCACCTGCCGTTTAATCTGACCGGTCACAACGATCAAGTAATTGGGTCAGGACTGCTCTGACCTGTTTCGCATCGGCGGAATGACGTTTTTCGCGCGCCCGGCAGTCCGAGTTCTGCGGACGGCAGGCGGCAGGCCACCTCGGCGCCCTGGGTGGTGTCCTTGAAGGTTCAGCCGTCGGCCGGACCGCTCAACCCGCGCGCCGTGTCCCCGTTAACGGGGACAAGGCGCGGGCGCGGGCGGTACCTAGACTGGCGCACGCTATCGCCCGTCTGGCAGAAGGAGAAACGGGATGCACCGACTGGCGCTGACGGCGAAGGACAACGCGGTGCTGTTCCCGATGCTCACCGAACTGGCCGACGCCTACGACACGATCGAAGACCCTCAACTGATCCGGCAGGCGCCGGTTCTCGCCAGGACACTACCGACCCACCTGCTGGAATTTCTGGAGGCCTTCCGCCTTGCCGAGCCGTCCGCACTGTGCCTGATCTCCGGGTTGCGGATGGAGGAGGACCCGCTCGGCCCCACACCCACTCATTGGCGAGACAGCCAGTACAACTCACCCGCCTTCGAGCAGGAGATCTTTTTTCTGCTCTGCGCCTCCGCACTGGGTGACGTGTTCGGCTGGACGACGCAGCAGGACGGCCGGATCATGCACGACGTGCTGCCCATCAAGGGGCACGAGCACTACGAGATCGGATCCAACAGTCTGCAACACCTGTCCTGGCACACCGAGGACGCCTTTCACCCCTGCCGCGGTGACTACGTGGCACTCATGTGCCTGAAGAACCCGGACATGGTGGAGACCACGGTTTCCTGCGCACCCGACCTGAACTGGTCCGCACTGGATGTCGAAGCTCTGTTTGAAGCCGAGTTCACTCAGATGCCCGACAACTCCCACCTTCCGGAGAACGGCACCGAATCCACCGGCGACCCGACCATCGACCGGTTACGCGCCCGCAGCTTCCAGCTCATCCAGTCGTGGAACGAGCATCCCGAAAAGCGGCCGGTCCTGTTCGGCGACCGAAGCGACCCGTACATGGCGCTCGACCCGTACCACATGAGGACCGACGGCTGGCCGCGCCGGCATCTGGAGGCCTTCCTCGGCCTCTGCGCCGAACTCGAGGACAAGATGACCGGGATCAGCCTGTGCCCCGGCGACACCGTCTTCATCGACAACTTCCGGGCGGTGCACGGCCGCAAGTCGTTTCAGCCCCGCTACGACGGCACCGACCGCTGGCTCAAGCGCCTCAACATCACCCGTAACCTGCGAGGCTCTCGCGCATGGCGGCCCGCCGCCGACAACCGCATCATCTACTGAGGACGGCTCCAGCGCATCAGATGCCCTTCCGGCCTTCCACGTTTCGTAGACTCACCGCCCGCGACAGCGCGTACCTGGTACTGATATCCGGGCGGACGCGGCGCCGTGTGGACGAGCGGACGGAGATCCCGGCGTGGTGGCGAGTGAGGGTGTGCGATTGTCCTGGCGGCAGGCTCTCGCCTGGCGGATGGCGCGGCATCACCTCATCGACCGGGCCGCACCGGAAGACGCCGTCGGCGTGGTCGGCGATATCTGCGGCCTGCACGCGCAGGTGATGTCCTCGGCCGAGCTGAGCCTGTGGGCCCGCGTCGAGAACCTGCCGCGCGACGCGGTGGGTGAGGCGTTGTGGAGACATCGTTCGCTGGTGAAGCTGTGGGCCACGCGCCGGACCTTGCACCTGCTGCCCACCGCCGAACTGGACGCATGGCTCGCCGCCCTCGGCACGCTGTCCGGTGGCTTCAGCGGCGCGAGCCCCGCCGATGTGAACGCCATCACCGCCGCGGTCGGCCAGGCACTCGCCGACCGGTCCCTCACCCGCGAGGAGCTGGCCCTCGAGGTCGGCCGGCTGACGGGGTCGGCGGAGTACGCCGACTGGCTGCGCTCAAGTTGGGGCTCGGCGCTGAAAGCGGCCTCGTTACGCGGGATCCTGTGCTTCGCTCCCGGGGAGAGCACCCGGGTGCGGTTCACTTCCCCGGCGAGCTGGCTACCCCGCGCGCCCGCTCCGTTGTCACCGACCGAGGGGTTACGTGAGATCACCCGCCGGTTCCTGCACGCCTACGGCCCCGCCACGGCCGCGGATCTCGGCCGCTGGTGGATGGAGGCGCGGTCCGGCCGACGAGTGCTCGCGATGCTCGAAACGCTGGGTGACGAGGCGGTCGAGGTCGACGTCGAAGGCCGGCCCGCCTGGGTACTGGCCGCGGACCTGCCAGACCTCGTCACGGCCCCACCGGTCGACGTGGCGCGGCTGCTGCCGGCCTTCGACCCCTGGGTGATCGGTATGGCCCGGTGTGAGCCGATGATCGACCCCCGCCACGTCGGCCGGGTCTACCGCCGGCAGGGCTGGGTCTCACCGGTCATCCTGGTGAACGGGCGGATCGCCGGCGTGTGGCGGCACAGGCGCATCGGCCGGCGGCTGGCGGTCGAACTGGAACCGTTCGAACCGCTGCCCTCCTGGACGCAGCGACAGCTCACTTCCGAGACCCGCCGGCTGGCGACGTTCCTGGACTGCGAGCGTTAGCGCACCCTAAGGCGATACCGGCTTCTCGGCGGTATGCGGTCGTCACCTGCGTCACCACCGGCATGTCGCAGTGCCCAGGCACGGTGCGCTCGGGCATCGGGGTGTGGGTGTCCGCTGAACGCGGGACAGGGCACCCCATTGACCGGCCCGAGACCGATCTCGTTGACTGAGGGCTCCGACTGGCTCGTACCGTAGGAGCGTCCGTGATCGGCAGCCACCAGTCCGCCGAAGGTCCACGTGCCGCAGCAGAACCCGTTCCTCGTCCGAACGAGGACGGCTTCGCGTATGGGGCCCCCACGGCGGATGAAGCGCCGGACGCCGTCACGGTGCGCCGGGCCGATCGCGGAGCCGACGCCATGATCACGGTTCCGCAGCAGATCCTGGTTCAGGCGGAGCGATCACCGCAGCGGGTGGCGGTCGAGTCGGCGGGCAACCGCCTGACCTACGCGCAGGTGCTCGCCGAGGCCGCCTGCCTGGCCGAGCACCTGCGCCGCATCGGCGTCGGGCCGGGCGATCTGGCAGCGGTGGCGGTGCCGCGCGGCGTCGACCTGGTTCCGGCGCTGCTCGGCGTCCAGTTCTCCGGCGCGGCGTACGTGCCCCTGGACCTCGAGCACCCGGCCGACCGGCTCAACTACATCATCGAAGATTCCCGAGCCAAGGTCGTGGTGACCGCCGACGCCGCCGGTTCCCGCGGTCTGCGCGCCGGCACGCAGGTCTACCTGAACGACATCGCGGTGCGTCCCGGTCCGGTACGCCTCGCCGAGCTGGACGCCGAATCCGCCGCCTACGTCGTCTACACCTCCGGTTCGACCGGGCGGCCGAAGGGCGTCATGGTGACGCATCGCGCGTTCGCCAACTTCGCCGAGTCCATGCGCGATCGCCCCGGGTTGCCGGACGATGTCGTGTTGCCGGCCGTGACCACGGTCTCCTTCGACATCGCCGGTCTGGAGCTGTTCCTTCCCCTGACCACCGGTGGTCGGGTGGTCATCGCACGGCATTCCGAGGCCAGTGACCCGCGTCGGCTGGCGGCCCTGCTGACTGGCACCGGCGCGCGCGTCATGCAAGCGACGCCGATCACCTGGCGGCTGTTGCTGGAGGCCGGATGGTCGCCGCCGCCCGGCTTCACGGTCCTGTGCGGCGGCGAGCGGCTGCCGGGCGAGCTGACCGATCGGCTGCTGGATGAAGGGGTCGTGCTCTGGGACCTGTACGGGCCCACCGAGACCACGGTCTGGTCGTCGGTCACCCGCTACGAACGCGGCCGCCCGACCAGGTTCGACCCGGTCCGCGAGACCACGTTGCACCTGCTCGACGAGCATCTGCGGCCGATTCCGCCCGGTAGGGCCGGTGAGCTCTACATCGGCGGCGCGGGAGTCGCCGCCGGCTACCTGGGCCGCTCTCCCCTGACCGCCACGAGGTTCGTCGCGGATCCGTTCACCGCGGCGGCGGGGGCGCGGCTGTATCGCACCGGCGACCTGGCACGCCGGCACCCGGACGGACGGATCGAGATCCTCGGCCGCAGCGACGACCAGATCAAGATCCGCGGATTCCGGATCGAGCCCGGCGAGATCGAGCACCTGCTGGCCCGGCACCCAGGAGTGGCCGAGGCCGCGATCCGGGCGTTCGGCGACACCGACGAGGCCACCCACCTGGTCGGCTACATCCGGCCTGCCGACCGGGCGGACCCACCTGATGCCAGGCGCCTGCGGCTTCACCTGGCGCGCTCCGCTCCGGCCTACATGATTCCGGCCCAGTTCGTCGTCCTGGACGAGTTCCCCCGGACGGCGAACGGCAAGCTGAACCGCTCCGCGCTCCCGGCCCCGAACGGGCCGCCGCACCACAGCGGCACCGACGACGTGGGCCGTCCCTCCTCGGAAGAGTCGGTAACCGGCACGGTCGAACAACGAATCGTCAAGATCGTGGCCGAGGTGCTCGGTCAGCCGACGATCGGCGTGCACGAGGACTTCTTCACACTGGGCGGCGACTCACTTCGCGCCGTTCAGATCGTTTTGCGGTTGAACGAGGAACTGGAGACGGAGGTCCCGATCAACGCGTTGTTCGAGACCCGCACCGTCTACGGGCTCGCCGCGCAACTCGACGCCGGCGGCGTACCGGAACCACACCCCGTGCCGCTCCTCGACGGGCGTGGCCTGCGGCTCTCGGCCGCCCAGTGGCGATTGTGGCTGCACCAGTTGTCGGCGCCGCACAGCACCGTCGACAACGCGCCGCTGGTCGTCCGCCTGCCCGGCCTCCTCGACGTCGCGGCCCTGGAGGGGGCGCTGACAGGTCTGCTCGAACGCCACGCCACCTTGCGCACGTGCTTCGAGCAGGACGACTCCGGGCTACCCGTCCCGGTCGTGGTGCCGGTGGCGCCGGTAGGGCTGAGCGTGGAGGACGGCGACCCGCGAGGCGTCCTCGCCGAAGAGCTGGCCCGGCCCTTCAATCTCGCGGCGGGGCCGCCGGTCCGCATCCGTCTGGTGCGCCAGGCCGCCGACGGGTCAACCCTGCTGCTCATGGTCGTGCACCGCATCGCGGCTGATGACCGGTCCTTGGAACTGGTCGCGAGCCAAGTACGTGCCGCCTACCGGGGCCGCACCGTGCCCACTTCGCCGCTCGGCTACACCGACTTCTCCGAATGGCAGCGTGTGTTCTCGGCGAGCCCGGCCGCGGGGCGGCACCTGGACTTCTGGCGCACAACGCTGGCCGGGCTCTCCCTGGCCGAACTGCCCGCCGATCGGCCGCGCCCCCTTGCCCGCGACTGGCGCAGCGGCACGGTCCGGTTCGACGTGCCGCCGGATGTGGCACGCCGCCTGTACGAGGTCGCCGCCGACCACGACACCACCCCCTTCGCGGGACTGCTGGCGGGGCTTCACGCCCTCCTGGCCCGCTACACGGGCGGGACCGATCTGGCCGTCGGCGTACCGGTCTGCGGCCGGGACCGGCCCGAACTGGAGAACATCGTGGGAATGCTCGAGGAGACCACGGTGATCCGGGTGGACCTCGGCAACAGCCCGAGCTTCGGCGAACTGCTGGCTTGCGTTCGCGAGGCCACGCTCGCCGCCGTCGACCACGCCGTGCTGCCGTTCGAGGATATCGTCGCGGCCGTCGCCGGAACCGCGGAGAGCGAACCGGCACCGGGACGCAACCCCCTGTTCGACGTTTTCTTCACCCTTCACGAGATTCCCGCCGAGCCGCCCGGATTCCTGTTGCCAGACGCGCCGGGAACACGGTTCGACCTCGGCTGCCACCTCACCGAGCGGCCGGACGGCGGAATCGACGGCCGGTTCGAGTACGCCACACAACTTTTCGACGAGGCCACGATCACCCGTCTCGCGAGCGCCTACGTCGACCTGCTCGCGAAGGTCGGCGCGGACCCGGGCGCGCAGGTCACGGCGACGCCGGTCCGGCCCCGCTGATCCCGGGCCGCTCCCCCGGTCCGGGATCCGGCTCGCCGTCGCGGTCGTGGCCGCGATCCGGCGCGATGTCCCTGGAAGCGGGGAGATGCCTGCCTGTGCGCGCGGCGGGATGCTTGCCAGCATGAGCGCCCCGACACCGCCTCGCCCACCGGCGAACAGCAACCGCCGAGCCGCCCCGGTAGCCGCCGCATGACCACCACCAACGGCTCCCACGGCCAGGCACTGCACCGCACCGATCCGATCCCGGACATCGATCTGGCCGATCCCGATCCAGCGCGCGCCGCCGCGCTGGATCGGCTCTTCACCGAGTTGCGGCGCGAGCATCCGGTCTTCTGGCACGGCCCGAAGAGCCGGCCGGGCTTTTGGGCGGTCATCGGGTACGCCGAGACCATGCAGGTCTACCGGGACGCCCCCACCTTCTCCGCCACGCACGGCATGACCATCGACAGCCTTCGCCCTGACCAGGATCCGGCGAGCGGGATGATGATCGAGGTCACCGATCCCCCGGAGCATCGCCGCCTGCGCCGGAGCGTCGGCGCCTTCTTCGTCGACGGCGTCGTCGCCGGCCTGGCACCGGCGATCGACGAGTACGTACGGGGGCTGCTCACCGGGATCCGCGACCGCGGCGGCACGATCGACTTCGTCGAAGCCGTCGCCGCCAGGGTCCCGACCTATGCCGCGGGCCTGCTGCTCGGACTACCTCCCGGTGATCTTGAGTGGATCACGAGCCGGACGGCGCTGGTGTTCCTGTCGGGGCCGGACACCGACACGCGCGGCGAACTGCGTGAAGCGGCCGAGCAGGCGAACGGCGAGTTGCTGGGCTACTTCGCCAAGCTGCTGCGCACGAACCGGCGCGGAAGTGGAGCCGGCAGCCTCGTGCACCGATTGGCGGCCGGGACCGCCAACCGCGAGGGCATGAGCACCGGCGAGGCGGTCCTGAACGCTCTCAACCTGGCCATCGGCGGAACCACCACGACACGCAGCGCGCTGACCAACCTCATGCACGGGCTGACGCAGCTCCCGGAGGTCTTCCAGGCGCTCCGTGACGAGCCGTCGGCGGTGCCGACGGCCGTCGAGGAGGCCGTACGGTGGGCGAACCCGGTGCGGCATCTCGCCCGCGTCGCCACCCGCGACGTCGAGCTCGCCGGCAGGAACATCCGGGCCCACGATCCGGTGCTTGTCTGGCCCCGCTCCGCCAACCGCGACGAGAGCGTCTTCGTGCGGCCGCATCGCTTCGACATCCACCGCCACCCGAACCCGCACATCGGTTTCGCGGCCGGCCCGCACAGCTGCCCGGGTACCGGGCTCGCCCGAGTGCAGCTCAGGGCGGTGCTCGGCCACACGCTGGAGATCTTCACCGGCGTCGAGCCGGTGGGCCCGGCGGAGCTGCTTCAGTCGAACTTCCTGCACGGGTACGCCCGCCTGCCGGTCCGGTTCGCCACGGCGTCCTGAGGATGGCCTTTCATGCGACCGGATGCGATGCCATCCCCTGGCAAGGCATCCTTTTACGTGACAACCGCCGGGAACGGCGCGACCGTACTGTTCGGTTATGGCGCGTCCTTCGCTTGTGACATCCTCCGCCGGCTCCGACGACGGCTCCCACGACGGCACCCCGCACGACCCGCCAGGCGCGCACGCCGAGCGGTCGCTGCCGCCGCGCACACCGTATGAGGATGCGATCGTCGGCATCCTCGGTGACGTCCTGGGGTGCTCCGGCATCGACGTCAACGACCGCCTGCTCGCCCTTGGCGACGTGTCCCAGGTGCCGCGCGTGGTCGCGCAGATCCGAAAGACGATCGGTGTCGACATCCCGGTCGCGGACTACGTCGAGTCCGGTACCGTCACCGCTCTGGCGTCGGTCGTGGCCGCCAAGTCGCTCGCGGCCCGCTCCGCCGCCCGCCCCCACGCGATGGGACCGCGGCCGAGCGACGCTCGCCCCGTGCTCTCGTTCGACCAGCAACGGCTGTGGATGGAGAACCAGCTCCTGCCCGGCGTGATCTACAACGTGCACGGGCGGCGCCGGATCGTCGGGGAGCTGAACGTGGCGGTCCTCGAGGCGAGCATCCGCGCGATCGTCGCTCGCCACGAGACGCTGCGCACGAGGTTCCCGGCCGGTGAAGGCGAGCCGGTGCAGGTGGTGGACGACCATGCCGACGACGGGCTCATCAGGATCACAGACCTCACCGGCCTGCGTGGCCAGGACGGTGACGAGACCGCCGAGCGCGCGGCCCGGCGCCTGCTCGACGAGGAGCTCACGACGCCGTTCGACCTGACGACCGGCCCGCTCATCCGCTGTCTGCTGATCAAGCTCGGCGACGACGAGCACGCACTCGGCGTCACCATGCACCACATCGTCTCCGACGCGTGGTCGATCGGACTGTTCATCCGCGAGCTGACCGCGCTGTACGAGGCGGGTGGGGATCCGCGCCGCGCCGGCCTGTCCCCTCTTCCCGTGCAGTACCGCGACTACGCGGTCTGGCAGCGAAGCTGGCTCTCCGGTGAGGCCCTGGAGAACCAGATCAACCACTGGCGCCGGCACCTGCAGGCAGCACCACGTGCCCTGGCCATGCCGACGGTGCAGCGGCGGACGAACGCGATGCGAGCCGAAGCCGGCCAGGTCGTGGCCGAACTGTCAGCACAAGAGACCGCGTCATTGCGTCAGCTGTGCCGCTCGCACGGGGTCACCTCGTTCATGGTGCTCTACGCGGTGCTCGCAACGATCTTCAGTCGGTGGTCGGGTCAGACCGACCTCGTCATCGGGGTTCCCGTCGCCGGCCGGACGAACCGCGCGACCGACAGGCTGATCGGTTTTTTCGTCAACATGCTGCCGCTGCGGGTGGACCTGTCGGACAACCCGACGTTCGTACGGCTGCTCGAGCGCGTACGCCGGGTGGCGCTCGACGGCTACGCGCACGCCGAAGCTCCCATGGACGAACTCGTCCGGGACCTGAACATCGCCCGTGACCCGCGCCGCACGCCGCTGTTCGAGGTGGTGCTCAACGTCGTCGCCAGCCCCGAGGCGGAGGACGTCACCAGTCTCACCATCGAGCAGATGGAGACGCCATCGTTGTTCAGCCGCTACGACCTGACGCTCACCGCGCAGGAGTCGGGCGGTGTGCTGCGCTTCAAGCTCGACTTCCCCGCCGACCGCTGCGACCCGCCGACGGGCCGTGAACTGCTGCGGCAGCTGCGCATGCTCCTGCGCGCCGCGGCCTCCGACCCCGATGCGCGACTGTTCGACGCGGCGGCCGAGGAGCCGGACAGTGCCGCGGCGAGCGATTTTGCGGCCGAGCCGTCCGTTCGCCCGGCACCCCACGTCGCCGTCGCGCGACACGCCGCCGACCACGAACTGGTCGCCGTCGAGGACGGCGCGGGCCGCTGGAGCTACCGGTGGCTGGCGTCGGCCGCCGATAAGGTCGCCGATGTGCTGACGCGGCGCGGCGTCACGGCCGCGGACCGACTCGGCGTGGTCCGGCGTCCGAGCGCCGCCTTCGTGGCGGTCCTGGCCGGTGCGGCGAAGGCGGGGGTGACCTGCACCGTGATCGAGACCGACGATCCGGCGCTGACCGGCCCGCTCGGAATCTCAACGGTGCTGGACACGAACCCGGCGGGCGAACCGGCGGCCGGCACGATCGACCTGAGCCCGCTCCTGTCAGCCGGCACCGATGCCGATGCCGCGGGGCTTGTTCTCGCGGGCTCCGCCACAGCCGAGGCGGCGCCGGGCGACTGGGCGGTCGAACGTTTCGGGTTCGGCCACGACGACCGGTTCGTGGTGCTGTCCAGCCGTCCAGGTCACCTGATGTCGGCGCTGTGCAGCACGTTCGGCGCCGGAGCGACCCTGGTGATCCCCGACCGCGGGTTCGGCAACGACATCGGCGCGCTCAGCACCTGGCTGCGCGACAACGCCGTCACGGTCGCCTACCTCGATCCGCCGATCCTGCGTGCGCTGTCCACCCAAAAGCCTCTGCCGAGCCTGCCCGCGTTGCGGTGCGTGTTCGTCGACAACACCGGGGACCTGCTGCCGCACGACGTCGAGGCGGCACGGCAGATGGCGCCGGGGTGCCGGTGCGTGGGCCTCTACCGCGTCGCGGCGGACGGTCGCCCGCTCGCCTGCTACGACGCCCCCGCCGGACTGGAGGCCCGCAACGCGCCGCTGCGTGTGCCGCTCGGCACCCCCCTGCCCGGCACGGGGATGGAGCTGCGGCGCTCTTGCGGGCAGACGGCGGCGGTCGGCGAGCTGGCCGAGATCTGGCACGACACCGAACGCACCGGCGACCTCGGGCGCAGGTGGCCCGACGGTTCCTTGGAGTACGCGGGCGAGTCGGGCGAAAGTTCTGCCGTCGACCTCATCGAGACCGTCACCGTTCTGCGGGACGTTCCCGAGGTCCGGGACGCGATCGTCGTCGAGCGAGCCGCCGCCGACGGAGCCGCGACGTTGATCGGCTACGTGGCCGGCCCCGATCCGCAGCTCGACACGATGACCGTCCGCAACTTCGTGAAGGCCCGCCTCCCCGAACACCTGGTGCCCGGCCACCTGTTCGTGCTCGAGGCACTGCCGCGGACGCCGTGGGGCGGATACGACCTGCGGGCCCTGCCTCGCCCCACGGGGGACGCGGTGGACGGTGACGACTACGCCGCGCCGCGCACGCCGATGGAGCGGCAGATCACCGAGATCCTCCAGGAACTGCTCGACATCGACCGGGTCGGTATCTACGACAGCTTCTTCGAACTCGGTGGTTTCTCGATGCTTGCGACACGACTCATCGTCCGTGTCCGTGACGCCTTCCGGGTCCAGCTCGCCGTACGGGACGTGTTCGAGTCGCCGACCGTCGACGAACTGGCACGGTTGATCGTCCGCGCGCAGGTGGAGCAGGTCGACATCGCCGACCTCGAGGCGCTGCTCGCGGAGGCCGAACAGGCCTGAGCGGTGCCCGGTCAGCCGGCGAGGAACGAGGTGAGGCAGGCGACCTGCTCGGGAGTCGCACGGAAGGCGTCCAGGTGATTTCCGTGCTCGGCCGACACCAGCCGTGCGCCGGGTATGATCTCGGCCAGCCGCCGGGAGCCGTCGGGGTGCGCGGTGTCGTCGTCCTCACTGGTGACGATGAGGCAGGGCAGGCTCACCATGGCCGCTGTCTGGCGGGAGTCCCAGTGCATGGTCGCCCCGGTGAGCTTGGCGTAGCGGTAGAACAGCTCGGCCGTGGCGTACGGCCGTACCACCAGTGGGCCGATCCGCTCCGGGACACCGGTCATCGGGCCGCTGGTGAGCTTGTCGCGAAGCCAGGCCGCGGTGTCGCGTGACTCACCGCCTAAATCCAGCAGGGCACGCAGATTGATCTGGTGGTCGCTCTTCTTGGCCTGGCCGCCCAGCTCCAGGTCAGCGTGCCACAGGCTCACGGAGCCGACTCGATCGGGCCGCCTGGCGGCCGCCGCCAACGCCACGGCCGCGCCGCCGCAGATGCCCATGAGGTGCACCGAGCCGGTGGAGAGCTCCTCCGTCAGCGCGAGCAGATCATCCACCTGGTGGCCGACGTCGTAGCCCCGCCGGTCGAAGGTCTCCGGTTCCTCGATCCGCTCGCTGGTGCCTCGCGTCTGGATGACCAGGCAGCGGTAGGAGGAGCTCAGCGCCGTGAGCCACGGCAGCGAGAGCCGGTAGCTCAAGGCACAAGGCGGCGATATCAGCACGCAGGGCGCGTCCTGCGGGCCCGCGTCGACGGCCGTGATCACGCTGCCGTCCGGCCGGTGCACCGTGTGCAGCCGATACCCGGCGTTCTCCGCCTGGCGAAGGCGCCGGGCCTCGGCGGCCGCGGCGGCCACGTCCTCGCAGGACAGGCCGGCCAGTTCGGGGGCGCGCTGCGCGCGCTGGATCTCCGCCGCCAGGCTGAGGAGGGCGAAGTCCCGCTCGCGTTCACCGGACGGCGCGTCGAAGGTGAGCGGGACCTCCAGCGCCCGGCACAGCGCGGCGACCAGATCCGGTGCTCGGTCGCAGGTGTCGGGATAGAGCGCGAACGGGCCGATCTGGATGGTCAGACCCTCCAGTTGCCGCACCGCGTCGACCAGGTCTGCCAGCGCGATCGAAAAGGCCTCGGTCATGGCTGCTTGACTCATCCTTCGTCAGCGCGATGGCCGCGCGACCCTGGCCAGGTTGCGGGCCGTGATCGTCGCGTCGAGATCGCGCGGGTTGATGTCCAGGTGGAGCGTGCGGTTCGCCAGGGCGACGATCCGGACGATCGACAGCGACGTGCCGCCGTGACCGGCGAGGTCGTCGTCGGCGGCGATGTCGGGATTGCACAACACCTCTCGTGTGAGGGCCAGGATCCGGCCGAGCCGCTCCTCGCCGGAGCCGTTCTCCGTACCGTCAAGGAACGAGATCGCCACGTCGGCTCCTCCTCGAAGATCAGTATCTGGGCGATCTCGCGCTCTGGTCATCCGGCCGGCGCGTCGTCGCCGGCGGGATCGGGGAGCGCGGCCAGGTCGTAGTCGCCGCTGCTCGTCAGCGGAAGCCGCTTCAGCCTCACCACGTGCCGCGGGAGCAGATACTGCGGCAGATGGGTCACCAAGCGTTGCCGCAGCCGGTCGAGATCGACGGTGGCGTCCCGGCAGGCGATGTAAGCCACCAGTCCGGGCCGGTCGTCGCGTTCCCGGTAGCCGGTCACCACCGCGTCCAGGACGTCGGGCAGGTCACGCAGGACCGCGACCGTCTCCAGCGGGTCGCCCTGCGGTGCGCCCGCCCTGCCCGTGGTCGCCGGGCCGGCGAATTCGACCATGCCGTCGGGCCGTCGCCGGACGAGATCCCCGGTACGGGTGGCGCCGAGGTGGAGCTCCCCCACCTCGGCGGTCGCGGCCGGTCTCCCGGCCGCGTTACGCACGACCGCCGAAGGGCCGGTGAAGTGCCTGCCGATCGGCACGCGCAGCGGTGCCGTGGACGGCGACCACGTGCCGGGCACCTCGTAGGCGGCCAGTGGCGCGTTCCCCCCGGCCGGCCGGTACAGGGCCACCACCCGGCAGCTTGGAGCGAGCCGCCGCATCAGTGCCACGTCGTGGGCGGTGAGGTCGCCCCGGTTGTCGAGGAACGCATGACGCAGCAGCGGCAGGACCGTCCCGCCCGGATGCGGAGTCAGCGCCCGTAGCAGCGGCGCGGTCAGGTAGACCGCGGTCGCGCCGGTATCGCGCAACCACGCCGGCAGCGCATCGGGGTCGCCGGCCGTCACCTCGTCGGCGAGGGCCACCGCGGCCCCGGCGGCCAGCGCCAGGGACATGGCGCACATCGTCAGGCCGGCGTCGCCGGTGGGGACGGCGAGCAGATCGTCACCGGTCAGGCCGGAGAGCCGATCACCGGCAGGGCCGGGCCCCTTGGACGTCTCGGCGGGCCCATCACCGCCTGCGCCCGGAGCGCGCAGCAGCTCACCGACGTCGATCACCCCGCCTGCACCCGCGGCCGGAGACGGGTCGAACACGACAGACCCCGCCGGAACGTCGCCAGGCTCGATGAGCGTGTAGGGCACGTCGGCCCGCGCGCAGCCCACAAGCGCGGCCACGAGTCCGGCCGACCGGCGCCGGACCACGGCCACCGCGCCCGGTCCCGCGTGCCCGGACGCCAGGTCGGCGACGGCCACGGTCGCCCTGGCCAGTTGCCGGTAGGTCCACTCGCCGTCCCGGTCGACCACCGCGCCGCGATCCGGCCGCCCCTCTGCCAGGCGTACGAGGTCGAGGTGGGGCGCCGGGGCCGCCGGCGCCGCGTCGCCGTCCTCGGCCGGGCGCTCCAGTTCGCAGGCCAGGATGCCGCGGGAGGGGTCGTCGGCGGCCGCGGCGAGGATCGCCACGACCTGGTCCAGGAGGGCCCGCATCGCCGAGGCCTCGAAGCGTTCGGCGTGATAGAGCAGCTCAAGCCGGTAGTCGTCCGCGCTGTGGTGCACGTCCAGGTTGAGGTCGAACTTGCTCGGCTGCGCCGGGAGGTCCGGTGCCTGCGCCGCGATGCCGGGCAGCCGCCACTCCTGCCCGGCGTCCTCGATCATGTTCAGCAGCACCTGGAACAGCGGCGTCCGCGACGGGTCTCGCACCGCCCCCAGCCTGCCGACCAGAATCTCGAACGGGGTCCCGCCGTGGTTTACATACCCTTCGACGGCCGTGCGCCGTACCCGGTCGAGCACCTGACCGAACGCCGGGTCGCCGGTGAGCTCGACGCGCAGCGGAACGGTGTTGACGAAGAGGCCGATCAGCGTGTCGGTGCCTGACGCTCCTCGCGTGTCCACCGGGACACCGATGACCACGTCGTCTTGACCGGACCAGCGGCGCAGCACGCTCGCCAGGGCGGCGAGCATCGCCATGAACGGGGTCACCCGGTGAACCCGGCACAGTTTGTGCAGCGCGGCCACCTCGTCGGCGCCCAGGACGGCCCGCACCTTACCGCCGACCGTGCCTTGTGACGGCAGCCGCCGGCGGGCGGTCGGCAGGGCCAGCGCGGGCGGCGCCCCCGCGAGCCGGTCACGCCAGTACTCGATGGGTTCTGCCAGGTGCTCGTCGGTCAGTGTGCTCCGCTGCCATACCGCGTAGTCCAGGTACTGGACCGCCAGCGGCGGCAGTGCGGCCCGCTCGGCTTCGCCGCCGGCCCGATACAGCGTGGAGAGCTCACGCAGGATCAAACCGATCGACCGGCCGTCGGAGACGATGTGATGAACCGTCACGCTGAGCAGGTGTTCGGTGTCGCTCAGTCGTACCAGCAGGCAGCGAAGCAGCGGCCCGCGGACCAGGTCGAAGGGCATGGCCGCCTCGTCGTCGGCCAGGCGCATCGCCGCACCGGCTCCTTCGGCGCCGAGCCCGGACAGGTCCTCCACGGTGATCCGCCACGAGGGGTCCGGCTCGGCCACCCGTTGCTCGGGCAGCCCTCGCACGACGGGGAACGTCGTGCGCAGGCTCTCGTGCCGCTCGATGATCGCTCGGATGCTGCGTTCCAGGACCGGCACGTCGAGGGGGCCGCGAAGCCACTGACGTCCGTGCACGTTGTAGGCGACCTTGGACCTGATCTGGCACTCCAGCCAGACTCGCTGCTGCTCGAAGGAGAGAACGGGTCTGGCGCCGGGCGGCCGCGCCGGGACCGCCTGCCCGGCGTATGACGGTTCGGGCGTGGAAAGCGCGGCGGCGAGATCGGCCAGCCGAGAGTTCTCGAAGACCAGCCGCAACGAAAGTGCGCGGCCCGACCGTTCGCGCAGCCCGATGAGCACCTCACCGGCCTTCAGCGAGTCGCCGCCCAGATCGAAGAAGTCGTCGTCACGTCCGACCGCATCCAGGCCGAGAACCTGCCGCCAGACCTCGGCGACCAGTTCCTCGTCGGTTCCGCGCGGCGGCTCGCCGCCGACCGCGGCCGGGGCGTCCGCGACCGGCAGCGCCAGGCGGTCCACCTTGCCGTTCGGAGTGCGCGGCAGCGCGTCGAGGACGACCAGGGTGCTCGGGACCATGACGATGGGCAGCGTGCGCCGCAGGTACGCCCGGACATCACCCACATTCAGGCCGCCGGGGCGGCGCGCGGTCAGGTATCCGACGAGTCTGCCGTCCTGCAGGCAGACCGCCGCGTCGCCGACGTGCGCGTGCCGCTGCAGGGTGTTCTCGATCTCCCCCAGCTCGATCCGCTGCCCGCGCACCTTGACCTGAAAGTCGCGCCGCCCCAGGTAGAGCAGGGCACCGTCCGACCGGTAGCGCACCATGTCGCCGGTACGGTACATGCGCTCACCGGGAGCCACCGCATAAGGGTCGGCGACGTAGCGCGACGCGGTGAGCGCGGACTGGTTGACATAGCCACGGCTCAGACCGCGACCGGCCAGGTAGAGCTCGCCGACCGCGCCGACCGGCACCGGTCGCAGCCCGCCGTCGAGCACGTAGCAGCGCCCGTGAGGCAGCGGCACGCCGATCGGAGGCGGCTGTTCCGCCGGGCGCAGCAGGGTGTACGTCGAGTAGGTGGTGTCCTCGGTAGGGCCGTAGAGGTTGAAGACCGCCTCAATGTGCCCGGTGGCATACAGCTCCTCGACCAGCGATCCGGTGACCGCCTCACCGGCCAGACCGACCACCCGCGTGCTGCGCGGCAGAGCACCCGCCGCGACCAGTGCGCGAGCCGCCGACGGCACCGAGCTGACCATCGTCACCTGCGGTGGATCGGCGAGCAGGGAAAGCGCGTTGTCGACCACGACGACGGTGCCGCCCGCGCAGAGCGTGGCGAAGAACTCAAAGACCGACACGTCGAAGGAGATCGACGTCGAGGCCAGCACCCGAGACAACTGCTCCGGCGAGAAGGTACGCCCGCCCCAGACCACCATCGCCGCCGCGTTGCGGTGGGTGATGAGCACTCCCTTGGGGCGTCCCGTAGAGCCCGAGGTGTACAGCACGTACGCCAGCCGGTCCGGCGGCACCCGCCCGCCATCCACACCGGACACCGGTTCCGCCTCAAGCTCGCCGAGCTCGGCGTCGGTGACGACCATCCGTGCCGAACTGTCGGCGAGCATGTAGGCCGTTCGATCGGCCGGGTAGGCGGGATCGAGCGGCAGGTAGGCCGCTCCGGCCTTCATGATGCCCAGCATGGCCACGGCCAGGTCCACGGACCTGCCGAGCCGGATACCGACGACGTCCCCGGCTTCGACGGCCCGCTTCCGTAACAGGTGAGCGAGCTGGTTGGAGCGCTCGTCCAGCCGGCGGTAGGTCAGCGTGCGGCGCGCGTCCTCGATGGCGACCGCGTCCGGTGTCCGGGCCACCTGCGCCGCGAACAGATCGACCAGGCCGGCGTCAGGATCTTCAAGGTCTTCGGGGGCTTCAGAGTCTTCGGTGTCTGGGCCGTGCCGCCATCGAAGGAGTAGTTCCCGCTCCTGGTCGGTGAGCAGGTCGAGCAGGTCGAGCGGTGTGTCGGGCTCGGCCAGCCCGCGGGCGAGGAGCATCGGCAGCCGCTGCGCCATCCGGGTCGCCGTCGTCTGCTCGAACGTCTCTGCGCTGTAGTCCCACATTCCCCACAGCCCGCCCTGGTCGCGCCACAGGTGCAGCTCCAGGTCGTAGCGGATACCGGGACGGGCGACGGCGACCTGCTCGAGCGGCGAACCGGCCAGCGTCGGTTCGCCCCAGTCGCCCTGGAAGGCGATGCTCGCTCGCACCAGCGAACCGCCGACGTGGCGTCCCGGCGCGAGCGTGGCGACCAGGTCCTCGAACGGCACACCCCGGTGAGCCAGGGCGGCCAGGCAGGTGGCGCGCGCACGACGGACGAGTTCCCGAAAGGTCGGCCGCCCGCTGAGATCGGCCCGCAACACGAGCAGGTCGGACAGGAGGCCGACCGCGCCGTGCACACCCGGCCGTGACCGGCCCGCCTCGGGTGTTCCCAGCGCGAAGTCACTTTGGCCGCTGTGCTGTCCGAGCAGCACCTGGAACGCGGCCAGCACCACCGTGAACAGCGTGGTGCGCTCGCTGCGCGCCAGCCGTTCGGCCTCCGCGACCAGTTCGGCGGGAATCTGCAGCGGTATCGAGCCCGCCTGGAACGTCGCGTGTGCGGGGCGCGTGTGGTCGGCCGGCAGGTCCAGTTCAGGCAGACCGGCGAGCTGGGTTCGCCAGTACTCCAGTGCCGACGAGTCGGCGGGCGCCGGCGCCGGATCGGATACCACCCCTGTGAGCTCACCACGGTAGGCGGCGTCCAGCTCGGCCAACAGCACCCGCATGGAGGCTCCGTCGCAGACCAGGTGGTGCGCCACGAAGACGAGCAGGCGCTCATCGTCGGCTAGGCGGTAGCCGTGCACCCGCGCCAGCGGCCCGCGCTCGAGGTCGAACGGCTCGGCCGCGATGCGCGCCGCGTGTTCGAGCGCGGCCGCCGAGCGCTGCGGCGGCGGCAGATGCCGCAAGTCGGTTCGTTGTGCCGTAAGGGTGAGGTCGTCTCGGACGACCCGGACCGGCCCGTGGTCGCCGTCGACGAACGTGGCGCGCAGGGCCGGATGACGGCGAGCCAGGACGCGGAGCGCACCATCCAGCCGGTCCTCGTCGAGGTCTCCGGTATGCCGGGCGGCGAAGCGCAGGTTGAAGACAGCGGTGCCGGGGCACAACCGCTCGAACACCATGACCCCGCGCTGTACCTTCGACATCGGGGCGGGACCCTGCGGAGTCGGCGTTTCGCCCTCGCCTCCGGCCCGCCATCGCCGGACGAGGCCGCGTCCCGCCGCGAGATCCATCACACGACTCCCGCGCCGTTGCCGGCCGTGACCACCCGATCGCGTATGAGACCCGGTTCCTGGCCCTTGGCGAGCCAGTCCGCGATGAGAGCCTTCGCCGCGTCGTCCGGTGTGGACACGGCCAAGATGGCCTCCAGAGGCACTGTGAGGCCCAGCGCGTGTTCGAGCACGGCCGCGGCCTCCGCCGCGCGCACCGAGTCGACCCCCAGGTCGATCAGGTTGTCCGCCGGTCGGCAGTCGTCGGCCTCGCAGATCATGGAGACGACGCCGCAGATCATGGCGGTGAGCTCGCTGGTCGCCTCAGCCTGGGCTCGGCTGTCGGCCGACGCCGAGCGTGTGGCCCCGCCGGGCAGCACCTCGTCGAAGGCGCCGGACACGAAGGCCTCGCGCGTGGCGGAGCGCCGTATCTTCCCGCTGGACGTGCGCGGCAGCGAGCGCGGCGGGACCAGCGCGACAACGCCGAGGCGCAATCCGGTCCGAGACAGCACGGCCGCCCGCACCTTCGACGTCAGCGCCTCGTCCTGCTGCCCGTGCGTCTCCAGCAGGAGCACAGGCAACGGCTCGGGCCCGGTGTCGACCAGGAACGCCGCCGCCATGCGGCCGACACTGCCGGCCACGTCGAGCGCCACCGCCTCCACGTCGACCGCGTGGTGATTCACGCCGCGAAAGACGATCACGTCCTTGATCCGGCCGCTCACGAAGAGCTCACCGCCACGCAAACACCCAAGATCGCCGGTGCGCAGGAAACGCAGCCCGTCCAGCTCACCGAAGAGGTCGCCGGCATCGCCGGAGAGATAGCCGGGTGTGACGTTCGGCCCGGCGATCCAGATCTCGCCTTCCACCCCCTCCTCCACCGGCAGGTGGCGTTCTGGATCAACGATGACGACCCGCTGATCCCGAACCGGCGTTCCGCAGCTTACGGCGGCGTCGGCGGCTGGCCCTGCCCAGTGACCGGCGCTGACGATCAGCGTCGCCTCGGCGAGGCCGTAACAGGGAAGGAACGCCTCCGCACGGAAACCGGCCGGAGCGAAACGCCGCGCGAACTGCGTCATGGTCTGATGCCGGACCGTCTCGCTGCCGCTGAAGGCGACCCGCCACCGCGACAGGTCGATCCCGCTCAGCTCCTGCTCATCGCGTGCCCGGCGCACGCACAAGTCGTAGCTGAAGTTGGGGCCGCCGGTGTGGGTGGTGCCGGTCTCGCTGATCTGCATCAGCCACCACAGTGGCGCCTTGAGGAAGTCACCGGGCCGCATGATGCGCATCGGGATGCCGGCGCTCATCGGTGTCAGCAGGCCACCGACGAGACCCATGTCGTGAAACGGCGGCAGCCAGGTCAACGCGCGAGAGCCCGGGCGCAGCTCGAACCGCTCCACGATGGCCGCGGTGTTGGCGGCGAGACTGTCGTGCCGCACCAGCACACCCCTCGGCCGGCCGGTGCTTCCCGAGGTGTACTGGATGACCGCGACATCGCTCCCGGCCGTCCTGCGCCGCAACTGCGGCCACGTGCCGCCGTCTGCTTCCGCGCCGGGCACGCTCAGCACGATCGGTGTCGTGATCTCAGGGTAGGGCTGAGGTGCCACGACGACCGGCGGGCGGGCGTCGGCGACGATGCCGGCGAGCCGATCACCGTCATGCCTTGAGGACGTGCCCGGCGGGAAGGCCGGGATCACCGGCCGACCGGCGAGGAACGCGCCGAACACGGCGACCGTGTAGTCGAGCCCGGCCGGGTAGGCCAGCAGCACCGGGCCGTCGGCGACCGAGGCGAGCCGCTCGGCCAACGCGGAGGCCCGGCCGGCGACCTGTGCGTACGTCAGCGTGCTGACGGGGCCGAGCGGGTCGACGCTTTCGTAGATGACGACATCCGGCGTCCGGTCAGCCCGCGCTAGAAGCGTGTCGGTCAGCACTTCAGGCTCCATGCCGCTCAGCCTCCATGTCGCGTATCGGATCTCAGCACGCGTGGCGGTCGGGGCGTGCCTGTCCGTGCACCGATGTGTCCACGGTGATCGCGTGACGCGCGATCAGCTCCGGGTGAGTGCGCGAGCGCTGCGCGGGCGGATGTCGGTCCAGTTCGTCTCGACGTAGTCGAGGCACTCCTGCCTGGCGGCCTCGCCGTGGACCACTCGCCAGCCGGCCGGGACGGCGAGCTTGGACGGCCACAACGAGTGCTGCTCCTCGTCATTGACGAGCACCACGAAGATGCCGTCGGGATCATCGAACGGGTTCATGGCGTCACGCCCTCCTTTGTGCGTCCGCTACCGGCCGCATTCGCCGACATGGCACCACGCTACGGACCTCAGGCGCGGAAGTGCTGTCACGTGAATCAAGGACTGTCTGGCGATCACGTGCTCCGACCGCGCCGCGAACCCGCGGTCCTGTGGGAAGGTGCTCGCATGACACGATTCGCCGTCGATGCTCCGGTGGCCATCTGGCTCGCGACCGACGGTCCGGCGATTCCGGCAGGCCACGTGCTGCTCGCACCGACGTTGCTGCGATCGCAGACGCTGGCGCTCATGTACGACTCCGTCCGCCGAGGCGACAACGACGAGCGAACAGCAAAGAAGATCCTTGACGGCATCCGTTCGTTGCGCATCCGGTTGCTCGGGGACCGGGTACTTCAATCCACCGCTTGGGAGGTCGCCCGCACACTCGGCTGGCCGAACACCTACAAGGCGGAGTACATCGCGTTGACCCGGCTACAGGCGGACGCGCTGGTGACGTTCGACGACGAGCTCGCCAAGGCGGCGAGCACACTGGTTACGATCGCACCGCTGACCGAGGTACTCCAGACGTCACATTAGGGCCTGTGCGAGGCAAGGATCTTCATACGGCTGAGCCACGGATTCACGACATGACCTCGCGAAGATGGAGACCGGCCAGGTAACTGTTCGAGGTCTTATCGAAGCGGAAGGCCAGACAGCTCCTTGATCTGGCTGATACAGCGCTTGACGATGAACGGATCGCGATCGCATTATCACTCTGTGACATGAAGCGGTTCGCTTCTCCCGATAGCCCGCGCGATGCCGAGGGTGCGGGGAACCGTCGCATCACGTAAGAAAAGTGATTTTCATCCGCTGGGTGAGGTATTGCACAGGACAAATAATTCCTTGATCGGAATGTCAAGGGCGTCGGCGATCTGGAAGACGTTGTCCAGCCGGGGGCTGTACATGCCGTTCTCGATGCGGTTGATGGTCTTGCGGTCGACCTCGGCGAGTTCTCCGAGTTGCTCCTGGCTGAGCCCTTGTCCTTCCCGCACGTCGCGTAGCCGCATGCCGAACTGTCTGCGCAGCTCAGCGAGGCGTGGCGTGGTCGGGGCGGGCACTCACCCACGGTGGCGTGCATGATCCTCAAAGGTCTGTACCAAGTTTGGTACATATAGCGGAGGGTGATCAGCACTCGCCTTCCCGCGACGAAAAGCTGACAGCGATTGCTTTGCTCGCCCCGGCACACCTTAAAGAGGCAACGATGATCACCACGGAGTCGCGTCGTCCCGCCCGCACGATCGCCCTGCCGCGCCGCAACCACCACGGCGGCCACTCCCCCGCCTGGCTGCTGGTCCAAGCCGCCCAACTGTCATGGGAGATCAACTCCATCCTCTCCCTCGTCCACGGCGCACGCCTCAACCTCACCGAGGAGCTGTCCATCCAGCACGAGGCGACCCAGGCCCTGATCAACGCCGCGCACGCCGGCGTCATCGTCGAATCCCGCCTGCCCCTGGCCCCCTCCTGGAGCAGCGGAGTACCGAGCCCGCGCTCGGTGTTCGCCCAGGCCCGCGAGGCCGGCAGCGACCCGCAGACGGTCATCCCGGAGATGTACGCCCCCGCCAAACCCGACATCCCCGCCGAACACCTGCAGGCACTCAGTGAGGCCTCCCGCCCTGACCTCTTTCCGCACGCCCAGTGCACCGGCACCAACGCCAAAGGCGTGCGCTGCGCCAAGCGCATCTTCACCGGCATCGGTGCCGAGCATTGTCATGTGCACCTGACCACCGCTGAACAACAGCGCCGCGAACAACTGCGCGAGGCCCGTGAAAAGGTCCGCCAGGCCGAGGAGGATGCGATCGAGTGCCAGCGGGTGGCCTTGGCCCGCGACTGGATCGACCGCTACGGCCGACGCCCCCACCGGGTGGAACTACCCACCCTGCCACCGCGGCCGCCCCAGATCACCCTCACCCACCCCGACCTCCCGCGACCGACGGACGCTCCTCATCCGATCATCGGGGTGCACGAGAGCGGCTGGCTGACCATCTGCCCCCGCGCCGGTGAGATCATCCGCGCCTTCCTCGATGCCCCGTGCGCCTCACCACAAGAGATCGCCGCACACGCCGCGGCCCACAGCCCCGAGCGGTGGGCCGATGCTGAGCAGTGGCTGGCCTCCAGCGTCTGGGACGGCATCCAGCCGCCCCTGGACTACATACCGGCCCCCGGCGAGGTGCCCGAGCTGGATGAATACCCCGGCGTCCACACATTGCGGCTGCAGATGATCGGTGACGAGCGCAATTGGGACCGCTGGGACAGCGGCTTCTCCGCTCTTGTACAGGCCTGTGGTCACCCGGAGGTGGAGACCATGGCTGATCTACTGGCGTTTTGGCAGCACGTGGGTATCTTGACTCAAACCCAGATCCACACCTATCCTCCGGCCCGGGTCCGGGGCACGGATGCCGCCTCGTGTGCCGAGCCGCGGCTGATGATCAGCACAACGGTGCGCTCGCCCTGGCGGGTTCTGTACGCGGCCGGGCGGCCCGAGGCTCCGTACGCACTGCTGCGGGCGGTGCGCTTCTTGACCGAGGTGGCCACCCCGTGGGATCGCGAGGTCTCCCCGAACGAAGTCTTCGAATTGGCCCGCATCGCCATATAGCAAAGCGCCGCGCTATTGCCGTGGGTGGCGCGGCCCGCGCGGACCCTTGAAAGGGCTACGGTCACAGCCAAGGGCAAGGTCGGATCCGGTGGGGTGCGGTCGCCTCAAGAGGCGCCAACAGGGTGGTGCGTGGCCGCCCAGGCATCGATGTGATCGAAAGCGGTGCGCAGGGCGGCCCCCTGCTCGGTCAGGCAGTAGGTGATCCGGGTGGGCGGCCCGTCCTCGACGATGCGCCGCACCAGCCCTTGGTCGGCGAGTTCACGC
Source organism: Streptosporangium sp. DT93 (assembly GCF_049844535.1). Taxonomy (NCBI): domain Bacteria; kingdom Bacillati; phylum Actinomycetota; class Actinomycetes; order Streptosporangiales; family Streptosporangiaceae; genus Streptosporangium; species Streptosporangium sp. DT93. Next base: position 35,311 of record NZ_JBNCLF010000022.1, read on the forward strand.
AAACGCTCGGTCAACACCCGCCCCGAAAGGCCCGGCACCGCCCGAACCAGCTGACTGAAGCGAGCCTCGCCCTGACACAACAGATACAGAACCTGCAAGATCCAGCGGCGGCCGAGCAGATCGATCGCCGCCGCGGTCGAAGGCGGGAGCAGAAAGGCCGGAGATTTCACCGAATCGGTGGCGCCGGTGTCACCGGCGTTGTTCACTTCCATAGAGTTACTCCAGATAACCAGGTGATCAGAGATACCCCATGTCGAGGTGGTCTGTGCCTGTCACCGAGCGGCTGCCGGCGCACACCAGCCTAACCATCACGGCCGCGGGCGACCGGACTCCTACGAGCGTCGCCTCCCAGCCTGCGAGCAGTCGACGAGCCTGCCCAGACAGCAGCCGGTCACATCATGGGCATGAAGGAAGGCGCCTCGATGCCGAACACCTCCCCCCTACCGTCGGCCGACGAGCCCTCAGCGACCTCGACCGCGACCGTCTGCGCAGTGCGCGCTCCGGCCGTGACCATCGTGCTCGACCCTCACGACGACCGCGCCATCACCGACGCGGCCCTGGCCGCGCATGCCCCCGAGCACGGCTGTATCACGGTGCATCCGACCACCGCCGTCACCGACGACCAGATCTTGGCCCATGACGTGCTGATCGCCCTGGGCAAACGGGCTACCCAGCTGAACGTGCAGCACCTGTCCAATGCAGCCTCCGCCTGGGCGGCCGCGGCGACCTGGACGCGCATTGGAGGCATCACCACGGTGATCGTGCTGCGAGCTCATCGGATGACCCCCCGGCGCTGGCAGCGTCTGCTTCACCTGCGCGCCCTGACCGGCGTGCACCTGATGTTGATCCATCACCACGGCGATATCGCACCAGCGCTGCAGCAGCAGTTAGCGGGAATCGAGCACCACATCAGCTGCGACCCCGACCTCCTGCCAGAAAGACCCATCGGCAAGGCGCCCATCGACGCAGACGAGCCGACGGCGCCACTGCCTGAGGTCGTGGCGGCACCGCTACCGTGGTACCGGGCCAATGCCTACCGGTGCTTGAGCGCCACCGCGTTCGCTCGCCTCGACGCCGAATACCATCGAGGACTGCACAATGCCTGCCGCTGGCTGAGCGCCCACGACGAGCGCGCCTCCCGCAAGGCCGCCCTTGCCCTCAACGACATCGGCATCAGTTTCGAGGCCTCGAAAGCCTCCTCCCTCGTCGATCATCTCGTGGGACGAACCCCCACGATAGAGACCACCTCCTCACCCGCCGACGTTCCCGACCGCTCCGTGCGGCCGTGGAGTGACAGCGCCGGCCTGCAGGTGTTCTTATCCGGCCTGGTCAACGACGCGCCCACCCCCGGCCACAGCATCGCGCGCATCCGAGGAGCCCAGGCGGCATTCTTGCTGCACGGGCTGCTGCTGAGCCCCCCAGAGGACCTGTCGACGGCACACGGACCAGGTTTCGGCCGATCCTCCTTCACCCGCTCGGCCGCTCATCGGATCCGCAGCCAGATCGCCCATCCCCTCATCGCCACCGCGCTCGCCATCGCACTGTTCACCGGTGAGCCCGGCCACGAAGTGGCCCAGATGGCTCTGCAGACGGTCGACGATGATGCCCGGCGGCTGCGCAGGGGAAACTACCGCTACGCCATCCCCGACCACGGTCGCGACCTGCTGCAGGCCGGTGCACTGTTTCGCCGGATGAGCTCTGCCCGCATCGGCAAGAGCTTCGCCACCCTCATCGGTCGTGACGGGGCCCTGCTGGAGCCGGCCGCTCGCGCCTGCGACGTCGAACTGCGCCTCGATTCGCCGCTTGAGCGTCCCTGGCACTACCTCACCGGCTGTTGGCACATCGGCCCCGCGCTGCACCAACGACGCCCCGACCCCGGCCGGCAACCGGCCTCCCCTCACCAGGAGTGGCCATGACCGGCGCCCGCATCCACTGTGCCCTCGACTTCGCCCTGATCGAGTCCCGGGCTGGCGACCTCGGCTGGGACAGCACCACCTTCGTCGCCGAGATCGGCATCCACCCCCGCGATCTACAGCGGGTGCTCGCCCCCGAGCGGGTGACGCTCACCTGGCTGTCCGACATCGCCACCGCCTTGGGAGTGCACCCCGCCGACTTGATCACCTCCCCCTGCGACAGCACGAAAGTAGGGCTCGGCACCGACAGCGACATCATCGAAACTCTGCTCGTCCCCCGCTCGCGCCCCGCCCCAGTGAGCGCCGAAACCCTCTCCATCATCACCGGCTGGCCTTTGCAGCGCGTCCACGCCGCCCTGGACGCACTCCAGCAGCACCTGCAGCACACCCCGTTCGTGTTGATCCGCGACTCACGCGGATACGTGATCGCCAGCCGCTCCCCCAGCCCTCAAGCCGGCGACAACCTGCCCGGCATCCGCCGGCGCGCCAACCCGCTCACCTTCGACAGCGCTGGCCCGATCGTGGCCGCTGTGCACGCTCATGCCCCGCCGACCACCTGCGGCCAGCCTCAACCATCCCCAGGTCACGCCATCGGCCATCCACCGCAGCCCGATTCGCCGACAGGCGACGATGACGGCCCTGATGGATATCTCACCCCTACAGGGCTTCACCCCGACATTCTGTTCGCACTCTTACTGACCGACATACCCGCACCGGTCCTACCGGCCGTCACCGGCCAGTGACCAGCGCCCGCGACGCCCCCCTTTGGACGACTGAACGGCCCGATCGCATCGACGGCATGGCGCTGGCGACTCCTTGCCCTCTTCACCGATCGATGATCGACAAGGTGCCTGAGGTGACCACTGCCGCCTCGCTGGCGCCGTGACCACCTGCCTGGCCACTTCGGCCGTTTCGGCTGGACATGGCGGCACCACCAGGGCTTAGCCGGGGACGATGCGGCAGACCGCAGTGGTCGGCAAGAGCGCGCAAGATGGCGAGCACGCGCGTGCCGGTCAGGGGAAGGTCGGCCAAACCACCCTCTTCCGCAGGAGTGGTAGCCAGCAGCGGCCCGCGCAGCTGCCCCCAGCGCTGTCGCAGCCTGGCGCCGCGCCGTTCCAGATAACCGCGCACCAGCCGATCGGCGTGCTCGGCCAAGACCACCGCCTCACCGTCGCCGGGCTTCACCAGCCGCAGTCCACCTGGGATGGACCTCAGCGCGCTCAGCTCAACAGCCAACAACGCCGGCGGCGCGATCTCGGTGTAAAACCACACCGCCAGCAAGGCCGCATCGCGCCAGGCCCTCTCAGCGACTACCTCGTCGGCCATCTCGGTGCCGCACTCGGATGCACACGCGTCGGCGTAGTCGACCAACACCGCGCTGGCCATCATGGTGTGAGCGCGCACCCGGGGACGCAGCGGCTCAGCCGACGGCAACTGCACCCCCTCGGTGGGGTCACGCCTGCAGATCCGCTGGTGCAGCAGATGTACATACCACGAGTGCACGCTCGCCACGCGCTTGCCCACCGGTACCGCTGCAGCACTGCGCTCGAGACCCTTGATCCACCAGATGATGTCCCAAGGGGTCGCCCTCAACGGGTTCACACGCCCGTTCTGGCAGTGACTGAGCCAGCTGCGTACATCCTCCAGATGGCTGACGCGGGTGTTGCCCTGTTTGCCGGCTAACCAATCAGCTGTTGCCCTCATGGCCAGATCAAGCGTCCCTTCGGCGTCGGAGTCCACGAGCGGCAGGGGGGCGCCGGTAGCGACGCTGCGCCCATGACCAGGTCCGCTCATCGGTGCCGCCATGGCGGGCGCGAGGATCGAGCCGGCAAGTCAGCGCACAAGGCTCGAAGGCAGCCGATCATGACGGGGCCGAGTGGTGATCGGCACAGGTGTCCATAACCTCATCGGGCATGGACGGCTCACCCGGGCTGAAGGCGAACATGACATCGGGATGCAGCACGAACGGCAAGCTTTCCCTCCGGGAGGTGTGAGCAACACCACGATCATCGTTTTTGGATGTGGCGCGGCCGTAGGGCGCCGCGATGCCGCGCTGAATCAACTCGGTGATCGTGCAGGCGGGAAGTTCGACAGCACCATGCGTGTGAGGAGGTAATGGACGCAATGCGGTGACCAACAGGCACGCCTCCTGTGCAAGCACAGGAAGCGACCAGTCACGACGGGCTCTCAGCGCGTCCGTCACCGCCTTCGACAATGCATACTTCTCCTCGCGCAGCGATAACACAGCTCCGCTGCGCTGCACCTGTCTTCCGGTCTCGGTTAAAAGCTCTTCCAGTACTCTAAAGGCAGTTTCTAATCTCTCCATGCTCCAGTCGAAGACGGAGATGATCTCTTCATTGGAGAGAGGGCCGAAATGCGTCAGCGCAACATGAAGCGATCTGCCGTCCTTACGCTCCCGCAAAAGAGGCTTCGCGGCAACAGTGTCGATTCCCGGCAGTAGTTCTTCTGCCGTTAGACCTAGTAAGTGCTGCAGCTTCAGCACCGTTTCGCCGGAGAGTTTACCTAACTCGATTGACTCATCAGGCTGCTTTCGGGCAAGTAAGGAAACAAGCTCAGTATAGTTCGCGCCGCCTGCCGCATTCATCTCAGCGGCTCGGCTCCAAATGAGAGTGCTGTTAATTTGCTGGGACACCAGAAATCCTCCCGAGCGCGTGATGATAAAAATTCAGGTACACGCCGGGGACCTGCGAACCGCATGATCGCGAGGATGAAACGGTAACGCCACCCAAAAACAGCGCATTTGCAGACGCCAATCATCGCGATGGCCGTCCAACATGAATTCTCGGAGGTTGAGGCCACATCGTTGCGCAGTGTCGGCCAGTGTCTGTCCCCCCACGCCGATACCCGTAGCCAGGAAACGTTCATCGTCGTCGCAGTTCTGCAAGACGGCGAACGCGCGCGCCGCCGCCAACAGATCCCTTGCCCACAATGGAATTGGGTAGCCTATCTTAAATGGCGTGTATGCGCGCAGAATGGAGGCATCTGGTGCTAGTCTGCACATGGAGATCAGGCTCAGCCACCAAGCCGAAAGGCCAGTTGCCAAGAACGCCGCTAAAGCACCCGCCCGCACCGGATCAATAATGTGACTCCGGATCTGCTCAGCAACCGCTGGCGTGAGCGGTGGATCAACAAAACCTGGCCCGCCAAGCTTTTCCGGGTTAGCAGGAATAACAAGATGAATTCCGTGCAATAGGAAGCCTGCCTGTGCACCATGCAAAAGCGCGACGGTATGCGCATGAGAGGGCGCAGCGACGACGAGTTCGGTGACGAAACGCGCGATCGCTTCCCTGTCCTCCCAAGGCCGCGGCAAAGACGCCGACGCCGAAGGCAAGCCACCAACCTGTACCGCTAGGTCATCAAGAGCGAACTTGAGTCTCTCAGCGACTTGACCATCCGGCACGTCGCGATCGCCGCTCTCCTTGCCATCGCCATGGAGGTCGACACCGGCGCTGGTTTGGATCTCCTTACAGTAGTCCGGATGAGCCGATAAAAAAGCACACGCGGCATCCATAGCTGAGGTGTAGAGCAAGTCCACGCGCGCGAAGTCCTCACGGCTCAGCGCCCGGAAGGCATTGGCGCGAAAATGCAACACGTTGCTCTGTGGTACCTCGGGCAATGCCTGGCACATCACCAAGCGAGCCTGCTCTTGCCGCTGTTTACTCATTAAGGGTGAACATTGTTGCTCAGGCACATCAGCAAACGCGGCAACGGGTGGCTGCTGCTCGTCAGCCGCAACCGGTGCGGCGCCTGCCTGCAAGATTCTTATGGTCGCCGTCGGCAGCAGACCTTCCCATCTCGCGGGCGGACGGGCATGCCAGACCAAAGTCAACGACGTGTTGGCATCCGCGGCCAATTGCACCAGCCGGGCCAAAGCCGGGCGAGGCAACCGATGAGCCCGCAAGATCACCAGCTGTCGGATGTCCATCCCGATGACCCACGCCGTGGTAATCATCCACATCGCGGTGGCCGTGAGAGGCTCCTTCACCACCGCTGTCGGCAGTTTACCCAGTGCGACCAAAATATCTTGGGCCAGTGCCGCCATCGCAGAGACGCCGACCGTGGGATGCACCGCGAGCACACCGTTGGCCACATCGTGCGCCCCCAGTGCGGCGCGGGTGATGTGGTAATCATCATCGGCATCCACCACGACCGTCACCCATGGGGCACCAGGAGCGTAGGAGGACGCAGCTCCAGCGGTGGCTGTCACGACAACTCCTTGTTTTCGCGGAGCCTGTCGAACACCCACACCAGCACATCCTTGTCGACCGTTGTGCGCCCCAGCTTCTTGAGCGCGCGAACCGCCAGCACGGTGATCTTTGCCCAGGCACGGAAATTACCGTGCCCGGCCTGGCGATTGGCCAGCAAGATGTCCTCCAGGTCGGCCTCGGCCCAGATCGAGTGGTAGACCGGCATCACCGTCATCACCTCAGCGGCCGTCAACGGCTCGAACTTCTGCCACAGCAGAACGCGAGAAGCCAGCATGCGTTCACGCTGCAACACCTTGTAGCAGTGCGCACCTCCCACGAAAATGATCGTGATATCGGTACCCGGGTCGTCCCACAGATGACGCCACAACTCAAAACAATCGGTGGACAACCACTGCGCCTCGTCACACACCAATACCCGGAACTTCTCCGCCAGCTTCTCTTTGAGAAGCTTGTCGAACTCCAGCGGATAAACCGGTGCAGGTCCCGGTATCTCGAGGGCGTCGAACAACACATTGCGGATATCGCGCGGGTAGGGGTGCGAGCGAAACTGGATGCGCAGGGTATCGTCAGGGGCGAGTTCGCGCAGTGAGGCGTTCACCGACATTGTCTTACCCAATCCGGAATCACCGTGCACGCACATCATCGCGCGCTCTTCGATCGCGATCTCCACATTGTCCTGGATACGCTGGAGCGCTTCGGTGACCACTACGCTGGCGCCCTTCAGGCGCAAGTAGTGATCATGAGCCTCATCCAGCGGAGATAAAAAGCCTGCATTCAAGACTTCTCCTCCTGATTTTTAGAAGGTCCCTGCGGGGGTTTCTTAGGGAGAGTCCAGCCAGGGGCAGGAGGCCGCAACGGAATGATCTCCGAGGCGGCCCGGGCAGGCAGCTTCTGATAATCGATACCCGCCAGCTCGGCTCGGGCCTCTTCAGAGGTCATTGCACCCAGCAATCGAGGGGGTTCGGCTTTGGTAACCGCCCCATACTGGATCCTGCGCTTTTTCGCCGCGGCCTTCAGCGCCCTGGTGACCCGTTTGCTCGCGCTACGGCGCGCGGCCTGAACCGCCACGACCGCCTGCTTCGGCGCCTGGTCCCCCAAGACGGCCGGACCCAGATGGCGGCCCGTGACCGCGTCGAACACCTCAACCTCATGATCATGATGAGGCATGTACCGCAAGCGCACCTTCCGTCCCGTCCCGCCAAAGCCCGTCATCCAGGCCCCCACATACTTACGCCCGCGCCACGACACCCCATTGCTCGTGAGAGTCCGCTCACGTCCGTCGTCTTCCAGCATGAACAACCGCAGATCCTCAGCCGGGATGTTATCGATCGGCCACGCATCATCCAGCCAGGCTTGATGCGGAGTCCGGCCCGACAAAGCCGGCTTGGGAATATCGAAATTCCACTCCCGCACCCACCCCAGCAGCAACTCAACGAAATCCTCGAACAACAGCACATGCTCGTCCGGATCGATGGGCTTGCCCCCCGGGAAAGTGGGCCGGCCAACATAGTGCGGCAGCGTGTTGAAGAACATCTTCTCCGCAGCCCCGTTCAACTCCTCGACGGTGCCCTTGAGCCACGGGCAATAGCCCGGCAGGTCCCCGACAACAACGGCGAAACGACTCAACGCCGTCATCACCGTCTTACACAAGAAGTCCTTACCGCGATCGACACGCACCAGTGTCGGCACCCCGCCGAACGGCCCATACTGCTCATCGTGCAAGATCGCGCTGCGAAGCGCAGCCAGGATGCTGGCCCGGTTGGGATACCCAGGCGTCACCGCCAGCCCGCACACGGCGTCGGTGGCACAGTCCACGAACCAGGTCACCCACGGCTTGATCAGCTGTCCATCGACATCGACCCTCACCGGAACCTGGACATGGTCGCCTTCCCAGACAGTGTTGCGGTGGTGCTGGTCGGTATCGGTAGGCCGGCGCAGGTAGACATCGAAACGGCGGCGCGCCATCTCCCCCTTGCGGATACCGCTCCACTCACCCGGAGTCAACGCGCGATTGACCGCCCGATACAACGTGCGCAGGCTGGGTGCGGCAGGGCCCCCGGCGCGTTCCTGCTTGACCAACTCCCGGTGCAGATGCGCGCAGTTGCCTCCCAGCAGCGCGAGCTGGGCCAGCAGATCATCGGTCAGCGTGAACGCGCTGCGCGGCTTGCGCTCGGTCTTGCCTTCCGCGCGCGCCCGCTCGAGCCACCGCCACACGGTACGTTCCGAGGCGTTCAAGCACGACGCCACAAGCCGCACATGCTCAGTGGCCAGTTCACCACGCGCCTCCAAGGTCATCAACCGCCGGGTAGCCGGCCCCCGAAGCTCGTGCAGGGATTCAGGATCCTGCTCCGACTCTGGCATCACACGATGATCTTCGTCAGGGGGAAAAGGGGGCATCTTCGCTGGCCTCCGATCCGGCGAGCCGTATCAGGACAGAAAACAGCCCACCTCAGCACTGGTAGGTCGCCAATGGCGAGCGGCCACCACAGGGGCCACCTGGACCATTGAGAAAAACCGTCAGCCGTGTGAGCCACGTCACTGCCGAGTCGTATGTTAGTACTAAAAATCACTTGGTGCTACGGAGTAACCACAATAAGTCTCCGAAAATCCCAGTGGTTTCAACGTCTCCATCCAGCATCGCCGCCCCGAGGCATCACGAGGCTTCCAGCGCGCTCGCACCACTGCCACGCCGCCTAGCTTCCGCCTCCCTCTCGCCACTACGCCAGCCTCCCGCCCCGGCGAACCCGCATAGGTAAACCGCCCATACTGCACTGGGCATCAGAGACAGCCATCACTGACATGTCATGGCACAAGCCACTGACACCGTGTGGCAAAACTGCACTTCAGAGCACGGATTTCAGTTGTCAGAACGTGGCATCTTGCCAATCGGCGACAGTCCTCTCAAAGAGAAAAAGAGAGCCACTACAGAAAGCGGCAGTAGGGTCGGGGCAACTCAAAGCTCTCGGTGGAGGAAGGAGTCCGTTCTGGGCGATTACTGGAGTTTGTGCAGACGGAACTTCCTGAAGCGCCTCGGCCGGATCAACGCTCTGACCTGCGGACTGACACCTCATGGCAAATCACTACTGACAGTTTCGTGGCAGTTCGCAACCGACCTGATAGCCGTTGGTGGCCGCGCCGAGCGCGCTGAGGCCGTCCGTGATCAGATGCACCAGGAAGTCGAGACGGCTCGTGCCGAGGCCAGCCGGGTCCGCGAGGAACTCGCCGCCCAAGCTCAGGCTCTGCAACAGATCCGTGATCAACGCGACGAGGCCCGTACCGCCGCCGCAGTGGCCACCGCCCAGCTGGAAACCCTGCAGCAGGCGTTGGAGCAGGCCAGCCACCGCGCCACGACCGCCGAACAACGCGAGGCTACCGCCCAGCAGACAATCAGCCAGCTCCTCGCCGGCCAGGCCAGCGAAGCCCATCCACCACAGCAGAGCCAGACAGCGACCGCACCTTAGGGGGTAGGCCACATCCCCCAACACGACTACCGCAACGGCGCGATCACGTATGTGAGCGCGCCGGTAGGTACGCCTTCTGATGCGATCAAGATCTTCTAGTTGTTAGTACAAAGGCGGGGTGACGATGCCGGCGCTGTCGTCGTGAGCGAAGGTGAACTCGGGCACGACCTTGATGACGCCCTCCACCCGGCCGATCGCCTCCACCAGACGGGTGATCTGGGACGTGCGCTCGACGACGCCGCCGACCGTCACCACCCCGTCCCGAACGCCGATCGACACCGTCGATGGATCGAGTCCGGCCGCACCGCGCACGACCGCCTCGATCTCGGCACGCATCTCCTCCGCCGGACGGGTGAAGACCCGCAGCAGATCCCGCTGGTGCACCGTGCCGATGATTCGGCCGGTGACCGGATCGATCACCGGCAGTTGCTTGATCCGCCGCTCGTGCATCAGCCGAGCCGCCTCGCGGACCGGCGTTCCCGGAGTCACCGTGATCGCCGGGCTGGTCATCAGCTCGGCGGCGTTGACGCCTGCCGCCTTTCGCTGCTCCTGCCAGCGTTTTTCGCCCTTGAGGATTCCGGCGCCGTGCCGTGCCTCGACGACTTCTTTGAGCAGCAAATCGTCTTGCGACACCACACCCACCGGACGCCGGTCCGCATCGAGCACCGCGACCGCACTGACGGCGAAACGCTTCATCGTCGCGAGAATCCCCGCGAAAGAGGTATCCGGCTGCACCGCGATCGCCACCCGGCCCATCACGTCCTTGATTTCGATCGGCATGGTGTTCTCCTCTCACTTCACGCGGCCCGCGGTGGCCACCACCTGACGTCGGCCGCCGGGGTGGTACCTGGATGCGGGCCGCCTTGGCGACGCTCGCCTCTGTCTCATCGTCCGTCGCGAGCCTTGCCGCGGGACAGGGCGGAACGTCCCGTGACCGGGGGACCTCTTGCCCCTCGAATCCGGCTGTGGTGTAACGATCACACGATAGGAATCACCGGACGGGAAGAGCGCGAAAGTGGCGGTTGTGGTCGATCCCGCCTGGCGCCAGGCCGGGTCGATCACCGTCTTGGTCGAGATCCTCAAAAGCCGCCCTGGGCCGTGGCATCTCCTTTTAACGGGCGGCAATGGGATGGAGCAGGCGTCGTGGAGGTATCCATGATCTTCGATCGCCCCAGGTCGTGATCAGGTATGCCGTCCCAGGTCAGTGAAGGGGGGAGGCGGTAGCGCGTGTGACGATGGGAGGGTGACGCAGACGATGACCGCCTGGGTGGTCCGCCGTCCCGGCCCCGTGACCACCCACCCGCTGGAGCGGGTACGGCTGCCCGTGCCCGAGCCCGCCTCGGGCGAGGTGCTCGTCCGGGTCGAGGTGTGCGCGGTCTGCCGCACCGACCTGCACCTGGCCGAGGGGGACCTGGCTCCCCGGCGGTCCGGCACGGTGCCCGGGCACGAGGTGGTCGGGCGTGTCGCGGCCCTCGGTCAGGGGGCCGATCAGCTCTCTGTCGGCACCCGGATCGGCGTGGCCTGGCTCCGCTCGACCTGCGGTGAGTGCCGCTACTGCGTCCGGGGCTCGGAGAACCTCTGCCCGTACTCGCGCTACACCGGCTGGGACGCCGACGGCGGCTACGCCGAGTACCTGACCGTGCCGCAGGACTTCGCCTACCCTCTGCCCGAGGACCAGCCGGCCGAGAAGCTGGCCCCGCTGCTGTGCGCGGGCATCATCGGCTACCGGGCGTTGCTCCGCGCCGAGTTGCCACCGGGCGGGCGGCTGGGCGTCTACGGGTTCGGCGCCTCGGCCCACCTCACCGCCCAGGTCGCCCTCGCCCAGGGCGCCACGGTGCACGTGCTGACCCGTTCGGCGGCCGCCCGCGCGCTCGCCCTGGAGCTGGGGGCCGCCTCGGCGGGCGGCGCCTACGACGCTCCTCCCGAGCCGCTGGACGCCGCCGTCCTGTTCGCCCCGGCCGGTGACCTGGTCCCGGTGGCGCTGGCCGCCCTGGACCGCGGCGGCACCCTGGCCGTCGCCGGAATCCATCTCAGCGACATCCCGCCGCTGAACTACTCCGACCACCTGTTCCAGGAGCGCACGCTGCGCAGTGTCGCCGCCAACACCCGCGCCGACGGCCGTGCCCTGCTGGAGCACGCCGCCCGCCGTCCGCTGCGCGTCACCACCACCGCCTACGACATCGAGCGGGCCGACCAGGCGCTGGCGGACCTGGCCGCCGACCGTGTCACCGGCGCAGCCGTCCTGCGTATCGGCGATCGGTCACCTGCCGCGGATCTCGGTGCCTGATAGGTGGGTCAGCCGGTGGAGGGGACACGTCCCAGCGTGAGGTAGGCGATCGGGCCGACCGGCTGGACCAACAGCAGCGGCCACCACAACGCCTTGGACCCTCTGACCTGCTCGGCGGGCCTGCACCACAGGTCGGTGGCCGCCGTGGCGGTGAGCGACAGCTCTACGGAGGCCAGCGTCAGGATCGCCGCCTGCTGCCGGGCGGAGAGGTCACTCCAGCGCTTGTGTGAACGTCTCATGAGTGGGCTCCTCGGTGGTGAGCGGCACGGGTTCGACGCGGAACGAGGCGGCCGGTGCCTGCGGCTTCCCGGTGACGGCGGTGCGACCGGCCACGACCGCCTCCTTCCCCTTCATCACACACCCGCGGGAGAGTTGCGGCACCGGCCGGACGTCACCTGCCGCGAGGACCATCGTCCTGGACCACCGCGCCGGCCGTCCTCCGCTCGCCATCGCGCAGAAAAACCGCACAGGCCGTGAAACGCCTCATCGTCGTGCGGTCTCCACCGTCATGGGACCGCCGGCCGTGCGGAACACCCGGGATTCGAGGCCATCGGCGCGCGGTTCGGGACTTTCAGCAGGTGGCGTGAGCGCGGCCGGGTGGTGGGCTGGTGGGGTAAGCCGTTCTCATCGGTGTCTCCCGGAAGGAGCCCGGACCATGAGCGCCTATCCCGTACGCGTGCGCGGCCACCTGGACGAGCCGCTGAGCCGGGGCCTGTGGCTGGTCAAGTGGCTGCTGGCCCTCCCGCACTACCTCGTCCTGGGGTTGTTGTGGATCGCCTTCGCCGTCCTGACGGTGATCGCCTTCTTCGCGATCCTGTTCACCGGCCGCTACCCCCGGCCGATCTTCGAGTTCAACGCAGGCGTGCTTCGCTGGACGTGGCGGGTCGCCTTCTACGGCTACGCGGCGCTGGGCACCGACCGCTACCCGCCCTTCACCCTCGGCCCGGCCCCGGACTACCCGGCCACGCTGGAGATCGACTACCCGGTACGGCTCTCGCGCGGCCTGGTGCTGGTGAAGTGGTGGCTGCTGGCCATCCCCCACTACCTCGTCGTCGCGCTCTTCACCAGCGCCGCCGTGGTCCTGTGGCGAGACGACCTGCCGGGCTCCGGCGGCCCCGTGCACAGCCTCGGCTTCGGCGGACTCACCGGCCTGCTGGTCGTCGTCTCCGCCGTCGTTCTGCTGTTGCGCGGCCGCTACCCGCGTTCGATCTTCGACTTCGTGCTGGGCATGAACCGGTGGACGCTGCGGGTGGCCGCCTACGCCACCCTGATGACCGACGTCTACCCACCCTTCCGTCTCGACACGGGCGAGGACGAACCCGCAGGAGGACCTCAGCCTCCGCCCGGAGGGGCCCGCCTTCCCCCTGCGGGGAACCCCCTGCCCGCAGGAACAGGAGCGGCCCCCGCCGCCCCGCCCAGGGAGCGGTCCCACGTGTGGTCGGCCGGGGCGGCCACCGCGGCCGTGCTGGGCTCCCTGCTCGCGTTCTGCGCGCTGGGCGCCGCCATCGCCGGGACCGGTGCCCTCGTGCTCGGTTCCGCGCGCGGGCCCGACGGCTTCGTCGACACCGGCATCGAGCGGGTGAACACGTCCACGTACGCGCTCACCGTCGAGGACGTCGAGATCGAGGGGCAGGGCGTCGGGTTCGTCAGCGACGCCGTCGGCCCGCTCCGCGTCCAGGTCGCCGGGGCGAACGGGCCCGTGTTCGTCGGGATCGCCCCGCACGGCGAGGTCGCCGCCTACCTGGACGGCGTAGCTCATGACCGGGTGACGCATCTGACCTTCTCCCCCGGTCCGGATGACGGCGCCCGTCCCGTTCGCGTTCCGGGCCGGGTGCCCGCCACCCGTCCCGGTGCGCAGCCGTTCTGGACCGCGCAGGCCGAGGGGATGGGGCGGCAGACCCTCACCTGGGACATCCGGCCGGGCGAGTGGACCCTGGTCGTCATGAACGCCGACGCCTCCGCGCGGGTGTCCGCCGACGTCCGGCTGGGCGCTCCCCTGGCCTGGACGGGAACTTTGATCGCGGGGGCGTTCGCCGCCGCGGCCGTCCTGTTCCTGGCCGGCGGTGGGCTGATCATGCTGGGCGTCCGCTTGGCCGCGGTCCCGCTCCCGCCCCTCCCCGCCCCCGCCCCACCGGTCGTCAGCGGATCCGTCTGAGGGCCACCGGCCGGCCCTTCCCAGGATCGAGCCCGCACGATCATCTCCGCTCGGCGAGGTGAAGACCTACGGTGCGGCCGGACAGGACCCGAACCGTCCACCGGCCGCACCGCTCAAGGACCCTGAGCACACCCGCGGGACCTCCTGTGAAGTCGGCCGCGACCCCGCCTTCGGCTCGGGGCCGACCACGGCCGTCCAGGATCCGGTCTCCACCACCGTCTGTCTGTTCACCGCGATGCTGCTGCTCGACCGACCTCCAGACGACGCCCACCTGCGGTCTCAGACACGGGGTGAGCGGACCACGGCCACGGTGCCGCGGGCGTGGTGCAGAACGCCCCGGCTGACCGAGCCCAGCACCAGCGATCCCAGGGCTCCCCGGCCGTGGGAACCCACGACGACCAGGTCCGCCCTCTCCGAGGCTGCGGTCAATACCTCGACCGGATGCCCCGACCGGACATCCTCGACGACCTTCACCTGCGGGTACGTCTGCCGCCATGAGGCGAGCTTGTCAGCTGCGACCTGGTGCTGTGCGCGGCGGATCTCGTCCATGTCGTAGACGATCTCCGGGGCATAGGCGTGTACCGGCGCCTGCCAGGCGTACAGGGCCCGCAAGGTGGCGCCGCGCAGCGCGGCCTGCTCGAAGGCGTAAGCCAGGGCAGGGTCGCACTGCGGGGAGTCGTCGATGCCGACGACGATCTCCCCGTGAGCGGTCCGGGGCCCGGGGTGGACGACGACCACCGGCCCGCGGGCGTGCCCGGCCACGTGCGTGCTCACCGAGCCGAGCACGGCTCCGGAGAACCCGCCCAGCCCCCTGCTGCCGACCACGACCTCGGCGGCCTCGGCGGCCTGGTCACGAAGGACCAGCGCGGGCGCGCCCTCGATCGTGCGGGTGGTGACCTCGATCCCGGGCCGGCGTTCGCGGACGAGGGCCTCGGCTTCGGCCAGGACCCGCTCCGCGTTGCGGGTCAGGGCATCGCCCCACTCCGGGGCGGAGAACCTCGGGATGTCGTACGGCGAGCGGTCCAGGGCGAAGACGATGCGCAGCGGAGCGCGCATGCGCGCCGCGTCGTCGGCGGCCCATTCCACGGCGGCGGAAGCGGCGGCCGAACCATCGGTGCCCACGATCACGGGATCGGACATGGTCGTTCTCCTTTGTGTTTCCTTGTCTTTCTCCCATCTCAGCGTTTCCCCGCGAGGACGTACCAGGGCCGGTCGGCCCATGACCGCGGGCCTATCGGCCGTAGTCTGCGCCGGGCCGGCGCGTGGGAATCGCGGGGTGGGTGTCCGAGAAGACCCGGGTGGTGCCATGGCGCCGGTGGAGGCCGGAGTTCCCGTTGCCGGTGGTATGGCGATGCCGGCTCTGGGCTGGGTTGCGGCAAGGTGATGGCCAGGAGGCGGATGGTGGCCCGTTCCGGCCCGTGAGCGGTGAGCAGGTCGGCCTCGTGCTGAGGCAGGCCGTGAGGCCGTGGCCGAGATCGTCAGGTCGCGCCGGTGAGACGGCGGCGAAACACCCAGTACGTCCACGCCTGATAGGCCAGCACCACAGGTGTGAAGAGGGCCGCGACCCAGGTCATCACCGTCAGCGTGTACGGCGAGGAGGCGGCGTTGGTCACGGTGAGGCTGTTGGCCGGATCCAGGGCGGGCAGCACGTTGGGCCACAGGCCGCCGAACAGGGCGGCCACGAGCGCGATCACGGCGATCGCGCTGGCCGTGAACGCCCACCCGTCGCGGCCGCGCAACGTCGCGGCCACGGCGCCGGTCAGACCGAGCGCGACCAGCGCCACCGCGGCCCACCAGATCGGCCTGTCACCGCCTGCGGCCAGCAGGAACGCCATCACCACCACGACTGCCGCCGGGGCCAGGCGCTTGGTCATGCGGGAGGCGCCCTGGCGCAGCTCCCCCGTGGTGCGCAAGGTCAGGAAGATCGCGCCGTGCAGGGTGAACAGCAGTAACGTGGCCAGCCCGCCGAGCAGCGCGAACGGGTTGAGAAGGGTCAGCAGGGTGCCGGTGTATTCGTGGTCGGCGTCCAAGGGGACGCCACGCAGGATGTTGGCGAAGGCGACACCCCACAGAAAGGCCGGGCCGAGGGAGCCCCAGAAGAAGGCCCGGTCCCAGCCACGCGTGCTGTCGGATTTGCCGCGGTACTCCAGCGCCACCCCGCGCGCGATCAAGGCCAGCAGAATGAGGAACAACGGCAGGTAGAAACCGCTGAACAAGGTGGCGTACCACTCGGGGAACGCGGCGAACGTGGCGCCGCCGGCCACCAGGAGCCACACCTCGTTGCCGTCCCACACCGGGCCGATCGTCGCGACGATGGTGCGCCGATCGGCCTCCCCTCCGCCGAGGAAGGGCAGCAGGATGCCGACGCCGAAGTCGAAGCCCTCGAGAACGAAGTAGCCGGTCCACAACACGGCGATCAGTACGAACCAGACAGTGGTGAGTTCCATGGCGGGGATCCCTCAGTAGCTCAGCGCGGGCACGGGGGCTTCCGAGGCGGAATCCTCGTGCGGCCCGATGCGGATGAACTTGATCAGCAGCCGCACCTCGATCACCGCCAGCACGGCGTAGACGAGGGTGAAGCCGGTCAGCGTGATCGCCGCGGAGGTGACGTCCACGCTCGGCGACACGGCCGCGGCGGTGCGCATCAAGCCGAAGACGGCCCACGGCTGGCGGCCCATCTCGGTGAAGATCCAGCCCAGGCTGTTGGCCAGGAACGGCAGCCCGATCCCGGCGATGGCCAGCCGGTAGGCCCAGCGGCCCGACGGCAGCCGGCCGCGCCGGGTCAGCCACAGACCGGCCAGTGCCAGCAGCGCCGACAACGCCCCGAAGCCGATCATCAGCCGGAACGACCAGTACGCCAGCCCCACCACCGGCCGGTAGTCGCCCGGCCCGTACAGGGCCTGGTAGCGGGCCTGGATGTCGTTGACGCCTTCGACCTGCCCATCCAGGGTGTTGGTGGACAGCAGGCTCAGCCCGTACGGGATCTGCACGTTGATGTGGTTGCGGCCGTTCTCGACGTCGCCGACGGCGAACAGTGAGAAACCGGCCGCGCTCTCGTCCTCCCACAGGGCCTCGGCGGCGGCCATCTTCATCGGCTGCTGCTCGGTCATGATCTGCGCCTGCCAGTGGCCGGACATCGACACCCCGATCGCCGCCACCGCGCTGACGGCCAGCGCCAACCGCGCCGACGTGCGAAACAGCGGCACATCGCGCTTGCGCAGCAGGAACCACGCGCTGATGCCCAGCACGAACGCCCCGGCCGTCAGAAACGCGCCGAAGATGACGTGCGGAAAGGTGACCAGGGTGGTCGAGTTGGTGAGTACCGCCCAGATATCGGTCAGCTCGGCACGGCCGTTGTTGATGCGATAGCCGACCGGATGCTGCATCCAGGAGTTGGCCGCCAGGATGAAATAGGCCGAGATGTTGGTGCCGATCGCGGCCACCCAGATGGTGGCCAGGTGCAGCCGGGACGGCAGCTTGTCCCACCCGAAGATCCACAATCCGAGGAACGTGGACTCCAGGAAGAACGCCATCAGCCCTTCCATGGCCAGCGGAGCCCCGAACACGTCCCCGACGAAGCGTGAGTAGTCACTCCAGTTCATCCCGAACTGGAACTCCTGCACGATCCCCGTCACCACGCCCATCGCAAAGTTGATCAGAAACAGGCGCCCCCAGAACCGGGTCAGCCGCAGATACTCCGGCTTCTTCGTCCGGTACCAGGCCGTCTGCAGCCCAGCCACGATGATTGACAAGCCGATCGTGAGCGGCACGAACAAGAAGTGGTAAACGGTCGTGATACCGAACTGCCAGCGCGAGAGGTCGAGCACATCCATGCCGCCAGGCTGGAGGACAGCCGCTCCGCCGCGTAGAGCCCAGCGACCTCTGCCCGGAGGGACTTTGGTCCCGCGCCTTCCACCGGTGTTCCCGGCCACCGCGTGTCCTGCCGGTTTCGACGGCTCGGATCCGGGCGTCGCGCACTAGAACGACTTTCACCTGCGGGTATGCCTGCCGCCACACGGTGAGAGGGCCTGCGGCGTGGCGCCGCGTGGCGCCAGGCCCCTGCTGCCGACCGTGATCTCGGTGGCGTCGGCGGCTTGGTCGCGCAGGACCACCGCCCCCCGTCTCCGCGTTCCTCCGTAAGGACGCACCAGGGCCGGTCGGCCCACGCCCGCGGGCCCATCGGCCGTAGTCGGCGGCCGGGTCGGCGCGGACACTGAAGGCATGGACGATCCGTCCGTGCGCGACGACGGGATAGAGCCGGATGCAGTCATCGTGTGTTCTGGCACGTCTCGAATCGTAAAGAGGAAAAGGAGCGACGATGGCTCGCCAGATCGCCATGACCTACCGGCCCCCCTCCGCAGCAGGTCTCGAGGCCCGCATCCACAATCTGGAGATTCAGGTCGCCCATCTCACGGAGCTGGTCGAGGCGCTGACACAAGAGCCCAAGACCCGCTCTTGACCGGAGGGGCTCGCCGGAGCCCGGAACGGAGGGCAAGGCGGGGACCGCCGCGGGGACGATCCGTCTGCTCGACGCGCCGGCCGACGGCACTGCCGGTGTCGACCGCCCTGAGCGTTGGCGGTCCTTCAGCCCCGCACTCCAGGCCCTCCAGCCCCGAAACGACCCGTCGCCATAGGCATGGCGTCGAAGAGAAACGCCACAGGAGGCCATGATGAACACTGTGCTGAAGTCGTCCGCCCGGATGGGGTTACTGGCGGCGGGCATCGCTGCGGCAACCTACCCGCTATTGCTCCGCAGACGGTGTCTGACCTGGGGAGCGACCCACGACGAGGCGGGAAGTGTGTTGCCCGGGGACGAGTTGTTGCCCGGGCCCTGCTTGGTCGCCACCCGTGCCGTCACCGTCGACGCGCCGCCCGGTGCCATCTGGCCGTGGCTGGTGCAGATGGGCAGCGGTCGCGGGGGCGCCTACACCTACGACTGGATCGAGAACCTCTTCGGCCTGAACATGCACAGCGCCGATGAGATCCTGCCGCAGTTCCAGGGCCTCAAGGCCGACGACGTCCTGCCTCTGGGGGCGACCGGCCCGCGGATGCGCGCGCAGGTCGTGGAGGCGCAACAGGCACTGGTGTTCCAGTCCGAGGACGGCAACTGGGTGTGGGCCTTCATCTTGCGTCCCGAAGGCGAGACGACCAGGCTCATCAGCCGCAACCGGATCGCAGCCCCTGACGCCGGCCCGCTCGGGCGGCTGGTCACCCTGCTCATCATGGAGCCGGGCAGCCTGATCATGGAGCGCAAGATGCTCCTGGGTATAAAAGAGCGGGCCGAACGCCTGGCGCGCATCGGATGAGCTCGCCGGTCGACCGCGGGTTCCACTCGGCGGCGGGTCGGTGACCCGCCGCCGACGGGTGCGTCACCCGGTTCGCGGTTACCGCTGCGCGGCCATGCGGACGGCCATCTCCACCAGCCGGCCGGCGTAGGCGCCCTCGTTGTCGTACCAGCCGAAAACCTTGACCAGCTCGCCGCCGGCCTGGGTGAGGGCGGAGTCGAAGACGCAGGAGGCGGGGTCGCCGATGATGTCGCGGGAGACCAGCGGGGCGGTGCTGTAGCGCAGGATGCCCTGCAGCTCTCCCCCGGCCGCCTCGGCGAAGGCCTGGTTGACCTCTTCGGCGGTGACCGGCCGGGTCAGCAGCGCCGACAGGTCGGTCAGTGAGCCGTCCTCCACCGGCACCCGCAGGGCGACGCCGTCCAGCCGTCCGGCCAGCTCGGGCAGGACCTCGCCCACCATGCGGGCCGCGCCGGTGGTGGTGGGGATGATGTTGACCGCGGCGGAGCGGGCCCGGCGCGGGTCCTTGTGGGGGGCGTCCAGCAGCCGTTGGTCGCCGGTGTAGGCGTGCACCGTCGTCATGAATCCCTTGACCAGGCCGAAGTTCTCGTGCAGCACCTTGACCATCGGCGCGACGCAGTTGGTGGTGCAGGAGGCCAGGGAGACGATCTCGTGGCGGGCCGGATCGTAGGCGGCGTCGTTGACGCCGGGCACGATGGTGGCGTCGACGTTCTTGCCCGGCGCGGAGATGAGCACCCGGCGGGCGCCGCCCTTGAGGTGGACGGCCGCCTGGTCACGGGTGCGGAACCTGCCGGTGGCCTCGATGACTAGGTCGGCTCCGCGGGCGGCCCAGTCGATGTCGGCCGGGTCGCGGTGCGCGGTGACCGGGATGGCGCGGCCGTCGACGTCGATCGAGGTCGCCGAGGAGGTGACCGGAAGGCCGAGGGGGCCGTAGGTGGAGTCGAACGCCAGCAGGTGCGCCAGGGCGGGGGCGTCGGCGAGGTCGTTGATCGCGACGACCTCCAGTCCCGCGGGCAGCGCGCGTCGCAGGAAGGCTCTGCCGATGCGGCCGAATCCGTTGATGCCGATCCTCATGGTGGTTCCTTCCGACGTTGGGTTCCGATCTCATCGTCCGGCGCGAGGGCTGGTTGCTGTAGGGGCCAAGGGCCCAGCGGGACGGCCTGATGACCCGGCGGCGCAGGACTTACGGCCCTGCGCAGGCGGTGGGGCCGGCGACGGGAGAGGAGATGCCTCGTCTGCGGGGAGGATGCGACGCGGGCCGAGGGCGGCGAGTTCGCTCCGCAGGGCGGCGACCAGGACGGGCAGGTCGGGTATGTGGTCGGGGTCGGCGATGAGCGCGATCGTGAGCGTCCCGGCGTAGGACAGGATGTCGAAGCTCACCGGCATGTTGCCGCTCTCGGAGACCGCGAGCGGGACGATCGCGCGGATCGCGGCGCCTGCGAAGGTCAGCGGCCCGTCGGGGCCGTGCACGTTGCTCACCAGCGTGTGGATGCGGCGCTGACGCCGCATGAACCAGCGGTAAAGCCCAAGCCGGATCGCGCCGCGCAGCGGCGAGAGCAGCAAGGCGATGACGGGAGGCCCTGATATCCGTTCCTTGCGCGCCGCCAGGACGGCGGCGACTTTCTCCAGCCGTTCCGGCGAGTCGCCCGCGGTGGGAAGGGCCACCACCAGCGGGCGGGCCTGATTGCCCAGCCGGTCGGTGGCGGCGACGCGACGGCCGGCGACCATGATCCCCACGGTGAGGGTGCCGGCGACCTCGCCCCGGTGGGCCAGCAGCGTACGCAGCGCACCGGTGATCGCGGTCAGCAGGGCATCGTTGACGGTGCCGCCGCGACGGTGGGCCGCTGCCCGCAGCTCGGCCAGATCGGTACGGACCACCTCCACCCGGCGCCGGGGCCCGGTCGGCCGCAGCAGTGAGCACCGGGCGGCGGGCATGGGATGCAGTTCGCCCCCGGCCGAGGCGACCGTCCGTACGGCACGCCACAACAGCGACGGCCGGGGCAGCGCCCGCAGCCGTTCCCGGAGGGCGTCGGCGGCGAGCGCGGGAAGCGAGGGCCTGCGCCGGGGAAAGGCGGAAGACGCCGGTGTGGCCGTCGTCCGTACCGGTGTGGCCGTCTCGTCCACCAGTTCGGCGAGTACGGCAAGCCCGCCGATGCCGTCGGCCAGCACGTGGTCCACGACCATGACCAGCCCGGTCGCGCCGTCGGCCAGGCCCGTGAGGAACACCGCCGCCCACAGCGGCCGGCCTGCCGGCAGCCGCTCGCACACCACGGCGGTGGCCGCGTCCAGCAGCGCCCGCTCGTCCCCCGGTGCCGGGCAGCGCACGCTCCGCACGTGCGATCCGATGTCGAAGGCCGGATCGTCGGCCCACACCGGACGGCCGCATCCCGGCGGCACCCGCAGCAGGCGCTGCCGCAGCCGCGGGACGGATCGGATCCGTTCGGCGAGCAGTTCCCGCGCGGCCGCCGGGTCGAATCCGGGCTCCGCCGCCAGCACCAGCAGCGCTCCTATCTGCTGGGGCACCGGCCCGGACGCGCCCATCGCCAGCATCACCAGATCCGTGGGACCGGCACGCTCGATCACCTGCCGCGGACCGCTCATCGTTTCCCCTCCCGCGTCCCCGTGCCGGGCTCTCGGCCCCCGCCTGCGCGGTGTCACCTTCATGGTCGTGCGCCGTCTCCCGCTCGCGGAGCCTTCCGTTGCCGGGTCAGGGGGCTTTCGGTCCTTTTGCGCCGGCGCTTCGCACCGGATGCCGGAGGCGGTACGGGGTCGAGGGGATCGAGTCGTACGGTGACGGCGACGGCCTCCCGCACCGGCATGAGCGGCTCGTCGCGGCCGACGGTCCGCCCGACCGCCAGCAGTGCGGCGCGTACCCGTTCGGGATCGCGGCTGACATCGGCCCGCCCGGTGCGCTCGACGCCCCGCAGGGTGAGCCGCAGCGGGGCTCCGCCCTCCAGGTTGCGCCACCACACCCGTGACCGCCTGCTGACCAGCGTCAGGTTCTGGCCGTCCTGGGCGTATTGTGCCGGGACCAGGACGGTGGCGCCGCTGCGCCGGCCGGTGACGGCCAGCAGGACGACCCATCGGGAGATCAGGCGATGCCCGGGGGTGCGCAGCAGCCGGCGCACCAGCGGATCGACCAGGTGCCTTTGCACCCGGCCGACGCCCCGGAGCGGGCGCCGGGCGGGCGGGGGCGTGGCGGGCAGAACCGCGGGTGATCTTCCTTCTGCGCCCGTCGTGCGGCCGGTCTCTGTCATGACGACGCACCACCTCTCATCTTGCGGCCGTTCACGACGGCGACGACCAGAACTCCTCCCAGCGTCCAGGCGGCCACGACCGCCAGGTCCGCCCACGGCCAGGGGCGGCCCGCCGGGTCCAGCGCGGCCAGCAGCGCGTGCGAGACGTGCTTGAGCGGCAGCACGTCCCCGGCCCGCTCCAGCACATCGGGCAGCGGCCCGCCGACGACGAACACGTCCGAAACGAAGGCCATCGGCAGGAAGGTGCCCAGGGTGATTGCGTTCGCGGCCGCAGCGCGGGACACCAGCGCCGCCACCAGCGTTCCCAGGGCGGCGAAGCACGCCACGCCGAGCAGCACCGTCGCCAGGATCGCGGGCACCGCCCCGGGCCCGATCCGGACGCCGTAGCCGGCTGCCGCGACCAGCGCCAGCACGACGGCGGTGGCCAGAGTGACCCACAGTGCGCAGGCGATCCAGCCCGCGTAGTAGGCCCAGTCCGGCAGCGGCGTGCCGGCCAGCCGCTTGAGCACGCCCCGTTCCCGGTCACCGGTGACGGCCTCGGTGAGGTTGACATAGCCCGACACCCCGACCGTGTAAGTGATCATCGCGGCCAGCATGAACAGCGGCAGCCGCACCCCTTCCACTTGTACGTCGCCGAAGACCACCGAGATGAGCACCAGCAGCAGCACCGGCAGCAGCACGGTGAAGAACGCCGTGGACAGGTCCCGGCGCAGCCGGAGCGTGGCGTGCGCGGCCTGGCCGGCAATCAGCCGCCAGGCCGCGGGGCGGCCTCCGGGACGCGGCAGGTGACCGGGCACCGTCCGCGCCGCTCCCGGAGCGGGTGCCGTCCGCGCCGCCCCCGCCTTTTCCCCCGCCTGGGGCCGTTCCCAGCGGAAGCACCACACCGCCACCGCCCCGGCACCCAGTCCCCAGGCCGCCAGGACGGCCAGATGATCACCGTACAGGCCCGCCCCGGGCAGGAAGGGGTTGAAGTCATCGCGTACGGCGTCGGCGAAATGACGCAGCGGGAAGAGCCGGCCGACGGTCTCCAGCCAGGCGGGCATCCGGGCACCGACCAGGATGATGTCGGAGATGAACGCCAGCGCCAGCAGCAGGCCGGTGCCGATCAGCTGCACCGCCGCCGCGTTGCGCACCAGCGCGACGACGGCGAAGCCGAGCGCGGTGAAGCACAGCGCGCCCAGCAGCAGGGTGAGCAGCAGCGCCGGCATCGTGCGCCACACCGGCTGCACGTCGTAGAAGACCCATCCCGCCCCGAGCATCACGACGACCGTCGCCAGCGCGATCACCAGAGAGGCGCCAGCCAGCCCGGTCATCAGCGCCCAGGCCGGCACCGGGGTGCCGCGCACGCGCTTGAGCCAGCCACGGTCGCGCAGGTCGGCCAGGTGGATGGCCAGGGCGCCGAAGCAGCCCTGGGCGATGCCGAACACGGTCATGACCGGGACGACGAACTGCATCACGTGCACACCGGAACCGGGAGCGACGGTCTCGTTGCCCACCGCCGCGCCGACGATCACCGTCATCAGCAGCGGCATCGCGACAGTGAAGAACGCCGCGACCGGTGTGCGCAGGAAGGAGAGCGCCTCGTGCCGGGCCAGGCGGGCGACCAGTGTGACGTTCATGACCGCCTCCCGTGCGCGGGCTCGTCCTCGGCGGCCGGGTCCCTTCCCGTCGCGGGCCCGAGGGCCGCCTCGGGCGTGGGGCGTGGGTCGCCGGAGCGTTCACCGGCCTCTTCGACGAGGTCGAGATAGACCTCCTCCAGGCCCGGCCGCGACAGCGTCAGCGAGGTCAGCTCCGATCCTCGCTCCAGGGCCCACCCGGTCAGGGCGTACATGTCGCGGGCGGGCTCGGTGGTCCGTAGGGCCACGACCGCGCCGCGTGGCTCGATCGCCCCCGTGAGCACGGGCAGGTCGGCCAGAGTCGCATCCTCAGGCAGGTGGAAGGACAGTGTGCTGCCCCGGGTGCTCCCGCCGAGGGTGTCCGGCGCGCCGACGGCCACCAGCCGTCCCGCGCGCAGCACGGCGACCCGGTCGGCCAAGTGCTGGGCCTCGTCCATGTAGTGGGTGGTCAGCAGGATCGTGGTGCCTAAGGCGCGCAGACCCTCGATCAGCTCCCAGGCGCGATGCCGGGCCGAGGGGTCGAACCCGGTGGTCGGCTCGTCCAGGAACAGCAGATCGGGCCGGCCCACCAGCCCCAACGCCAGGTCCAGGCGGCGTCTCTGCCCGCCTGACAAGGTCCGGACCCGGGCGTCCTTCTTGTCCGCCAGCCCGACCTGCTCGATCACCTCGTCCGGGCGGCGCGGGTGCGGGTAGAAGCCCGCGTACAGCCGGACCAGCTCGGCGACGGTGAACTCCTCCTCGAATCCCGCCTCCTGCAACACGATCCCGATGCGTTCACGGTAGGCCCGCCCGCCGGTGGCCGGGTCGAACCCGAGCACCGAGACCGTGCCGCCGTCGCGGTCGCGGTGGCCCTCCAGGATCTCCACCGCGGTGGTCTTGCCAGCGCCGTTCGGTCCCAGCAGGGCGAACACCTCGCCTTCGGCGACGGTGAAACTCACCGCGTCGAGCGCGCGTACCGGTCCGTAGTTCTTGCACAACCCATCGACGATCACCGCGGTCATGTCGGCTCCTCACCTCGGGACTTTGATGATCCGCCGCTGTGCCGGGGCCGGGCAGAGTCATAGGACGTCTGGCCGCAGGGTCTTTGGGCCTCACCGGCGAGCATCCGGCGGACCTGTCCGGCGACGGTGGGGACCGACGGCGGCCACCGGCGGGTCCTTGGCCTCCGGTGCTCGAGGGGGCGGCCGGACATGCTGGAGGTCCAAGGCGTCGCAGAGGATGGAGGCCGGGAGATGACCGTCACCAGGCAAGAGGTACGGGTCCGTGGAGCGGAACTCGCCGAGAGGATCGGGGAGTTCATCCACGAAGGCAACGTCCGCCGGATCATCGTGAAGAACGCCCACGGGCATACGGTGCTGGAGGTTCCGGTCACCGTCGGGGTGGTGGCGTTCATCGCCGCTCCGGCCGTGACCGCGGTGGGCGCGCTGGCCGCTCTCGCCGCGGAGTGGTCCGTGGAGGTCGAACGCGACGGCCAAGGCGGTGAGGTCCTCCCGCGGGCGCTCGAACACGAATGACCGTGCCGGCCCGGTCCGGGTGTCACGGACCGGGCCGGATGGAATGCCCCGCAGCCCGGGATGTCACAGTGTGCTGGCCAGGGGCCAAGTGGCGTTGGGGGTGACGATGGTGCCCGCCGTGCCCTGCAGGATGTCCGAGGCTTGGTCGAGTCGGCCGATGGCGGCCATGTCGCCGGTGCTCTCCACGAACCGGCAGGCCGCCTCGACCTTGGGTCCCATCGATCCGGCGGGGAAGTCCAGCTCACGCAGCTCGTGCGGAGTGGTGTGGCCGATCTCCTGCTGCTGCGGGGTGCCGAAGTTCCTCATCACCCGCGGCACGTCGGTCAGGATCAGGAAGGCGTCGCACTCCAGCGTCTCGGCGAGGATCGATCCGGTCAGGTCCTTGTCGACGACCGCCTCGATGCCCCGCAGCCGGCCCTTGTCGTCACGGATGACGGGGACGCCACCGCCGCCCGCGCAGACGACCACGATGCCGTCGCGGACCAGGTTTCGGATCAGCCGGGTCTCCACCACCCGCTGCGGGGCGGGTGAGGGCACGACCCGGCGCCAGTACGGTCCATCAGGTTTGACCGTCCAGCCGTTCTCCTCGGCCAGCCTCTCGCCCTCGGCCCGGTCGTAGACTTGGCCGACGAACTTGGTCGGGTCGGCGAGGGCCGGATCCACCGCGGAGACGAGCGTCTGGTTGATCATGCAGATGACCTGGCGTCCGGGTAGGGCGTTCTGCAGCGCCTGGAGCATCCAGTAACCGATCATGCCCTGGGTCTGCGCGCCGAGCGTGTCGAGCGGATAGGGCCGGGTGAGGTTGGGGTCGTCGGCGCTCTCCAGCGCCAGGACCCCGACCTGGGGGCCGTTGCCGTGGGTGATGACGAGCTCGTGCTCGCGGGCCAGCTCGGCCAGCGACGTCGCGGCGACGCGGACGTTGTCCTGCTGGAGGTCGGCGTCGGGCTTCTGTCCCCGCCGCAGCAGCGCGTTGCCTCCGAGGGCGACCAGTACGCGCATCGCTCAGGCCCCCAGGGTGGCGACCATGACGGCCTTGATGGTGTGCAGCCGGTTCTCGGCCTGGTCGAAGACGATGGACCGGGGCGACTCGAAGACCTCCTCGGTCACCTCCAGCGCCTCCAGGCCGGTCTTGGCGAACAGCTCCTCGCCGATCGCGGTCTGGCGGTTGTGGAAGGCCGGCAGGCAGTGCATGAACTTCACCCCGGGGTTGCCGGTCGCCTCCACCAGAGCGGTGTTCACCTGGTAGGGCAGGAGCAGTTCGATGCGCTCGTCCCACACCTCCTTGGGCTCTCCCATGGAGACCCACACGTCGGTGTAGAGGAAGTCGACCCCCCGCACCCCCTCGGCCACGTCCTCGGTGAGGGTGATCCTGGCGCCGGTCCGCCCGGCGAGTTCCCGGGCGGGCCCGACGGCCGCGCTCTCGTCGGGCCAGAGCGAGCGGGGGGCGACCAGACGCACGTCCATGCCGAGCATGGCGCCGGTGACCAGCAGCGAGTTGCCCACGTTGTTGCGGGCGTCACCGAGGTAGGCGTAGGACACCTGGTGCAGGGGCTTGCCGCCGTGCTCACCCATGGTGAGCATGTCGGCCAGCATCTGGGTGGGGTGCCACTCGTCGGTGAGGCCGTTCCAGACCGGCACGCCGGAGCAGGCGGCCAGTTCCTCGACGTGGGCCTGCTCACGTCCGCGGAATTCGATGCCGTCGTACATCCGGCCGAGCACGCGGGCGGTGTCCCTGACCGACTCCTTGTGACCCATCTGCGAGCCGGCCGGGTCGAGGTAGGTGACGTGGGCGCCCTGGTCGTGGGCGGCGGCCTCGAAGGCGCAGCGGGTGCGGGTGGAGGTCTTCTCGAAGATGAGGACGATGTTCTTGCCGGCGAGCCGCTGCCGCTCGGTGCCGGCGCGCTTGGCGGCCTTGAGGTCGGCGGCCAGCTCGATCAGGTGGCGGAATTCCTCGGGGGTGAAGTCGAGTTCCTTGAGGAAGCTGCGGTTGCGCAGGTCGATTGTCATGGGGGTCTCCATTGCGGGGATCTGGTCAGGATCGCTGCGAGATGGGCGGGTCGGGGGCTCCTGCCGGGGTGGCCCGGCCGAAGGGGGCGGGGAGGGCGCCACGGGTCAGATGCCCTCGCGCTCGATCGGGCAGCTCATGCAGCGCGGGCCGCCGCGGCCTCGGCCCAGCTCGCTGCCCCGGATCGTGATCACCTCGATCCCGTTGGCGCGCAGGTGGTTGTTGGTGGTGGTGTTGCGCTCGTAGGCCACGACCACGCCCGGCCGCAGGGCCAGCACGTTGCAGCCGTCGTCCCACTGCTCGCGCTCGGAGGCGTAGACGTCCTGGACGGCGGTCAGGACCTTGATGTCGTCCAGGTCCAGTGCCCGCGCGATGGCCCGGTGCATGTCCTCGGCGGGATGATCGGTGATCTTGAGTTCCTTCTCGTTGTCCCCGGGCTCGACCGTGTAGGAGGGCAGCATGCCCAGCCCGGCGAACTTGGTGAACACGCCGGCGTCCACGTTGGTCATGACCGTGTCCAGGTGCATGAACGCCCGCGCCTTCGGCATGTTCAGCGCGACGATCTTCGTGGCCGCCCTTCGCGCGAACAGGCTCCGCGCCAGCATCTCCACCGCCTGCGGCTGGGTGCGCTCACTGATCCCCACCAGCACCACGCCCCCGCCCAGGACGAGGACGTCGCCGCCCTCGACGGTGGCGGGCGCCGAGGGGGTGCCGGCCATCCAGACGTTGTAGCCGCCCTCGTCGGGCCGGTCGTAGCCGGGGGCGAACGTCGGGTGATAGCGGTAGATCGCCTCCATGTTGACGGTCTCGCGGCGGCGCGCCTTCTTCCTCATCGGGTTGATCGAGACGCCGTCGTAGATCCAGCAGGAGGTGTCGCGGGTGAACAGGTGGTTGGGCAGCGGCGGCAGGACGAAGTCGTTCATCTCCAGCACGCGGAAGGCGAGGCTCCTGGGATCGCAACCCAGCTCCATGATCTCCCGCTTGGTGATGCCACCGGTCAGGAACCGCGCCAGCGTTGCGGTGTCCAGGCCGTCGAGGGTGTTGCGGACGGCGTCGGCGGCCATCGGCCCGAAGAAGCGCTCGTCGACGCTGCGGTCGAGGATGTGCTTGCGCGCCTCGAGGATGCCGACCGTGGTCCGCAGGAGGTCCGACAGCAGGTGAACGGTGATGCCGCGGTCGCGCAGGACCTGCTGCCATTCCTGGTGTTCCTCCACCGCGCGCTGCACCCACAGCACGTCGTCGAAGAGGAACTCGTTCTTGTTGGAAGGGGTCAGCCTCTTCAAGGACAGCTCGGGGCTGTGCAGGATGACTTGGCGCAGCGTGCCGACCTCGGAGTCGACGTGGAGTCTCATCGCAGTTCTCCCGTGACGATGTGCGTGGTCTCCTTCGGGCCGTACTCGCCGCGCGAGGCCTTGACCCAGATGTAGACGGGGATGCCCACCAGGAGCATGAGCGTTCCCTGGAAGACGGCGTCGGCACCGGCGCCGAAGATCATCCAGAAGCTGAACAGCAGGGCCACGACCGCCAGGGCCATGTTCCAGGCCAGGTGCCCGCCCGCCGCCCGCCGCCCGTCGGTCGTCAGCCAGAACAGCTGGGCGGCGGCGGAGAACAGGTAGGGGACGACCGTGGTGAAGGCGGCCAGCAGCAGGATCGTGGTGAAGGCGTTCTCGGCGGCGAAGGCCAGCACGAACGTCGCCGAGGTCAGGGCCGTGCCGGCGACGATGCCGACCCACGGCACGTTGCCGCCCCTCATTCGGGTGAACATCTTCGGGAACAGGCCGTCGCGGGCGGCGGCCATCGGCATCTCGGCGACCAGGAGGGTCCACCCGTTCAGCGCCCCGAGACCGGAGACGATCGCGAGGGCGGCCATCACCACGCCCCAGACGCCGCCGCCGAACATCGCGTTGATCGCGTCGGCGAAGGGCGCCGTGGAGTTCACCAGCCTGTCGTGGGGGACGGTCCCGAAGACAACGACGGTGCCGAGCATGTAGAGCACCGCGCAGGCCAGGGTGCCGTAGACGCTGGCGCGGCCGATGTTGCGCTCGGGGTCGGAGACCTTCTCCGCGGCGATGCCGGCACTCTCCACGCCGGAGTAGGCGAACAGCACCAGCGCGGCCGACACCGAAAGGGCACCGATCCACGAGCCGTCCGTGGCGTTGAAGGGGCCGAAGTTGCCCGCCTTGACGAAGAACAGGCCGACGATCGCGACGAAGACCAGCGGGGCGAACTTCACGACGGTGGTGACCAGCTGGAACAGGCCCATCCTGGTGACACCGGCGAGGTTGATCAGCGCCGGGATCCACAGGCCCGTCAATCCGATGACCACCTGGGTGGGGACGCCGCTCCAGTCGAGCCCGAACGTGGCGTCGGCGAAGTAGACGACGTAGCCAACCCAGGCGAAGGCGATACCGGCGTTGCCGGCCCAGGCGGTGATCCAGAAGGACCAGGCGTTGAGGAAGCCGGGGAACTCCCCGAAGCCCTCGCGGGCGTAGGCGTACGGCCCGCCGGAGGCCGGGAGGCGGCGGCCGAGCCGGCCGAAGACGACGGCGAGCGCGAGAGCGCCGAGGGTGACGATGCCGAACGCCAGGATGCTCACGGTCCCGAAGGCCGCCAGCGAGGCCGGGAGCAGGAAGATCCCGGTCCCCACGATGTTCCCGACGACCAGCGCGACGGCCTGCGGCAACCCCAGGCGGCCGCCCTTCGTGCCGTCCTCGGTCCTGTCACCTGCTGCGCCGGTCCGATCGGCGAGGGCCACTGCAGGGAGTGGCCCGCCTCCTGTGTCGTTCATGACGCCTCCCGTCGACGATGACGTGACCACCTGCCGGACGGCGGTGGGTCTTCTCGGCGTGGACGGCGTGATGGCCTCTCGGATCTCATGTGGCCCGTGGTGCGTCTGTCCAGTAGCCGGGAAACTGTCACTATTCGACCGTTTTTTCCGATTCTTCGTCACGGGAGAACGGCCTCCATCGACGGGACCTTTGTCCTCTCATGTCGCTGTCCTGGTGTTCTTTGCCGTCGACACGGAGGCGAGACGCGGAAAATCACGCATCGGCGCGAGGTCGGTGTCCCGGCGCCGCCGACGGGCACCGGTGACGACCCCGTCCTTCCCGGCCCCGCGAGTGCCCGTGGCCCACAGGTCCCCCCTCGCCGGGACCTTCGCCCCTGCCCCGGCCGCTGGCGCGGGACGATCCTCGGATCACGGAGGTTCGCCTCAAGGAGGTCCGCCATGCTGAACCCGCTCGCCACGCACGCCGGAGCGCGCCGTCTCATCACCGCGGCCGGCGCCGCACCCTCGGTGCACAACACCCAGCCCTGGCGCTTCGTCGTCCGCCACCGGGAGTACGTCGAACTCCACGCCGACCCCGACCGCCGGCTGAAGGTGGCCGACCCGCGCGGCCGCTCCCTGCACGTCAGCTGCGGCGCGGCCCTGCTCAACCTTCGTCTCGCCCTGCGGGTGAGCGGCCACCGGCCGATCACCTGGTCCGTCCCGGCCGCCGGGGATGGCTCGCCCACCCTGCTGGCCGCCGTCCGGCCCGCATCGGCCGCCCCCGCCTCGGCGGCCGAGCACACCCTGTACGAGGCGATCACGACGCGGCGCACCAATCGCCAGCCGTTCACCGGCCGGTCCGTCCCCCGGGCGGTCACCGACGAGCTGAGCAGGGCTGCCCGGATGGAAGGCGCCGACCTGGTCCTCCTGGACGCCTCGGCGAGCGCCGTACTCCTGGAGGAGGTCGCCGCGGCCGAGGAGGCGCTCACGCGTGACCGTGACTACCGCGCCGAGCTGGCGCGGTGGACCTCCGGCCGCTCGCACCACGACGGCATGCCGCCCTACGTCCAAGGTCCCCGGCCAGTCGGCGACCTCGCGCCCGTGCGCGATCTCGCCCGGGTGAGCGGGGAGCGGGCCCGGTTCGAGGCCCATCCCCGCCTCGCCGTCGTGACCACACCGGGCGACGGCCCGGCGGACTGGCTGCGAGCCGGGCAGGCGCTGCAGCGGGTACTGCTCGTCGCCACCGTGCACGGGGTGTCGACGTCGTTCCTCAACCAGCCGCTGGACCTGCGCGACATGCGCCGCCGTACCGATCCCCGGCACCCCGTCGGCCACCCCCAGATGATCCTCCGTCTCGGGTACGGCCCCGCCGTACCCCACGCCCCGCGCCGACCGGCCCTGGAACTGCTCCGGATGGCGTGACCTGCGGCGGCCTCGCCTTGCGCACCCCGGACCGTGATACGAGTTCCCGGCAGGCCGGCGAAGGCGCGGACATCGGCTGCGTCACACGTGACCTGCGTGGATACCGTGATCATCCGGTTGACGCGAGCGTTCCCTCCCGGCCGGTCCGGCCCTCATCCGGTGACCTGGGAGCCGGTGAACGAGTCGGTGAACAGGGCGAGCAGGTCACCGATGCGCCGGTCGGCCTCGGCGGGATGACGGAAGTGCCCGGCCGGGTTGACGGTGTACTCGTTGCGCCGCCCGACGCGTTCGCGGCGCAGGTAGCCGGCGGCCTCGAGGTCGGCGACGATGGCCTGCGCGGCGCGTTCGGTGATGCCGACGGCGTCGGCGACGTCACGCAGCCGGGCGGTCGGCTCCCGGGCGATGGCCAGCAGCACGTGGGCGTGATTGGTCAGGAACGTCCACTCCTTGGTCCCGCGAGCCGCTCCGGCCTGAGCCGCCTGAGACATCTGATCACCATCCGTAC
Organism: Streptosporangium sp. DT93; assembly: GCF_049844535.1. NCBI lineage: Bacteria > Bacillati > Actinomycetota > Actinomycetes > Streptosporangiales > Streptosporangiaceae > Streptosporangium > Streptosporangium sp. DT93. Next base: position 67,745 of record NZ_JBNCLF010000022.1, read on the forward strand.
GGTCCGGCCAGGGGCAGGTCACCCTCCAATGTACGCACGCGAAGACACGAAAGCGGCATCGCGGTTCCCCACCCCGGATCCTTGACATACGAAAACTACTTCGTGAATACTCGATCGTAGTTCGAGGGGGAGTACCCGACGTTCGACGCGCCGCCGTCATTACGGACCCGGCAGATCCGGATCCCGGCGACGCAGCCACCTCCGCGGTGGCCCGGGGAGACCTTCGACCAGCAGCGCCGGCCTCCGCGCGAGGCCCGGCCGGTCGAAAGGTGTTCCGTTGCCCGTTTCCTGGTGGGTCTGGGCGGCGCTGATGCTGGCGATCGCCGCGATGCTCGCGATCGACCTGTTCCTGCACCGCGACAACCACGTCATCGGCTTCCGCGAGGGCGCCCTCTGGTCCGGTGTCTGGATCGCCGCAGGACTGCTGTTCGGCGTGATCCTGTGGGCCTGGCAGGGCGGCGACGTGGCTGGCACCTACTACGCCGGATACCTGATCGAGAAGGCACTGTCGATCGACAACGTCTTCGTCTTCGCACTGATCTTCACCCACTTCGCCGTACCGGCGGCGGTGCAGCACAAGGTGCTGTTCTGGGGCGTGATCGGAGCGCTGGCGTTCCGGCTGGCGTTCATCTTCCTCGGCGCGGAACTGCTGGAGACCTTCTTCTGGACCGCCTACCTCCTCGGCGCGTTCCTCATCTACACCGGCTACACGATGGCCTTCCGCCACGGCGAGCAGACCCCGCCCGACCGCAACCCCGTGGTACGCCTGGTCCGCCGCGTCATCCCCACCGACGCCAACTACCACGGCGACGCCTTCTTCACCCGCATCGGCGGCAGGCGCGTCGCCACCTTGCTGTTCGTCGTCCTGATCGCCGTCGAGGCCACCGACCTGATCTTCGCCCTCGACTCCGTCGCCGCGATCCTGGCCATCACCACCAGCACGTTCATCGTCTGGACCGCCAACGCCTTCGCCATCCTGGGCCTGCGCAGCCTGTACTTCTGCCTGGCCGGGCTGCTGCGCCGCTTCGTGCACCTGCACTACGGACTCGCCGTGCTGCTGGCCTTCGCCGGGGTCAAGCTCATCCTGTCCGAGACCCCCGTCGGGAAACTGCCCATCCCGGTGACGCTGGGCGTCATCGTGATGACCATCACCGTGTCGATCGCATGGAGCCTGCGCACCACCCGCACCACCCACGACGCCGACGCCCCCGCGGCCCCTTCCACCACCGACGCCCCGGCCCCGTAACCGCCCCCGCACCGCTCCGACCGGAAGCGGAGCATGCCCGGACGATCATCCCGGTCACCGCTGTCGCGGGCCTCCGGTCACGACGTGGCCGAGGTGGGCTCTCCCGCCTCACCCCGCCTACGCCGCGCGGCAGGCCGCTGAACGCCGGAGCTCGAATGAGCGGGGCCGGAGGGTTTCTTCAGCGTCGTTTCTGGTCGTCCATGGGGGCCGTCGAGAGCGGCGTGCCGTCGTGACGGATCAGCCGGTTCGAGGTGTGCCGCAGGCGTCGCAGTCGCCGTAAGGGGGTGGTGAGCCTCAGCATCTGCTGCAGGGAGACCCCCTCGGTGGCCCACCGGCGCAGTTCCTCGCGGCCGAACAGGTGGATTCGGAAGTCGGCCGCCGTCTCCCGGGCCCCGCTGGTGAAGGACCCGTTGGTGATCACCACGGCGACATCGGCCCTGTGGGCGGGGGCGGCCGTCCCGTTCACCGTGTAGATCACCGAGGCGCCGACCTTGGAGCCGCTCGTGGTGTGCTTGCACTGGGCGACGACGCGATAGCCACCCGGGATACGGCCGATGACGTCGGCCGCCTTGTCCCCTCTCCGGCCGACATGCCGGGCGTCGATGCCGTCGCGCACCATGAGGTCACGCACCGCCAGCTCGAAATCGGTGTAGCTCAGCGCGTCCAGGTCCGCCAGCGTCAGCCGTACCTCACGCAACCGCGCGGACCGGCGGCGAATGGCGCTGATCTTCCACCATCCGAAAGCCACTGCCATCGCGACAATGACGATTCCCGCCGCCACACCGACATACCAATGACCGGAAACGAAGTCGACAGCCGTCCGGATCATATGAAAGACCGCCGAAAACGCGGCCAGCGCGACGAAGGCGGCCGCGATCCACTCGATCGGGCCGGCCGGTTTCCGAGGACGAGGAAGGCGATGGTGCCACCGTGGGCGTGTCACGGCGCCTCGGTCGGCTCGGGGGGCGGAATGTCGGCCCCTGCGTGCTCGGCGATCGGATCCGGGACCGGTGCGACGGGCTCGGAGACTGGCGACGGCCGCTGCGGGACGTCATGGCCCTCATCGGGCAGGGTTCCCCAGAACCATGCCGCTCCGACGATGACGGCCAGGATCACCCACCCTGATGCTTTCTTGTTTTTCGGCGCGGATTTCCTGACCCAATGTCCGCGTCGGAAATACTTTTCCGCCATGACGCCTCCCTGCGGATCTCGACCGATGTATTCGACGGATCGACCGCCACAGGGAGATGGAAACATATGCCACCGACAAACGCGCCGATTCGATGAAGGATCATAGAATCGTCCGCGCCGAAAAACATTACCTTGTGGTAAGTGAATCGTCGCCGGTGAGCAGAACCTGTTGGCCGGCGAGCGGTGGCCTCACGGCGAGGACGCCGCTTTCGCCGGGCCCTCCTCCAGCACCTCGGCGACCGGCCGCCGCACTCCCCCACCGTCGTCGAAGGTGACGCCCAGACGCATGATCATCTGGGGGTACTCCTGCGAGCACAGTTTCTGGCGCAGGAACTCCCGCAGGTGGAACATCTCCAGCGCCTGGGTGTGGAAGGCCGCGCCGAGCCCGTGGGCGCAGGCGCGCAGCAGGACGCGCTGCAACGCCTGGCCGGCCGCGAGCCAGTCCCGGCGGGAGTCGCCCTTAGTGGTCAAAATCGCCACGACACCGGTGGAGGCGGAGAAGAACTGGTCGCTGTCGTTGCCCCAGGGGTGGCCGTGGGTGTAGTCGCGCTGGGCGAAGTGCGGGCTGGTCCGCCGGGGCGCGCGCGGGTAGCCTTCGGCCGGGACCCCGTCCTGGCGGGAGCTTCCCGGCGGGCGCGCCCAGCGGATCAGCTCCAGCGACAGCAGCCGGTCTTGGGACTGCACGTCCTGGGCGGCGCAGGTGGCCGAGGCAAGCACCCGGATCGCCGCCTCGGACCGGACCGGTGTCAGCCGCGCCCCCTCACCGCCCGCCTCGGCCGCCAGGGCCTCGAGGAGACGTTCCGGGACGGGCGACGGCGTGAAACCGGCCCGGTGGGTGCGGCGACGCTCGATCTCGGCGTACAGCGACCGGGCGTTCTCGTCGGCGGCCACGGCCGCTCCCGGCCGTATCGTGGCCAGCAGGGCCGGGCGGTCGGGGTCGGGCAGCACGCGCACCCGCGGTTCGTAACCGAGCGCGCGCAGGGTGAGCCGCACGTTCACCAGGGCCGCTCCGCAGCTGATCAGCAGCTCCCGGCCGTCAGGATCGGCCACTCGCAGTTTTCTGTCGCTGTCGGCGCGCAGCGCGATCTCATCGCCGTCGACGCCGAATGACCAGGGCTGGGTGTTGTGCACCGACGGGGCCCACGTGGCGGCCCGGACCGCCGCGCGGACCACCGAGGTGATCTCCTCGCTCGTACGGGCGTTCATGATCTCACTCCTGTCACAGGAACGGCGGAACGGGGACCCGGTCGTCGGAGGAGCAGGTGAGGGTGTTCTCGACGTCGAGGACGCCGTCGATCTCACAGACCGCCGCGACCAGGCGCGTGATCTGCGACCGGAAGGCGACCCGGCCGGTCAGCGTGACCACCCCGGTCTCGACGCCGACACTCACCGTCTCCGGGCCGGTGAGCCGGTCACAGGCCGCGACGACCTCGCGTTCGATCTCCTCGGCCGGGCGGGCGAAGACCGCCAGCAGATCACCCTGGTGAATGGTGCCGGTGATACGCCCGGTGACCGCGTCGATCACCGGTAGCTGCTTGATCCGATGCCGGTGCATCAGCCGCGCCGCCTCCCGGACGGCGGTGTCCTTCGTGACGGTGATCGCGGGGGTGGTCATGATCTGCCCGGCCGTGCCCCCCGCGGCCTTGCGATGCTCCTGGCGCCTTTTGTGACTGTCGAAGACGCCACCGGAGCGAGTGCCGGAGTCGGTCTCCTTGAGCAGGAGATCATCGTCGGCGACCACACCGATGGGGCGATCGTCGGCGTCGATGACGGTGAGCGCACCGACCTTGAAACGCCGCATGGCGTCGACCATCTCGATGAACGTCGCCTCCGGCCGCACCGCGATCGCCGCGCCTGCCATGACTTCCCTGACCTTCATGACGCACCTCCTCACTACAACGGTCGCAAAGCGGCCCGGAAGGCGGCAGTGGCGAAAGTCCCCCGACGGCAGGGACCTATGGTCCGTTCCGCTGCGGGTGAGCGCTCCTGGCGGGTGGCCTCGCCCCCCCGCGATCACCACCGGTCACTGCCGTGCCAGGGAGAAGTAGGCCTCCTCCTCCTGATCGAAATGCAGCAGCAGGACCGCGTGCAGGCCGTAGAGGCAGGCGTACAGATCCTCGAGCCGCTCCGGACGCACGCCGCCGTCGTCCTCGGCGAGCGCGAGGTGGCGCCCCAGCCGGCGCACGAGCCGTTCGATCTCCGCGTGTGCCCTGCTCATGGTCATCGTGACCTCGGGACCGCCGAGAGCGCGTTCCATCGCCGGGTAGAGCCGCCGTTCCTCGGCCCGCTCGTGCGGGAGCAGGCGTTCGGTCAGGAAGGCGTGAACCTCCCTCAGGCGGCCAAGAGCCTCCTGCGGGGAAGCGCCGGCCATCTCGTCGGCGCTCTCCCGGATCATCTCCAGAGGCGGCCGCAACGAGGAGTGCTCCGTTTCGAAGCGGCGCAGCAGGGACTCGGTGGGGGCGTCGACCACCGTCCGGGTCCCCCGCCCCGGCCGCAGGGCCCGCAGCGCGTTGAGGATCACCGCCACGTCGATGACCTCCTGCAGCAGAGCGCCAGGCGCGGGCGGCAGTGCTCCGGCCGCCGCCACGATCATGGCCAGCAGGGACAGGGCCATGCCCGCGCCCGCGCTCTGTACGGCGATGCGGCGGGAGCGGCGGGCGACGTCCATGGCGTCGGCGAGCCGGTCCAGGCGGTCGGTGGTGAGCACCACGTCGGCCGCCTGGGTGGAGGCGGCCGAGCCGCGGGCGCCCATGGCGACCCCGACGTCGGCGGCGGCCAGGGCCGGGGCGTCGTTGATCCCGTCGCCCACCATCACGCTCACCGCCCTGGCCGCCTCCTGCCGTACCGCCCGTACCTTGTCGGCGGGGCTCTGCTCGGCCAGCACCTGGTCGACGCCGAGTACCGTGCCCACGCTCTCGGCGACCTCGGCCCGGTCCCCGGTGAGCATGACCACCCGCTCGATCCCGGCGGTGCGCAGCCGCCGCAGGGTCCGCGCCGCATCCGGCCGTACGGCGTCGCGAAGCAGGATCACCCCCGCGGTCTCGCCGTCCACGCCCACCCAGACGGTCATGGCGCCGTCCAGCGCGGCCCGCGCCCGCTGGGCCCGTTCCCACGGCGAGGAGGTCGAGGAGGTCGTCGCTTTGCCGACCTCTATCCGGTGGCCCTGCACCACTCCCGCGGTGCCGGTGCCGGGTCTTTCCACGACCGCGGTCGGCTGCGGCAACTCGGCCCGGTGGACGCGGGCGGCAGCGACGATCGCGGCGGCCAGGACGTGGGAGGACATCTGATCCACCGCGGCGGCCCAGCGCAGCAGGTCGTCGGCGCGGACGCCCGGCGCGGCCACGACGTCGACGACCCGGGGGCGTCCGGCGGTCAGCGTCCCGGTCTTGTCCACGATGAGCGTGCGGGCCTGTCCCAGCCGTTCCAGCGATCCCCCGCCCTTGACCACCACGCCGTGGCGTGCCGTACGAGACAGCCCCGAGGCGATGGCCGCCGGCGCGGCGAGCAGCAGCGGGCAGGGGGTGGCTACGACCAGCACGGCGACGGCGCGTACCGGCTGACCGGACAGCAGCCAGGCGGCCCCCGCCAGCAGGAGCGCGGCGGGCAGGAACCAGGCGGCGAACCGGTCGGCGAGCCGTACCACCGGAGCGCTGTCCGCCTCGGCCTGCCGCGCCAGTCGTACCACTGCCGCGTAGGTGCTCTCGGCCGCGGTGCGGGTGGCGCGCAGGTCGAAGGCGGAGCCGGCGTTCACGACGCCGCTGCGCGCGCTCTGCCCCGTGGTGCGCTTGACCGGGATCGACTCTCCCGTCAGGGCCGACTCGTCCAGCAGCGCCGGCCCCGTCGCGATCACTCCGTCGACGGGGACCGTCTCACCGGGGGGAACCAGCAGCAGGTCGCCGGGACATACCTGGTCGACCCCCACGAGGCCGGGCACGCCGTCCCGGTAGCGCCGGGCCGAGTGCGGCGCGCGTTCGTACAGGGCGGTCAGGTCCCGGCGGGCCCGGCGCAGGGCGTAGTCCTCCAGTGCCCGGCCGGTGGCCAGCATCACGCCGATCAGGGCGCCGGCGAGATACTCCCCTACGGCCAGTGCCCCTGCCAGGGCGAGCACGGCGATGGCGTCCACGCCCAGCCGGCCGCTTCGCAGCGCCGAGATCACCCAGCCGGTCGCGGGCACCAGGGCCAGGCCGGTGACCGCCGCCCACAGAAGATCACCGGTGCTGTCCGCGCTGGCCAGGTGGAGTGCGCCTCCGGCCAGCAGCCCGCACGTGGTCACCGCGAGGAAGGCGACGGTGCCGAGACGTCTCACCATCCACGCCTCCCCCGGGTGGCCGTCTCGCCCCGGAGACGGGAATGTGTTTCGATCAGGTGGGGGACGCGGGCGTGCGGTGGGATGACCAGCACGGGGCAGAACGCGTGAGCGGCGGCGTGAGCGCTCACCGAGCCGAGCAGCAGGCCGGTGAGCCCGCCCAGGCCCCGGGATCCGACCACCAGGGTCCTCGCCGTCCGGCTGAGCGAGACCAGTTCCGGCCCCGGGGTTCCTCGGGCCAGGACCGAGCGCACCTCCTGGCCCGGCAGCAGCCGCTCGGCCAGCCGTACACCCTCCAGCAGGACATGCTCCGCGAGCCGGCGTCGCTGTTCGGTGATCGCCGCCTCGCGTTCGGTGTGAGGACCGTCCCAGACATGGCAGACGGTCAGCCGCGCTCGTTGCGCCCTGCACTCCAGCGCCGCCCACTCGACCGCGCCACGGCTGTGCGGTGACCCGTCGAAAGCGACAATGATCTCTCCTTTCACGGCGCCCCCCGCCTGGGGGCGACCATGACGTCGCGTCGAGGGTCGGCGACAGGAGCCGCCCCGCGGCAGGGATGCCCTCTCATCACGCGGGGACGTGGGAGGGCACCACCGGGACCAGGCGGAACATTCCCGTCATCAGCTCCGGCGCCTCCCGGGGTTCGGGAAGGCGGCCGGCCACGGCCCGCAGCACGTCGGTGGCGGTCATCATCCCCGCCAGCCGGTGATCGTCGCCGATCACCCCGATCGCGTCGACACCCGCGTCGATCATGGCGGCGACGGCGACGGCCAGGGACGTGCCAGGGGTGGTATGCGGGCGGCGGCGGTCGGTCAGCAGCGCGCGGACCCGCACGTGGGACTGCTCCATCGGGCCCCCCGACCAGCGGGCGGTGAGGTCCTCACGCGTCAGGATCCCGCGCAGACGGCCCTGCCCGTCGACGACCGGCAGATGGTGCACACCCGCACGGCGCATGATCTCCCACGCCAGGAGCGGGGACTCGTCGAGATCGACGGCGACCAGGGTCCGGCTCATCACCTGCCCCACGGTCAGACGAGCGGTGTCCATCACGCCTCCCCTCGGGCCCGGACCACGGCGACCGGACAGCGGGCGTGGTGCAGGACCCCGTGGCCGACCGAGCCCAGCACGGCCGAGCCGAACCTGCCCAGCCCCCGGGAACCGACGACGACCAGGTCCGCGGCGGCCGAGGCGTCACACAGGACACCGACCGGATGCCCGCACACCAGCCTCTGCTCGACGTCGACCCCCGGGTACTTCTCCCGCCACGCCGTGAGCGTGTCGGCGCAGACGTGCCGCTCGGCGGCCAGGATGTCCTCGACCAGCGGCGTGTAGACGAAGGCGCCCGGTCCCGCGACGGGCATCTGCCAGGTGTGGATCGCCTGCAGCCCGGCGCCACGGCGGGCGGCCTCCTCGAAGGCGTACTCCAGCGCCGCCTCCGAATGATCGCCGCCGTCGAAGCCCACGACGATCCGGCCGCGTGCCCGCTCCGGGACGTCCCTGACGACCACGACGGGGGTGGCCACGTGCCCGGCCAGGGTCAGGGAGACCGATCCGAGCAGCAGGCCGGTGAATCCGCCCAGCCCTCGGCTGCCCAGCACGAGCTGCTCGGCGTCCTCGGCCTCGCGGCGCAGGACCTCGCTCACCCGGCCCGCCTCCAGCAGGGTCTCCACCTGCAGCTCCGAGGCGCGCTCGCGTGCCAGCGTGGCCGCTCGTTGCAGTACCTCCTGGCCGTACTCGGTGACGGAGTCGCGAAAGCCCGGCGGCGTCTGGAGCGGGATGTCACCGGGCCACGGGTCTTCCACGTGGACGATCTTCACGGCGCATCCGCGCCGGACCGCGTCGTCGGCGGCCCACCGGACCGCGTCGTCCGCGGACGACGAGCCGTCCACTCCCACCACCACATGCGCTGTCATGCCGACCTCCTCGAGTTCTCCCTCTCCTACGGGTTCTCCTTCCATTCGACCGGCCGGCGACGTTTTCCGCAGCGGCCCAAAGGCCCCTTCACCGGGGACTTCCGGCCCCATTCCTGCAGAGCGCCACCAGCCGTCGCCATCGGCCGGACGGCCTGGTGACGCCGCCCGGCGACCTTCCTGTGATCTTTCCGCGGTCTTGCCTCACGGCGCCTTCGCCTCGCCGGCGGGCGGCGCGGTCCGGGAGCCGTCCTCCTGGGCCGGCACGACGGCCACCGGACAGGACGCGTGCCTGACCAGGGATCCGGTGATCGCTCCGAGGTGGCCGGTGCGGGACGCCGCCCGGCCTCTGCCGGCGACGACGAGGGCGGCATCAGCCGATGCCGCCAGCAGAGCCTCCCTGGGTGCGGTCGTGGCGGAACAGATGTCGACAGGCACCTCGGCGTACCTGTGCCGCCACGGTGCCAGCCGCTCTTCCACCCGATCCCGGCAGGCCCGGGCCGAGTCCTCCAGATCGGGCACCGGGGCCATGGCGATGCCCCACGCCAGCGGGCGCGGGTGGCCGGCGTGCACCACCCGCAGGGGCAGGCGCCGCAGGACCGCCTCCCGGAACGCGAAGTCCAGCACCGCGTCGCCCGTGGTGTCCTTGACCCCCACGACGACCGGTCCCGGCTCAGAAAGGAGGGACATCCGGTCCGCTCCGCGCACGACGATCACCGCAGACCGGGCGTGGGCCGCCACGAACGCCGCGACGGAGCCGGTCATGAGCCGGGCCGCCACTCCCAGGTCGTGAGAGCCGACCACGAGAAGTTCCGCATCGGCCGACAGCTCGACGAGCCGCTGCGCGGCCGAGCCCTCGTGAAGATCGGTGACCACCTCGATGTCCTCGCGATGGGCGTGCGCGCATTTGACGCCGTGCAGCAGCACGTGCTCGGCCGCCTTGCTCAGATGGAGCCTGGCCTCACCGTCGGCCTCGCCGTAGGGCCAGCGCCAGGTGTGGGTGATCATGAGCGGGAGCCTTCTGAGCTCCGCCTCCTCCGCCGCCCACTCCAGGTCGCGCAAGGGGGAGTTCGAACCGTCATAGCCGATGACGATCCCGTTTCGTCTCGTCATGGTCCTCACCTCGATTTCATGCTCTGGCGATGCCGATCAGGCCGGTGTGCCGGGTCGCGCCCGTCGGCTCGAGGCGAGATCGCAGGGGGCCCGATGGCGTACGAAGGTCGTTGACACCGTTGCGCGGCCGTGCCGGGTCCGGGGATCGGCCGCACCACGGTTCATGCCGCCGGAGTTGTAGAGGGTCCAGCGCCGTCCTGTCGCCAGGATCAGTGAGTAGTGGTCGTCGGGGCTCTCCCCGGGCGGCAGGTAGGGGCAGGCGGCCAAGTGCGCCCGCCCGTCGAGGGTGGCGAACCGCTCCCGGTAGACACCCGGCCTGCCCGGGGCCGTCGGGATCGGGACACGGCCAGGCCATGGCGCCCTGCCGGCCCAGACGTTCACGGGACGGCCCCGCGAACAGGGGCGCCGCCCTCCCGAACTCGGCCGGTGTCGGGCACCCCAGATCCCCCCTCAATGCCGCGGCCAGGCCGTGCACGGCCGCGAAGCCGCTCCTGGTCTCTCCCGGCGGGGCCGGGGCGAGACCCGCCCACTGGAAGCGGCGGTCGAAGGTGACGCGGAAGGCGTCGAAACGATCGGCCGAGCCCATATCCCTCATGATGGACCCGCTACCCACGCCCCCATCAGGCCCGTGACCCCACCCAAAAGGGATTTTTAGCCTCCTTCTACTATTTGTCGACCTTTGGTAACAGGTTTCACCTTTCGCCCTGACCGGGTAGCGGACAAGGCGCCGCGGTGCGGGGTGGGCGGCCCGGACGGCCTCGCTTCGGGTCCTGAATCGCCTTGTGCAGCGCATCGGCCGCCAAAACGGCCGGAACGGCCAGCGCCGCGAGCGCCCAACCCGCGGGCGGCGGGAACGATCCTCCCAGGAGCGCCGACAGCGCCGGCACGCCGACGACGACCAGCAGCAGCACGGCCTCGACCGCGACCGCCCAGAGCAGCAGAGGGTTGCCCGCCCACCACGCGCGCCCCACCGGCCGTGTCTGACTGCGGCAGGCGAAGGCGTTGGCGAGCTGACCCAGCACCACGGCGGCGAACGCCGTGCCGGAGGCCGCGGCGAGCAGGGCCGGTGACGGCTCCGCCCCCAGCGTCCAGCCGCCCAGCATCAGCACGGCGACGAAGCCCGCCATCTCCACGGCGGCCTCGGCCGGTCCCAGCACCCCGAACACCCGGCGGATCAGACGGCGATCGACCAGCGAACCCGTCCGGGCAGGCCCGTCCATGGTCCGCGGATTGGCCGGTTCAGCGCCGAGGGCGAGGGCGGGCAGCAGATCGGTGCCGATGTCCAGGGCGAGGACCTGCAGCACAGTGAGAGCGAGCGGAATCGTCCCGCCCGACAGTGCCCAGACGGCGAACGGGGTCAGCTCGGCGACGTTGTCGGTCAGGTGGTAGGTCAAGAAGCGGCGGATGTTGGCGTAGGTGGCCCGGCCCAGCTCGACCGCAACGACAATGGTGGCGAAATGGTCGTCGAGCAGGACCAGGTCGGCGGCCTCGCGGGCAACGTCGGTGCCCGAGGCCCCCATGGCCACCCCGATGTCGGCCTCGCGCAGCGCCGGCCCGTCGTTGACGCCATCGCCGGTCATGGCCACCACGTGGCCGCGCCCGCGCAGCGCGCGGGCGATACGCAGCTTGTCCTCCGGCGTCGCCCGGGCGATCACGGCCCCGTCGTGATCCAGCAGCTCCCCGAGGGCCTCGTCGCCGACGGGCAGCTCGGCGCCGGTGACGACGAGTTCCTCCGACCCCAGCAGGCCGACCTTCTCGGCGATCGCACGCGCGGTGCCGGGATGATCACCGGTGATCATGGCGAGTTTGATCCCGGCCCGACGGCACTTCCCGATCGCCTCCGCCACATCCGGGCGAGGCGGATCCTCAAGGCCCACGAGACCGAGCAACGTCAGATCCCGTTCGACGTCCGCGGCGGTCCCCGCGGCGTTCTGCGCGGCGGTTCCCGTGGAGCTCCCTGTGGCGGCGCAGGTCACCGGGACGCTCCGGCGGGCGACGGCCAGGACGCGAAGCCCGCCCCTGCTCATCTCCTGCAGCGCCTGCTCCGCCTGCTCCGCCTGCTCCGCCGCGCACAGCGGCAGGACCGCGTCCGGAGCGCCCTTGAGGTGGAGCACGCCGTCGACGATCACCGAGGAGCGGCGGCGGACAGGATCGAACGGTAGGCGCCTGGTGACCGCCCCCTCCTCGCTGGATCCGGCCTGCAGGGCCAGCGCGTGCAGGGCCACCTCCATCGGGTCTCCCACCGGCTTCCACCGCCCGTCCGCGCGGACCAGCCGCCCGGTCGAGCTGAGCACGGCCGAGCGCATGATCTCGGCGGCGCAGACCGGATCGGCCAGGTCGAGCGCGCCACCGGGAGTCCACACCCGCACGACGCTCATCTCATTGCGGGTGAGGGTCCCGGTCTTGTCCGTGCAGATGAAGGTGGTCGCGCCGAGGGTCTCCACGGCCTCCAGATGGCGCACCAGCGCCTTCTGCCCGGCCATCCGCTGCGCCGCCCGCGCCAGCGACAGGGTGACGGTGGGCAGCAGCCCTTCGGGAACGAGCGCGACCGTGACCCCGATGGCGAACAAAAAGCCCGTCGAGGGCTCCATCCCGAGCAGCAGGGACAGGCCGAAGAACACCACGCCGACGCCGAGCGCGATGGCGGCGATCACTTTGACGACCCGCCCGAGCTCGCGGGCCAGGGAACTCGGCGGCCGGGTCGCGCTCCGGGTCAGGGCTGCCACGGCGGCCAGCCGGGTGCGTGACCCGGTGGCCGTCACGACGGCGGCCGCCTCCCCCTCGACGACGAAGGTCCCCGCGAAGACCGTGGCCTTCTCGCCGGGCCGGCACGCAAGGCTCTCCCCGGTCAGCATCGACTCGTTGACCGCCAGCCCGTGCACCTCGGCCAGCTCCAGATCAGCGGAGATCCGATCCCCCGCCTCCAGCAGCACCAGGTCGCCCGTAACCAGATCCGCGGCGTTCACCACCGTGCGGCGACCGTCCCGGACGACCTTGACCTCGGCCGGGATCAGCTCCCGCAGCCGCTGGCCCGCCCGGTCGGCCCGATACTCCTGGGCGAACGCGAACGCGCCGTTCAAGACCACCACCACCGCGATGGCCAGCGCCAGCTGGGGCATGCCCGCCACCAGTGCCAGTCCCGCCGCCACCCACAGCAGCAACGCGAAGAAGTGGACCATCTCGCGGATCAGCAGCACACCCGCCGGTGTCCGCCTACCCGCAGGAAGCGCGTTCGGCCCCTCGTCGGCGAGCCGCCGGGCCGCCTGCGCGCCCGTCAGCCCCGACTGTGCCTGAGATGTGGTCGACATACCTCAATGCTTCCCCCGCAGGCTTCGCCGACCTAGAGGAGAACGGACCTCCAACCGCCCCCACCTGCGGACATACCAGACACTACGGAAGTCCCCCGGATGTCAGGCCCTTATGCCCTGTTCGCACGCGAAGCTCTTGACCAGCGTGGACGGTGAACGCCGATTCGAGCAAAGGAGCATCGTCATGCTCGCAAAACGATGGACCGTGCAGATCCACATCACCGAGGACGGCGACACCACCGCCGCCCGAGCGGTCCTGTCCACCGAAGATCGCACCCACCTGGCCGGAGCCGGCCACGCATGCCGCAACCCGGCCGACCCGCAGGTACCCGAGATCGGCGACGAGCTCGCGGCCGCCCGCGCACTGGCCGACCTGGCCGGCAGGTTGCTCACTGCCAGCTCCCAAAACATCGCCCAGGTCACCAGCCCCACCTCCTGGTGAGGACCTCCCACCCCTACCGGGGGTGCGACCTGCCCAGATCTCACAACACAACCGATACTGCCCCTATGACCAATCGCGGATGGAACCGATCGCGGCCGACGAACGCGGCCCCCACCCCGGGCCATGCCGCATCACCCGGCCTCGTCCACCGGCCTCGAAGAATCACACGACCGAACCACCAGCCCGTGGATCGTTCAACATTCGCCCCGGCCACCACTCGATCACCGGCCGTTTCGATCGCCACCGCCCGTCCGGAGGCAAATATGCACCATGTCACCGTCAAGGACGTGATGACCCAGCAGGTGATCTCAACGGGTGAGAACACCTGCTTCAAGGACATCACCCGCACACTCCTCACCCACACCGTGAGCGCCTTACCGGTGGTGGACGACGACGGCCGCGTCGTGGGCGTCGTCTCCGAGGCCGACCTGCTGCGCAAGGAGGAACTCCGAAAGCAGCCCCCCGGCAAACACCACCCCTCTCCCCCAAAGCCGCACACAGACACCCCAGGGGCCCAAACGGCCCGTGACCTGATGAGCACCCCCGCGGTCACGATCCCCAAGGACGCCTCCCTGGTGGCCGCCGACCGCCTGATGCACGAAAAAGGCGTCAAACGGCTCCCGGTGGTCGACGAGCACGGCCGCCTGGCAGGCATCGTCAGCCGCTGCGACCTGCTGAAGGTGTTCATGCGCTCCGACCGCGACATCGAACACGACGTCCGCGTGGACGTCCTAACACGATCGTTGTGGATGGACACCTCACGCGTCCACGTCACGGTCAAGGACGGCGTGGTGACGCTGAGCGGCACGATGACTCTGCGCACCGACACTCGCATCGCGCTGGAGATGACCCGACAGGCCAGCGGAGTCGTCGACGTGATCGACGAACTCGCCTGGGACCGTGACAACACCCCCACCGACGAACAGCGTTAGCACACCCGCCATATCAGCGACCGGTCGGCGCGCTGCGACCCCGACCGTCCAGACCCGCGCCCCCACAGGACCGACCATCTTTTACTCCACGACGACAAGCCCCTGACCCGCCAAACACCACACCAAGAGCCCCTCCCCGGCCGCTCACCCCTCGACGACTCGGGCCTCACCCTCACCAAACGCATCGGAACCCGACAACGCGACCCCCTCGCGGGGCGAACCCTCCCAACCGGCGGGAACGACCGCGACAGGACAAAACCCATGCTGAAGAACCGACCTGCAGACCGAACCCAGCCTGCCGTGCTCACGTCCCCCGCCGACCACCACCACACTCGCCCCCCTCGATGCATCCACCAGAAGATCCTTCGCGGACGTGGCAGCGAAACACGTACGAACATCCACTTCCGGACAGGCGATCCGCCACGGCTCCAGACGCCCGGCCAGCACATCCTCCGCCGCGTCCATCGCGATCCGCCCCTCGCGCATCAACGGCTGCAACTGCCCAGCACGCACCGCCACCAGCCCCAACCGCCTCATGGCGGCCTCACGAAAAGCGAACTCGATCACCCCATCACGGGTATCGCCACCTACCCCCACCACCACCTCACCCTGCTCCCTCGGCACCGGAATCGGACCGGGCCCGCGCACAACGATCACCGGACAGCGCGCATACGCCGCCACCCCCTCGGCGACCGACCCCACAACCGCCCTGGCCAAGGCACCCATGCCACGAGAGCCCACCACGACCACGGCCGCACTCTCCGACAACTCGACCAGCCGTTCAGTCGCCCCACCCTCATACAGATCCGTCCCGACAACGGCCACCGCACTGCACGCACGAGCGCACTCCGCCCCGTGATACAGCACATGCTCAGCCGCCCTACGCAGATGAAGCCTCGCCTCCTCATCGGCCTCCCCATACGGGCACCGCCACGCATGAACCACCCTCAGCGGCACCCGCCCGAGCTCGGCCTCATCCATCGCCCATTCCAGAGCCTGCATGGAGAAGTCGGAACCGTCATAACCGACGACGGCCTCACAGATACCCGCCATCACCCTCACCTCCTCCCCCATGCTCGCCACAACCACCCCCCGAGCAGCAGGGCGCAACGTCCCAACGGCATGGGACCTTCTACCCCCTCCCATCACAGCACCTACCTGCCAAAACAAAGAAAAACACGATCTTCCGCCAGTCGCTCCATCCGGCCGGGCAACAGAGCGACATGCGACGGCGCCCAGGGACCTTCGCCCCTATTCGGCAGAAGAAAGGACTACGAACAATGAAAAGACCACGACCGAACAAGACAACGGTGGACAACCTCGTCCACCCTCAGACCCAACAACCAAGATCCCACCACCGAACCCCGGCAACGAACCGAAGGTGACGACCATGACACAACCCATCATCGTCGGCGTCGACGGCTCACCCCCCTCCCTCCACGCCCTCACCTGGGCGGCACAGGAAGCCACACTGAGAAAAGCGCCACTGCGCATCGCACACGCCGCCCTCCGCTGGGCCTACGACGTCCCCCTCGCCCCCCAACCGGCCCACTGGGGACCCGCCGAGGAAGCCGCCCGCAACGAACTGCTTCACCACGCCGCCGAACAAGCCCACTCCGACGCCACCACACTGAAGATCACCACCGAGATCCTCGACGGAAACCCCGCCGAAGCGATCACCACCGCAGCCACGACCGCACAGCTGATCGTCGTCGGCCACCGAGGTCTGGGCGGATTCACCGGACTACTCCTGGGCTCGGTCAGCACCGACCTGGCCGCACACTCCCCATGCCCGGTAGTGATCGTCAACCCACCGCACACCACCCCCGACACCGAGATCGCCGTCGGCGTCACCGGACGCACCAACCAGGACCCCACCCTGGAATTCGCCTTCAACGAAACCCTGGAATTCGCCTTCAACGAAGCGACCCTGCGCCAACGCCCCCTGCGAGCGATACACGCCTGGACCCACCCCGCCACCAGAGCACCCGGCGACATGCAGCCACTCCTCTACGACGTCGAGGGCATCGGCGACGAGGAAGCCCGGCTCCTGGCCGAATCACTCGCCGGCTGGCGAGACCGATTCCCCGACGTGACCCTCATCGAGCACGTCGTACACGAGCACCCGGCCAAAGCGCTCATCAACGCCTCCACGACCGCCGAACTGGTCGTCGCGGGCACCTCCGGCCCGCTCCTCGGCCCGACCGTACGTGCCCTGCTCCACCACGCTCAGGCCCCCGTCGCCGTCGTCCATCACTCATCACGCACCCGCCGCGTCTGAACACCCGGCGTGAGAGCACACGTGCCAGACGACAGGGTCCTGTTTGTTTTTGCGGCTCGTCTTTAGTCCTATATGTCTATTTTTACTGTTTTTCAAAAATCGATCGCCTTTACAAAGTAGATTAATAATATTCGATATCGACCCTTAGGGGAACAGGAGTGCCACCGATCGCGGTTCAAGGAGACCGAAGGAGCGTGGTCGCGCTCTGCCGCAGCGGCCCAGGCCCGGATCCTGCGCGCCGTCCTGCCCGACTAGGTCATGTGCCTCTTCCCCGCTCCAGATGTCTCAGGTCCTTCGCTCCGGGTGAAGGGCCCAAAGTCCCTGCCGACGCCCATCCCCTGGAAGGCACTCTCAGGACACGACTCGAGAGTGGAGACCATCATGCATCGAGCACCGCCCAGCGGGCCGCGCATCATCGTCGGTGTGAACGACACGCCCGGCGCCCGGTGGGCGCTGGCCTGGGCGCTCGGCGAATCGCGGTTGCGCCACCTGCCGGTGCACCTGATCCACGCCTACCAGGAGACCACCCGCCTGGAACACCAGCCATGGTTCACCACCATCGACGCGGCGGCCCAGGTGGCTGCCGCCGACATGCTCGCGCGCGTGCTCAGGGAGGTCGCGGACGGCCAGCTCCAAGGCGTCAAGCTTTCCGCCAGCGTGCGTCCGGGAAGGCCCGGCGTGGCCCTCACCGAACTCACCAGGAGCACCGACCTCCTGATCGTAGGGCGAAGCAGACGGCGCGTGCCGATCTTGTCCGCGGGCGTCACCGCCTACTGCCAGAAGCACGCCAAGGCCACGGTCATCACGGTCGCGACGCCCCCTCCCCCGGACCTCGTCGCCCTCTCCGGGGAGCGCGGCGGCCTTTGGCGGCGACTCAAGGGGCCGGCCGGAAGCCCGTCCGGCGAGCAGTGAACGGCAACGACCGCCTCGGGAAGGAGGCATTGAACGTCGTGACCCTACCGGTCGTACCGGCGTCGGCTCCGGCGTTCACGGCCCCGCCCCGGCGCGCCTACACGTTGCTCGGCGTCATCCAGGTGGTCGACACCGGCGACTCCGGCACCACGACGAGCTTCGGGATCAGGCCCGTCAAAAGCGCCGCGTACAAGATCTACGCTCTCAGCAAGCCCAGCCGGATCGTCCTGGATGTCACGACGCCCCAACGGACCGTTTGGGCGCGCGCCCACTTCCTCGGCACCACCGGCTTCAACGCCGCGCCACCGCCGTACACCACATCGGTGCCGCGCCCGGTTATCCCGTCCGCCACCGCGTACGGCGCGCTGCAGCGCCTGTTCGCCGGGCCCGCCCAGGCCGAGCGGACGCAGGGACTGCGGTTCGTCGGTTCCGGGGTCGCTGGATCCAGCAGGCCGGCCATCAAGGGCGGCATCGCCCGGATCCACCTGACAGGTCCGTGCACCGGTGGCGGCTCGACCTTCACCGTGGCGAGTGAGATCGCGCTGATGCCCAAGCGGTTTCCCCCGGTGAAGCGGGTGAAGATCTACGACACTGCGGAGCAGACCGGCCGGTCACCGGCGGCACCGACTCCATCCCGGCGTTGACGACGCCGACGTCTCCCGCCGTCGTCGATCACCACGCACCGCCCCGGAGCACGGCTCCTGGCCTGCTGACCGATCAAGGTCTCGGCGTTCATCGTTCGTCCGGGTGATGACGGACGACGGCGACGGGGCAGTGAGCCCGATGCAACACGGCGTGACTCACCGAGCCCAGCACGGCCGAGGCGAATCCCCCCAGCCCTCGTGAGCCGACCACGACCAGGTCCGCCTGACGTGAGGCATCGGACAGGACACGCACCGGATGATCACAGACGATCGACTCCTCCACCACGACGTCCGGATACCTCTCCCGGTAGGGAGCCAGCAGCCGCCGGGCGGTCTCGGCCTCGTCCGCGAACGTGCCTTCCAGCACCGGGCTGTAGCCCAGAGCGTACGGCGAGGGCATCGGCATCTGCCAGGCGTAGACGGCTCGCAGCCGCGATCCGCGTTGCCGGGCCCGGGAGAAGGCGTACTCCAGCGCGGCCTGTGAATGCTCCGAACCGTCGAATCCCGCGACGACCACGCCGTGCACGGTCGACACCGGCGCTCGGACGACGACCACGGGACCGGCCGCGTGGCCGGCCAGGCCGAGCCCGACCGATCCGAGCACCAGTCCGGCGAACCCGCCGACGCCCCTGCTGCCAACCACGAGCGCGTCGGCCCGCTCGGATTCGCTCCTCAGCCGCTCGACCACCGCTCCGGTCGCCAGAGCAGTGGTGATCTCGATGTCGGACGCGCGAGCCCGAGCCCGCTGTGCGGCCGTGGCCAGCAGGCGGTCGGCGTACCCGGTCACCGGGTCGTTTTCCTCCTCACTCCCGGAGAGGGAAAGGAGAGTGCTCCACGGCTCGTGCACGTGCACGATCTTCAGGGCCGCGCCGTCACGTGCGGCGTCCTCGGCCGCCCATTCCACCGCCGCCGTCGCGGGCGCGGATCCGTCGGTACCGACGACGATCAGTCCTGTCATGGCCGCCTCCTCTCGGAAAATCTCCGTCCCTTCACCTCCATCGCATACCCTCGGGAGCGGTTCGGCATCGGCCGAACGTCACCTGCCGCGAGGACCAACGTCTCCTGTACCGTCCACGGACTCCGTGAAGCACTCGTCTCCGGACGGCGACACGCCCCTCGCGGGCGTCCACCGGCCCTGCCCCCTATGTGATCCGGTGAACGCCGGCCTGTCGCATCGAGGCCAGTTCCGTCCCCCACCGATGGGCTCTTTGGACCTCCCCGTCCAGGAGCGGACCCGGGGTGCCGGAGACGTGGAAGCTCTGCGAGCCGGTCAGGATCGCGAAGCCGTGCCCGCGCAGGTTCCTCTCGACACCGCGCCGGGCCGATCCCGGAACCCAGGGGTTCTTGATCCGCGTGTCGAACGCCGCGGCCGCCAGAGCCCCGGAGGGGGCACCGAGGGCGGCCGCGGCGTTCGCGCAGCCCTTTCCCCTTGGACACCAGAGCACCGGAAGCCTGCTCGGCGGCCGACCGGCGGGTGGCGGGCCGGCTCATGCCGAAGGCGTGGGTGGGCCCGCCGACGACGAGCAGATCCACATCAGCGGGAATCGACACCGGGGCGTCGCCGACCTCGACCACCTCCACCTCCATCCGGGTGGCCAGACCGCCGGCGACGGCCTCGGCGATCGCACGGGTGTTGCCGAACATCGATTCGAAGACCACGAGCGCACGCATCGGGATCATCCCCTTCATCCAGTGATGCTCCGCGAAGGACAGGGATCGAGGGCCGATCGCCACCTTTCGCCGGTCGTCGTCAGGATTTCGTCCCGCGGATCGCCAGTGAAGAGGCGGACGGCTCGCGCGGCGAGGACGAAAGACCCGGCACCGAGGGCTCGCGACGAGGACGCGGACACACCGAAGCTCCGAGGCCGGAACCTCCCGCGCGGCCGTGACCGACGACCGTGCCGCTCGGGGACCTCCGGCTCTGCCTCCCCCGGCCACCGCGCGGAAGACTCGTAGGTGGACTCATAGGTGAAAGTCGAGGAGGAAGCAGACCATGAACATGCGCGCCGCCGTCGTCACCGCGTTCGACAGGCCCCTGGAGATCCAGGAGATCCCCGTTCCCGAACCGGCGGCCGATCAGGTCCTGGTCCGTATCGAGGCCAGCGGCCTGTGCCACACCGACATCCACGCCGCCCGCGGTGACTGGCCGGTCAAACCGGTGCCGCCTTTCATCCCGGGGCACGAGGGCGTCGGTGTCATCGGGAAGACCGGTTCGGCGGTGACCGGCCGGACGGTCGGCGAGCGCGTGGCCATCCCGTGGCTGGGTCACGCCTGTGGAACCTGCGAGTACTGCGTCGGCGGCCACGAGACCCTGTGCGAGTCCCAGCGGAACACCGGTTACACCGTCAACGGCTCTCACGCCGAGTACGCCGTCGCCCACGCCGCCTACGTCGTCCCGGTCCCCGACGCCGTCTCCCCCGCCGAAGCCGCACCGCTCACCTGCGCGGGCGTGACCACCTACAAGGCCGTCAAGGTCTCGGGCCTGCGGCCGGCCGAGCGCGCCGCGATCTTCGGTATCGGCGGCCTGGGCCATCTGGCCCAGCAGTACGCGCAGATCTTCGGAGCCGAGACCATCGCCGTCGACATCACCGACGACAAGCTCCGCCTGGCCCGGCAGCTGGGAGCCGCCCACACCGTCAACGCCGCCACCACCGACCCGGTCGTCGCGATCAGGGCACTGGGCGGGGCCGACGTGGCGATCGTGCTGGCCGCCAGCCCTCGTGTCCTGGAGCAAGCTCATGCCTCGCTACGGCGCGGTGGCCGCCTGGTGCTCGTCTCCCTGCCCAGGGACAACACCATGCGCCTGCCGGTCTTCGAGACCGTCCTGAGCGGCATCAGCGTGACCGGCTCCATCGTCGGCACCCGCGGGGACCTGGCGGAGGTCTTCCGCCTGCACGCCGCCGACCGGACCAAAGTGATCTACGAGACGCGCGAGCTCGACGAGATCAATCTCTCCTTCGAAGAGGTCCTCGACAGCGCTGTCCTGGCCCGCCTGGTCTTCGAGATGTGACCATGTCCGGTGGGGTGGGACAGGGGGTTCGCTCGGCCTACGGCCCGATCTCGCCCAGGACGGCGCCTCCTGAACCGGCACGAACCATAACGGCGATGCCTCGCCCTCGCGAAAGCCGGTCACCCCTCCGTCCCAGCGGGGAACGGGGAACGGAGGCATGACCGGCACTGAAAGCTTCGATCTCTTTACTGGGGCCAGGTCCAGTCGCGGATCTCGGCGGGGTCCTCGCCGAACGCGCGGGTGTGCGCCCGCGCCGCGAGGCGGGCGTCGATCATGTGCTGACGCAGGTAGGCGGCCCGCTCGGCCAGGCCGGGCACCCGGTCGATGACGTCGATCACCAGGTGGAAGCGGTCGATGTCGTTGAGCATGGCCATGTCGAACGGGGTGGTGGTGGTGCCCTCCTCCTTGTAGCCGCGCACGTGGATGTTGGCGTGCCCGGTGCGGCGGTAGGTCAGGCGGTGGATCAGCCAGGGGTAGCCGTGGAAGTTGAAGATGACCGGCTTGTCGGGCGTGAACAGCGTGTCGAACTCCGCGTCCGACATGCCGTGCGGGTGCTCGGTGGGAGGCTGCAGCCGCATCAGGTCCACGACGTTGACCACGCGGACCTTCAGCTCGGGCAGGTGCTCGCGCAGCAGCGCGGTCGCGGCCAGCGTCTCCAGGGTGGGCACGTCGCCGGCGCAGGCCATGACCACGTCGGGCTCGGTCCCGGCGTCGTTGCCGGCCCACGGCATGATGCCCAGGCCGCGGGTGCAGTGCGCGATCGCCTCGTCCATGGTGAACAGGTCCAGGATGGGCTGCTTGCCGGCGACGATGACGTTGACGTAGTCGCGGGAGCGCAGGCAGTGGTCGGCGGTCGACAGCAGCGTGTTGGCGTCCGGCGGCAGGTAGACGCGCACCACCTCGGCCTTCTTGTTCATCACCACGTCCAGGAAACCGGGGTCCTGGTGGGAGAAGCCGTTGTGGTCCTGGCGCCAGACGTGGGAGGAGAGCAGGTAGTTCAAGGACGCCACCGGGCGCCGCCAGGGGATCTTGCGGGAGGACTCCATCCACTTGGCGTGCTGGTTGAACATGGCGTCGATGATGTGGATGAACGCCTCGTAGCAGTTGAACAGGCCGTGGCGGCCGGTCAGCAGGTAGCCCTCCAGCCAGCCCTGGCACAGGTGCTCGCTCAGGACCTCCATCACGCGCCCGCCCGCACCCAGGTGGTCGTCGCCGTCCAGGAGCTCGGCGTTCCAGGCGCGGTCGGTGGTCTCGAACACCGCCGACAGGCGGTTGGAGGCGGTCTCGTCGGGGCCCATCAGCCGGAAGGAGTCGGGGTTGGCGGCGATGATGTCGCGCAGGAACGTGCCCAGCACCCGGGTCGGTTCGCTGGAGTGCGCGGCCGGGGACTTGGTCTCGACCGCGTAGGCGCGGAAGTCGGGCAGCACCAGCGGCCGCAGCACCTCCCCGCCGTTGGCGTGCGGGCTGGCGCTCATCCGCCGTGTCCCGCGCGGTACCGTCGCCAGCACCTCGCCCACCGGGCGGCCTTCGCCGTCGAAGAGCTCCTCGGGACGGTAGGAGCGCATCCACTCCTCCAGCATCGTCAGGTGCTCGGGGTTGTCGCGCATCCCGGCCAGCGGCACCTGGTGGGCGCGCCAGGTGCCTTCCACCTGTACCCCGTCGACCTCGCGCGGCCCGGTCCATCCCTTCGGGGTACGTAGGATGATCATCGGTAGCCGGTCGGCGCGCCCGGCCTTGTAGTCGGCGATCTGGTCGAAAACCGTCTCCAGTGTCTGAGCCATGATCTGATGCACGGTCTCGGGGTCGTCGCCGGAGACGATGTGCGGACGGTGGCCGTAGCCCTCCATGAGCTTGACCAGCTCCTCCTCGGGGACGCGGGCCAGCACCGTCGGGTTGGCGATCTTGTAGCCGTTCAGGTGCAGGATCGGCAACACCACCCCGTCGCGCTCCCGGTCGAGGAACTTGTTGGAATGCCAGCTGGCCGCCAGCGGACCGGTCTCGGCCTCACCGTCGCCGATGACGCACGCCACCACCAGGCCGGGATTGTCGAACGCCGCCCCGTAGGCGTGCGCCAGCGCATACCCCAGCTCACCACCCTCGTGGATCGAACCGGGCGTCTCCGGCGCCACATGACTGGGAATGCCGCCGGGGAAGGAGAACTGCCGAAACAGCCGCCGCATGCCCTCGGCGTCGCGGGAGATCTCCGGGTAGCGCTCGGTGTAGGAGCCCTCCAGCCAGGCATGCGCCACCGCCGCCGGACCACCGTGGCCCGGACCCGCGATGTAGATCATGTCCTGATCGCGCTCGGCGATGATCCGGTTCAGATGCGCGAAACAGAAGTTCAGCCCCGGCGTCGTCCCCCAGTGCCCCAAAAGCCGCGGCTTGATGTGTTCAGGCTTGAGCGGCTCGGTCAGCAACGGGTTGTCCAACAGGTAGATCTGGCCAATGGATAGATAGTTGGCCGCACGCCAGTACGCATCGATCTTCTGGAGTTTGTTCATGCTGCCAGCCTTCTTGATGATCGGTCGATCGCACAGGGACCTTGGTCCTCACCTGCCGGGCCGAACGGGAGTTGGTGCCGGGAACCTGCCCGCGTCCTCCGTGTGGGTGACCGCGAGGTGGTGAGATGCCGGGTGCGACATCGGGAGATTTCGTGTTCGAGACGTGGAAAGACCCGCTCCCTGTGCGGTGGGAGCGGGTCATTGATCTGTGGGGCGGGGGTGGTCAGCGAAGGATGGGGTAGCGGCGCACCAGGGGGGTGGTGGCCCACCAGGCGCCCAGGCCCCAGGTGGTGCCGGCGCCGGCCAGCGCCAGTCCGGCCAGGACGGCGGTGTAGATGAGATGATCGTCCAGGACGGGGTTGTTCTGCAAGGGCAGCTCGGCGGCCCACATCAGGACCATCATCAGTCCTCCGGCGACGGCGGCGATGCGCAGGCCGATGCCCAAGATCAGGGCGGTGCCCACGCCCAGCAGGCCGAGCATGAACAGCCAGTCCACCCATACCTGTCCGGCCAGCGCGCCGAACACCCCGCCCAGCGCGTTCTCCCCGGTGCCCTTGAGGAAGCCGGTCGTGGGGCTGGCTCCGGTGAGCCAGGCCCGCTCGGTGGGGGTGGCGAACCCCAGGCCGAAGGTCTTGTCCACGAACGCCCACAAGAAGATGAACCCCAGACCGATCCGGGTGATCGCCCAGGCGCGCTCGGCCGGGCGATTGACCGCCCGCTGCTCGACGCCCCGCTGCTCGATGGCCTGCGCGGGAACGGGCTGCGTGGGAACAGCGGGGACGGGCTGGGCGGGGATGGCGCCCGTGGCTGGCCCGATGTGAACGTCGTATCCATGAGTGGTGGCCATGACGGCTCCCCTTTCCCTGTCGATCCGTGATGTTCAGCGGTCCTTGTGACACCCTCATCACACCGCCTCCCCGACCCCCGCCAGAGAGCCGTAAGGACCGCGCCAGTGGGACTTTCGGCCTCTTCGCGATCAGCAGGAGGCGAGCACGTCCCTTCCACGACGGCGGCGTACAACAGAACGGGAGAGCGAGCAGGTCGTCGTCACCACGGGCGAGGCGAAGCGACGCCGATCGGACGGTCGCACGAGTCGCCGGCACCTGACGGTGAAATACCGTGGAGGGGATGCCGTCCGGATCGATCGTGTGCCATCGCACCGGGTTTCGGTCGGCGGCCGGCACGACACGACACGACACACGGAGTTTTCGATCCCTACCGGCCCACGTCAAGGGAGGCTAACGTGCAGAGCATGATTCGCGTTTTCCTGGTGGACGATCACGAGGTGGTACGGCGGGGCGTGGCCGCGCTGCTGGGCTCCGAGGACGACATCGAGGTGATCGGCGAGGCCGGTACCGCTGAGTCCGCCATCGCCCGCATCCCGGCCCTCAAGCCCGACGTGGCCGTGCTGGACGTGCGCCTGCCCGACGGCAGCGGGGTGGACGTGTGCCGCGAGGTCCGCTCCCGGCTGCCGGGGCTGGCCTGCCTGATGCTGACCTCCTACGCCGACGACGACGCGTTGTTCGAGGCGGTCATGGCCGGGGCGTCGGGGTACGTGCTCAAGCAGATCCACGGCTCGGACCTGATCGGCGCGGTCCGTACGGTGGCCGCCGGGCAGTCGCTGCTGGACCCGCAGACCACCGCCTCCATGCTGTCGCGACTGCGCGACCAGTCGGCGAGACAGGACCCGCTGGCCGCCCTGTCGGACCAGGAGCGGCAGATCCTGGAGCTGATCGGCGAGGGCCTGACCAACCGGCAGATCGGCGAGCGGATGTTCCTGGCCGAGAAGACGGTCAAGAACTACGTCTCCAACCTGCTGGCCAAGCTCAACATGCAGCGCCGCACCCAGGTCGCGGCCATGGCGGCACGGCTGAGGGCAGATCGTCGGTGATGTAGAGGACCTTCGTCCCTAACGTCTTCACAGGGCGAAAGGGCAGCCTGGAGGGTATGAAGCTCGACTCGGCAGGTCTGCAGATCCTCTCCCGGCAGGAGTGCGTCGCACTCCTGCCGGCGGCCTCGATCGGGCGCATCGTGTTCACCGATCAGGCCCTGCCTGCGGTGCAGCCGGTCAATTTCGTGCTGGACGGCGAGGACATCGTGATCCGCACGGGGATCGGCTCCAAGCTTGCCGCAGCGGCCAGCAACGCGATCGTCGCCTTCGAGGCCGACGAATTCGATCCCACAGCCCGCACCGGCTGGTCGGTCACCGTGGTCGGACCCGCACGCGCCGTACACGAACCGGCCGAGATCGAACGCCTGTCCGTACTCCCCCTGCGCACCTGGGCGCCGGGCAGTCGCGACCACTACATCGTGGTGCGCGCCGAGCAGATCACCGGCCGCCGCATCTCGTCCTGGCACGGCGAGCGGGAGACCTGACACCCGCCGTAGGCTTTCCCGCTCCCCGGAGTCACTTCAGCCTCTCGCAGGCTTTTACCTCCCATGGTCTCCGGCGCCTGCGGTCATCGTCCGCTGGAACGGCTCATGATCGTGCGGACCCACCCGGCCGAAACCGTTCCGGCCGGGTGGGTCCGTCATGATGCTCACCCCGGCCGCCCCTGGCCGAACGCCTCTGATCCGTCCCGGTGAGATCGGCGAGGAGCGGGCGGGACCGTCATGGTCCGGCACCGTCCCGAAGCACCTGCCGGTGACAGCGACCAATGGCGGCCCCCCAGGGACCTCCGGCCCTATATGCGGCTATCGGCCGGGCGTGGGATGGAGGGGAGAAACACAAGGAGACCACGGAGGTGGCAGATGACCACACTCGTCCGCAGGGAACCGAAGGGACTGTTTCCGGAGATCTTCGACTGGCTCGAAGGACCGCTGGCGGGGTTCCGCCCGGCGATCGGCCCCACGATCCGGTTCGAGGACTACGTCAAGGACGGCAGGTACGTCCTGCTGGCCGAACTCCCCGGCATCGACCCCGACAAGGACCTGGAGATCACACTCACCGACGGCGTCCTGGCGATCCACGCCGAACGGCACCACGAGGACAAGGACGCGCACCGCACCGAGTTCCGCTACGGCGCGCTCACCCGCTCCATCGTCCTGCCCGCGGGAGCCGATCCCAAGGACATCACGGCGGTCTACGACAAGGGCCTGCTGGAGATCAGCGTGAAGCTCGACGACAGCAAGGGCGCGGGTGTCCGCGTCCCCGTCGGCAAGGCCCGTACCACCAAATGACACACCAACGGGCCCGCTCGGGCGAGCGGGCCCGGACCATCACGGGTGGAGAGATGCCATGCGCACCAAGGTAGAGAACGTCATGACCAGGAACGTGGCGATGGTCACCGCCGACACGCCGTTCAAGGACATCGCCGAGACGCTCATCGAGCACGCGGTGAGCGCCGTTCCCGTCGTGGACGAGGAGGGCCGCGTCATCGGGATCGTCTCGGAGGCCGATCTGCTCGCCAAGGAGGAGTTCCGGGAGCAGTACTACCGCGAGGGGTACCAGCCGCCGCTGCGCACCCGGCTGCGGCACCGGCTGGGCCAGGAGGGCCGTGACCTGAGGATCAAGGCGCACGGCGACGTCGCCGCCGAGCTGATGACCTCCCCCGCGGTCACCGTCGTCAAGGAGATGTCGGTGGTCGGCGCCGCCAGGCTCATGGAGGAACACGGGATCAAGCGGCTTCCCGTCGTCGACCACGAGGGGCGCCTGGCGGGCGTCGTCAGCCGCCGCGACCTGATCAGGGTCTTCGTGCGGCCCGACTCCGACATCGCCGACGAGGTCCGCAAGGAGGTCCTCGAGCGCTCCCTGTGGGTGGACACCGAGCAGGTCCACGTCCAGGTCGACCACGGTGTCGTCACCCTGACCGGCACCATGGAGCGCCACAGCGAGGCCGATCTGGCGGCCCGGATGACGGGCCGCATCAACGGCGTCGTCGATGTGGTCAACGAGGTGCGGTGGAAGGAGGACGACCACACCTGGAACGCGCGGTGAACCGTTCGGACCACCGCCCTCTCACGGTCCCGGTCAGGACCTTCCGTCGCACGGCCCTGACCGGGACCTTCGCCGTCTCCGGACCGTCCGATGCCCGGCCGCGGCTTCGGAGACCAAGGTCCCGAATGCAGGTGCCTTTCGGCTCCGGCGCGCCGGAGCCGTGACGGAGATCCTGAAGAAGACCGCAGGACCACGACGCCCGAGGTGATCCAGATGACCGACCAGGCCGCACCCGCCCCGACCGCCGTCACCGAGATGATCGACACACTGGTGGGGAACGCGCTGAAGGCGTTGGACGACTACGCCGCCTTCGACCAGGAGCGGATCGACCAGATCGTCAAGAAGGCGTCCGTCGCCGCGCTGGACGAGCACGCGGCGCTGGCCGAGCGGGCCGTCGCCGAGACCGGGCGCGGCGTGTTCGAGGACAAGGCGGTCAAGAACATCTTCGCCTGCGAGCACGTGACCAACAGCATGGCCGGCCTCAAGACCGTCGGCGTCATCTCGCGTGACGACATCAGCGGGCTGGTGGAGATCGCCGATCCCGTGGGGGTCGTCTGCGGGGTCACTCCGGTCACCAACCCGACCTCGACCACCGTCTTCAAGGCTTTGATCGCGCTGAAGACGCGCAATCCGATCGTGTTCGCCTTCCATCCCGCCGCCCAGGAGTGCAGCGTGGCCGCGGCCAGGATCGTGCGGGACGCCGCGGTCGCGGCCGGTGCGCCCGAGCACTGCGTGCAGTGGATCGAGCAGCCGTCCCTGGCGGCGACGAGCGCGCTGATGCGTCACGACGGCGTGTCGACGATCCTGGCCACCGGCGGCAACGGCATGGTGCGGGCGGCGTACTCGGCGGGCAAGCCCGCCCTCGGGGTGGGCGCCGGCAACGTTCCCGCCTACGTGGAGGCCACCGCGGACCTGCGGCGCGCGGTCAACGACATCGTGTTGTCCAAGTCCTTCGACAACGGCATGATCTGCGCCTCGGAGCAGGCCGTGATCATCGACGACGCGGTGTACGAGGACGTGCTCGCCGAGTTCGCCGTCCTGCACGCGTATCTGGCCGACGCCGAGGAGAAGCGCAAGCTGGAGGCGTTCCTGTTCGGCGCGGCGGCCGAGGGCCAGTCGTGCGCGCAGTCGAGGATCAACGCCGACGCCGTGGGCCGGCCGGCGAGCTGGATCGCCGAGCGGGCCGGGTTCACGGTGCCCGAGGGCACGTCGATCATCCTTGTCGAGGCCGGGCAGGTCGGCCCGTCCGAGCCGCTGACCCGGGAGAAGCTCTGCCCGGTCCTGGCGGTGCTGCGCGCCGGAAGCCGCGAGGAGGCGATCGTGACGGCCGAGCGGATGGTGGAGTTCGGCGGGCTGGGACACAGCGCCGCGATCCACACCCGTGACGAGGACCTGGCCGAGGAGTTCGGCCGGCGGGTGAAGGCGGTGCGGATCATCTGGAACGCGCCGTCCTCGCAGGGCGGCATCGGCGACATGTACAACGCGTTCGTCCCGTCGCTGACCCTCGGCTGCGGCAGTTACGGCCGCAACTCGGTCTCGCACAACGTCTCCGCGGTCGACCTGCTCAACATCAAACGGATCGGCCGGCGCACCAACAACCTGCAGTGGTTCAAGGTTCCGGCGAAGGTCTACTTCGAGCCGCACGCGATCCGCTATCTGGCCGACATGCCCGGCGTGCACCGGGTGACCATCGTCACCGATCCGACGATGACCCGTCTGGGGTACGTCGACCGCGTTCTCACCGTGCTGGGCCGGCGTCCGGAGCGGGTCGCCCTGCAGATCATCGACGACGTGGAGCCCGAGCCGAGCGTCGCCACCGTCGACCGGGGCGCCGAGCTGATGCGCGCGTTCCGGCCCGACACCATCATCGCGCTCGGCGGCGGGTCGGCGATGGACGCGGCCAAGGTGATGTGGCTGCGCTACGAGCACCCCGAGGTCGTCTTCGACGACATGAGGCAGAAGTTCTTCGACATCCGCAAGCGCGCCTTCACGTTCCCGACGCTGGGCGAGCTGGCGCGGCTGGTGTGCGTGCCGACGACGTCGGGCACCGGCGCGGAGGTCACCCCGTTCGCGGTGATCACCGACACCGTGACCGGCAAGAAGTACCCGCTGGCCGACTACGCCCTCACCCCGAGCGTCGCCATCGTCGACCCCGTCCTGGCCGCCGACCTGCCGGCCGTGGTCACCGCCGACAGCGGCTTCGACGCCCTCACCCACGCCATCGAGGCGTACGTGTCGGTCTACGCCAGCGACTTCACCGACGGCCTGGCGCTGCACGCGATCAAGCTGGTCTTCGCCCACCTGGAACGCGCGGTGAGGCTCGGCGCCGCCGACCCGGCCGCCAGGGAGCACATGCACAACGCCGGCACCATCGCCGGAATGGCCTTCGGCAACGCCTTCCTCGGCATCGTGCACGCCATGTCGCACACGCTCGGCGCGACGTTCCACGTGGCGCACGGCCGTACCAACGCGCTCCTGCTCCCCCACGTGATCCGCTACAACGGGACGGTTCCCGCCAAGCTGTCGGGCTGGCCGAAGTACGAGCACTACCGGGCCCCCGAGCGGTTCCAGGAGATCGCCCAGGCGCTCGGCCTGCCCGCCGCCACCCCGGCCGAGGGTGTGGAGTCCCTGGCGACCGCGGTGGAACGGCTCCGGAAGGCCGTGGACATCCCCTCGTGCTTCCGCGACCTCGGCGTCGAGGAGGCGGCGTTCATGGCCGCGCTCCCCCAGCAGGCCCGCAACGCCTACGAGGACCAGTGCGCCCCGGCCAACCCCCGGATGCCGATGCTCGACGACATGTGCGACCTCATGCGCGCCGCCTACCACGGCAGGCGCTGACCCGGACCCGGCGGCCGGAGCCGTCGCCCCGGCCGCCTTCGCGCACCACCCGAACCGAATGGAGGCGACACGCGATGCGGACCTACGTGTACGACTTCGCCGACGGCGACAAGGACATGAAGGACCTGCTCGGCGGCAAGGGGGCCAACCTGGCCGAGATGACCCGGCTGGGCCTGCCCGTCCCGCCCGGCTTCACCGTCACCACCGAGGCCTGCCGCTCCTACCTCGCAACAGGCGTGGCCCCGGCGGAGCTGGAGGAGGAGATGGCCGTCCACCTGCGGCGCATCGAGAAGACCATGAACCGCGCTTTCGGCGACCCCGGCGACCCGCTGCTGCTGTCGGTCCGCTCCGGCGGCCGCTTCTCCATGCCCGGCATGATGGAGACCGTCCTGGACATCGGTCTGACCGACGCGACCGTCACCGGGCTGGCCGCCTCCGGCGGCGAACGCTTCGCCTGGGACTGCTACCGCCGGCTCATCTCCATGTACGGCTCGACCGTCGAGGGCATCGCGGACTCCGCGTTCGAGAACGCGCTGGCGGCGTTGCGCCGCGAGCGCGGCGTCGCCTGCGATCCGGAGCTGAGCGCCGCCGACCTGCGCGAGCTGGTGGGCACCTACAAGGAGATCTTCCGCGCGCACGCCGGCACCGGCTTCCCGCAGGACCCGGCCGAGCAGCTCGCCGGCACCGTGCTGGCAGTCTTCCGCTCCTGGAACACCGAACGCGCCCGCCTGTACCGGCGCGCCGAGCACATTCCCGACGACCTGGGCACCGCCGTCAACGTGATGGCCATGGTGTACGGCAACCGCGGCCCCGGATCGGGCACCGGAGTGGCCTTCACCCGCGATCCCGCGACCGGCGCGCGCGGCGTCTACGGCGACTACCTGCCCGACGCCCAGGGCGAGGACGTGGTGGCCGGTATCCGCGACACCCTGCCCCTGCAGGAGCTCGCCCGGCTGGACAGCCGCTGTTTCGACGAGCTGGTGCGGGCGATGGACGTGCTGGAGCGCCGCTACCGCGACCTGTGCGACATCGAGTTCACCATCGAGGGCGGCAGGCTGTGGATGTTGCAGACCCGGGTGGGCAAGCGGACCGCCGCCGCCGCCTTCGTCATCGCCGCCCAGCTCGTCGACGAGGGGGTCATCGATCTGGACGAGGCGCTGCGGCGCGTCGACGGCGCCCAGCTCGGCCGGCTCATGTTCCCGCGCTTCGACCTGTCGGGCTCCCCCGAGCGGATCGCCTCAGGTGTACCCGCCTCTCCCGGGGCCGCCTCGGGCCGGGCGGTGTTCGACTCCCGCCGTGCCGCCGAGGCCACCGGCCCGGTCATCCTGGTGCGGCGCGAGACCAATCCCGACGACCTGCCCGGCATGCTCGCGGCCCGCGGCATCCTGACCAGCCGCGGCGGCAAGACCTCGCACGCGGCCGTCGTCGCCCGAGGGATGGGCCGTACCTGCGTCTGCGGTGCCGGTGACATCGAGGTCGATCCGGAGGGCCGGCTGTTCCGGGCCGGCTCCGTGACCGTCCGCGAAGGCGACATGATCTCCGTGGACGGCACCACCGGAACGGTGTACCTGGGCGAGCTGCCCGTGGCCCCGTCGCCGGTCGTGCGCCACCTCGAAGGCGACCCCGAAAGCGCCCCCGCGGACGGCCTCGCGGGCGATCTCGACACCGGCTCGGGGCCGCTCGTCTCGGCTGTGGGCAGGCTCCTGGCCCATGCGGACACGCTGCGTCGGCTGGACGTGCAGGCCAACGCCGACACCGCCGAGGACGCCGCCCGCGCCCGCAGGTTGGTGCGTCCGGGATCGGGCTGTGCCGGACCGAGCACATGTTCCTGGGCCCGCGGCGCACCCTGGTGGAGCGCCTCATCCTGGCCGAGGGCGAGCGGGAGGTCAGGGTGGTGCTGGAGGAGCTCCTGCCGTTGCAGCGGGCCGACTTCGCCGGCGTTCTGGCGGCCATGGACGGGCTGCCGGTGACCATCCGGCTGATCGATCCGCCCCTGCACGAGTTCCTTCCCCCGTTGGAGGAGCTGCTCGGCGCCGCGACCGACCGCGAGCGGGCCCTGCTGGCCGCGGTACGCAGGATGCACGAGAGCAACCCGATGCTCGGGCTGCGCGGTGTCCGGCTCGGCCTGGCCATCCCCGGCCTGTTCGCCATGCAGGTCCGCGCCATCGGCGAGGCCGCCGCCATCCGTGTCCACGAGGGCGGGACCCCACGACCGGAGATCATGATCCCGCTGGTCGGCGACGTCCGCGAGCTGGCTCTGGTCCGCGCCGAGTCCGAGCGGGTGCTGGCCGGGATCGACGGCGCGCCGCCGATCCCGATCGGGACGATGATCGAGGTGCCCCGGGCGGCCCTCACCGCCGGTGACATCGCCGGGCAGGCCGACTTCTTCTCCTTCGGCACCAACGACCTGACCCAGATGACCTGGGGGTTCTCCCGTGACGACGTGGAGGCGTCGTTCCTGCCGCAGTACCTGCGCCTGGGCGTCTTCGAGACCTCGCCGTTCGAGAGCATCGACCGGCGCGGCGTCGGCCGCCTGGTCGAGCTGGCCGTCGAGGAGGGGCGAAGGGCGCGTCCCGGGCTGCGGATCGGTGTCTGCGGCGAGCACGGCGGCGACCCCGACTCCGTGTGGTTCTTCCACGACGCGGACCTGGACTACGTCTCCTGCTCGCCGTACCGGGTGCCGGTCGCTCGCCTGGAGGCGGGCCGCGCGGCCCTTCCCCGCCGGTGACGAGACACGCACGAGACCCGGCCGACCGATCATGGCGGCATCCGGCCCACCGTGACAAGGGACGATCGCCCGTGACTCCTCAGCGGCAACCGGCGCCCGCGCCGGCGCCGGCCGGGGCCTTCGTCTCACCGGGCTGCTCATCAGCCGGGCCGCACGCGCACGACGCGGCCGGGTCCTGGCCGGCGGCCGCGGACCTGCCCAGGGTGTCGGCGTCGGCCTTGACGACGTACACCTCCCAGGGTTCGGCGCCGGGGCCGATCCACACCGAACGCCTTCCCCGCCGCGCGGAAAAAGGATGCTGATGAGCGTATGTCCGTACCGCGGCCCCACTAGGACCTATTTGAAACGATCGACATCAGGGTCGTTCGGGCCGCCGGTTTCCAGCGACACCGGTCTGTTTGCCGGGCCACGGCGAGAGCAGCGATGAGATCGGCGCGGTGAGCCTTGCTGCGACGAGGTCAATGCCTCGGCGGAGACGATGACCACGGCGACGGTCGCCATGAGGGCCGCGACGAGCGGCATGTCGAAGTGCGATCCGTTCACGGGAAAGAGCTGCCAGGCGACGTTAAGCGTCATGTGGAAGAGCGTCATGGCGAAGACGCTGCGGCCCATGTGGTCGAACAGCCAGATCATGATCACCCGTGCGGCGACGGTACCGAGCGACCACCAGGCGATCCAGGAGACCGAGCGCTGGACCTGCAGCAGCGGTACCCAGTGCCACACCGCCCAGACCGTTCCGAGAACGAGGCCGGCCCGCACCGCTCCCCATCGTTCCTGCAGGGGCTGCGTGGCATACCCCGACCAGCCGAGCTCCTCGCACAGGGCGCCGACGAAGAACCCGAGAAAAAGAAACAGTATCAACGACGCAGAAAAGCGCGGATCCGGGAGAACGGTTCCCGTCAGGCGGAGCAGGAGGAACGACGCCGTCACCACGGTGGGATACAGCAGGAGGGCGGGGATGTACCAGGCCTTCACCGGGACCCGGCCGCCGTCGAACGACCGTGCCAGCAGCACCCGCACGCCCGCGACGCCGTCCTCGCGGTACCTCAGCACCACGGCGGCGACGACCGGGCAGACGAAGGCCAGCCCGGAGAGGGGGATGCCGGGCAGGATCTGCGACCCGACCATGGCGTCAAGTGCCAGAAAGGGCACGGTGAAGGCGAAGACCAGCAGAAAGAACGCGGTCGGCGACCTTCGAGGGGAGGTCTCGGCCTCCGTCATCGACGCTGATCCCACGGGCGCGCGGGACGTCCTGGAACGGCGGAAGCCAAGAAAAAATGTGGGATACCATGTCTCATGTACGGAAAGTACTCAGTCGAGAGTGAGATGTCCATGCCGGGTGAGCCTCGCGTGCCCGGCGGCCCAGGCCGCCGAAGGCCCCGGCTGAACGATCAGGAGACCCAGCGGCGGATGCTCGACGCGGCGCTGGCCATGGTGCACCGGGACGGACTCACCGTCGGCCTCGATCACATCGGCTTCGAGGAGGTCATCCGCGACGCCGGGGTGTCGCGCACCGCCGTCTACCGCCGATGGCCCTACAAGGACCTGTTCTTCGCCGACCTGCTGCGAGAGCTGGCGCAAGGCGCCGCTCCGGCCGCCGCGATCGCCGAGGAGGACACCATGCGACTGCTCGCCTCGGTGGTGGCCGGACGAACAAAGGAGCTGGCCTCGCCACACGGCAGGCACGGTCTCATCACCGAGATGCTGCGGGTCAGCGCGAGCAGCGATTTCGAGGCCATCCACGACTCCGCCGAGTGGCGCACCTATCTGGCACTGCAGGCCACGTTCCTGAGCCTGCCCGACGGCGACCTGCGCGACGAGGTCCAAGCCGCACTGGCCCGCTCCGAGGCACGGTTCGTCGAGCGGGTGGCGCGCGGCTGGGAGCAGATCGCCGGCGCCATGGGCTACCGGCTACGGCCTGGTTCCGGAGGCGGCTTCACCGTCATCGCGACCTTGGCCGGCGCGACGATGCGCGGGCTGGTCCTGATGGCGCTGTCGGATCCCGAACTGCTGACGCGCCGCGTGAGCGCCGACCCCACCGCGGCCGGCGCTCACGCCGACTGGACGCTGGTCGGCCTGGCGGCGGCCTGCATCGCCACCACCTTCCTCGAGCCCGATCCGGACGTCACATGGGACGGTGAACGCGTGGCGTCGCTGCACGCCCTGCTCGGGCACGATGCATCCGACCAGTTCAGCGCCAACCCTGACCGGCGACCTCATCCGGGGTGAGACGTTCCGTCTCCCGTCACGATCGCCGGGAGGAGTCCGGGTCCGTGGGCACGGGGGCGAGGACCGCCGAGCCCTCGCGGACATAGTCCGGCAGCGGGCGCACCCGGCCGTCGAGGTGCCACTGCTCCAGGGCCCCGAAGTAGACGCCGAACAGGTAGGCGCGGACGGTGACGCGCGCCTGCGTCGGAGCGACACCCTTGGAGCGCAGCGCGGCCACCAGGCGCTCGGCGAGATCGTCCAGGGCGGTGTACACGGCTTCGCGTACCGGCGGCTCCTCCAGCACGTAGCGCATGCCGCGCCAGGGGGTGTAGGCCGCCGCCTCGCCCGAGGGCGCCGCGGCCGCGTAGACGCTCGCCACGATCCGCTGAAGCGTGCCCGGGAGATCGTCCAGGTCGAGCTGCTCCTCCAGCAGGTCCTGGCCGACGGCGGCATGGGTGTCGGTGGCGAACAGGCCCTCCTTGGTGCCGAAGTAACGGTAGAAGGTGCGCGGCGACACTCCGGCGGTCGCGGCCACCTGCTCGACGGTGACCGCGCCGTAGCCGTGCTCGTCGAACAGGTCCATCGCCGTCTCGATGATGTGGTGCATCGCGGCCAGCCGGTTGCGCTGGCGAAGGGTCAAGGGCACCGCCCAAGCCTACCGCGCACATGACCCAGACCCGCTGTATGACAGTTCGTGCCATATTGACATTAAGTGTCATCGGTTGAAGGATGAGGGCCGTCCCCACCACCGGGCGGCGGGCCACCGTCCCCGTCCTGCTCCCGGTGACCGAAAAGACCCCCGTCCGGTGCCGGCGCGCGCGATCTGCTTCCCACGGCGCCATCCGCCCTTTCACCGTACGAACGCGGTAAGCCCGCCCCGGCGCGGACACCGTCTGAGAAAACGAGGCTGACAATGCCCACCCACGCCCTCGTAGGGCACCTGGTTATCGCCACCGCCCCGCTGACCGCCCTGCTGGCCCTCGTCTATGCCTGGCGACCCCAGGCCCGGCGCCGATTGCGCATCCCCTTCGTCACCATCGGCGTAGTGAACATGGCCCTGGTCGGCTGGGCGGCGCAGGCCGGTGCCACGCTCCTGGACATGTTCAAGGCCACGGGAAGGACCACGGGTGAGGAGTTGTCGGCGACGGCCGTGGTGCACGCCCACCAGGCGGACGCGCTGAGCGTGGCCTCGCTGACCCTGCTGCTGGCCGCCGTCGTCCTGCTGTGGTGGGTGCTGGCGCCGAGCAGACCTCGCACGACGGGCGCGACGGCCGGCGCCTGCCTTCTGAGCACCTGCGCGCTGGCCGTCTGCTGGTTCAGCGCCAGCACGCTCGTCGAGGCGACGCGCTCGGTATGGACGCATCACACCCTCTGGCAGGGCTGAACCGGTGATCGGCGCCCGCGTCACACTTCGTCGCGTCGCGGGGCGGGCGAGGTGAGGGTCCTGGAAGCGGTGCTGGTGGTCACCGATTTGCTGATCTTCCTCGCCCTGGTGATCCTGATCCCGCGCACGCTGCGCGTGCTCCGACAGGCGGCGCCCGCGGCGCCCGCGGCGGCGGTGGCGCAGGCGCTGCTGGAGGGGCCGCGCTGGCAGGTGATCCCGGCCTACGCGCTGGCGGCGGCCATCACCGTGGTGTGGCTGCTCGGCGTCCTGGCACCGGCGCGCCGCCCGGTCCGGCTCCTGCGGCTCCGGCGGTTCGCCACCGCCGTCACCGTGGTGCTGGCCGCGATGGGGCTGGCCGTCTCGACGGCACTGGCGATCCTGCTGCCCGTGTTCTCCTTCGCACCGCCCACCGGCCCGCACCGGATCGGCACCGTGACCTACCACTGGACCGACGGCGGGCGTCCCGACGTCCTCGCCGCGGATCCGCGTGCCCGCCGCGAGCTGATAGTGCAGATCTGGTACCCCGTCGCCGGCGCGCCGTCCGCTCCCCGTGCCGCCTACGTCCAGGACGAGGACGTCCTCGTGGCCATGGCGCGACTGGCGCGGGTGCCGGACTTCACCTTCGGGCACCTGCGTCACGTGACGACGAACGCCGTCACCTCCGCACCCGTGGCCGCTCAGCACTCCCGCTACCCGGTGCTGATCTTCCTGGAGGGGGCCATGGGCTTTCGCCAGATAAACACCTTCCAGGTCGAGCACCTGGTCTCCCACGGCTACGTCGTCGCAGCCGTCGACCATCCCCACACCGCCGCCTCGGTGCGTTTCCCCGACGGGCACCGCATCGCCGCGCTGCCCGCAGCCCGGCTCAGGGCCCTGATCGACCGGAGCCTCGACCCGGCCGGCGAGCGGGCCGGCGAGCGGGCCGACCAGACCCCGGCGCCCGGCGGCCGCTCGCTCGGCGGCGGCCTCGTCCCCCACCTCGCGCGCGATGTCACCTTCACCCTGGACCGCCTGACCGCCCTGGACCGGGCGGACCCGGCCGGCCTCCTGACCGGACGGCTGGACCTGCGCCGCATCGGCGCCTTCGGCGTCTCACTGGGCGGCATCGTCACCGGCGAGGCCTGCCGGACAGAACCGCGCCTGCGCGCCTGCCTGATGATGGACACCCGCATGACCCCCGCCGTGGTACGCCAAGGCCTCGACCGGCCCAGCATGTGGATCACCCGCGACGCCGCCACCATGCGGCGCGAGGGCTGGTCCGCCGACGACATCGACCAGCACCAGAGCAGCATGCGGGCGGTCTTCGACAAACGGCCCGCGGACGGCTACCTCGTGCGCGTACCCGGCATGTTCCACGCCGACTTCACCGACGTCTCCTCCTGGTCACCGGCGCTGTCCCGTTTCGGGATCACTGGCTCGGTCCCCGCGCAACGCGCGCACACCATCCTCAACGCCTACACCCTGGCGTTCTTCGACCGGCACCTGAAAAACCTCCCGACCCCACTGCTGGACGGCCCCGCACCGGACTATCCGGACGTACTGCTCAAAACACGCCAACCCTGAGTACTTCACGTCTCACGAGGACACACCCGATGACAGGAGAACAGACGATGGCGACCACGCCGGGCCACCCGGAATCAGGCATCCTCGGCCGACTGTACGCGCTCAAACGGTGGATGTACCGCGGCGACCGCCCCGGCCTCCTGGCACGGGCGCTGAACCACGTGGCCGCACTGCAGTACTCGACCGGGGTGCTCGCATCCCGCCGGGCGGCCACGCTCGAGGTA
The DNA here is from genome assembly GCF_049844535.1 of Streptosporangium sp. DT93. Taxonomy (NCBI): domain Bacteria; kingdom Bacillati; phylum Actinomycetota; class Actinomycetes; order Streptosporangiales; family Streptosporangiaceae; genus Streptosporangium; species Streptosporangium sp. DT93. Next base: position 106,423 of record NZ_JBNCLF010000022.1, read on the forward strand.
CGCGGGCGCTCCAGCGGCCGGACGATCACCGTCCCGGTAGTGGTCGCCGACCACGAAGGCCGGGAATACCTCGTGTCCATGCTCGGCAACAACGCCAACTGGGTCCGCAACGTCCGCGCCGCCGACGGCCGGGCGGTCCTGCACCGAGGCCGGCGCAGGCCGATCGTGCTCCAGGAGGTCGACCCCGGCGCGCGTGCCCCGATCCTGCGCCGCTACCTGGCACTGGCGCCCGGCGCCCGCCCGCACCTGCCGGTCACCAGGGACTCCCCGCCGGAGGCCTTCGCGGCGATCGCCGAAGCACACCCCGTCTTCCGGATCACCTCACCGCACACGGCCGGGCACGCCTGACCCGTCCGCCGGCCGCCCGGGCAAGCGTGTCGTCGACGGATACCGCTCGGTGTAGGAGCCTCCAGCCAGGCGTGCGCCACCGCCGCCGGGCCACCGTGCCCGGGGCCGGCGATGTAGATCATGTCCTGGTCGCGTTCGGCGATGATCCGGTTCAGGTGCGCGAAACAGAAGTTCAACCCCGGCGTGGTCCCCCAGTGCCCCAGCAGGCGCGGCTTGATGTGCTCTGGCCCTCCCCTCTGGCCGGGCAGTGTCCTCCGTGTGGGTGACCGCGAGGTGGTGAGATGCCGGGTGCGACATCGGGAGATTTCGTGTTCGAGACGTGGAAAGACCCGCTCCCTGTGCGGTGGGAGCGGGTCTTCGGTCTGCGGGCGGGGTGAGCGCCGGGTGCTCAGCGCAGGATGGGGTAGCGGCGCACCAGGGGGGTGGTGGCCCACCAGGTGCCGATGCCCCAGGTGGTGCCGGCGCCGGCCAGGGCCAGGCCGGCCAGGACGGCGGTGTAGATGAGGTGGTCGTCCAGGACGGGGTTGTTCTGCAGGGGCAGCTCTGCGGCCCACATCAGGATCATCATCAGTCCTCCGGCGACGGCGGCGATGCGCAGGCCGATGCCCAAGAGGAGGGCGGTGCCCACGCCCAGCAGGCCGAGCATGAACAGCCAGTCCACCCACCCCTGTCCGGCCAGCGCGCCGAACACCCCGCCCAGCGCGTTCTCGCCGGTGCCCTTGAGGAAGCCGGTGGTGGGGCTGGCTCCGGTGAGCCAGGCCCGCTCGGTGAGGGTGGCGAAGCCCAGGCCGAAGGTCTTGTCCACGAACGCCCACAAGAAGATGAACCCCAGACCGATCCGGGTGATCGCCCAGGCACGCTCGGCCGGACGATTGACCGCCCGCTGCTCGGCGGGCTGTGTGGGAACAGCGGGACCGGCCTGAACGGGGACGATCTGCGCGGGAACGATTCGTGCGGCAACGGGCTGCGCGGGAGCGGCGCCCGTGGCCGGCCCGGTGTGAACGTCGTATCCGTGAGTGGTGGCCATGACGGCTCCCCTTTCCCTGTCGATCCGTGATGTTCGGCTGTCCTTGCGACACTCCCATCACACCGCCTCCCCACCCCCCACCACAGAGCCGTAAGGACCCCGCCGCGGTCTCGAACGTCCCTCCCCCGCGGGACCTTCGGCCCTGCCGCACCACGTATGAGACGAGTGGAATGGCGGAAAGAGTCCATACCGCCAGGAAGAGGAAGACACGCGCGTGAGCGTCGGCGCGATCCGCGCGCCGTGGCGGGACCGCGATGGCATCCCCCTCCGGAAGGATCGATGAGAATGCTGGCTCGCGATGTCATGACCGGCCCGGTCATCACGCTCCGGCCCGCCCATACGGTGCGCTGGGCCGTCCGGGTGCTGCTGGCCAACGCCGTCACCGCCGCTCCCGTCCTGGACGACGACGGGACGCTCGTGGGGATCGTCAGCGAGATGGACCTGCTGCGAGGGGAGTTCCAGCCCGACCCGCGTACCGCGATGCGCCCCATCCTGGGTCACGCCGCTCCCCCGCCGCTGCGGGTGGAGGAGGTGATGACCCGCCAGGTGGTGACCGTCACCCCCACGACCGACGTCGCCCGGCTGGTCGAGCTCCTCATCGCCGAGCGCGTCAAGAGCCTCCCGGTCCTGGAGGGCGAGCGGGTGGTCGGCATGGTCAGCCGGCGTGACCTGATACGCATGCTGGCCCGCTCGGACGAGGAACTGCGCGCGGACGTGATCGCCGCCCTGACTGAGCAGTATCCCCTCGGGCCGAGCTGGGACGTCACCGTCGAGGACGGGGTGGCCACGCTGAGCGGGCACGCCGACGACCGGCACGACCGGATCGCCGACCTGCTGACCAGGACCGTCCCCGGCGTCACCCGGGTGAGGCACCTTCCGTGACCGGGCCGGCGTGTCCGGCACCGTACGGCACCGTACGGCACCGCCGATCAAGGACGTTGGTCCCCTCCCCCGGTGACCTCCGGCCGATGAAACGGGCCTCGCCGACGACGACAGTGGAGATGTAGACGAGCGACGAGGGGGTTCTCCCGATGACGAGCACGACGAACGCGACGAGCACGGTGGCCGTGCGGAACACGCCGGCCGAGCGGCGGGGGGTGGCCCCGGCGCCGTGGCGGGGGTTCCGCGGCGAGGGGTGGCGCACGGGTGTGGACGTGCGCGCCTTCATCCAGGACAATTACCTCCCCTACGTGGGCGACGAATCATTCCTGGCCGGGCCGACGGACCGTACCCTGGCCGTCTGGAGGAAGATCACCGATCTGCTTCCCGAGGAGCGGCGGCGCGGGATCTACGACGTGGACGCCTCGACCCCGTCGTCGATCACGGCGCACGCGCCGGGCTACATCGACCGTGACCGCGAGCTGATCGTGGGGCTGCAGACCGACGCGCCGCTGAAGCGGGCCATCATGCCCGCGGGCGGGCTGCGGATGGTGGAGAACGGGCTGGCCGCCTACGGCTACACGCTCGACCCGAAGGTGAAGGAGATCTTCACCCTGTATCGCAAGACCCACAACGACGGCGTCTTCGACGCCTACACCCCCGAGATCCGCGCGGCCCGCCGTGCCGGGATCGTCACCGGCCTGCCCGACGCCTACGGGCGCGGCCGGATCATCGGCGACTACCGGCGGGTCGCGCTGTACGGGGTGGCGCACCTGGTCACTGCCAAGAAGGCCGAGCTGCGCGCGCTGGAGGGCGTCTTCGCGAGCGACGCGGTGATCCGCGACCGCGAGGAGCTGTCGGAGCAGGTACGCGCGCTGGAGGAGCTGCGCCGGATGGCGGCCTCCTACGGCCACGACGTCTCCCGCCCCGCCGCCACTGCGCGCGAGGCGATCCAGTGGCTGTACTTCGCCTACCTGGCCGCGGTCAAGGAGCAGAACGGCGCGGCCATGTCGCTGGGCCGCACCTCCACCTTCGTCGACGTCTACCTCCAGCGTGACCTGGAGGAGGGACGAATCACCGAGCAGCAGGCCCAGGAACTCGTCGACGACTTCGTGATCAAACTGCGGATCGTGCGGTTCCTGCGCACCCCCGAGTACGACCAGCTCTTCTCCGGCGACCCGACCTGGGTGACCGAGTCGATCGGCGGCATGGGCGCCGACGGCCGCACCCTGGTCACCCGTACCAGCTACCGCTACCTGCAGACATTGCGCAACCTCGGCCCGGCCCCCGAGCCGAACCTGACCGTCTTCTGGTCGGCACGGCTGCCCGAGCCGTTCAAGCGGTTCTGCGCCCGCCTGTCGATCGAGACCAGCGCCGTCCAGTACGAGTCCGACGACCTGATGCGGCCCGTGCACGGCGACGACACCGCCATCGCCTGCTGCGTGTCCGCGGCCCCGGTGGGCAGGCAGATGCAGTTCTTCGGCGCCCGGGTCAACCTGGCCAAGACCCTGCTGTACGCGATCAACGGCGGCCGCGACGAGATGACCGGCGAGCAGATCGGCCCCGTGACGGAGCCTTTGCGCGGCGAGTACCTCGACCACGACCGGGTCATGGCGGCGTTCGAGACGATGATCGCCTGGCTCGCGCAGACCTACGTCGAGGCGCTGAACATCATCCACTACATGCACGACCGCTACGCCTACGAGCGCATCGAGATGGCCCTGCACGACCACCCGGTCAAGCGCACCCTGGCCTGCGGCATCGCCGGACTGTCGGTCGCGGCCGACAGCCTGTCGGCCGTCAAGCACGCCCGGGTGCGGGTGATCCGCGACGACAGCGGCCTGGCCGTCGACTACGACATCGAGGGCGACTTCCCCGCCTACGGCAACAACGACGACCGCGCCGACGACATCGCCGTGGGCCTGGTGCGCTCGTTCATGACCGAGATCCGCCGCCACCCCGCCTACCGCGGCGCCGAGCACACCCAGTCGGTGCTGACCATCACCTCCAACGTCGTCTACGGCAGGCACACCGGCAACACCCCCGACGGGCGTCGCGCGGGCGAGCCGTTCGCGCCGGGTGCCAACCCGATGAACGGCCGCGACCGGCACGGCCTGGTCGCCTCCGCCCTGTCGGTCGCCAAGCTGCCCTATGACCAGGCGGGCGACGGCATCTCGCTGACCAACACCGTCACCCCCGAGGGACTCGGACGCACCGAGCAGGAGCGGGTGGGCAACCTGGTCGGCGTGCTGGACGGCTACACCGACGCGGGCGGCTTCCACATGAACGTCAACGTGCTGAACCGGGCCGTGCTGCTGGACGCGATGGAGCACCCCGACAGGTACCCGCAGCTCACGATCCGGGTCTCGGGGTACGCGGTGAACTTCGTCCGCCTCACCCGCGAGCAGCAGCAGGACGTGGTGGACCGCACCTTCCACGGATCGCTGTGAGGGAGGGCGCGATGAACCCGGCGGCGCGGTGCGAGCAGATGACCGGCGATCACGAGACCGCGCTACGGCAGGGCGAGGCCGAGCTTCGCCCGCCACCCGCGCCACCTGGCACCGGCGTCATCAGCTCCTGGGACCTGTCCATCGGCGTCGACGGCCCCGGCACCAGGTTCACCCTCTTCACCGCCGGCTGCCCGCTGCGCTGCCTGTACTGCCAGAACCCCGAGACCTGGCGGATGCGCGACGGCCGCCGCGTCACCGTCGACGAGGTCATGGACGAGGTCGGCAAGTACCGCCGGTTCCTCACCGTAGCCCACGGCGGGGTGACGATCAGCGGCGGTGAGCCGCTGCTGCAACCCGGCTTCACCGCCGAGGTGCTGCGCCGCTGCCGCGAGATCGGCCTGCACACCGCCCTGGACACCTCCGGTTTCCTGGGCGAACGCGCCGGCGACGCGCTGCTCGCCGACACCGACCTGGTCCTGCTCGACATCAAGTCCTCCGACCCGGCCACCTACCACGGCCTGACCGGCGCCCCGCTGGAGCCCACCTTGCGCTTCGCCCGCCGCCTGGCCGCACTCGGCCGCCCGGTCTGGGTCCGCTTCGTCCTGGTCCCCGGCATCACCGACGACCCCGGCAACGTCGAGGGCATCGCCCGCTTCGTCGCCGGCCTGGGCAACGTCGAACACGTCGACGTGCTGCCCTACCACCGCATGGCCGCCGAGAAGTACCGGCGCCTCGGCCTGCCCTTCCCCCTGCCCGGCGTCCTGCCGCCCGGCCCGGAACTGCTGGAACGGGTCCACGCCCAGTTCCGGGCGCACGGCGTCACCAGCATCTGACCGACGAGGCTCCCCGTCCGGTCCGCCGGCCTGAATCCGTGCCGCTCGCCGGCCGGTGCCACGTCGGGCGACGTTCACCCCGTCCACGATCGCGCGGGCACGTACTCGTTGCGCCAGGCCGCCACCGGCGACGAAGCAGAAACGCGAGGACAGCCCGGGGCTTCCCCAAGAAGACGAGGGGCGACGAGGAAAACGGCCCGCCCGGTGAGAATTCCCGGTCCGTACCGGACCAGGATCGAGCCGACACCGCGCCTGTGGAGCTCGGACGTCCACGGCCGACGGGCCGAGGACCCGCATGCCGACCGGCCCCTGGGCATCGAGGAGGCCGCGGGTGAACCGGTCAGGAGGACGGCGGGGCCGGGATCACGACCAGCGGGCAGGTGGCGTGGTGCAGCAGCGAGTGGCTGACCGATCCCAGCAGCAGCCCGGTCACCTCCCCGCGGCCGCGTGAGCCGACGACCAGCAGACCGGCGTGGGCCGAGGCCTCGGCCAGGACGTGCGCCGGGTGGCCGTGTTCGAGCCGCTGGGTGATCGTGACGTCGGGGTGGCGTTCGCTCCAGCCGGCCAGGGCCTCGGCCAGCAGGCGCCGTTCTGCCTCGGCGGCCTCCTCCGCGATCTGCAGGGCGGAGGGGCCTCCACCGACGACCGGAGTGCTCCAGGCGTGCACCGCCCGCAGGCCGACACCGCGCAGGGACGCCTCGGCGAAGGCGAACCCCAAGGCGTCCGCCCCCGCGGCCGAACCGTCCAGGCCGACGACCACCTCCCCGCCCGGCGGGGTGAGCGGATCGCGGACGACGGCCACCGGGCACGCGGCCCGCCCGGCGACCCCCAGCGCCACCGAACCGAGCAGCATCCCCGCGAAACCCCCCAGCCCGTGATTGCCGACCGCCAGGAGCCCGGCGCCGGCGGCGGCCTCGATCAGGACGGTGCGCGGGTCACCGCCCAGCAGCTGCGTCCGTGCCGTGACCCGGGGATCCTCCTGGTGGACGCGTTCCAGTGCCGCCTCCAGCGTGGAGGTGGCCCCCTCGCGCATCCAGCGGCCCACCTCGGCGTAGCGGTCCCGCTCGGAGATCTCCAAAGGCCAGGCGGGCATGGCGTGCACCAGGCTCAGCTCGTCGCCGCGAAGCGCGGCCTCACGCGCCGCCCAGCCCGCAGCCGCGAGCGCCGCCTGCGAACCGTCCACTCCCACTACGATCATGACAACCTCCTCGTGTCATCCATGACACCATCACACCGGCGGGCGACCGGCGGGCGACAGCGGTAAAGGTCCTTTTACCCGAGGACCTCCGTCACCCTGTCCCGGTTCTCGGCCTCCCGTACTCGTCGCCGGGACGGGCGTCCGCTCCGTTCACGGCCGGCCACCGGGCAAGATCGCAGAGCAGGGGAGTGAGCACGGCCGTGCCCAGGGCCAGCGCCCACCCGGTCGCGGGCAGCGGCACCAAGGCCAGCGGGGCGCCGAGGAACGGGACAAGGGTGACGAGCACCTGGAGCAGCGCGGTGGCGGCGACCGCGATCGTGATCGTACGGCCGTGCCACCATCCCCGTTCGAAGGTCCACTGGCGGGCCCGCACGACGTAGGCGAGGGTGAGGCGGGCCAGGACCAGCGTGAGGACCGCCTGGGTGCGTACCTGCTCGTCGCTCCAGCCCATCCGCCGGGCCGCCTCGACCGCAGCGATCACCAGCAGGCCGACGACGAGGGAGCGCAGCGCGACCCGTCTGAGCACGGCGCCCGACAGCAGGCCGTCCCGTCGTGGCCGTAGTGCCAGGGGGTCTCCCGCGGGCCGGTCGACGCCCAGGGCGATGGCCGGGATCCCGTCCAGCACCAGGTTGATCCAGAGCAGGTGCACCGGAAGCAGCGGGATGATCAGGTCAGGCCACAGGAGGAGGCCGACGAGCACCAGGAGGATCTCCGCCAGGTTGCCGGTGAGCAGGTAGCCGATCATCGAGGTGACGTTGTGGTGCAGGCGCCGTCCCTCGCGCACCCCGGTGACGATGGTGCCGAGCTCACCGTTGGTGACGACGACGGCGGCCGCCTCCCGCGCCACGTCGGTTCCCTCCTCGCCCGCCATCGCCACGCCCACGTCCGCGTGCCGCAGCGCGGGCGCGTCGTTGACACCGTCACCGGTCATGGTGACGACCTCTCCGCCTTCTTGAAGGGCGCGTACCAGGTCGAGCTTGGTCGCCGGATCCACCCGGGCCAGCACGCTCGCCCCGCGCAATCGCGCGGCCCTGTCCTCGGCACCCCGCCCCTCCAGGGAGGCGCCGGTGACCACGGCAGCGGAGTCGATGCCGACCTCCTCGGCCACGGCCCGGGCGGTGTCACCATGGTCGCCGGTGACCATCATGACCCGGATGCCGGCCGCCCGGCAGTCGCCGACCGCCCGCAGGGCCGAGGGCCTGATCTCGTCGCGCAGCCCGAGCAGGCCGAGCGGGCGCAGGCCCCCGGCGTCCAGGTCGTCGCTGTCCCCCTCGGCCAGCGCCAGCACCCGAAGGCCCTGACAGGCCAGTTCGGTCACGGCGTTCATCAGGCGGTCGGTCTGTTCACCGGGCACGCAGCGGACCAGCACCGCCTCGGGCGCGCCCTTGACGGTCAGCAGGGGCCCCTCGGTCGGCAGCGGCCCTTCGGTTACCACGGCCATGGAGCGGGTCTCGGCGTCGAAGGGCCGGCTCTTCAGGCGCCTCTCGCCGTGTGACAGCCGGGCCCCATTGCGCTCGGCGGCCGCGCGCAGCGCCACGTCGACGGCGTCTCCGAGCCCGTCGCGGGCGTCGTTGCAGCGCAACGCAGCCCGCCACACGTCCGCACCGGCGATCGTCACCTGATCGACGACCGCCAGCCGCCCGGTGGTCAGCGTCCCGGTCTTGTCGGAGGCGATGACGGTCGTCGCGCCGAGCGCCTCGATCGCCGAGAGCCGGCGAACGATCACTCCCAGCCTGGCCATCCGCTGGGACCCCAGGGCCAGCGCGGTGGTGACGGCGGTGGCGAGGCTCTCGGGAACGGCGGCGATGGCGAGTGCGACCCCGGCCAGCACGATGTCGAGCAGCGCGGCCTCCCCGCGGCTCACGCGCGTCAGGCCCAGCAAGACCATGATCACTCCCGCTATCAGCGCGAGCAGGCCGATCCGCCGCGACGCCTGCGCCAGATCCGCCTCCAGGGGCCCCTTGTGCTGCCGCCCTTCGAGGGCACCGGCGATGCGTCCCATCTCGGTCGCCGCGCCGGTCCGCTCCACCAGGGCCGTCGCCGTCCCCCGGACGACGAGGGTGCCGGAGAACAGTTCCCCGTCGCGATCACCCAGCGCAACCTCCACCCCGCCGACGCCGCCGACCCGTTTGCCCGCCGACCGTGACTCCCCCGTCAGCATGGCCTCGTCCACGCCCACGGCGCCGGCCTCCAGCACCCGCGCATCGGCGGGAACCCGGTCACCGGCCGCGACCTCGATCACGTCGCCGGGCACGACCTCGACCGCCGGAACACGCCGGGTGACGCCGTCCCGCCTGACCTTGGCCATGGGCGCGCTGAGGGTACCCAGCGCACGCACGGCCTGGTCGGCCTTGGCCTCCTGCCCGGCGCCGATGACCACGTTCACCACCAGGATGGTCAAGATTGCGATTCCCTCGGGAATCTCGGCCAGGACAAGCAGCGTCACCAGCCCGGCGATCAGCAGCAGGATCGACAGCGGGTCGGCGAGCTGCCGCGCCACACGGGCCACCAGGGTGGGCGGCCGGGAACGCGGAAGCTCGTTGGGACCGTACTCGCCCAGCAGGCGGGCGGCCTCCGCCTCACCGAGCCCCGCCGAGGTGTCCGCCTTGATACTCATGCATCCAGCAGACCATCACGGTCGCGCCCGGATCCCGGGGCGAAAGCCACCGAGGCGAGGGACTTTCGGCCCCGGTGGCCGCCGCTTCGGCTGCGGGCCGGTCATCGGCCCGGGCCGTGGAGCGGTGAGCTGTACAGGGTGGGGGTCGTGGGGTCCTAGCGATGCCGCGTCACGTGTCAGATGAGGGGTACTCGCCAGGTCAGGCGGGTCCCACCCTGCGAGGAATCGGCCTCGAAGGAACCGCCGAGAGCCGCGGCGCGCTCTTCCATGTTGCGCAGGCCGCTGCGCTTGCCCTCGTCGGGCAGGCCGACCCCGTCGTCGGTGACGGTGAGGGTGAGCCGGTCGGCGGTGGCCTCGGTGAAGACGTCGGCCCGGCTCGCCTTGGCGTGGCGCACGATGTTGGACAGCGCCTCGCGCAGCACGGCCAGCAGGTGCCCGGCGACCGGTTCGGGGACCTTGTTGTCGAGCTGGCCCTCCATCCGCAGGCCCGGCATGAAGCCCAGGTGCCCGCGCGCGCCTTCCACCAGCTCCACGATGCGCGCGCGCAGGCTCGGGTCGGCGGCCTGGCGGGGGGTCTGCAGGGCGAAGATGGTCGAGCGGATCTGCCGGATCGTCTCGTCCAGCTCGTTGATCCCGTGCTGCAGACGGTCGGACGCCTCGGGGTGCTCGACGAAGCGCACGATGCTCATCAGCGTCATGGCGACGGCGAACAGGCGCTGGATGACCACGTCGTGCAGGTCCTTGGCGATCCGGTCGCGGTCCTCCAGCAGGCCCAGCCTCTCGGCGTCCTGGCGGGCCTCGGCCAGCTCCAGGGCGACCGCGGCCTGTCCGGCGAAGGAGTGCAGCACCCGCAGCTCGCCGCCGCTGAACGGGATACGACCCGGCCGTTTGCCCAGTACCAGCACCCCTCGTACTTTCCCCGCCACGCCCAGCGGCACCGCGGCGGCGGGCCCCACCACCAGATCCCGGACGACGGCGGCGGGCAGGTCGGCCTCGCCGAGATCGGTGACCGTGACCGGCTCACCGCCCAGCAGAGCCCTGCCCGGGAGCGAGCCCGCGACGTCCACCCGGGCCTGGTCGAGCCCGTCGGCTCCCGGACCGTCGGCGATCGTCACCTGCAGGACCTCACGGGCGGCGTCGGGAAGCATGATCATCGTGATGTCGGCGGAGGCCAGGCCTCGGGCCAGATGTGCCATCAAGGTCAGCACCGCATCCGGTTCGGCCCCCGACAGCAGGGCCGTGGTGACCTCGGCCGAGGCCTGCAACCACATCTCCCTGCGCCGGGTCTCCTCGTACAGGCGGGCGTTCTCGATGGCCACGCCCGCCGCGCTGGCCAGCGCGCTCACGATCGCCTCGTCCTCGGCGTCGAACTCGCCTCCACCGCGCTTCTCGGTGAGGTAGAGGTTGCCGAACACCTCCTCGCGTACCCGGACCGGTACCCCGAGGAAGGAGCCCATGGGCGGGTGGCCGGGCGGGAACCCGTAGGAGGCCGGGTGGTCGGTGATGTGCGCCAGCCGCAGGGTCTGCGGCTCCTTGATCAGCAGCCCCAGCAGGCCCAGCCCGTGGGGCCAATGCTCGATCTTGGCGATCTCCTCCTCGCTCAGCCCCACCGGGACGAACTGCAGCAGCGTGCTCTGCTCACCGGCCACGCCCAAGGCTCCGTAGGTGGCGTCGACCAACCTGGTGGCGGTCTCCACGATCCGGCGCAGCACGGTCTCCAGGTCCAGATCGCTGCCCACCGCGACCACGGCCTCCAGGAGCGCGTGCACCCGGTCCCGGGTGGCCAGCACCGCCTCCAGGCGTCCCTGCAGCTCGGCCAGCAACTCGTCCAGCCGCATGTTCGGGATCAGGGAACGCGGCTCCTTTTCCGTCATATGGCGAAGTCTCGCATCCGGCGGCACCGGTGCCCACCCTGCGCCGAAGATCGCTTACCTCTTTGCCGCTCGCCACCGTGGCATCGCCCCACGCTGCTCGCGGCGCTGATCGCCTCCACCGAGATCGCTGAAACCTGGATGATCCAAAGTCCGGCAGCCTCCCCCGAGAACACCGCCGGACTCGCGCCGCGCGCACAAGGTGGGTTCCGGATGAGGGCATCGCGTGGGTCCGGGCCAGGCGTGCGGAGCGACGAGGCGATGATCTTTACGTACGACGGCCTGATCACGCAGAGCTCTGAGCGAGATCACTTCGCCGTCCTTGCGTGTGACGCACCACATTCCCATGCCGTCACAGGTGCGTGTCTCGCGCACGAACGCTCCGACCTCGTCGATCTTGCTGTAGATGTCGCCTGTGCTCTCCAGTGTGATCCGTCCCTCGTCGTTGATCTGTGCCCAATGCCTGGAGATCGACCTGTCGGTGGCCTCCCGGCACCTGGCGCTCCTGCGCACCGCCGGCGTGCTGAAGGCGACCAAGACCGGCCGCACCGTTGTACATGAGATCCAGTTCGACGCGATCATCGAAGCCCTGCGCGCCATCTCCGACACCCTCGAACGCGCCCGCGACGGTTTCACCAGTGCCGCTTCGCACCCGTCATCCGCCGCCCGTACCACGCAAGAAACGCCATGACCATCTCCTGCGCACACCCATAGGCACTGCCATCACCCCGGGCCCGTCCTGCCACGCAGCACAGCCGACCATCGGTTATCGGACCCAAGGCGCTGCACGAGCGCCGGATGCGCTGCTACCTACGGCAGGTGGAAAAGAACCTCCTGCCCGGGACGGGACCGTCGCCTTGTCGCCCCCTCGGGCGAGCCCGCGATCGGCGAGGCCGTCGCCCTGAAGCCGTCACCCTGACGGTGGCCGATGTGCGCCTCGGCATGCCAGGGCCAATGCGGGTGCTCGGCGAGGGCCACGACGGCGGCAAGATCTACCCACCGGCCTTCACCCGGTCCTGCGCACCGTGTTGCAGAACTGGCTGCACGAGCGCGACCCGGCCCGGCGGCTGCCCCGCCTGATGCCTCTTGCGCGAATCATGGTCTAAGACGGCGATATAGCCTGGCGATCGGGCCGCGGGCGTGTTCGCTGATGTGCTCTTGCAGGGCTTTGTGGTCGCGCACCCGGTTGTCGGCGATCTCACGGGCGGTGTAGCGGCGGCTCCACCGCACCGCACCTTCCCTGATCCAGTAGTGGGAGCGGCAGGGCAGCCCCCAGTTGCCGATCGAGGGGGACAAAGAGACGTTCTGGCCGTCGTAGGTGAGCGCCCACTGCGGTGGGGACAACGGAGTGATGACCTCCTGCCCGCAACCACAGGCGCACAGGTGTCCGCAGGTGGCGTAGAGGATCGAGATGTAGAGCACTCCGCGCTCCATCACCGGCGGGAAACTCTCGACGAACTCTGGGCGTAGGAACGCGACCGCGCTCACGGGAGGTCCTCGTTGGCGATCTCGTTGGTGATCAGCGAGTAGGTCGTGAAGGCCTCGTCGGTCACATCGGCGTAGACGCCCAGGTGACGTTTCCAGCGGCCGACCGCGAGAAGCGCGTTGAGCGCGTTCAGGTCGGCGGTCTGGATGTTGCGACCGTAATCGTCGCGTTCGGGAGCCGGAGCCGGGATCCTGCGGCGGGCATGGGCGCGACGTCCCGGCAGGCTGGTGGAGACCCGCAGCAGGCCCGTGAGCTTGCCGTCGATCTCCTCCACGCCCATGCCGACGTCGATGAACGGCACGTCGTGGGCTTCCAGCCAGTCCATGATCGGCGGTTTGCTCAGCGCGTCGTCGGAGGCCAGGAACACGAAGGTCGACCCGGACAGGACCTCGAGATTGTCCCCGTCGAGGTAGTGCTCGTAGGCGGTGACGCTGCGGTGCATCCGGGAGTAGACCGACGCGAAGTAGGCGGCCTTATTCGGGCGTTCGCGCAGCTTCTTCAGTGACGCCGCACCTGGCGCCCGGAAGGCGTTGTGGTTGTCGAAGTGGTCTCCGTCGATGAGCAGGATCGACTCGACCTCGGTTTTGGCGACCTGGTCCACGATGTAGCCGCCGGTGCCGCCGAGCCCGATGATCGCGATGTGGTGGCCGCGAAAGCGGCGGTTGACCGCCGCGAGCCCGGCCCGCGAGGTGGCGGTGTCGCGGTAGACGAACGGCGAGTCGTCCTCGACTTCCTGCCAGGCCGCACCCGGCGTGGCCGTGACCGTTCGGTCGAGTGCCTGCGCCTGGTCGGTGATCATCCGGGTGTAGGCGGTGACCTTCGTGTACTGGTCGGGGTAGCCGGACGGTTCCGGCTTGGAGGACAGCATGAAGTCCGCCTGGATGCCGTCGGCGATCGTCCGGACCTCGGGGGTGAGCATCGGCAACCGGCGGCCGTGCTCGTCGCACGGCGCCGATCCTCCGAACCAGATGCGGTGGTCGGTGTCGCTGACGACCCGGTCGCCGCTGAAGGTGACCGGGTAGGCCAGGAATCCGTACTGCACGATCCGGGCCTGGGTGACGAAGGGGATGTGCCGGATGATCAGGTGCCCCGCCTGCACCACGACGTCGTAGCCGTCGTCGAGCAGGCGGGACAGGTCCGGATCACGAACGAGAGGTGCGGACGACATCGAAGACCATTCCGTTCTTGACGTTCACGCTGCGGCCGGCGGTCAGGCTGCCTGCCCCGTGCCCGTCGTGACCGCGGCTGTAGCGGACGGTGAAGGTGTCCTGGTCGGTCGGCGGCTGGCCCGGGTAGGCGAGCTCGACGACCTGCTCGAAGGTGATGCTTCGTGCCCTCCAGGGGTGCGGACGGGCGTTGACGATGATGGTGGTGACGGGCGGGTGGCCGTGGTCGTCTTGAGACATGGGTATCTCCTGGGGCGCATAGCGAGGCAGGCCACATCTGCGCCGAATGTGAACTACTGCTCGAACTTTCGAGCAGTGGTACTGTAGCAGGAGTGAGCGATATGTGGAGCACTGGAAGAAATCAGGGGCATCAGGGATGAGTGAGAGCCCTGGGGTGGACGTCAAGGCGCTGCACGCGGCCTTGGACGCCGCGCGCGTGAAGGAATGCCTGTCATGGCGGCAGTTGGCCAAGGAGGTCGGGGTGTCGGCGTCGACGATCTCTCGCATGGCCAACGGGTTGAAACCGGACGTCACGGCATTCGCAGCGATGACGACCTGGTTGCGGATGCCGGCCGAGTCCTTCTACGTGGACCCGATGCGGCCGGACGAGGAAGAGCCGGAGCTCGTGGCTTCTCTCGTCCCGTTGCTGCGGGCGCGTCGTGATCTCACGGAGAACGATGTGGCCTACCTCGAAGAGGTCATTGCCGCCGCAGCCCGGCGGTTCCGGGCCGAGCGGGAAGGCCAGGAGAGCTGAATGGTCCGTGGTGGGTGGACGCAACCGCGGATGCGTGAGGTTGTGATCGAGGAGCGAGAAGAGCTCGGGCTAAGCCCGGATGATCCCCTCGATCCGTACGCGCTGGCCGCCGCTCACGGGATCGAGGTCTACGGACTCGGGGATCTCCTCGACCATGGTGTGAGCCTGGAGGCCTTCGGCCACTTCACCCTGGGTGAGTCGGCTGCATGGTCGGCGGCCCTGCTTCCGCTGGGTGCGGCGCGCGTCATCGTGGAGAACGAGTCCCACGCCCATGTCCGGCGCCGGTCGAACATCGCGCACGAGCTCGGCCATTTCCTGCTGGAGCACCCTTTTGACAACGTGATCCTGGGCGAGGACCACAAGCGGCAGTTCGATGCCAAGCAGGAGAAGGAGGCCACCTTCATGGCGGGTGAACTGCTGATCCCGCTCGCCGCGGCCGAACGCATGGCCTTCGATGGCTGGGACAACGAGCGTGTTGCCACCGCCTACGGGGTCAGCACGCAGTTCGCGCAGATGCAGATGAAAGGCCAGCGCGTGCGGGCGCAACGAGCCGCGCGCAAGTACGGCTTCGGCAAGGCCAGTTTCGGCAGGCCGACGACCGGCTCGCCGAACTGAACATGGCCCGCCGGGCACTGCGGGCCGATCGGCGGGGAGAGGCGGTTTGCTACTTCTCGCCCTGCAATATCCGCGTTGCGCAGAGTTCGGCTGTAGGTGCACATGGACCAGTACTTCTTTGACCTACGGGGCTCGCAGCCGAAACGCATCGGAACGAGCAATCAAGCTAACGAGCCGGAGCCGGCCCGCTTGGCGCGACTTTTCGTTCCGATGTTCGTCGGCCCCCGGCAGCGCTTGGCGCATCCATCAGTGGCCTGGATCCTTCGCCTTCAGTCTTACTCCTTGCGCAGGGCTTCGCAGCTGCCGAACAACTCTCTGACAGAAATCTCCAGGGCGTCGGCGATCTGGAAGACATTGTCCAGCCGAGGGCTGTACATGCCGTTCTCGATGCGGTTGATGGTCTTGCGGTCGACCTCGGCAAGTTCTCCGAGTTGCTCCTGGCTGAGTCCTTGGCCTTCCCGTACATCACGCAGTCGCAGGCCGAACTGTCTGCGCAGCTCAGCGAGGCGTGGCGTGGTCGGGGCGGGCACTCACCCACGGTGGCGTGCATGATCCTCAAAGGTCTGTACCAAGTTTGGTACATATAGCGGAGGGTGATCAGCGTCCGCCTTCCTGTGGCGAAAAGCTGACGGCGATTACTTTGCTCGCCCCGGCACACCCTGAAGAGGCAACGATGATCACCACGGAGTCGCGTCGTCCCGCCCGCACGATCGCCCTGCCGCGTCGTAACCACCACGGCGGCCACTCCCCCGCCTGGCTGCTGGTCCAAGCCGCTCAACTGTCGTGGGAGATCAACTCCATCCTCTCCCTCATCCACGGCGCACGCCTCAACCTCACCGAGGAACTGTCCATCCAGCACGAGGCGACCCAAGCCCTGATCAACGCCGCGCACGCCGGCGTCATCGTCGAATCCCGCCTGCCCCTGGCCCCCTCCTGGAGCAGCGGGGTACCGCGACCGCGCTCGGTGTTCGCCCAAGCCCGCGAGGCCGGCAGCGACCCGCAGACGGTCATCCCGGAGATGTACGCCCCCGCCAAACCCGACATCCCCGCCGAGCATCTACAGGCGCTGAGCGAGGCCTCCCGCCCCGACCTCTTCCCCCACACCCAGTGCACCGGCACCAACGTCAAAGGGGAGCGCTGCGCCAAGCGCATCTTCACCGGCATCGGCGCCGAACACTGCCACGTGCACCTGACCACCGCCGAACAGCAGCGGCGCGAGCAGTTGCGCGTCGCCCGCGACAAGGTCCGCCAAGCCGAAGAAGACGCCATCGAGTGCCAGCGGGTGGCCTTGGCCCACGACTGGATCGACCGCTACGGCCGCCGTCCCCACCGGGTGGAACTTCCCACCTTGCCCTCGCGGCCGCACCAGATCACTCTCACCCACCCCGACCTCCCGCGGCCGGCGGATACGCCGCACGCGGTCATCGGGGTGTATGAGAGCGGCTGGCTGACGATCTGCCCCCGCGCCAGTGAGATCATCCGGGTCTTCCTTGACGCTCCGCGCGCCTCGGCGCAGGAGATCGCCGCACACGCCGCGGCCCAGACCCCTGGACGCTGGGACGACGGCGAGCAGTGGCTGACCTCGTGCGTTTGGGATGGTATCCAGCCGCCCCTGGACTGCCTACCGGCTGCCGGTGAGATGCCCGAGCTGGATGAATACCCCGGCATTCACACGTTGCGGCTGCAGATGATCGGCGATGAGCGCAGCTGGGCCCGCTGGGACAGCGGGTTCTCCGCACTGGTTCAGGCCTGCGGCCACCCGGAGGTGGAGACCATGGCCGATCTGCTGGCGTTCTGGCAGCACGTGGGCATTTTGACCCAAACCCAGAGCACCGACACCGGCTCGTGTTCCGAACCGGAGCTGACGATCGGGACAACGGTGCGCTCGCCCTGGCGGGTCCTGCACGCGGCGGGGCGCCCCGAGGCTCCGTACGCGCTGATGGGGGCGGTGCGCTTCCTGACCGAGGTGGCCACCCCGTGGGATCGCGAGATCTCTCCCGCAGAGGTCTTGGAGTTGGCCCGCGTCGCCGTATAGAGGCGCGCCGCGGGGGTCGCGCCAAGATCGACGGGAGAGGTCGCCTCAGGAGGCGTGGACAAGGTGGTGGGCGGCCGCCCAGGCATCGATGTGATCAACGTGGTGCGCAGGACGGCCCCCGCCCGGTTGGGCAATAGGTGATCCGGGTGGGCGGCCCGTCCTCGACGATGCGCCGCAACAGCGCTTGGTCGGCGAGTTCGCGCAACTGTTCGGTCAGCACCCGGCCAGAAAGGCCCGGCGCCGCCCGGACCAGCTCGCCGAAGCGGGCCTTGCCTTGGCACACCAGGTACAGGACCCGCAGATGCAGCGGGGACAAAGCCTCATCCGTAGCTCGCTTGGCGCGGCGAAGAGGCGCTGGAGGGCAACCCGTCCCTCATGGAGGACGTCTTCGCGGGGCAGTTCGTCGAGTGTTTTCCCGATGAACGTGATCTCAAGCTGTTGTTGTGACTTGCGGCTTTCGGCCTTCTGGTGCCATCGCCGGCACCATCAGGTGAAGCACGTGATCACCGATCATGGTGTTGACGAGTCGCTACTGCCGTCGGCTGTCCAGATGTCGAGGACAGCTTCCAGGCCAGATGTGGCATCTGCACGATGGACGCTTGGCCGATAGAGGCGATCTTGCTTCATGCAGGGCGTGCTCAAGAGTGCCCTCGCAGGGAAGACGGCAGGAACATCCGAGCCATCACCCAGCTCACGATCACCGAGCGTGCCAGCCGTCACACGAAGATCGTAGAGATTCCCCCAAAAACCTACGATTACGACTTTGTTGACAAAATGTGCTTAAAAGGTGCATATTCGCCCATGGTGACGTGTGGCTGGCGAACACCGAAAGTTACCGAGCCGTCGCACATGGTGCGAATGAGCGTTGATCAATCGCACGGCCCGCGAGGAGTACCGATGGCTACGGCAGCATGCGCTCACCCTCAGCACTACGCACACGACATGAAACAGGAATATTCTGCCGAAGCAATTATTCGGCACACAATCCTGTAGCGATGAAAACAATCACGCAGGTGAAATCAGTTCTGCCGCCCGTGCAAATGTTGCCGCGTCCGCTACCCCCGGTCACGGACGAGACGGTCGACTCCTTCACCGGCCGTCTCGCTTCTGCAAACCATCTCAATCACCGGGATTTGGTCAGAACCCTAGCGCCTTCACAACGTAATCCGTTACAGGCGTCAGGAAAGGCCATTCGCCTTGACTTGCTGACGGGTGCCACCGGAATACACATCACTCATCTGGCATATGCGTTACCGGAAATCAGGCATCAGCTTCCGATACACAGTGCGTCACAGTTTAAAGGCAGGACCATCGCCGGTCGCCCCAACCACATCCATCCGGCATGCCGACTATGCACGAACGCTAAAAACATCTCCGGCCATGTCCCCATTTGGAGAAGGCCGGATCAAAACGTCTGCCTCCGGCACGGCATATGGATCGGCCAGGGTACGGTCACCGCCGATGACCAGCTTCGTGTGAGCGACCTGCCGGAAATACTTCAAGCTCAGCGGCGCCACAACAAGCTGATCAGGCGGTACGGGCATCGTGAGGTCAATTACCACTACGGGCACGCACACAACATCGTCGACTCCTCCAGCCACCTCCCGTCCCTCACGAAAAGATCGAATCGAATGCTCCACTTCTTCGAACGCGAAAAAGTGGAGCGCCTTTCCCGTAGTTACAGCAGTGCCGCCATGTACCCAGAGGCCGTCACGCTCACCGGCGTGCTCATATCGCCTTACTGGCGACATTTCGCAGTCCACGGAACCTACGTCGAGCAAGAAAAGTTCTTTCAGCGTATTCAGCTTAACGATCTAATGAGCGGGCCACCTAACTTGGACAGACATCTGTGGAGATGGATTCGTGAACATCAACCACGGTCGTGGGAGCCTCAGGGAGAACACCGATTTCTCGATCGACGCGAATACTCACGATCACCGGTAACCGAATGAGGTCATCTGGTACGGACCTTCACCCGAAAACCGTAGGCGCCCCTATCCCTCACAGAGCGCGTCCCGCCGGAGGGCAACACTCGAAAACCCTTCCAGCCATTCGGCCCACTCATCGGCCAGGAGATCAGCGTGAACCCGCTCCAGCACAGCACACCATCTCGCGTCACCACATCCTCCCTGGCCACCGAGGTCGACCTGCTCTACCTGCGAGCCGGGAAACGTGGCCTGGTCGAACACCAAGAGCCACTGATGCGCAGCTGGAGCGCGAGATTCGAAAACTCGCCACCGGTGCGGACGCTCCCCTCCAGGCCAGGCCAGTCGAACTTCCCAGGGATGTGGTGGTCTGCCACCACCGGCGAACATGTCGCGTTCGAATCCTGGCTGAAGCGCGATCAGCTGATGATGCTCGACTTCTCTCCCACCGTCACCGGATTTTCCTGCCACCCCTTCTGGCTCCTTTGGTCAGCCAACGGTGACGTGCGCCGGCACACCCCGGACTTCTTCGCCAGGCTGCGCGACGGTACAGGCGTGGTGATCGACCTGTGCCCCGATGATCTCACCGCTCCTCAGGACACGCAGACCAACGCGGTGATCGTCGCGGCGTGCGCATCGGTGGGATGGATCTATCGGCAGGTCGGCGTCCTTGACCCGGTGCTGGCGGCGAACATGCGATGGATCGCAGGCTATCGCCACCCTCGATACGACAACGAAGGTCACCGCCCGCGCCTGCTGAAGGCCTTCGCAACGCCCACACCCCTGCTGCACGGAGTCGATGCCGTCGGCGAGCACATCGCCGTGCTTCCAGCACTCTTCCACCTGATATGGACCGGAGCACTCACCACTGATCTCGTCTCGGCCCCGCTGAGCGGCCACTCCCTGGTTCACACCCGCACGGACACCCCATGAGTGTCTCCCGGCCCGTGCGGCTTGGGATAGGTGATGAGGTACGTCTGGCAGATCGAACCTGCACCGTCACGGGCGTGTTCGAGCACCACGTTCAGCTGACCGACGTGGTGGGAGGCGAAGTCACCTACACCTGGGCTGAACTGTTTCGCGTCCCCGGCTTCGCCGTCGTCTCCCAGACCAGGGCACCGCTACCGCCACAAGGCCTGCTGGAGGGCCTGCCTGCGGCCGTGGTCGAGCAGGCTCGCTGGTGGGAACACCATATCGTCGAAGTACTCACCGGCTTCCCGCCCGAAGCCGGGTCGGCGGCCACAGCGCGGCCGCAGTACGACCCGGCATCCTTGACGTTGCGCCAGCGGGAAGTTGAACCGCGCCGGGTTTCGTGGAGACTCGGCTACTTGGTTTCTGCAGCGGTGAGTGCGGCCTGTTGACGACGGTAG
>NZ_JBNCLF010000023.1:0-30306 GCF_049844535.1 Streptosporangium sp. DT93
CACCACCCCCACACCCTCCGCCCACCCCGTGCCATCGGCCCCCGCGCCGAACGCCCGGCACCGCCCATCCGCCGACAGGCCCCGCTGACGGGAGAACTCCACGAACATCCCCGGCGAGGCCATCACCGCCACCCCACCGGCCAACGCCAAAGAACACTCCCCCGAGCGCACCGACCGCACCGCCAGATCCAACGCCACCAACGACGACGAACACGCCGTGTCCACCGTCAACGCCGGCCCCCGCACCCCCAGCACATACGCGATCCGCCCCGACGCCACACTGATGCTGCCTCCGGTGAGGAGGTAACCGTCGGACGCTCCGTCGCCCTCGTGGAGCCGGGGCGTGTAGTCCGACGCGGTCGCGCCGACGAAGACGCCGGTGTCGCTCTCCCTCAGCGACAGCGGGTCGATGCCCGCCCGCTCCAGCGCCTCCCACGCCACCTGCAGCAACAACCGCTGCTGCGGATCGGTCGCCAGCGCCTCACGCGGACTCATCCCGAAGAACCCCGCGTCGAACTCCCCCGCCTCCCGAAGGAAACCACCGTGCCGGGTGTAGGAGGTGCCGGGACGCTCGGGGTCGGGGTGGTAGAGGGCCTCCAGGTCCCAGCCCCGATCCGCAGGGAACTCCCCGATCGCGTCCGTCCCCGACACCACCAGCTCCCACAACTCCTCCGGCGAGGCCACCCCACCCGGGAACCGGCACCCCATTCCCACGATCACCACCGGGTCGTCGTGACCCACCGTGGCGGCCGGGGCGACCGCGGCGTCGTGGGCGTCCGGAACCGTGCCGCCGCTCAGGTGCCGGACCAGGGCGGCGGTGGTGGGGTGGCCGAACAGCGTGGCGGCGGGCAGGCCGACGCCGAGGGCGGCGCCGACGCGGTCGCGCAGCTCGACCAGGCCCAGCGAGTCCAGGCCGAGGTCCTTGAAGGTGGCGTCCCGGTCCACGCGGGCCGGATCCGAGAAACCCAGCACCGCCGCCACCTCGTCGAGGACGCGCCGCTCGACGTCGGCCGCCCCGGCGGCTCCGGCTCCGGTTCCGGCTCCGACCGCTCCGGTCGCTCCGCCGGTCCCGGCGGGGACTAAGGGTGCCGACGGGACGGGTTCCCGTACGAGGGCGGCTTCCCGGACGGGAGCCGGGTCCCCGGCGGCGTCCGGCTCTCGGACGGCGTCCGGCTCCCGGGCGGGAACGGCGTCCAGCCAGTGGTGCTCGCGCTGGAACGGGTAGGTGGGCAGGGCGGCGCGGGGACCGCCAGGCGGGAACACCGCGTCCCAGTCCAGCGGCGCGCCGGCGGTGAACAGCCTTCCGACGGCGACCTCGACCTCGTCGTGCCTGCCGAGGACCGGCACGAACGCCGCCTCCCCGCCGTGCGCCTCCCGGCCGAGACCGCTCAGGGTCGCCCCGGGACCCGCCTCCACGAAGATCCCGGCCCCCAGCTCCCGGAGCCGGGTGAGCCCGTCGGCGAACCGCACCGGCCGGCGGGCGTGCTCCACCCAGTACTCCGGGCCGGTGCTCTCGACGAGCTCGCCGGTGACGGTGGACACGAACGGGATCCGGGGCCTGCCGAACGGGATCCCGGCGAGCACCTCCCGGAAGTCGTCGAGCATCGGCTCCATCAGCGGGGAG
The DNA here is from genome assembly GCF_049844535.1 of Streptosporangium sp. DT93. Lineage (NCBI taxonomy): Bacteria > Bacillati > Actinomycetota > Actinomycetes > Streptosporangiales > Streptosporangiaceae > Streptosporangium > Streptosporangium sp. DT93. The sequence continues at coordinate 1,625 of NZ_JBNCLF010000023.1, forward strand.
TGGAACGCGTGGCTCACCGGGAGCCCGCGCGTGCGGTGTCCTCGCGCGGCGGCGAGCGCGGCGACCTCCTCCAGCGCGCGCGTCCCGCCCGCGACGACCACGGACTCCGGGCCGTTGACCGCGGCGATCACCGCGGTCCCGCCGGCCAGGGTGATCAGCTCGGCGGCGTCCGCCTCCCCGGCGCCCACGGCGAGCATGCCGCCGCCCGCGGGCAGCGACTCCATCAGCCGGCCCCTGGCGACGATCAGCTCCGCGGCCGAGGACAGGTCCAGGATGCCCGAGACGTGCGCGGCGGCCACCTCCCCGATGGAGTGACCGGCCAGGAAGGACGGTTCGACGCCCAGGGAGGTCAGCAGGCGGAAGGTCGCCACCTCGACCGCGAAGATCGCCGGCTGGGTGAAGGCGGTCCGGTCGAGCAGCCGCGCCTCGGCGCCGTCCGGCTCGGCCCAGACGACGTCCCTGATCGGGCGCGGCAGCCGCTCGTCCAGGGCGGCGGCCACCTCGTCGAACGCCGACCGCCAGACCGGGAGGTCCCGGTACGCCCGGCGCCCCATGCCGGGCCGCTGGCTGCCCTGTCCCGGGAACACCACCGCGACCGGCGCGCTCACGGCCCGTCCCGTCACCACCCCGGCCGCCGCACGGCCGCCGGCCAGCGCCTCCAGCCCGGCCCGCGCGTCACCGGTGACGGCGGCGCGCCACTCGAACGCGGTCCGCGTGACGGCCAGGCTCCGCGGCACCCCGGCGGGGATCTCGCCGTCCTCCGCGACGAGGTCCCGCAGTCGCGCCGCCTGCTCCCTCAGCGCGGGCTCGGTCCTGGCGCTGAGCACCAGGGGGACGCGTGGCGCGCGGGCGTCCGGCTCCCCGGACGCCTCGGACGCCTCGGACGCCTCGGAAGGCCCGGACGTCCCGGACGCGCCGGACGCCTTGGAAGGCTTGAACGCCCCGGGACGCCCGGACACCTCGGCACGCCCGTACGGCCCGGGCGCCTCGGCCACCACGATGTGGCAGTTGGTCCCGCCCATGCCGAACGAGCTGACACCGGCGACGAGCCGCTCGTCCTGGCGGGGCCAGGCACCGCCCCGGTCGCGTACCGCCAGGCGCCGGGCGTCCAGATCGATGTCCGGGTTCGGCTCGGAGTAGTTGAGGCTCGCGGGCAGCCGGCGCTCGCCGACGCTGAGGACGGTCTTGAGCAGGCCGGCGATCCCGGCCGCGCCCTCCAGGTGCCCGATGTTGGTCTTGACGGAGCCGACCTGCAGTACCGGGCCCCCGTCGCGGGCCAGGTCGAGTCCCCTGGCCTCCACCGGGTCCCCGATCCGCGTGCCGGTGCCGTGCAGTTCGACGTACTGCACGTCGGACGGCGACACCCCGGCGGCCGCCCACGCCTTCCGGATCACCTCGGCCTGCGCCTCCGCGCTCGGCACGGTGAGCCCGTCGGTCGTGCCGTCGTTGTTGACCGCGCTCCCGAGCAGCACCGCGTGGACGCGGTCGCCGTCCTCGATCGCCGCGTCCAGCGGCTTGAGCAGCACCAGCCCGGCGCCCTCACCGCGGGCGTAACCGTTGGCCCGGCGGTCGAAGGTGTGACAGCGCCCGTCCGGGGACAGCCCGCCGAAGCGCGCGACCGCGGCGGTGCCGGCGGGGTCCACGATCAGGTTCACGCCGCCGGCGAGCGCGAGCCGGGACTCGCCGCGCCGCAGGCTCTCGACGGCGAGGTGGACGGCGACCAGCGACGACGACTGGGCGGTGTCCACCGCGATGCTCGGCCCCCGCAGGCCGAGGGCGTAGGACACCCGGTTGGCGATGATGGCCCGGGTCGTCCCCGTGAGCGTGTGGCGCCCGATCGCCGAGGCGCGCGACAGGGCGGCGTACTCGTCGGCGATGGAGCCGACGAACACGCCGGTCTCGCTTCCCGAGAGCGTGGCGGGGACCAGGCCCGCGTCCTCCAGCACCTCCCAGGCCAGCTCCAGCACGAGCCGTTGCTGCGGGTCCATCGCCGCGGCCTCGCGCGGTGAGACGCCGAAGAACGCGGCGTCGAACCCGCCGATGTCGTCGAGGTAGCCGCCGTGGCGGACGCCCGGGTTGTCCCGGGCGAGGTCGGCCAGGACGGCGGAGGAGCCCCGATGGGCGGGGATCTCGCGGACGGCGTCGCGCCCCTCGTCGAGCAACCGCCAGAAGGCGCGCGGGTCCGGCGCCCCGGGCAGGCGGCACGCTGTTCCGATCACCGCGATCGGCGGGGACACCTGCTGGTCGTCGCTGCTCAACTACTGCCTCACTCTCGCTCGTGACGGCATGACGGCATGACGGCATGGCCGTGCGAGGCCGCGGACGCGGTGTCGTGGACGCGCCGTCGTGGGGTGCACCGTCGTGGGGTGCGCTGTCGTGAAACGCGGTGTCGTGAAACGCGGGGCCGTGGGGGTGCGTGTCGGGGACGCGGTGCCGTGCCGGTGCGGCGCTGCGCCGGCGAGGTGGGGGCGGCGGGTCAGTCCCTGCCGGTGAGGGCCAGCCACACCGTCTCCGCCACGTCCCGCGACCTCGGGGTCAGGTAGAAGTGATCGCCGGGGAAGGTCCTGAGCCGGAAGCGGCCGGAGGTGTTGTCGCGCCACCGCTCCACGTCGGCGACGGCCGCCAGCGGGTCGCGGTCCCCGGCCAGCGCCACGATCGGGCAGCCGACCCGCGCGCCCGGCGCCGGGACGTAGGCCCGCAGGGCGCGGTAGTCGCCGCGCAGCGCGGGGAGGACGAGACGGCGCAGGTCCTCGTCCTCCAGCACCCGCGGGGAGGTCCCGCCGAGGCGCACGACCTCCGCGACCAGGGAGTGGTCGTCACGCAGGATCGCCGGGTCGACCCGGGTCAGGGCCGGGGCGCGCCCGCCCGAGACGAAGAGCAGGTCCGGGGCGACGCCCAGGCCCCGCTCGCCGAGCAGCGCGGTCTCGAACGCCACCAGGGCGCCCATGCTGTGCCCGAAGAAGGCCAGCGGCGCGGCCGGCCCCTCGTCGGCGACCACCGCCGCGATCCGGCGGGCGAGCTCCCGCAGGTCCTCGACGGCCGGTTCGCCGCGCCGGTCCAGGCGGCCCGGGTACTGGACGGCGAGCACGCGCACCGCCGGCGAGAGCTCCTGGGCCAGCGGGACGAAGAAGCCGGCCGACCCTCCGGCGTGCGGGAACACCACCACGCAGGGGGCGCCGGCGGCGGCCGGGGCGAACTGCCGCAGCCAGTCGCCCCTGGCCGCGGTCTGCGTCGCGGTCACCGGCCCGCCCCCGCGCGGGCCGCGTCCAGGGCGGCGGTCAGCGCCGCCGTGACCCGGGGGTCGGCGTCGGGCCGCATCTCCTGCACCGCGAGCAGGCTCCACACCCGGGTCTCGGCCAGGTGGGACGGGGCGCCGTGCACGTCGGGGTGCTCGATCAGCCTCAGGTCGCGTACGCAGCGCCTGAGCCGTTCGGTGTCCCCGGGCGGGATCACGTCGTCCCGGGTCGCGCTCACGGTGGCGAACGGGACGTCCAGGTCGCGCAGGCTCTCGTCGTCGAGCGCCCAGTCCCGGACGTGCGCGAACACCTTCCCGGGGGGCACGCCCACCAGGTGCGCCAGGGTGTCCCTGGTGACCTTCGGCACCCGTGCCTGCCAGGCCGTGTCGGTGAAGAAGTCGTGGATCGGGGTCCCGTTGCCGACCAGGCCGCGGATCCGCCGGTCGCGCAGCGCGGCGCCGATCGCCAGATGCCCGCTGAAGCTCAGCGCGAGCAGGTACGTCTCGGACACCTTCGCCCGCCCGTCCAGGGCGTCCAGGATCGCCGTGAACAGCCGCCGGCCGTCCGGGCCGTACCGCAGGGGGCTCTCGCCGACGCCGGGGAGGTCGGCCACCACCCCCGCCATCCCGAAGGCGGCGATCTGCGGCAGCACCGGCCCCCACTGCTCCTTGGGGCTCACGATGCCGCCGGTCATCACCAGCAGCGGGCGCGGCTCCTCGGCGGACAGGCCCGCGGCCCACACCCTGACCGGCATCCCGCCGACCTCGACGGTGACCGGTTCGATCCCGGGTTGCTCGCGCCGCCAGCGATCGAACGCCTCGACGCAGAGCGCGAGGGCCCGTGCGCGGCCCGGGCCGTCGACGAACGGGAAGCGTCCCATGGTGTAGTACTGGCAGGCCGTCAGCGTCTCGCCCGCGGCCTGGGCCTCCTCCCCCGCGCGGATCCACTCATGGGCCCACGACCCCGGTTCGTCGCCGGTGTCGGAGGTGATCCGTTCCAGCAGGCTCGTGTAGTGGCCGGCGGGCAGGTTCTGCGAGATCGCGTGCGCCACCACGAACCGCTTGAGCTCGGACAGGTCGTTCATTCGGCGTACCCCTCCAGCGCGTCCTTGGTCTCGGTGAGCACGTCGGCGGCCTCCGCGCCGTCGATCACGCGGTGGTCGAACGCCAGGGACAGCCGCATGACGGGGGCGATCGTGATCGCGCCGTCCCGGACGACCGGGCGGTCGGCGATCCGGCCGACCCCCAGGGTGATCGTGGTCCCGCCGACGGAGTGGAAGCCGTCGACCGCCCGGTGGCCCAGCGAGGTGACGCTGAACGTCCCGGTGAGGGCGGGCCGCCGGTCGAGCAGTGCCGCGGCCTCGCGGAACCGGTCGAGCGCCACCTGCCACGGCAGCCTCCGCAGCGCCCGGATGCCGGCGAACTCCTCGGCGGTGCCGGGGTCGGCCCCGGCCGCCCGGTCCAGGTGCGCCTGGACGTCGGCCAGGCTCGCGTTCTCCAGGCCGGGGATCACCGTCGCCAGCACGACCCGGCGGCCGTCCAGCGTCCTGTCGAGGGTGACCTTGGCGGCGACGGTGTCGTAGACGGCGACGACCGGGTCCAGGCGGCCGTGGATCGCCGCGTTCGCCTCCGGGTGCTTGCGCAGCACGCCCGCGGCCGCGTGCACGACGTAGGAGACGACGGAGCGGCGCTCACCGGCGTGCCGCGCCCGCTCGCGCCCGGCGACGATCGCCGTCGCGTCCACCTCGGTGTCGAGGAAGACCGGTGAGAAGTCACGGATCTGGTCGAGGAAGAACAGGGTGTGACGGCGCTGGGTGGGGAAGGGCTGCTCGGTCAACGGTTCACCATCTCGTAGATCGATTCGAGGCTCGCCGCGTCCAGGAGACCCGGCAGCGACAGCGGCTTTCCAAGGCGCCTCTCCAGCAGGACGAGCATCGCCAGGAGCCGCACCGAGTCCCAGCCGGACAGGTCGTCGAAGGGGCGGTCCAGGTCGTCGGCGTCCACGTCGAGCCCGATCTCGTCCTGGAGCAGGTCCAGGAACTCCGCCCGCGAGATCCCGGCCGTCACCGGTCACACTCCAGCGCGAGACCGGCCTTGATCCACTTGCTCGACTCGACGGCCACCGCGATCGCGCGCGACGGCGCCGTCATCTCCGACAGCAGGCGGTCGAGCTGGAAGAACAGCAGGGCGTTGCCGTTGTTGCCGGTCTCGCCGACGCAGGAGATCTCCTTGGCCGACGAGAGGTCCAGCCGTTCGGCGATCTTGCCGGTCATGGTGACGGACAGCTGGGGGGGCAGCAGGTAGTCGACCCGGTCCCGTTCCCAGCCGAGGTCGTCGAGCAGTTCCTCGACGACCTCCTCGGCCAGGACGGGTACCAGCCTCTCGATGGCCTTGTAGTCCTCGCTCGCCGGTGCCTCGGCGCTGCCGCGGTCGGCCAGGCCGTACCACCGCAGGATCTGGCCGGGGGCCCGGTCCAGGCCCGACAGCCTGGTGAGCACCGACCGGACCACCGGCGCCCGGGGGTGGTCCCCGGTGCCGAGCACCGCGGCGCCCGCGCCGTCGCCGAACAGCACGTAGTTGACCACCTCGTCGGGCGGCAGCGCGGCCAGGTCGGCCTTGACGTCGTAGTGCTTGGCGATGACGTCCCCCCCGATCACCAGGGCGGTCCGGTACCGGCCGGTGGCCAGCAGCGCGGCCGCCACGTCGAAGGTCTGCACGGCTCCCGAGCAGCCCGACTGGAGCTGGAAGGTCGGCACCCCGTCGATGCGCAGCCGGTCGGCGATCACGTTCACGGTGGCCGGCATCAGCGTGTCCGGCGTGGCGGTGCCGAGCACCACCACGTCGATCTCCGCGGCGGAGACGCCGGCGCGGTCGAGGGCCTGGGCCGCCGCGAGCTCCCCGAGACCGGCCAGGTCCTGGCGGCGCTCGCCCGACGTCAGGTCGACCGCCAGGTGCCGGGTCCGCGTGCCGATGAAGGTGTCGACCCACTGCCGCCACAGATGGTCCATGCCGAACCGCTCGGCCAGTGCGGCGGTGTCGATGGGAGGGCCCGGCAGGGCCGTCCCCACGGACAGAACACGTACCGGGATGTCCCCCATGCTGCCTCCATCGAGCCGTGTCCGCGCCGTGCGCGTCGTCGTCGGGCGGTCCGGTCCGGCGCCGCCTGAGGCGGCGCCGCGGATCCCACGTCGGCCTTCCGTGTCGGAACGCTAACGACGCCTGCTAAAGCAGCCCTAAGCGAACGATGAACCGCATAAGGGACGGCAGTGATCTCGCGACGGGAACCGGGGCGTACGGCATGGTCGGCGGCCTGGTCTCGCCGTGGCGTTCGCGGCTCAGGTGGTGACGGCCTGCCGACCTGGGCCACGCAGGCACCGGCGCCGGTCCAGGCCTCTGACGGCTGCCGCCGAGGCCAGCCCCGCCGCGGCCAGCAACAGCCACGGCAGGGCGGCCGGGCCGTCGCCGCGGGCGGCGTCGACCAGCGCGCCGGCCAGCAGGTTCCCGGCCAGGATGCCGATGCCGCAGGCCAGGTTGTACAGCCCGTAGTAGGTGCCGATCAGTTCTTCTCCGGCCATGTCGGCGATGGTGGCCATCTCGAACGGGAAGACCACCAGGGTGCCCACGGTGAGCAGCAGCGTGCACACCACCACCGGGACCAGCGCCCACGGCCAGGGCAACGGCAGGTACACCGCGCCGGCCAGCGGCAGGAACGCCACCCCCATCACGACCAGGCCGCGGCTGATCGCCTGCCCACGGCTCCACCGGGCCGCGCACCACGCGGTCAGCCGCACCTGGGCGGTGACGCCCAGCAGCGCCGAGATCCCGTACAGCGCCATCACCGCCGTCTGGCCGCCGCCCAGGTGCTGCACCTGCAGCGGCAGTGCCAGGTACATCTGAAACGACAACGCGTACGAGGCGACCATCGCCGCCGAGAAGGAGACGAAGGCGCGGTCGGTGAAGGCCTGGCGCCATTCGCGCAGCACCGGCGGGCGCTGCCGGTCCACGGCGCGCCGGGCCGGCAGGCACAGTCCCTGCAGCACGGTCAGCACCGCGAAGACCGCGGCGGCCGTCAGGCACACCACGGTGAAGCCGCCGCGCAGCAGCGCGAGCCCGACCAGCGGACCGGCCAGGATGCCGCCCTGGTAGAACACGTTGAACACGGCGAACGCCGCGACCTTGCGCTCGCCGGCCTCGGCGGCCAGGCAGGCGCGTGCCGCCGGGTTGAACAGGGCCCCGGCCAGTCCGGTCACCACGGCGGCCACGATCAGCGGCGGCACCGTGGCGGACAGGCCGAACAGGGCGAAGCCGACGGTGCGCAACGCACACCCGGCCATGATCATCGGCTTGTGGCCGAGGCGGTCGGCCAGAGTGCCGCCGATCAGGAACATCCCCTGCTGGCTGGCGTTTCGCAGACCCAGGATGAGCCCGATCGTCCAGGCGGTCAGATGGGCGTCGGCCGACAGGTGCAGGGCGAGGTACGGCATCAGCATGTAGAAGCCGAGGTTGATGCCCGCCTGGTTGATCTGCAGCAGCTGGACCGGCCGCTCGAAAGAGCGGAACTCACCCCACAGGCCCCTCATCGCGCACCGGCCAGCGGGTCGCTGACGCGGGTACAGCGGCTCCAGCGGCGCACCTCCCGCTCGGCCGGATGCGCCAGCAGATCCGGCTCGTCGGCCGGGACGACCCCGAGCAGGTCGTTGGCGTGGCAGAACGCGTCGTCGAAGACGGTGCTCCAGTAGCGCCACGGCCCGTCGGGGAAGACGGCCACCACGCATCGGCCAGGGCTGGTGCGGGCCAGCCAGCGAGCCGCCAGGGCCACGGCGCCGGTGCTCCACCCACCGGACACGTAGTGCTGGGCGGCCAGCGCCCGGCACGCCCACACCGCCTCGGCCGGGGCGACCCAGTGCACCTCGTCGAAGGCGTCGTAGGCGACGTTGCGCGGGTGGATGCTGGAGCCGAGCCCGCGCATCAGCCGCGCCCGGTCGGGCTGGCCGAAGATGGCCGAGCCGACGGTGTCGACCCCGACCAGGCGCAGGCCGGGAAAGTGGCGGCGCAGCACGGCGGCGATACCGGCGCTGTGGCCGCCGGTGCCGACCGAGCACACCAGCGCGTCGATGTGCGGCAGCCGGGCCAGCAACTCGTGCGCCAGCCCCGCGTATGCCTCGACGTTGTCGGGGTTGTTGTACTGGTCGGGGCAGTAGGAGCCGGGGATGTCGGCCAGCAGCCGCCGCACGCGCTCGCGGCGGGCCTGTTGCCAGCCGCCGACCGGGTGCGGCTCGGCGACGATCTCCAGCCGTGCCCCGTGGCAGCTCAGGAGCCGCCGCATGAGCGGCTCCATACCGGTGTCGCCCACCAGGGTGACCGGGTGGCCGAAGACGATTCCCGCCAGGGCCAGGCCCAGCCCCAGCGTGCCGCTGGTCGACTCCACGATCGTCGCCCCGGGGACGAGCTCGCCCCGGGTCCGGGCCTGGCGGATCATGTGCAACGCGGGGCGGTCCTTGATACCCCCGGGGTTGAAGCCCTCCAGCTTGGCCCAGAACCCGCCGCCGCCCGGCACGAACGGCTCGGAGATGAAGGCCAGCGGCGTATTGCCGACCGTGAGACAAAGCGCGGGACGACCGACGGGCGGCGCCTCGTAGGGGCGTGCGGAGATCACTGGCGATGACATGGGGTAATCCTCGTTGAATGACACGATTCGCGGCATGACAAGGCGACCGCGGAATCTTCACGGACAATGGGTGACTGAATAAACAGAACCCGTCCTATATACGCATCACACAGAGATTGTCCCGGCACGGGGCGCCAGGGCGACCGGCGGCCGCCACCGCAGGCGCGGCCTCGTCGGCGCCGGGAGCCGATACCGCCACCACGGCCGCGGCCACGAACGTCGGCGTACCGGCCGAGGCGACAGCCGAGTAGTGGTCTTGTTCGGTGTCGTGCTGCTGACCTGGCGGCAGTTGCCGGTGCACGCACCGTGAGCCGGGCTGAACGGCTCCGCCGGCGCCTTGCGCCAGGGGCGTGGTCCGGTTCGGCACCGGCGACGCGGTCGTCGGATTCGACAACTGCGCCGCCGCGCAGGCGCCCCCGTGCGCGAACACCACGCCCACGATCACGGCGACCACGACCACCGCATGCGCCACCAGGCGGCCGGCGCCGAGGGCGGCCGGGCGGCGAAGGCGGGGCGTCGGTATCGCGGGCATCACCGGTGATGATGCCCGCATCGCGGCCGGGCGCGCCCGGTAACGGCAAAGCATGCGGTAAAACCTGACGACGTTGTCCGTCATGCCGGTCGAGGCAGTGGTGATCACATGATTTCGCTGCTCGTTCCTGTGCTTTCCCCGTTGCTCCCCGCGCATCCTCTCATTCGTGCCACGGCTCGTCCGCGCCGTATTCGGCGACACGAAAAGAGAAAAGCGTGTACCTGGGTCGCCATCGGCGACACTGGCCACCATCGGCACCACCGACGCGTCGCGACGGTTCCTCGTGGCGCTCGTTCATCCCGCTGACCTCAGGTGGAGTCCATATGACCGTGTCCAGACGTGAGATCGTCGCCGGACTGAGCGCGCTGGCGGCCGGCGCCGCCTCCCATCGCCCCCCGCCCGGTCCCGCCGTCTCCCGCCCGGCGGTGCCGCACCCGGCCGCCTCCGGCCCCGGCCCGGCCGGCACGCTGAGCGTGCCGCACGACATCGTCGCGGAACGACTGGCCCGCGACGAGCGTTTCTGGAGCGCCGTGGCCCGGCAGTTCACGGTGAGCCCGGACTTCGTCAACCTGGAGAACGGCTACTACGGGATCATGCCGGAACCGGTACGGCGGGCCTACCACCGTAACGTCGACCAGCTCAACGAGCGCAGCTCACACCTGCTGCGCACCGCCTACGAGGCACGCGCCAACGAGGTTCGTGACCGCGTCGCCGCCCTGCTCGGCGCCGGCAGGAACGAGATCGCACTGACCCGCGGCGGCACCGAGGCGCTGCAGAACCTCATCGGCGGCTACCGGCGGCTGCGGCCGGGACAGGCCGTCATGTACGCCGACCTGGACTACCACAGCGGCCAGTACGCCATGAACTGGCTGCGAAGCCGGCGTGGCGTGGGCGTCGAGCGCGTCGTCATCCCCGAACCCGCCACCCGCCAGGCGGTCCTGGACACCTATCAGCGCGCCCTTGAGCGCCATCCGAAGGTGCGCCTGCTGCTGCTCAGCCACATGAACAACCGGACCGGCCTGGTGGTGCCGGTTCGCGAGATCGTCGCCCTGGCCCGCCGGCGCGGCGTCGACGTGATCGTGGACGCCGCCCACTCCTGGGGCCAGCTCGACTTCACCCTGGCCGACCTGGACGCCGACTTCGCCGTCTTCTCCCTGCACAAATGGATGGGCGTGCCGCTGGGCGCCGGGTTCCTCTACATCCGCTCCCACCGCCTGGCCGACATCGACCCGCTCTACGGCGACGAGACCTACCCGGCCGCCGACATCCGCTCACGCGTGCATTCGGGCACCGTGAACGTGGCGCCGATCCTGACCGCGGGTGCCGCCCTGGACTTCCACCGGATGCTGGGGGCCGAGGTCAAACAGGCCCGCCTGCGCTTCCTGCGTGATCGCTGGGTGGGACAGGTCCGTGAACTCGGCGCGCAGATCCTCACCCCCGACGAGCCGGGCATGTACGGCGCCATCACCGCCTTCCGCCTCCCGGGGCGTACCGGCAAGGCCGACAATCTCGCCATCACCGACGACCTGCTGACCCGCCACCGGATCTTCACCGTCGCCCGCTCCGGCATGAGCGGCGGCGACGCGGTCCGCGTCACCCCGGCCCTGTTCACCTCCGCCGCCGACGTGGACCGGCTGGCGGCCGCCGTGGGAGACATCGGCAGACGCCCCCGAACGTGAGCCCTGCGCCTTCACGGCACACCCCCGGCCGCTTCTCCGTACGGCGCCCGCGACGGCGCCGGGATCTCCTACCTCCGCCACGGCCGGAAGGCTAGGCTGTGGTGTCTATGACCTCCACGCGAGCGCGCAAGCTCCGCAAGGACGCGGCGGAGAACACCGAGCGGCTGATCGCCGCGGCCGTGCGCGCGGGGCTGGCCGAGGGCAGGTTCGTTCCGCTGGAGAAGATCGCCGCCGAGGCGGGAGTCGGGATCGGGACGCTCTACCGTCGTTACCCGAACCGGGAGGCGCTGCTCGAGGCGATGGCGGTCCGCGCCTATCGTCTGATCCTGGCCGAGGCCGAGGACGCGCTGGCGTCCGGCGACACCGGTCATGACGCGATCGGCCGGTTCCTCCGCCGGACCTTCGCCCACCGGGACGAGCTGGTGCTTCCGCTGCACGGAGCGCCCCTGACCGAGGGCACCGAGTCCGCGGAGCTGCGCGCGCGCATGCAGCGGACCATGGGCGCGATCCTGGAGCGCGGCCACCGGGACGGCTCGGTCCGCGTGGACGTGAGCGCGGGGACCGTGGTGCGTTTCGGGGCGATGCTCGCGCAGCCGATGTCGAACGTGCCCGGCTGGGCCGAGGTGGCCGCCGAGCTGCGCGCGGTGTTCCTGCGCGGCATCGCACCCGATCACGGTTAGCCCGGCACGCCGGTCACGGCGCGCGGCACCCCGGCCGGACGCTTGTTCCGCGACCTCGCGTGAGGCCGGGGACGAGGCGTCGCGCGAGCCCGGCATCCCCCGGCAGGCGTACGGGGACGGTGACGAACCACCGGACCATCCACGTGGACGACATTGGAAGCGGAGGAAACCCTCCGTTATTCGCCTACGATGGGTGACATGCTCATCGACGCGGACTCAGACGGCTATGCCGCCGCCACCCGGCCCCACAACTCCTCCACCAGGCAGCGACCCGCGCGGGTCGCGGTCGTCTCCCGTCCCGAGGACATCGCATCCGCGCTCGACGAGGTGGCCGCGCTCGCGCGGTCGTCGGGCACGCCGCTGGAGATCGTTCCGCAGGCGACCGGCCACGGAGCCGGCGCGCCGGTGGGCGGCGGGGCGGTCCTCCTCGACACGTCGAGGCTCACCGGCGTCTCGATCGACCCCGGGTCGCGCGTCGCCGTGGTCGGGGCCGGCGCGACCTGGTCCGAGGTGAACGCCGCCGCCGAACGGCACGGCCTGCTCGGCCTGGCCGGCTCGGCCCCGAGCGTGTCCGTGTCCGGTTACACCTTCGGCGGCGGCATCGGGTGGCTCGTCCGGCGCGACGGGCTCGCCAGTGGATCACTTCGTGCCGTCCGCTACGTCGACGGCGGCGGGCGGTTCCGCACCGCCGCCGACGACGCCGCCGAGGAGATCGATCGAGCGGCGATGTGGGCCTTTCGCGGAGCGGGGGGAGTCGGGATCGCCCACACGCTGGAGTTCGACCTCTTCCCTGCGGCGGACCTGCACGCCGGAGCGCTGCTGTGGCATGCCGACGCGCTGCCGGAACTCGTCGCGGCATGGTCGAGCACCGTCGGAACGGCCGGTGGCGGCGTCTCCTGCAGCCTCTCGGTGCTCCACGTGCCGCCCGTGCCCCCGTTCCCGGAGGAGCTGCGCGGCAGGGTCGCTCTTCACCTCGCGATCGCCGACCCCGACGGGCCCGTCGCGGCGGCTCCGCTGCTCGACGCGATGCGGGCGGCGGCGGAGCCCGTCCTCGACAGCTGGGGCCCGGCCGACGCGGCGGGACTCGCCAGGATCCACCTCGATCCCCCCGCGGCGGCCCCGGCCATCGGTGACGCGCGCTGGCTCGACGCGTCGACCCCCGTCATCGCCGAGGCGCTCCTCTCGACGGCCGTGGCGCACGACACCCCGATCGTGATGATGGAGATCCGCCACGTGGCGGGCGCACCGGTCAGACGCGCCGGGGCCGTCGTGGCTCCCCCGGGCGACTTCGTCTACCACGCGGTCGCATCGCTCGACCTGTCCCCCCGCGAACGGATCGAGGAGGGGTTCGCCCGGGCACGGGCCGTCTGGTCGGCCGCCGATGCCGGCTCGACGCCGGGCTCGTGGGCCGAGGGCTCGGCCGGCGTGCCGGACGCGCTGCCGGCCGACGTCCGGAGGCGGGCCGCGGCGATCGCCGACGCCGTGGACCCGGACGCCCGGATCCGCCGCTCGCGCCTGCTCGGATGATCCCGCGGCGCTCGCCGGCCCGGCGACGGGGACGGGCGCGATCAGGCCCGGCCGCCGCTGGGCCCCCGGCGTGCGGCGCCCTTCCGGCGCGGCTTCGCCGACCTCGCGGGCGCGCCTTCGGGGGCTCCCTCCAACCGGGACGGAGCCCCCTCCACCGCGGATCCGCGGTCAGGCCGGGACGGCCGTCAGACGGCCGTGCGCGACCACTGCTGGTTGGTGCCGGCGTTGCACGTGTACTGCTTGAGGATCGCGCCGTCCGCGGTCGACGCGGCCGGTACGTCCACGCATTTGCCGCTGTGCCGCGCCCGGAGCTGGAAGTAGCCGCCGCTGGCGACCATCTGGAACTGCTGGTTGTTGCCGATGCCGCAGGTGTACTGGACGATCTCGGCACCGTCGGCGGTCGAGGCGCTCACCACGTCGAGACACTTCCCGCTGTGGCGGCTGATGATGCGCCAGTAGCCATCGCCGATGTCCACGAACTGCCACTGCTGCCACGCGTTACCGCCGTAGGTGTACTGGCCGACGCGCGCGCCGTTGGCGGTGTTCGGCTGCTGGACGTCCATGGCCTTGCCGCTGTGGCGCACGTTGATCCTGTACGCCTGCGGAGGGGGGGAGTCGTTGACGGCGTCGCCCCAGCCGTACCGGACCCGGTTGGCGCCGTAGCCGTTGCGGGTGGTCAGGGTGAGAGCGGTGCCGCTGCCCCCCAGGGAGAACATCGAGTACCAGTCGTAGCCGATGGTGCCCGTCTTGCCGCCGATGGCGGGCCAGTAGGTGCCACCCATCTGGTTGTCCCGCATGACCTGGGCCACGGCGCGGAGGTAGCGCACGAAGTTGTCGGTGCTGTTCGGGTCGCCGTAGTTGAGGCCGGTGGACATCGGCGCGCCGTACTCGGTCGCGATCGCGCGGGAGGCGCAGTTGCCCAGGCGCGTCTGGATGTGGCTCCGGAAGGCGTCGTAGGTCATCGCGCCGTAGAAGAAGGCGTAGTGGTGGAAGGACAGCAGCGTCGCGTTGAAGCGGCTGTCGTTGCAGATGTCCCGCAGGTCCTGGCTGAAGCCGGTGCCGCCGATGAGCACCCGGCCGGGCACCGCCGAGGTGTGGTAGCCGAGCCAGTTCGCCGCGACGTTGCGCCACTCCGCCGAGGAGTAGCCGTGCGGCTCGTTCATCGGCTCGAAGTAGACGTGGCTGTTCGAGCCGTAGGTGTTGGTCACACTGGACCACATGGTGTTCCACGCGGCGAGGTTCGTGATCCTGCCGCCGGAGGCGGCACCGTCCTCCCAGTAGGCCAGGATGACCTTGAATCCACGCTCGGTGGCGGCGTCGATGGCGCCGCGGTAGGCGTTCCACCAGGTCGTGTTGGCCACGGTGTGGGTGTTGATGGGCAGCCGGACGGTGTTGACCCCCATCAGGTATTCCATGCTGTCGTAGAGCGAGTTGGCCTTGGCCCGAACCGTCGCGTTGCTGTCGGACTGGCTCAGGCCCTGCACGACGAGCGTGCCGGTGCTGAAGTTGTCACCCAGCACGGCCCAGTTCATGCCCCGGAACTGGCTGGTGGCGGCATCGGCCGGCGGCGCGGAGACGACGAGGCCGGTCACCGCGGTGAGCACGGCCACCACGAGGGCGATCAGTGACCGGCGTGGCGACCGGATGCCGCGCGACGGTCCTGATGGATGCCCATCAGACGCCATGATCAGTGCCATGAGATGTCCAATCACTAGATCTGGGTTTCCGGGTCGAATCCCCCGAGGGACACCGCGGGTGTCCTTTCCGGGAATCGGCGAGAAGACGGCGAAAGGCGACGTCACAGCCGCGTTTCCATGACGGGGCCCTGAGGGACATGGAGCGCTTCGACGGGCGCACGAAGAACTGTTAACGTTAACATTTCCGCGTGCGCTTCGTCCCCGCGGGCTTGGCGATGGAGCGGTCGGTTCTCGATGAAGGGCCGACGATCGGGGCGCATTCGTGTTTCTGTTGTATTTCCGCAAAGTGTTTAGGGTTCACATATGGGATGTCAACAGCTCCCCGCAGAAAACTTGTCTCTGCACAGTCGACGCAGTCGACATCCCGCGGCGGCGGCGATGACGTGTGCCGGCGGTCTCCGGCCGCGGACGGCCATATCGCCTGTTCACCCCTCCCCGGCGCCCGGCGGTCCGCCGGGAGTCCGCCGCACCGCCTCACCGACCGTGGCCATCGTGACCGGGATCGAGCCGATCACCGGCCCACCGGTCGGCCGGGAGTGCCCGGTGGCGGAGACCGGGCGTGACCCGGGCGGGCCGCCCGCGGGCATCCCTTCCGTCCCGGCGCGCGCGAGCGCGACCGGTGGGCGCCCCCGTCATCCCGATCCGCCCCGCCGCCGGCCTCCCGGCGGCGGCCGCCGGGGTCTTGCCGGATGAAAGACCCGTCACCGTCTCCGCTCAGGAGTCAGGACGTGCCGGGTCCGGTCCCCGGCCCAGGCCGCTTCGAGGATCGCGGTCAGGCTGGCGGTGTCGGTCGGGCCCGGATGGTTCTGGATCAGGCGGGTGACGCCACCGGCCATCTCCGCGAAGCGCGGGAGGTCGGCGCGTGCCACGCCGATGTCCGCCAAGGTGGCGGGGATGCCGATGTCGGCGAGGAGCCCGTCGAGCCAGGTGAGGAACGTGTCCGCGGCCTCGGCGTCCGAGGCGCCGGTCACGTCGAGCCCGCACGCCCCGGCGAGGATGGCCAGCCGGTCGCCGACGGCATCCCTGGCCGCGTCCAGCGCGTAGGGCAGCAGCAGCCCGACGCCCAGGCCGTGCGGCGTGTGGGTGGCCGCGCCGATGGGGTACTGGAGGGCGTGCGGAGCCCCGTTGCCCGCGTGGGAGAACGCGAGCCCGGCCAGCATGGACCCATAAGACATGTCCGCGCGCGCCTCCTTGTCGCCTCCGTCCCTGACGACACGGGGCAGGCTGCGGGCGATCCGCTCCGCGGCCAGGAGCGCGTAGTGATCGGTGATCGGGTTGCGGCCGAGGAAGACCTGCTCCACCGGGTCGCGCGGTCCGTGGGGCCGGGGTCGCGCGGTGTAGCTCTCCACCGCGTGACAGAACGCGTCGATGCCGGAGTGGGCGGTGACGGTCGCGGGGCAGGTGTAGGTGAGCTCGGGGTCGACGATGGCGAAGTCGGGCACGATGTGGACGCTGGAGACCCCCACCTTCAGCTCGCGGTCCGGGTCGGTCAGCACCGAGACGGGCGTGAGCTCGGAACCGGTGCCCGACGTCGTCGGGACCGCGACGAGAGGAATCGTCGGCCCCGGCACCTTCGACTCGCCGTAGAAGTCGCGCGGCGTCCCGCCGTGGCGCCGGATGACACCGACGATCTTGGCGAGGTCGATCACCGTGCCACCCCCGATGGCGAGGATCACGTCGGCGTCCACCTCCGCGGCGACCGAGACGGCCAGGGCGACATCGGCCAGTGGCACGTCCGGGGTCGCGTCGGCGAACACCCCGACGACCTCGGCCTTCTCCCGCACGGCGGCCACGATCTCGGCCACGCCCGGTTGCCCCAGAAGAACCCGGTCGGTCACGACGAGGACTCGCGAGCCGCACTCGGCCACCACTCGCGGGATGTTCTGCGCGACCCCTTCGCCCACTATCAGCTGGCGTGGTCCGCGGACGGTCTCAAGCATGTCGGTGCCTCTCTGGAACGCCGGCGGTGATGTGGGGACCGGTCAGGTCGTGCGCGCACGGGGCGCGGTGGTCCCCGGCGGGCAACCGGGGCAGCGGGCCGGTCACGGCAGGTCGATCGCCGCGTAGGTGACGTCGAGGTACTCGAGGATGCCCTCGTGCGACCCCTCCTTGCCGATCCCGGACTGCTTCACGCCTCCGAACGGAGCCGACGGGTCCGAGATCAGACCACGGTTGACGCCGACCATCCCCGTCTGGAGCCCCTCGGTGAACCGGAGCGCCCGCCGGAGGTCACGGGTGAAGACGTATCCGACCAGGCCGTGCTCGGTGTCGTTGGCCTTCGCCATCACCTCGTCGTCGGACGTGAACGAGATGATCGGCGCCACCGGGCCGAAGATCTCCGTCGCCAGCATCCGCGCGTCCCCGGGCACGTCGGCCAGGACCGTGGGCGGGTAGAAGTGGCCCGGCCCGTCCGGACGCTCACCGCCCACCAGGACACGGGCGCCGCGCCCGACCGCGTCGGCGACGAGCTCGTCGATCCTGGTGACCGAGGCCCCGTCGATCAGCGCCCCGACGTGCACGCCGTCGTCGAGACCGTGGCCCACCGAGAGCGCGCCCATCCGCTCGGCGAAGCGCGCCGTGAACTCCTCGCGCACCGGCTCCTCGACGTAGATCCGGTTGGCCGCGATGCAGGACTCCCCGATGTTGCGCATCTTGGCCACCATGGCACCGTCGATCGCGACGTCCAGGTCCGCGTCGGCACACACGATCAGGGCCGCGTTGCCGCCCAGTTCCATGGAGGTGCGCAGCACGTTGCCGGCCGCCTGCCGTAGCAGGACGCGCCCGACCTCGGTCGACCCGGTGAACGAGAGCTTGCGGATCCGGCGGTCGGCCAGCAGCGCCGAGACCACCTCGCCGGCACGTTCGGTCGTCACGACGTTGACGACGCCCGGGGGGACGCCGGCCTCCTCCATGATGCGGGCCAGCAACAGCATGGTGAGGGGCGTCTGGGCCGCCGGCTTGGTGATCGTCGTGCAGCCCGCCGCCAGCGCAGGAGCGATCTTGCGGGCGCCCATGGCCAGCGGGAAGTTCCAGGGCGTCACGAACAGGCACGGTCCGACCGGCTTCGGCACGGTGAGGATGCGATACCCGCCGGCGGGAGCGGTGTTGTAGCGCCCCTCGACGCGCACCGCCTCCTCGGCGAACCAGCGGAAGAACTCGGCGCCGTAGGCCACCTCTCCCCGAGCCTCGGCGAGCGGCTTGCCCATCTCGAGCGTTATCAGCCGGGCGATCTCCTCGGACCGCCCGGTCAGTGCCCGGTACGTCGCGGTCAGCAACTCCGACCGTTTTCGCGGCGGGGTCGCCGCCCACTGCGCCATCGCCCCGCTCGCCGCGTCCAGGGCGGCGAGCCCGTCGACGACGCCGGCGTCCGCCACCTCGGCGATGGTCTTGCCGGTGGCCGGGTCCTCGACGGCGAAGGTGGCTCCGCCGGCGGCGTCGCGCCAGGCGTCGCCGATCCGCAGCCGCCGGTGCTCGGGGGCCAGGACGTTCATCGGGTCACTCATCGCGCCGCCTCCTGTGATGTTCCTGGTGATGTCCGGCGTGACCTCGGCGATCACGCCACGCGCGTCGACGGACGGGTCACACGGCCTCGCCGGGGCCGAGGCCGACGAGCGGGTCGAACGTGGCCATGGCCGCAGGACGACGCCCCGCGCCACCTACCTCCCGGCCTCCGACAGCGCCAGCCCGGTGCCCGCGTCGAACAGGTGCGCACGGTCCAGGTCGACCGTGACGAGCAGCCGCTCGCCCGGCGTACCGGTGACGGTGGGGCGTGCCTTGACCTTGAGGATCTCCGTTCCCACCTGGACGTCGACCACCGTCCGGTCACCGAGCGGCTCAAGGCCGTAGAGCTCACCCGGCAACGACGCGTTCCCGCGCCGCTCGACGGACAGGTCCTCCGCGCGCAGGCCCAGCAGCAGCGGGCGACCGTCCTCGGCCGTGCTCCAGCGGGGCCGCGGCAGCGTCCAGCCTTCCGCCCCGACCAGAAGGTCTCCTTCGGCGTGGCAGGCCAGCAGGCTGATCGGCGGGCTCCCGACGAAGCCCGCGACCCACTGGTTGGCCGGACGCTCGTACACCTCGGCCGGCGTTCCGACCTGCTGCACCTTCCCCTCCTTGAGGACCGCGACCTGGTCGGCCATGGACAGGGCCTCGACCTGGTCGTTGGTCACGTAGACGAAGGTCGCCCCGAGGCTGCGGTGGATGCGGGTGAGCTCGGTGCGCATCTCGACGCGGAGCTTGAGGTCGAGGTTGGTCAGCGGCTCGTCCATGAGGAACGCGCGCGGGCTGCGCACCAGCGCCCGGGCCAGGGCGACCCGCTGCATCTCACCGCCCGACAACTGCGCGGGACGACGCTGCAGCAGACGTTCGATGTGCAGCAGGCCCGCCATCTGCTCGACGGCGGCGGCGACCTCGCCGGAGGAACGGCGGCGTGCCCGCAGCGGCGAGGCGATGTTCTCGTACACGGTGCGCCGCGGGTAGAGGGCGTAGCTCTGGAAGACCATGGCCAGGTCGCGTGCGGCCGGGGTGTCACCGGTCGCGTCCCTGCCGTCCAGGTGCACCGACCCGGCGTCGAGCCTCTCCAGGCCCGCGATCGCTCGCAGGGTCGTGGTCTTGCCCGCCCCCGAGGGCCCGAGCACGACGAAGAACGAGCCGTCCGGCACCTCCAGCGTCACCCCGTCCAGGGCCTGGACCTTGCCGAAGGACTTGCACAGGTCGTGCACCGCCACGGTTCCCATCAGGCCACCAGCTCTTCCGTGCTCACGTCGTAGACCGGCGGAGGCCCGCCGGTGTGCCGCAGCCCGACCGGCGCGTCGGCGGCGAAACGGACGGTCGGCGGCATCCGGACCCGTACGTCGCGCCGGCCGTCGTGGTCGACCACGTAGATGATCTCGTCGCCCAGCCACTCCGCCGAGACCACGCGGGCCGGGACCGAACGTTCCGCCCCCGGTTCGGTGACCTCCAGCGCCTCCGGCCGGACGCCCGCGACCAGGCGGCGGTCGCGCGGCAGGTCCGGCGGCGGGGTGAGGGCCAGCCCGCTCTGGGCGCGCAGTTTCCCCTCGGCCACCTCCACCTCGATCAGGTTCATCGGCGGGGAGCCGATGAACGCGGCGCAGAAAAGACTCGCCGGACGGTCGTAGACCTCCAGCGGCGTGCCGATCTGCTCGACGCGGCCCTTGTTGAGGATGGCGATCCTGTGACCGAGCGACATCGCCTCGACCTGGTCGTGGGTGACGTAGACCATCGTCGTGCCCAGCTCCCCCTGCAGGTGCTTGATCTCCGTGCGCATGTCCGCCCTCAGCTCCGCGTCCAGGTTGGTGAGGGGTTCGTCCATGAGGAACGCGCGCGGTCGCCGCACCAGGGCCCGGGCGAGCGCGACGCGCTGCTGCTCCCCGCCGGACAGCCGGTGCGGCCGCCGGTCCATGAGCGGGCCGAGCCGCATCAGCCGGGCGGCCTCGTCGACCCGCTCGCGCACCTCCTGCTTGGGCAGTCCCTCGGCCCGCAGCGGGAACGCCAGGTTGTCGCGGGTTCTCAGGTGCGGGTAGAGGGCGTAGAACTGGAACACCATGGCGATGTCGCGCTCGGCGGGCGGCAGGTCGTTGACCAGCGTGTCGCCGATGCGGATGTCGCCCGTGGTCTGCCTCTCCAGGCCGGCCACGGCCCGCAGCGTGGTCGTCTTGCCGCACCCCGAGGGGCCGAGCATCACGAACAGCTCGCCGTCGCCGATGGACAGGTCCACGTGTTCGACCGCGACCGTCCCGTCCGGGTAGCGCTTGTGCAGGGCGGTCACCTCGATGCCCGCCATCAGCGTCGCACCGCCCCGAGCGTCACACCGGCGACGAGGTGCCTGCGCACCAGGTAGGCGAAGACGAGCACCGGCAGGGCGAACACCACGGAGGCGGCGGCCACGAGACCCCAGTCCACGGTGGTCCCGCCGATGAGGCCGGCGATGGCCGGCGGGGCCGTCCGCACGTCGTCGCCGGAGGTCAGGAAGATGGCGAACACGAACTCGTTCCAGGAGAAGATGAGCGCGAAGACCGCCGTCGCGGCGATACCGGGCAGGAGCAGGGGAAGGGTGAATTTCCAGAACGCCTGCAGGCGGCTGTAGCCGTCGAGCATGGCGGCCTCCTCGTACTCCGCGGGCACCTCGTCGACGAACCCCTTCATCATCCAGATCGTGAACGGGACGTTGAACGCGGTGTAGATGAGGATCAGGCCGAGCTTGGTGTCGATGAGCCCGATCTGGCGGTACATCAGGAAGATCGGGATCACGACCACCACGGGCGGCATGAAGCGGGTGGACAGGATGAAGAACAGCTGGTCCTTCTTGGCCCTCACGGCGAAGCGCGAGTAGGCCCAGGCCGCCGGGACCCCCAGCACGGTGGCCAGTGCCGTGGAGACCCCGGCGACCACGACGGAGTTGAGGAACGCGACGGACAAGGTCGAACGACCGCCGCCGGAGGAGACGAACACGTCCCTGAAATGGTCCAGGGTGACCGTGAAGTCGAAGAACTTGGCGGGGATGGCGTAGACGTCCCGGTTCTCCTTGAGGGACGTCTCGATCATCCACAGCACCGGAAAGAGCATCACGACGGCCAGCACGGCCAGCAGCGCGACCTCCAGCACCGAGCGGCCCCGGCCGCCGGGGCGGCGCGCGGGGGGCGTGTGATCCCGGACGGGACCCGGGGACACGGCCTCGTCGACGGAGAGGGCCATCAGTCCTCCTTGAGCTTGTTCAGGTAGCGCAGGTAGAGCTGCGTGAGGACGATGACGACGAGGACCATGAGGATCCCGTACGCCGAGGCGGTTCCGGTGTTGAAGCCCAGGAAGGCGACCTTGTAGACGTGGAACGACAACGTCTCGGTGGAGACCCCCGGACCTCCGCTGGTGAGGATGTAGACGAGGTCGAACAGCCGGAAGGCCTCGATGGCCCTGAACAACACGGCGATGAGCAGCAGCGGCCACACCAGCGGAAGAGTGATGGTGCGAAACCGGAACCACTCCGACGCCCGGTCGATCGAGGCGGCCTCGTAGAGGTACCTGGGGACCGCGGTGAGGCCCGCGAGGGCGATGAGCATGATGAACGGCGTCCACTGCCAGGTGTCGACCACGATCAGGGAGATCAGTGCCGTCCGCTGCCGGGTGAGCCACTCCACCTGCCCCAGGCCGAGCGAGCCGAGCATGCTGTTGATCACGCCGAACTGCGCGTCGAGCATGAACCGCCAGAACAGCCCGACCACGACCTGCGACAGCATCATCGGGACCAGGAACAGGGTGGTCAGCACTCCCCGCCCGTGCGTGCGCCGTGAGATCAGGTAGGCGATGGTGAAACCGAGCACGGTCTGCAGGGTGACCGCGCCGACCACGTAGATCAACGTCGTCAGGGCCCGCAGGTGGACCTGCGCCGACGTCAGGATGGCGGTGTAGTTCTCGAACCAGACGAAATGAGCCGGTCCCCCGCGGGTGGCCGAGTAGTCGGTGAACGACAGGTACAACGCCCACAGCAACGGGAACACCGACATGGCGAGCAACAGCAGCAGCGCGGGGGAGATGAAGGCCACGGCGAGCCCGCGGTCGCTCAACCGGTGGGACCGGCCCGGTGCGGGCGGCGTCGCGGACGCCACCCGCCCGGGACGGCCGGTCGTCAGAGGGGCGGGGTCACTCACAGTCCGCCGCCGCCCTTGCGGTTGCCGGAGTCGAGGACGCCCTGCTGGTCCTTGGCGATGGCGTCGAGCGCCTCCTTCGGCGTCTTCGCGCCGTTGAGGGCCGCGTTCACGTTGGTGTTCTCGATGTCGACGAGGCGCGCGTACTCGGGGACGTTCCACATGTCCCGCATCCGCGAGACCGAGTCGGCGTACACCTTGTTGAACGGCCCGGCGTTGAGGAACTCCGACGACTCCAGGGCGTCGGTACGCGACGGCACGCCACCGGCGGCGGCCCACTTCTTCTGGATGTCGGCCTGCTCGAACCACTTCATGAAGTTCAGGGCCTCGGCCTGGTTCGCCGCGGCGGAATAGGCCGACACGTGCATCCCCATGCCGCCCAGAGGCACCAGGTTCGTCTTCTGGCTCGGCAGGGTGGCGAAACCCAGCTTGCCGAGGATCTGCTCCCGCGAGGTGCCGAGCGTCGACTGCTTGGGGTCGAGCAGGCCGCCGCTCGCGGCGATCCAGTTGAACGCGATGCACGCCTTGCCCTGGGCGACCGCCGCGTTCACCTCGTCGATGAACCAGTTGCCGGAGCCCTTGGCGGTCAGCGGCTTCATCTTGTTGACCAGGACGTCCATCGCCTCCTGGCCCGCGGTGTCGTTGATGACGCCGTCGATCTTGCGCGCCTTGGGATCCCAGAGGTTGCCGCCGTAGACGCCGTTGACCGTGTTGTAGGTCACGGCCGCGGCGTCGGAGCCGTTGGCCTGGTGGAAGGCCAGGCCGCTGACGCCGGGGTTGTCCGCCTGGCACTTCGCGGCGACCGAGATCATCTCGTCCCACGTCTGCGGCGGCTTGTCGCCGATCAGGTCCTTGCGGTAGATCATCGTCCAGGTGTCGCCGAGCAGCGGCAGCCCGTACAGGCTGGCGTTCTCGTCGCGCTTGCCGGTCTCGGCCTGGGGGTACTGGCCGTAGGCCGCCAGGAGGTACGGATTGTAGGCCTTGACGTCGATGTTCTTCTTGACGAAGTCGGTGAGGTCGAGGATGTTGCCGTTCGTCACGGCCTCGCCGATGTGCTGGGAGTCCAGGATCGGGATGTCGAAGTCGGTCTTGTGCGCCGCGAACTGGGTGAACATCGCGTCGTGCCAGTTGGCGTTCGGCACGGTGTTGACCTTGATGGTCACGTTCGGCCGCCCCTTGGCGTACTCCGCGTTCGCGAAGTCCTCCAGCGCGTGGGCGGGGGGCCAGTCGAACCAGATGAAGCTGAGGGTCAGCGGGTCCTTGGTGAGCTCCGGGACGTCCGCCGGCGCCTTCGGGGCGCCCGCCTTCGCGCCCTCGTCCTGGCCGCCGCAGGCCGCCAGGGTCGTGGCCACCAACATGGCCGCCATCGCCAGCTGCGCCTTTCGGCGAGGAACGGACAGTCGTCCTGCTCGCGTGGGATACCGCATCTTCTTGCCTGCTTTCTGGGGGACCTGTGAAGCCTTGCTGCGTGCTTCTCCGGACGGTTGCCGGGTCGTTCAGGCGTACCGCCGGCCGTCGCGGGGACTGACCCGCGGACCGGCGTCACGAGTACGCCGCGATGTAATGGGGCTTCAGGCAGTCGAGAGGTCCTTCGGTCCCTTGCGGCCCGGTGGAGAATCGAGGAGGACGTCGAGCATGCTCATGGGAGCACCGACTGATCGAGGCGGAGCGATGGCGGGCGGTTCCGCGATGGGTGAAGGATGGCCGGCATCCGCCACCTTTCCTATACGATCCGAGTTGGGGGCGTCAACATCCAGCAGCATTACGACCGACGCCGGCACGTTCCCGAAGACGCAGGAAAGGACCTCACGTCACGATGGACGACGAAGCGACGATCGCGCGGCGCCGTGGGGCCACGACGGGCGGAACGCCGCCCGGAAGATCTCGCGGCCGGCTTGCCGACGAGGTGTACGACACGCTGCTCGGGCAGCTGATGTCGCTACGGATCGAGCCCGGCTCCCGCGTCACGATCGACGCCCTGGCCCGGGAGCTGGGGGTCTCGCAGACGCCGATCCGAGACGCCCTGAACCGCATGGAGGCCGAGGGCCTGGTCGTGCGCGTGCCCCATGCCGGCTATCGCATTCCCCCCCAGATCACCCGTCACCGATTCGAGGACATGCTGGAGATCCGCCTGCTCCTCGAGCCGGCGGCGGCGCGCAGATCCGCAGAACGCGCCTCGTCGAAGCAGGTGGCCGGCCTGCGACGGATGCTGGAGGAGATGGAGGAGCTGGAGGGGGGCGACGGGCCCCTGGCCTACGGCGCCTTCGGGCTGCGCGACGCCGCCTTTCACGATCTCGTCGCCCTGAGCGCGGGCAACCAGGTCATCCGCGAAGCGCTCGCCCGCCTGCACGCGCACGTGCACCTGTTCCGGCTTCTGCACGACACCCAGGTCACCCACCTGGCCATGGCCGAGCACGAGGAGGTCCTGGCCGCGATCGCCACGCGCGACCCCGACGCCGCCGCCTACGCCATGCGCCGGCACATCCTGCTGTCCGGCGAGCGGTTCCGGCGGTTGTTCGACGAGGCCGAGGGCGCGCGGGGAATGGCGGTGGGGACTTGACGGGCGGGCCGGGCCCGGTAATGCTGACCCAATCGGATCGGATTGGATCGGATCCACCTCACCCGCTCCAGATGCGAGGAGAAGTAGGTGCCCAGAGCGCTGCTCCTGACCGGCGACGCCGCCGAGGAGCTCGACACCATGTATCCCTACTATCGCGTGCAGGAGGGCGGCTGGGAGGTCGACGTCTCGTCACGGACGATGCGTGACATTCAGCTGGTCATCCACGAGTTCGACCCCGACTCCGACGCCTACGTGGAGAAGAACGGCCGGAAGCTGCCGGTCGACGTGCCCTGGGCCGAGGTCGACGTCGAGCGCTATGACGCCCTCATCATCCCCGGGGGACGCGCCCCCGAGTGGATCCGGGTCGACGCCGACGTCAGGCGCATCACCGAGCACTTCTTCGCGCGCGACCTCCCGATCGCGCTGGTGTGCCACGGCGCGCAGGTACCGGCCGTGTACGGGCTGCTGAAGGGCCGGAAGACGGCGTGCTTCCCCCCCATCACCGGCGACATGGAGAACGCGGGCGCGACGGTCGTCGACGCTCCCGACGTCGTGGACGGCAACCTCGTCTCCTGCCGGGGGTGGCCTGACATGCCGAAATTCGGCAAGGCGATGATGGAGGTCTTCTCGAAGTCCGTCGCATCCTCGCCGGCATGAGCACACCGGGCCCGTCCCGGTGACGGCGCCCCGGACCGTCGTCGTCGAGGGCTCCCCCGTCCACGTCACCGAGAGCGGCACCGGGCCCGCGGTGCTGATGCTGCACGGCTCCGGACCCGGTACGACCGGATCCGGGGCCTGGGCGGCGACGGCACAGGCGCTGGGCACGTCCTGGCACGTGGTGGCTCCCGACCAGGCGGGGTTCGGCCGCACACCGCTCCCGGCGGGCTCCAGGGGCGGGCTCCGGCTGTGGACGGAGCAGGCCGCGGGCCTGATGGACGCCCTCGACATCGGGCACTACGCCGTGGTGGGCCACTCCATGGGCGGTGCCGTGGCGCTGGCGCTGGCGGCCGCGCGTCCCCGGCAGGTCACCGGTGTCGTGGCGGTCTCGACGATGGGCGCCCCCGGGGCGCCGCTGTCCGCCGAGCTCGACGCGATCTGGGCCGCCCCCGCCGGCCCGGCGGGGGCACGGGACATGCTGGGCCGCCTCGTCCTCGACCAGGCGCTCGTGACCGAGCCTGCCGTCGCCGCCCGTGCGGCCGCGATGCGAGCGGGAGCGGCCGCGTTCGCGTCGTTGTTCCCTCCACCCCGGGCACGCTGGGCCGACGACCTCACCCTCCCGGCGCGAACGCTGGCGGGAATCCGCGCGCCCGTGCTGCTCGTCCACGGCGCCCAGGACCGGGTCACCCCGCTCACGACGGCGGCCCTGCCCCTGCTCGGACACCTGGCCGATGTCCGTCTGCACGTGCTCGGCCGATGCGGGCACGTGCCGGCGATCGAGCACCCGCACGACTTCCGGCGGCTCCTGTCGTGCTTCCTCGGCCGGGGGCGGGGTCACTGAACCACCGCGGCAGGCCCGCGGCCCGCGCGACCCAGGACCGGTCGACGCCGGCCGAAATTATCGGAACTCTTCCGAAACTTATGGGCCGGACGCAATGCGCGTGACTCCGGCATTCCATGATCATAATTGAGGGCCGCCGCCTTTCGCCCGGCACGCGGGACCTGCCGGCCACGAAAGTTTCATCCTGTGCGCCGGGAGCGGGCGCGAGCCTTCCCTGGCCGGCGCACACAAGGGCGCGCCCCGCGGACCCGGCGTCCGGGACCGCGGGGCAGGTCGCTTGACATCCGCGATCAGGTCATATTTGCTCCCTTGCACCACCCCCGTACGGCGCAAACGGCGTACCGATGAATCCTGATTCATGTTAGCGCTCACACCCCGATTCCGGTTTCGCGGACCCGCGCATTCGATGCCACTGATGGAAAGGAACGCAACACATGCCTTTATCGTCGGTCCGGTTCCTGCGGCCAGAAGGAATCACAAATGGTGAAGCATAGGTCCGTCCTCGCGACCGTGGCGCTCGCCGCGGCTTTCGTCCTGCTGACAGGGCACGCGGCGATGAGCAGCGGCGCAGGAGCCTCGGCCACCACCGCCGCCGCGCTCGCGGGAACCGCGGGATGCGGAAAGAACCCGACACTGAGCAGCGGAACACACACCATTCAGTCCGGCGGAAAGAATCGCAGCTTCATCCTGCGAATTCCCGCGAACTACAACAACAACACCCCCTACCGCCTGATCTTCGGCATCCACTGGCTGAACGGCACCATGAACGACGTCGACTCCGGCGGAAGCAGCGGAGCCTCCTGGTCCTATTACGGACAGCGGCAGTTGTCGAACAACACCGCCATCTTCATCTCGCCGCAGGGTCTCAACAACGGCTGGGCCAACTCCAACGGCGAGGACGTCACCCTCTTCGACGACATCATGCGACGGGTGGAGGCGGACCTCTGCGTCGACCCCTCGCTGCGTTTCGCCATGGGGTTCAGCTACGGCGGCGGCATGAGCTTCTCCCTCGCGTGCAGCCGCGCGACGGTCTTCCGCGCGGTCGCCGTGTTCGCCGGCGCGCAACTCAGCGGATGCAGCGGCGGCACCCAGCCCATCGCCTACATGGGACTGCACGGCATCACCGACAGCGTCCTCAACATCTCGCAAGGACGGACGCTGCGGGACAGATTCGTCCGCAACAACGGCTGTACCGCCCAGAACCCGCCCGAACCGGCCTCGGGCAGCCGGACGCACGTCGTCACCGCCTACTCCGGCTGCCAGGCCGGATACCCGGTCGTCTGGGCCGCCTACGACAACGGCCACACGCCCGCCCCGGTGGACGGGACCTACACCGAGAACGGCGCCCAGACCTGGACCAAGACAGAGGTGTGGAAGTTCATCTCCCAGTTCCAGAGCACCTCCACACCCACCCCGACGCCCACCCCGACCGTCACCCCGACGCCCACCCCGACCCCCACGACCAGCTTCCGCCTGCGCAACGAGGCCGCCGGGCGCTGCGTCGACTCCCCCAACAGCGCCAGCGCCAACGGCACCCAGCTGCAGATCTACGACTGCCACACCAACGCCAACCAGCTCTTCAGCCACGGCTCCGGCAGACTCCAACTGCTCGGCAAATGCCTGGACTCCCCCACGAACGCGGGCCCCGGCACCCGCGTGCAACTGTGGGACTGCCACACCAACAGCAACCAGCAGTGGACCATGAACTCCAACGGCACCGTGACCAGCGGCGCCGGCAACCTCTGCCTCAACGTCACCGGCACCGGCAACACCTCCGCCGTGACCGTCGCCACGTGCAACGGCCAGGCCACCCAGAGATGGACCCGGGCATGACCGCCTCGTAGCCGACGCCGTTCGCGGTCCGGGCGACCTCGCCCGGACCGCGAACCCGCGGCGCGGGGTTCGCCCGCTCGGGGGACCCGCCGCCCCTGGTACATGCGGGCCCCGC
>NZ_JBNCLF010000023.1:30316-123184 GCF_049844535.1 Streptosporangium sp. DT93
CCCCCCCGCCCCCCCCCCCCCCCCCCCCGCGCCGCCCGCCCCCCCCCCCCCGGGGGGGGGGGGGGCGGCGCCCCCCCGCCCCCCCCCCCCCCCCCCCCCCACGGCGGTATCGGTGATCGCCCGATCGGCGTACCCTCCGACCATGGAACATGCGGGCACCGCTGTCGTGATCGGCGCGAGCATCGGCGGCCTGCTGGCCGCCCGGGCCCTGACCGGACGGTATGCGAAAATCACCCTCGTCGATCGTGACCTGCTGCCGGACGAGGCCACCGCCCGCCGCGGGGTACCGCAGGGGCGCCAGCTGCACATCCTGCTGGCCCGCGGCAGGGAGGTGTTCGAGGAACTGCTGCCAGGCCTGTCGGAGGAGCTGGCCCGCCTCGGGGCTCCGCTGATCGACCTTCACGACCAGGTCCACTGGTACAACGACGGACACCGGATGCACCGCGCGCCGTCGGAGCTGAGGGCCTTCGGGGTCAGCAGGCCCCTGCTGGAGCACGCGGTCCGGGCCCGCGTCACCGCACTGCCCGGCGTGAGCATCCTCCCCGGGCACGAGGTGGTCGGCCTCACCGTGACACCCGGCTCCCAGCGGGTCGAGGGGGTACGGGTACGGCCCCGCACGACAGGGACGAGCGAGCCGATCACAGAGCCGATCACAGAGTCGGTCATCGGCGCCGACCTGGTCGTCGACGCCGCCGGACGCGCCTCACGGACGCCCGTATGGCTGCGCGAGCTGGGATACGAGTGCGCTCCCGAGGAGCAGGTACGCGTCGACATCACCTACGTCACCCGCAACTACCGGCGCGAGTCCCACCATCTCGACGGACTGTCCGGCGTCCTGACCAACGCCGTCCCCGCCCTGCCCCGCACCGGGATCGTGGCAGCCCAGGAGGAAGATCGTTTCGCCGTGGTCCTCGCCGGCATGCTGGGCGAGGAGCCGCCCACCGACGACGAGGGCCTGGCACGCTACGCCACCAGCCTGGCCGCGCCGCAGATCGGCGAGGTCGTGCGGTCGGCGGTGCCGCTGGACGCGCCGGTGAGAATGCGCTTCCCCGCCAGCACACGGCGCCGCTACGAACGGCTGCGGAGCTTTCCCGACGGCTACCTCGTCGTGGGCGACGCACTGTGCAGCTTCAACCCCCTCTACGGGCAGGGCATGACGGTCGCCGCGCTGCAGGCGCGGCTCCTGGCCGATCTGCTCACCCGGAAAGGCGACCGCAAAGACGGCCGCGGGGACAAGAGGATCGCACGGCGGTTCTTCCGCGGCGCGGCCAGGATCATCGACGCCCCCTGGTCGATCTCGGTGGGAACCGACCTGCGCTTCCCCGAAGTGAAGGGAAGGCGCACGCCGAAGGTGCGCCTCGTCAACGCCTACGTCCACAGGCTGCACGCCGCCGCGACCGCCGACCCCGTGCTCGGCGCGGCCTTCCTGCGCGTCCTCAACCTGATCGACGCCCCCGCCCGCCTCCTCACACCGAAGATCATGCTTCGCGTCCTGCGCGGCGCGTCGGCCCGCCCGCCGGCGAAGACCTCCCCCGCCGCATGCGAGGCCGGCACCGACGGCCGGGCCGCGCACGCCCCGGCCGATCATGGCCCCACCACGGACCGGTCGCGGTCCGGCTCCCCCGGGAACGCCCCACCACGGGCCTGACCTCGGCCCCGCGTGACCTCGGGTAGGCTGGCCCCGCACGGACGCGACCTCCCCGCCCGCAGGTCACACGCGGCCCCGCCCGCTCCGGTACGCCACGAGCCGGGCCCCCGGACCGCTCGGCGTACGAGGTACGAGAAGAACCGTTCCGGCGGCCGGCCGGGATTCAACGACATTCAATGACATTCGACGGCATCGGCCCGCGCCACGAAGTGGCGACGGCCCACCCGGACGAGACCCGGCACGGACACCGTGCCGTCCGGGCCCACGGCGAAGCAACCTGACATGAGGTTTCAGCGTGCGTATGGCACGAACCCCCATGAAGATCACGCATTTCCTCAGACGCCCCCGGGTCTTCGACACGACGCTGGTGATCGTGCTCTCCGTCCCGGTGCTCCTGGGCATGGTCTCCGTACTCCCGGACACCGCCGCCGCGACCGTCCCGGGCGACACCCGGGTGATCCTGGCCATCGCCCTCCACCTGGCGAGCTCCCTGTGCCTGCTCACAAGACGTGACCGGCCGATCCTCACCACCGGGCTGGTGGCCACCCTGAGCGCCGTGGGCATCGCCACGCACTCGCTGTCCTTCCTCGGCCTGCCCTCATGCGTCGCCTACTACAGCCTGGGCCGCTACACCACCGGCCGCCCGACACTGATCACCTCGGTGACGGTCTTCGCCGTCTACGCGATCGACATGGAACTGACCCTCCCCAGAACAGGCGGCTGGCTGGCATCCCTGCTCGGCGTCCTCGCCCCCGTGGGCATCGGCCAGTTCGTCCGGCTCAGGGCCGAACTCAACGAGCGCGCCAGGCAGGAGACCGCCGGCGCAGCCGTAAGCGCCGAGCGACGGCGCATCGCCAGGGAACTGCACGACGTGGTCGCCCACCACATCACCGTGATCAACGCCCTGGTCGGCGGAGCGCGGGCCACGCTCCCCCCCGGGCAGGACGTCGCCAGAAACGCCCTGGAGAGCGCCGAACGAACGGCCCGCCAGGCCATGTCGGAGATGCGCCAGCTGCTCGACGTACTCAGGGCCGACGGCAACGAAGGACCGGACGCCGCGACAGGACTGAACGCGGAGCGGCTGCCCGTACTGATCGAAGAGGCCAGATCGTCGGGACTCCCCGTCAGCCTGGCGGTGACCGGCGAGCCCGTCGAGCTGACCGCCGCCGTGGACCACGCCGTCTACCGGATCGTCCAGGAGGCGCTGACCAACACACGCAAACACGCCATCAGCGCCAGGGCCGACGTGCGACTGGCCTACGAGCCGGCCGCGGTGGAGGTCGAGGTGGTCGACGACGGCCTGGCCAGAGAGACCGGCGTACCGGGATTCGGGCTCGGCGGCATGGCCGAGCGGGTGGCCCTGTGCGGCGGCCGCCTGTCCACGGGCCCGCGCCCGGGAGGCGGTTTCCGGGTGCACGCCCGCATCCCCTTGGAGAAACCATGATCAGAGTCCTGCTGGCCGACGACCACGAGCTGGTACGCATGGGCTTCAGGCTGATGCTGAACGCCCAGCCCGACCTGAACGTGGTCGGCGAGGCCGCCGACGGCGCGCAGGCCGTCGAACTGAGCAGAAGACTCCGGCCGGACGTGGTGCTCATGGACCTGCACATGCCCGGCCTGGACGGCGTACGCGCCACCGAGCTGATCACCGCGGAACTGCCGGGCGTCCGGGTGCTCGCGCTGAGCACGTTCGACCTGGACGAGAACGTGGTCGCGGCACTGAGGGCCGGCGCCGACGGATTCCTGCCCAAGGACATCTCCACCGAGGAGCTGATCGAGGGCGTACGCGTGGTGCACTGCGGCGAGTCGGCCGTCGCGCCACGCCTGCTGACCAGGCTCATCGGCACCTTCGTCCGCGCCTCACGCCCGAAGGCGGTACCCGCCGAACTGGCCGGGCTGACCAACAGGGAACGGGAGATCCTCCTGATGATCGCCCGCGGCCGCTCGAACCCGGAGATCGCCGCCGGCCTGTCCCTCTCCCCCTCGACCGTCAAGAACCACGTGACGAGCCTGTTCGCCAAGATCGGCGTCAGGGACCGGGCGCAGGCCGTGATCGTCGCCTACGAGGCGGCCCTGATCCACCCTGGGGAGTAGGAGCGCGATCCCAGAACCCTCCCCCGGGAACCGTTCCCCGGCAGGAGGAAACCGGCCGCCCGCGACGGCACGCTGGAACCATGACCGTGATTCGCGCAATGAACCTGAGCAAACGCTACGGCGGCACCACCGCGGTGACGGACCTGTCCTTCGACGTCAAACCCGGTCTGGTGACCGGATTCCTGGGCCCCAACGGGGCCGGTAAGTCCACGACCATGCGCATGATCCTCGGGCTCGACCGCCCGTCCGGAGGCTCGGCACTCGTGGGCGGGCGGCCCTACCACGAACTGCGGCACCCGCTGCGCAAAGTCGGCGTACTGCTGGACGCCAAGGCCGTGCAGGGCGGGCGCAGCGCCCGCGACCACCTGCTGGCCATCGCCCAGAGCAACGGCATCCCCGCGACCCGGGTGAACGAGGTACTGGAGACCACCGGGCTACGGGAGGTGGCCGGGCGCAGGGTCGGCGGCTTCTCCCTGGGCATGTCACAGCGCCTCGGCATCGCCGCGGCCCTGCTCGGCGACCCGGAGATCCTGATCTTCGACGAGCCCGTCAACGGCCTCGACCCCGACGGCATCCTGTGGATCCGCACCCTCATGCGCGAACTCGCCGCCGAGGGACGCACGGTGTTCGTCTCCAGCCACCTCATGAGCGAGATGGCCCAGACCGCCGACCACCTGATCGTGATCGGCAAGGGCAGGCTCATCGCCGACACGAGCGTCGAGGAGTTCATCGGGCGCAGCTCGCAAGGGTACGTACGGGTGCGCTCACCCCGGCTGGCCGAGGTGGCCGAGCTGATCAGGGTGGGCGAACCGCGCCCGGATCACCTGCGGGTGACCGCGATGAGCCCGCTCGAGATCGGCACGCTCACCGCGAGGGCCGCCATCCCGCTGGAGGAGCTGACATTCGTGCAGCCCTCGCTGGAATCGGCCTACATGGAGCTCACCAAGGACAGTCTGGAGTTCACGTCATGATCGACATCTTCAGGTCCGAATGGACCAAGATCCGCTCGGTCCGCTCGACCGTGTGGACCCTGGCCGTCACCGCCGTGCTGATGACGGGCCTGTCGGCCCTCATCAACGCCGCGGCCGAGAACGCCGCCACAGGGCCGGTCCCGGCCGACCAGGCGATCGCGATGAGCCTGGCCGGTACGATGCTCGCCTCGCTGTCCATGGCCACCCTGGGCGTCCTGGCCATATCCAGCGAATACCGCACCGGGGGCATCCGCACCTCCCTCATCGCCGTGCCCAGGCGCATGAGACTGCTGACCGCCAAGATCGTGGTGTTCGTCGCGATCTCGCTGGTCGTCTGCGCGGTCGCCTCGGCCGCAGCGGTCGGCGTCGGCCTGGCGATCTCCCGGCCGCCGTCGATCGAGATGGGCGAGGTGATGCGCTCCACGCTCGGGGCAGCCCTCTACCTGACCGCGTGCGGACTGCTCGGGCTGGGACTGGGCACGCTGGTCAGGCACACGCCGGGCGCGATCATGTCGGCCATCGCACTGATCCTGGTGCTGCCCACCGTGGCGGGCCAGCTCCCGGGCGGGTGGGGCAGGACCGTGGCCGAGTACTTCACCACGAACGCCGGCTCGCTGATCGTGTCCGGCCAGGACAACGGCTCCCTGGGCCCGTGGAGCGGGTTCGCGGTCTACCTGGTCTGGGTGGCCGTCGTCGTGATCGCGGGCGCCGTGCTGATGCAGCGCCGCGACGCTTGACGCGCTCCCCGGCCTGAAAAGCCGGGGGTTCAGCCGGTGCCGCGTCATGCGGCACCTCTGAGGCTTCCTGCTTCGTCGGCGTCCACCACCGCGAGCGGTGGTCCTACGTCACCTCCACAGGCGTTTAACCTCTCCGCCCGTCCGGCGGCGAGAATGTTGATCGCGGCGTTGACGTCCCGGTCGTGGGACGCGCCGCAGGCGCAGATCCACGACCGGACGTTCAACGGCATCGACCCGGCGACGGTGCCGCACGCCGAGCACAGCTTCGACGACGGGAACCACCGGTCGATCCTGGCGAAGGTCCGCCCGTACCGGGCGGCCTTGTACTCCAGCATCGCGACGAAGGCCGACCAGCCCGCGTCGTGCACGCTCCTGGCCAGCTTGGTGCGGGCCAGGCCGGACACGGCCAGGTTCTCCACGTACACCGCTTGGTTGTCACGGATGATCTGCGTGGAGAGCTTGTGGGCGAAGTCGCGGCGCGTGTCGGCCACGCGGGCGTGCGCGCGGGCGACCCTCACCCGCGCCTTGACCCGGTTCGCTGAACCCTTCGTTTTTCGGCTCAGCGCCTTTTGCGCTTTGCGGAGCTTCTTCGCCGCGCGCCGCAGGATACGCGGGTTGCTGATCTTCCGGCCGTCGGAGGTGACCGCGAAGTGCGTGAGCCCCAGGTCGATACCCACCTCGGACGCCACCTCGCGCAGAGGTTCGTCTGGTGTCTCGACGACGAACGACGCGAAGTAACGACCGGCCGCATCCTTGATCACGGTGACCGACGACGGCTCCGACGGCAGAGCGCGTGACCAGCGAACCGCCACGTCACCGATCTTCGGCAAACGCAGCCTCCCGCCCGCCGTGACGGCGAAGCGGGCGTTCCTGGTGAAGCGGATCGCCTGCCGGTTGTCCTTCTTCGACCGGAAACGGGGCGGCGCAACCTTGCGGCCTTTCCGCCTGCCCGACAGGGAGGCGAAGAAGGTGCGGTAGGCGGTGTTGAGGTCGGCGAGCGCCTGCTGCAACACCACGGCGGACACCTCACCGAGCCAGGCCCGCTCGGCGGTCTGCTTCGCCTG
This sequence comes from Streptosporangium sp. DT93, assembly GCF_049844535.1. NCBI lineage: Bacteria > Bacillati > Actinomycetota > Actinomycetes > Streptosporangiales > Streptosporangiaceae > Streptosporangium > Streptosporangium sp. DT93. Next base: position 36,831 of record NZ_JBNCLF010000023.1, read on the forward strand.
TGTGATGACCTGTTTGGACAGGTCACCGTCGCAGATGTACGGCAGGCCCGCCTCGTGGGCATCCCGGCGTGTGCGCAACCCGTCGTTGAACACCGTCCGCGCGCACCCGAACGCCCGTGCCAGCGTATGGCGCTGGATGGCGTCGGGGTAGACCCGGTACCGGTAACGAAGCCGCACGGCACCAATGGTGCCCTGCCTTATGGCTGAGCGGATGAGTGTCCGACAACTCCGAGACCGACTGGGCCACCGCATCGACGTCGCCCACTTCACCGGCGAACCCACCATCGCAGAACGCCACGGCGAACCCCGCGCCGTCCTGGTGTCCTACACCTGGTGGGCCGAGCGGGCCTTCACCCCCGGCCTGAAGACCGGAGCACCAGCCCGCATTTCGGTAGCCACCCCCATCCCTGGCGTCTCGGAGCGCCGCCGGCCCGCGCCAGGGCCTTGTGGAACGGCGCACGGTCTCCGTCCTCCGTTCGACGGGCAGGCGGGCAGGCGGGCAGGCGGCGTCTTCCGAGGCGTCCCGAAGGCCTCATCCAGGACCGCCGGATTCCGGTCCCGTGCGGTGCCATCGGCCGGTTAGCTCGTCAGCCCTCCAGGACCCTTGGGTTCTGCGAGCTGTCTTTAGTCCTTTATGTCTCTTTTGTCTATTTTTTACGATTGATGCCCTTTACAAAGTAGATTACTAATGTCCGATATTGCCTAATGCTGAACGTGGAGATCGTCGCAGGGACGGCCGGCCGGGGGCCGATCGGCAGCGTGCCGAACGCCGTCGAACGATGAGCGGCCCACGGCTTCCGGCTCCACGGCCCCCGGCCCCGCACTCCCCTGTCGGCCGACACCCGCCGATGCCCGCCGATGCCCGTGACGTCCGCTTTCCCTCCGGACCGAAACCCGGCCAATGAAACCGACAAAACTTCCCATAAGCCCCATAAAGGTATGGGGTGCGCCCGGCCGAGACGGTCTCCCCCATCCCGGTATCCCCAGATCGGGCAGTCCGGGCGCCCCTCCCGACCGGCCGTCCTTACACCAGGACACTCTGGCGAAAAAATATGTTCCTGAAACATATATCCGTAATATCCGCACAAAGTACGATTCATCGCGGAGGTAGGTCGAACCCCCCGGTTCGACCCGCCGCGGGGTCGTCCTCTCCACGTCACCCACCACGCATGCCCGCTGTGACATCCCTCTCCGGCCGGATGGCCGAAACGGTGATGTCATCGGCACCGCACGGCCTCGGCCGGGCGGATGAGAACCGTCATGCCCCAGGGGCCGGCTCACCACAGGAGGTCAGATGCGCACGGGAGTGTGGCTGGTAGGAGCCCGAGGGTCCGTCGCCGTCACGAGCGTGATCGGAGCGCTGGCGGTGCGCGCCGGCCTCGCCCCGCCGACGGGTTGCGTCACGGAACTGCCCGGCTTCAACGGCGCCGGGCTGCCGGGTCTGGGAGACCTGGTCTTCGGCGGGCACGACATCGTCCCGACCCCGCTGGAGAAGAAGGCGGCCGCCCTGGCCGGGGCCGGGATCGTACCGGCCAGGCTGGTGGAGGCCCTGCGCGACGAGCTCGCGCGGGTCGAGGAGGACCTGCGGCAGGTGCCGCTCGCCGGGGACCAGGCCGCGACCGCGGAGCTGATCGGCGCCGACATCACCTCGTTCCGGCTGCGGCACGATCTGGAGCGGGTCGTCGTCATCAACGTCTCGACCACCGAACCGGCCCCCGGGCCCCACCCGGCACACGCCGACCTGGACCTGCTGGAGACCGAGCTGGCGAGCTCGCGGGACCTGCTGCCGCCCAGCGCCCTGACGGCGTACGCCGCCTTCCGCGCGAACTGTCCCTACGTGGACTTCACCCCCTCGACGGGCGCCAGGCTGCCCGCCCTGGAACGGCTCGCCGAACTGCGGGGACTGCCGTACGCCGGCCACGACGGCAAGACCGGCGAGACGCTCGTCAAATCGGTGCTCGCCCCGATGTTCGCCCAGCGTAACCTGCGGGTCCGCACCTGGTCGGGGATGAACCTCCTGGGCGGGGGGGACGGCGCCAACCTCGCCGATCCCGCCGCCAACGCCGCCAAGGCCGCCAGCAAGCAGCGGGTGCTGGGCGAGACGCTCGGCTACACCCCGCAGGGCGAGACCCGCATCGAGTACGTGGAGGACATCGGCGACTTCAAGACCGCCTGGGACCTGGTCACCTTCGAGGGGTTCCTGGGGACGCCCATGCGCATGGAGTTCACCTGGCACGGGTGCGACTCCGCCCTGGCCGCACCCCTGATCCTGGACCTGGCCAGGCTCACGGCGGCGGCGCACCGCCAGGGCCGCATTGGGCCGCTGGGCGAGCTGGCCTTCTTCTTCAAGGACCCGCTCGGGACGGTGCCGCACGCGCTGGCCGACCAGTGGCGGACGCTCCGCGCGTTCGCCGTCACCCTCGGCGGACAGGAGCCGGTCTGATGCCGTCGGTGCGCGATCTCGCGGAGCTCGTGCGCGCCCCCGCCGCCCTGTCCGTGCCCGGTGACGTCGCCGCCGGTGCCGCCGCCGGGCAGGTGCTCGGCGGCCGCACCCTGGGACTGGCCTGCTCCTCGGTCTGCCTGTACTGGGCGGGAATGGCCGCCAACGACTGGGCCGACCGCCACCTGGACGCGGTGGAACGCCCCGAGCGGCCGATCCCCTCCGGCCGCGTGTCGCCCGGCACCGCGCTCGGCCTGGCCGCGGGACTCACCGCCGCCGGTCTGGCGGCGGCCGCGCTCTCCGGCGGCCGCCGGGCCCTGACGGTCGCCGTCCCGCTCGCCGCAGCCGTCTGGTCCTACGACCTGATGGCCAAGAACACGGCGGCGGGCCCCGCGGCGATGGCGCTGTGCCGGGGCCTGGACGTGCTGCTGGGCGCCACCCCGGGGCCGGGCGTCACCCGGGCGCTGCCCTCGGCCCTCACCGTCGCCGCCCACACCTACCTGCTCACCGCGCTGTCGCGCGCCGAGGTCTCCGGCTCCGGTCACGGCCTCCCCGCGGCGACCCTCGCGGGCACCGCCGCGCTCGCCGTGGCGACCGCCCTGGCGGGCGGCGACACCCCGGGCGCGCCCCGGGCCGCGCGGGCGGTGCGGGTGGTGCGGGCCGGGCTCACCGCCTGGTACGCCGCCGCGTTCGGCCTGTCCCAGGCCCGGGCGGTCGCCGAGCCGTCGGCCCCGCGGCTGCGGGCCGCCGTCGGCACCGGCATCGTCGCGCTGCCCGCCCTGCAGGGCGCGCTCGTCGCCCGCGGAGGCGCCACCCGCGAGGGCATCGCGATCGCGGCGGCCGTCCCGCTCGGCCGGGCCCTCGCCAGGAAGGTCTCCCCCACATGAGCCCCGGCGACACGAACGCGATCCCCGACGTGGTCCCGGGCGTGGTCCCGGGCGTGGTCCCGGGCGGGGTCCCGGGCGGGGGGCCGAGGTTCGGCTACGGCACCAACGGGTTCGCCAACCACCGGCTGGCCGACGCGCTGCGCGTCATCGCCGACCTCGGCTACCAGGGGGTCGCCCTCACCCTCGACCACGACCACCTGGACCCCTACGAGAAGGGACTGGCACGCAGGGTCGCGGCCACCTCCGGCCTGCTGGGCGACCTCGGCCTCGGCGTGGTCGTCGAGACCGGGGCCCGCTACCTGCTGGACCCGTGGCGCAAGCACGCCCCCACGCTGCTGCACGACGAGCGGGAGGCGCGCCTGGACTTCCTGGGCCGGGCCGTGGACATAGGCGCCGACCTGGGAGCCGAGGCGGTGTCGTTCTGGGCGGGCGTTCGCCCGGAGACGGTCGGCGAGGCCACGGCCTGGGCCAGGCTCGTCGACGGCTGCGCCCGCGTCACCGAGCGGGCCGCCGCCGCCGGCGTGCCGCTGGGCTTCGAACCCGAGCCCGGCATGCTCGTCGAGACGATCGCCGACTGGCGCAAACTCCACGCCGAACTCGGCGAACCGGCCGGGTTCGGCATCACGCTGGACATCGGCCACTGCCGCTGCCTGGAGCCCGACCCGGTCCCCGACTGCGTCAGGGCCGTCGCCGCCCACCTGGTCAACGTACAGATCGACGACATGCGCCGCGGCGTGCACGAGCACCTGGAGTTCGGCGAAGGGGAGATCGACTTCCCTCCCGTGCTGCGCGCCCTGACCGAGTGCGGCTACCGGGGCCTGGTCGCGGTCGAGCTGCCCCGCCACTCGCACGCCGCGCCCCAGGTGGCCGCCCGCTCCCTGGACTTCCTGCGCGCCGCCGCGGAAAGGACGACCTCATGACCCCGCCACCCGCCCCCCGCACGGAGGACCTGCTGGCGGCGCTCGGCCAGGAGTGGCCGGCCGACGCCCGGCGCGACATCGCCGCCGATCCCACGACCCTCGCGCGGCACTTCGCCTCCGCCGGGCGGCGCGCCGGACGGGCGCCGCTGCCGGACGCGCCCGGCTGGAGCGCCGACGAGGCGGCCAGGGCCGTCCTGCTCGCCGCGCTCCCGCCGGACGCGGTGGCCGCCCAGGTCACCGACCTGTACCGCGGCGGCGACGCCGACGAGAAACGCGCCGTGCTCAAGGCACTGCCGCTGCTGCCCCCCGGCACGGAGACGACGCCGCTCCTGCACGACGCGATCCGCACCAACGACACCCGCCTGGTGGCCGCCGCGCTCGGCCCCTGCGCCCGCCACCTCGACCAGACCATGTGGCGGCAGGCGGTGCTCAAGTGCGTGTTCATGGGCGTTCCGCTGGCCGCCGTGGACCGCCTGGAGGAACGGGCCGACGCCGAGCTGGCAGGGATGCTGGCCGCGTTCGCCGAGGAACGCGCCGCGGCCGGCCGCCACGTCCCCGCCGACGCGACCGCGCTGCTCGACCACCTGACCGGCGAGAATCCCGGCCGGCCGGCCGGCGAGAAGGAGACCTGATGCGGATCTTCGACCCGCACATCCACATGACGTCGCGCACCACCGACGACTACGCCCGCATGGCCGCCGCCGGGGTGCTCGCCGTCGTGGAGCCCGCCTTCTGGCTGGGCCAGCCCCGCACCAACCCCGGCTCGTTCACCGACTACTTCGACTCGCTGATCGGCTGGGAACCCTACCGCGCCGGGCAGTTCGGCATCCTGCACCACGCCACCATCGCGCTGAACCCCAAAGAGGCCGGGGACGCGCGCTGCCGCCCCGTGCTCGACCTGCTGCCCCGCTACCTGGACAAGGACCGCGTCGTCGCGGTCGGCGAGATCGGCTACGACTCGATGACCCCCGCCGAGGACGACGCCTTCGAGCGCCAGCTCGCGATGGCCGTCGACCACGGGCTGCCCGCGCTCGTGCACACCCCGCACCGCGACAAGGCCAAGGGGACCCGGCGCACCCTGGAGGTCGTCGCCGCCTCCGGCATCGAACCCGGACGGGTCGCCGTCGACCACCTCAACGAGGTCACCGCGGGAATCGTGCACGACTCGGGCTGCTGGATGGGCTTCTCCATCTACCCCGAGACCAAGATGTCGCCGCCACGCATGGTGGAGATCCTGCGCGAGCACGGCCTGGAGCGGGTGCTGGTCAACTCCGCCGCCGACTGGGGCGTGTCCGACCCGCTGCTCACCCTGGAGACCGGCAGGGCGATGCTGGAGGCCGGGTTCGACGAGGACGACGTCGACCGGGTGCTGTGGCGCAACCCCGTGGAGTTCTACGGCCAGTCCGGACGCCTGGACCTGTCGCAGGTCACCGGGGCCGCGGAGCCCACGTTCGAGGGCAGTTCCATCAAGCGCGGAGGGTCGTGATGCGGCTGCGTCACCCCGGCGGGCAGGTGCTGCACCTGAGCTACTGCACCAACGTGCACCCGGCCGAGGACCTCGGCGGCATCGTCGAGCAGCTCGACACCTACGCGGTGCCGATCCGCGCCCGCCTCGGCACCGAGACACTGGGGCTCGGGCTCTGGCTGGCCGCACCCGTCGCCGCCGCGCTCGCCGCCGACCCCGCGCTCCTGACCGGGCTGCGCCGCGAGCTGGACGCGCGGGAGCTGGAGGTCGTGACGCTCAACGGTTTCCCCTACCGCGCGTTCCAGGACCCGGTGGTCAAGCACGCGGTCTACCACCCCGACTGGACCACCCCCGAACGGCTCGCCTACACCCTCGACCTGGCGCGCGTCCTGGCCGTCCTGCTGCCGGACGACGCCGCCAGGGGATCGATCTCCACCCTCCCGCTCGCCTGGCGCCACCCCTGGGACGAGCACATGTCCGGCCTCGCCACGCGCAGGCTCGACGAGCTCGCCACCGGGCTCGCCGCCGTCGAGTCCGCCACCGGCCGAACCGTCCGGGTCGCGTTCGAACCCGAGCCCGGCTGCGTGGTGGAGACCACCGACCAGGCCGTGCGCGCCCTGTCCGGCGTCGACACCGACCGGCTCGGCGTCTGCCTGGACCTCGCCCACCTGGCGTGCGCGTGGGAGCGGCCCGCCGACGCGCTGCGCCGCTACGCCGAGGCGGGCCTGCCCATCGTCAAGGTGCAGGTCTCCGCGGCCCTGGAGAGCGACGACCCGGAAACCCTGCGCGAGTACGCCGAGCCGCGCTTCCTGCACCAGACCCGCAACGCGGCCGGCGACGACGCCGACGACCTCGACGAGGCGTTCGAGCGGAAACTGCCCGGACCGTGGCGGGTCCACTACCACGTGCCGCTGCACGTCGCGCCGCAGGCGCCGCTCGCCACCACCGTGCCGGTGCTGCGCGAGGCCCTCGCGCAGCTGGCCGGCGGCCCCGAACCGCTCTGCGACCACTTCGACGTGGAGACCTACACCTGGGGCGTGCTGCCGGTCGCGCTGCGCCCGCAGACCCCCGACCGGCTGGCCGCGGGCATCGCCGACGAGCTGGATTTCGCCCGTACCGAGATGCGCCACCTGGGAGTGAGAGCATGACGTCTTTGCTGGTCCTGGACGTGGTGGGCCTGACCCCCAGACTGCTGGCGCACATGCCCAGGCTGCGCGCCGTCGCCGACGGCGGCTTCCAGGCCGAACTCGGCACCGTGCTGCCCGCCGTCACCTGCTCGGCCCAGTCGACCTTCCTCACCGGCGTCACCCCCGCCGAGCACGGCGTCGTCGGCAACGGCTGGTACTTCCGCGAGCTCGGCGAGGTCCTCCTGTGGCGCCAGCACAACGCGCTGGTCGGCGGGGACAAGCTGTGGCACGCCGCCCGGCGCGAGCGGCCCGGTTTCACCGTGGCCAACATCTGCTGGTGGTACGCCATGGGCGCCGACGTCGACTGGACGGTCACCCCCCGGCCCATCTACCGCGCCGACGGGCGCAAGGACCCCGACTGCTACACCTACCCGCCGGAACTGCACGAGGAGCTCACCGCCTCCCTGGGCGCCTTCCCCCTGTTCAGCTACTGGGGCCCGGGAGCGGGAATCGCCTCCTCCACCTGGATCTGCCGCGCCACCGAGCAGATCATGAAGGACCACGACCCCGACCTGACCCTGGCGTACGTGCCGCACCTGGACTACGACCTGCAGAGGTTCGGCCCGTCCGACGCGCGCTCGGCCGCCGCCGCCTCCGAACTCGACACCGTCCTGGCCCCCCTGCTGGACGCCGCCGCCGCGCGCGGCACCACCGTGGTGGTCCTGTCGGAGTACGGCATCACCGACGTCTCCCGCCCGGTCGACGTCAACCGGATGCTGCGCGCCGAAGGGCTGCTGAAGGTCCATACCCAGGACGGCATGGAGTACCTCGACCCCTGGACCTCCCGCGCGTTCGCCGTCGCCGACCACCAGGTGGCCCACGTCTACGTCGCCGACCCCGCCGACGTACCGGCCGTCGCCAAGCTCTGCGCGGGCCTGCCCGGGGTCGCCGAGGTGCTCGACGAGGAGGGCAAGGCCAGGAACGGGCTGGCGCACCCCCGCGCCGGGGAGCTGGTCCTGGTCTCCGAGCCCGACTCCTGGTTCACCTACTACTACTGGCTCGACGACGCCCGGCGTCCCGACTTCGCCAACCTGGTCGAGATCCACCGCAAGCCCGGCTACGACCCCGCCGAACTGCTCTTCGACCCCGCCGCCCCCGGCGCCGCCAAGCGCAGGGCCGCGGTGGCGCTGCTGCGCAAGAAGACCGGTATGCGCTACACGATGAACGTCGTCGGCCTCGACGCGGGCGCCCGCGCCGTCCGGGGCTCACACGGCCGCCTGCCCGACGACCCCCTCGACGGGCCGGTGCTGCTCTGCTCCGACCCCTCCGAGGCCGACGGCCGGATCGCCGCCACCGAGGTCAAGGATCTGCTGCTCCGGCTGTCCCTGCGCTGAGCCGCGGCGTCGCCCACAGCGGTTTCCGGCTCGCCGGCCGATGGCCCGAAGAAAAAGTCCGATCATTCCTTGTCGTGATGGTTCCCCCCGGCCCGAGAATCCCCGGAGCGCGCATTCCGGACGCTCTCCGGGGTTGTTCGCGGCCGTTCACCTGTTACGGTCGTTCCGGGCGTTTTCCTCATGAGAGAATTCACGTTCCGTCCGGACCGGATGAACGCGCGGGGCGGGGCCGGGCACGGAGCGGGTCCCGCCGTCCGCCGCGGTCACCACCCGGGCCGGCGCGGACCGGGGCCTGCGACGCCGTCCCGGAGGACCGGCGGGCGAGGGGCGGGGAACAGCCCGTCGGTACCGCCTCCACGACACCCACGATAAAGCACAGAAAATACGATATTTCCCGTTATTTCGCTTGTCGTAATATCCGATCGTTACCGCCATACCGCATTGACCATGTGGGCACTCTTGCGTTCCCCGCCGGAGGAGCCGACTCTGGGACTCGGAAAGGAATCGGCGACGTTCCCCAGGGGGACCCATGGCGCCATTACCACCACGCGTCCTGGTAATGACCGGCATCCTCGGCCTCGTGGCGATCCTCGGCATCGCCTGGCTGGTCGGCGTCGCCACGAACGACGGCGGGGACCCCGTCGGCAGCGGCACGAGCGCCACCGACGGCGTCACCGACGACACCACCACGGGCGGCACCGGCGCCCCCGGTGACGCGGCGAGCACGCCCGGCGACGCGACGGACGCGTCCGGACACCCGACCGGCGGCCCGACCGGCACGGGTGCGGGCGACGGACGGCGGCCCGGCGACGGGTCCACGCCACAGGCGTCGCGCAACGACCGCCGCAGCATCACCTGGAACGGTGTGCGCCTCGACGGCTCCTCCGGGGGCCCCGGATGCGTCACGATCATCAACAAGACCTCCACCCCCGGAACGATCGAGTCCGTCTCCTTCACCGTGGTGTCGGGCCCCGGCCGCGCCACCGCCCGCTCGGCCCCCGAACACTGCGAGCCCACCGGCGATCCCCTGTGCCAGGGGGTCCGGCTCAAGACCGGCTACCAGTGCCTCGCGGGAGCGATCATCACGGGCGACGCCTCCGACAGCCCGTACGTCATCCAGGCGGTGGTCCGCTTCCGGTACATGTGCGTCGACGTCGAGGACGCCCCCTGCGACGAGGTCCGCGACTGGCGCGGCCTGACACCGACGGCGGAGGCACCGGTGGAGGTGACCGGCACGACCGACACCAACGTCCCACGGTTCGAGTTCTTCATCGGCGACTCCTCCACCTCGCCCCCGGACGGCGAGGGCGGTTCGAGCACCTCTCCCGAGGCGTCCCCCGAAGCGTCGCCGGACGACACCGCCCCCTCCCCTGAGGTCACGGACACTCCGGCCGGGGAGGAGGACACGGGCACCCGGGACGACGGCACGACCGGCGGTGACCCGGCGCCGACCGAGGAGGGGCGGTGACGAGCGAGATCCGGCCGCCGCCCCCGACGTCCGGCCGGCCGGGTGCGGGTGAACCACCCGCACCAGCACCGTCGGCACCGGCACCGGCGGCACGCGACGACTCGGCCACCGTCCAGGCGCCGACGCCCGTCACGCACACGCGCGCGCCCGTCCCCGGGACATCCGACGGCCGGGACGGCCCCGACGCCCGGGAGCCGTCCGACAGCGGAACGCCCGGCGCCCAGGAGACGCTCCCGGCCCGGATCCGGCAGCTCGCCGAGGCCGTGGGCCCCACCACGCTGGTCACCGCCCTGCTGGTCTACTTCGGCTACCTGGCGACCCGTGGCCGCTTCGACTACTTCGGCGTCTCCCTGGAGCTGACGGGCCTGTCCAACCAGAACCTGCTCCTCTACGGCCTTGAGGTCGTGCACGTGCCGGCCGCGCTGCTCTGCCTCGGCGCGCTGCCGGTCATCGGCGTCCACGCCGCCGTGTCCGCCCGGCTCGCCCGCCACCCCGGTGACGTGACCAACACCTTCCTGGCCGCCGGGATCGCGCTCGTCGGCGTCCTCCTGACCGGCCGCGCGATGATCGGCATATTCCTCGAGGACCCCAGCACCAGCGTGGTCATCGGCACCACGCCGCTGGCACTGGCGTCCGGCCCGGCCACCGTGGCGTACGGCCTGTACGTCCACGGCAGGAACCGCGACCGGCCGCTCATGTCACCACGCCTGGCCAGGTACGGCGTGGTGAGCGTGCTGGGCCTGGCCGCCGCCGGTCTGCTGTGGGCCTTGACCACGATCGCGTGGGCCTACGGCATCGGCAGGGGTGAGCAGGACGCGCACGAACTGCCCCGGCGTGCCGAGGTCGTCCTCGACGTGAAGGAGCCGTTGCGCGACGTTCCCCCCGGCATCACCCACATCCCGCTCACCACCACCGGCAAGGACCCGGGCTTCGCGCACCGCTACCGCGGCTTCCGGCTGCTCCTGGCCTCCGGAGGCCGGCTCTTCCTGGTCAACCCGGCGTGGAAACTCGGCCGCGACCAGACGATCGTGGTCCCCTACGACGGCAGCATCCGCATCCAGCTCATCTCCCAGCCGTGACGGCCGCTCGTGCACCGGGACGGCCGCTCGCTCGGCCGTCCTCAGTCTCGCAGAGCATCCGGTGGAGCGTCCTGTCAGCGAACACCTGGTCTCGTGCTGCCGGTCATCGGGAGTACAGGCCGCCGCTGTGGTGGTGTGGTGGTCGGCTTGCTCACAGTCCGTGCTTGCCGGTGGCCCAGTACGGCTTGGTGGTGATGGCGCGGCGGCTCAGGAGCCCGCTGTCGAGGAGGGCGTGGCGTTGGCGTTGGATGGACTGGGCGTGGCCGAGGAGGACCGCGCCGTCGATGCCGGTGAGGGTGTCGTTCGCGGTGGCGTGTTCGAGCCAGGCCTGGAGGGCGTCGCCGGGTGCTTGCTGGGCGGGGACGAAGTGGTGGTGGGGCCAGCGGTCGGCGAGCGGCCGCTGGGCGTCGGGGGGGACCTCGATGACGGTGGTGTGGTGGCCGGCGGCGTGGGCGTCGATGGTGGCGAGGGTGCAGCCGTCGCCGAGGTAGAGGCGCCGGGTTCCGGGTTCGCGCAGGGGGCGGTGCCGTCCGGTCAGCAGCGTGAACTCGGTGCCGGCGTGCAGCAGGCGGATCCAGTGCGCGCCGGGGCCGTCTGTGTGGGGGGCGGCCAGGATGGTGATGTGCTCGGGGTCGTGGTCGTTCACGGTGCGCACGGTGTAGCGGCGGCCTTGGGTGGGGGTGGCGCGGATCTGGATCTCGTGGCCCGGTCGCCAGCCACCGGGTGGCGCCTCGGCGCGCAGCTCCACGTGGACGAACCCCGGGGCGGGCTCGCTCAGGTCGAGGACGTGAGCGCGGCGGCCCATGAGGGATTCGGCGAGTCTGCCGATGAGCGTGGGTGCCTGCGGCATGGGTGTCGTCCTTTGCGGTGGGAAGCGGTTGCGCGCCTGGGGCGGGGATCGTTGCGGGTGCGGTGATCTCGGCCGAGGGTCGGCCGGCGATCGGTGACCGGCACGGCCGGTGCGGCCGCCGGGGATTCAGGCACGTTCCGAACACTACACCGTGCAGTGTAGCTCTACACCGGCCGGTGTAGGCTCCGGGTGTGGCAGACGCGGCGAGCACGAACAAGCAGGTACGCGAAGGATCCCGGGAGAAAAGGGCGGCGATCATCGCCGCCGCGCGCGAGCTGTTCGCGCACCGGGGAGTGGACGCGGTGAGCATGGACGCCGTGGCCGCCCACGCCGGAGTCTCCAAGCGCACCGTCTACGACTACTACGGCGACAAGAACCGCCTGTTCCTGGCCATCCTGTCCGACACCTCCGACGCCCTGAACGCCTCGATCGAGCAGGCTCTGGAGCGGCACCTCCCTCACGACGGCACCATCACCACCGTCGCCGCACTCCAGGAGGCGATCACCGCACTGGTCGTGGAGCTCGGCAGGACACTCGTCGGGTCCGCCGACTACGCCGCCGCGTTCGCGCTCGTCGCCCAGCGGCGCTGGCGAGAGCCGAGCAGCCAGGACGACGTCGTCACCGCGCCGGCCGAGCAGGCCCTCGCCGAACGCCTCACCCACTTCACGAAAGCCGGCCTCCTCGACACCGACGACGTGCGCACCGCCACCCACCACCTCGCCGCGCTGACCGTCCTGCTGGCCTACAACGACCAGCCCGACCCCGCTTCCGCCGACCCCGACCGCATCCGCCAGATCATGACCGACGGAGCCCGCGCCTTCATGCGCGCCTACGCCACCCGCTGACCGAACCGCTCCGGCACCCACAGCTTCGACGTTCTCCCGGTGGCCGGGGGCAACGAACGACAGCAACTCGTCGGGGACCACGCGGCCCTGCTCGCGCAGCGTGGTGACTCCCACCCCTCACACCCGCACGCGACGCCGCCGGGCAACGAGCACTCCACCACCGGACGAGCCGGAAGAAAGAGACGTCTCATGAGTGAAGCGTTCTACGCGCACGCGAGGCTGTACGACCTCATGTTCCCGGGCAGCGAACCCGCGGCCGGCTTCTACCGGGCCGAAGCCGGTCGGCAAGGCGGGCACGTACTGGAACTCGGATGCGGCACCGGGCACAAACTGATCCCCATCGCCTCCGACGGGCACCCGTGCGTCGGCCTGGACTCCTCGCCGGACATGCTGGCCGAGGCCCGGCGCAAGGCGGACGAGCGCGGCGTGGCGGTGGAATGAAATGTCCGTATAGCCGTCCAGCTCGGCGGGAAAGCGGGCCAAGGCCCTCCTGCGAGTTGAGAACAACCCTTATTTCCTACTTTTTTTGTGTATATTGCGAAGATCATGTGGGTGACCCAGGAGGCAGGATGACATCACCGGCAGATCCGTTCGTCGCCGGCACACTGCCGGACGGCGACCGTAACGACAGGGCCCGGCGGCATTGAAGATCAGTCCCGGTCGCGCGAGCATCTACGGGTTCGGCACCCTCGGCATCGCCGCCTTCGTGTTCGAGATGCTGGCCGTCGACCACCCCGAGGGCGACCCGGACAAGGCGCGCCGGGCCGCCGCCGTCTGGGCCCGCCTGGCCGACCGCGTCGAGAAGAGCCCCGGCCACACCTACCCGGCCGCGGAGTCGGTGTGGCGCAGGAACAGCGGGGGCGGGGTGGAGGAGTTCAAGGCGGCGGTCACCGCCGAGCTGTACCCGCCGGCCGAGGAGGACGGGTACGCCGCCAAGCTCGCGAAACGGTGCCGCGACAACAGCGCGGCCTGCACGGCCTTCGCCGAGACGGTCGAGGCGGCCCGGGACGCGTACTGGACGCTGGCCCTGGCGAACCTCGCCAGTTTCGTCTTCATCACCACCTTCCCCTGGCAGGCCGGGGCGGCGTACCAGATCACGCAGATCCTCATCCGGCGGGCGCAGGCCCGGCTGCTGGCGAAGCTGCTGGAACACAACATGGCCAAGATCGTGCTGAGCAAGCTGACGGAGTACACGATCGGCAGCGTCTTCTTCTCCGTGGGCGACGTGGCGGCCGTGGCGGGCGTCAAGGCGGCACGCGGTGAGTCACCCGGCTCGTTTCAGGAGAACACCACGCAGGCGCTGAAGGAGTTCACCGCCTCGGTCGCCTTCTACGGGGTGTTCGACGCGGCCGCGCCCCTGGCCAGGAAGGTGACCGCGAACGCGGACGTCCAGAACTTCCTGAACCGCATGGCCGGCGGGTCGATCGGGTACGGCCCCTCCTACGAGGCCATGAACGGGCAGTCGGGCCAGGACCTCGTCCCCACCTGGGAGCAGACCCTGGGCCGCGCGCTTCTGTACTTCACCATGGCTCACAAGCCGGCGGGAGGCTGAGGACGACGTGGAGTTCGACAAACCACAGATCCGCTCGGCGGCGGGCGCGTTCACCCTCGAAGGGAACGACCTGGCCGCGTTCGTCACCGAGGCCACCGAGGAACTGAACGCCATCGGCGACTTCTGGGGCGGCACCGCGGAGGGCGTGACGTTCTTCAAGGGCCAGGGCGGCGCGAGCGGCTACGAGGCGGTCACCGGTCAGATCATCTCGGGCCTCACGGTGTTCCTCGACGCGCACCACGAGATCGCCGGACGACTGCGCCTCATGACCGGCAACGTCGAGGTGACCGACTGGAACACCGTGGACGACGTCCTGTCGGCACTTCCTCCCGCCGATCCCGGCCGGCCGATCTGGGGTGCGGACTGACCGCGCGGCCGACGCCCCGGCCGCTCACGGGTGGGCGACCCTCCCGGCACGTCCGATCACCTCGTGCGCGCTCCGGGCGACCGCCGCGTCGATGAACCGGCCCCGGGCGTCCAGCGCGACGCCGCCCGCCCCGGCCAGGCGGCGGACGAGGTCGCGGGCCTCCTCCACCTCCCCGGGCGACGGGGTGAAGACCTCGTTGATCAGCGGGAGCTGGCGGGGCGACAAGGCGGTGCGGGCCCGGAACCCCTGCCGGAGCAGGACCCGGGTGCCCGCCGCCAGCGTCTCCGTGTCGCGGACGGCGGTCTCGACCGGGCCGACCGGCGGCAGGATGGCCGCCGCCGCCGACGCGACGACGATCCGGGACCGGATCGGCCAGAGTTCCTCCCGCCCCGGGCCGGGGCGCAGCCCCAGTTCACCGGCCAGGTCGGCCTCCCCCACGCCGAGCCGGATCACCCGGGGCGAGGCGGCGATCCGTTCGGCCTGGACGACCCCGGCGGCCGACTCGATCAGCGCGAGCAGCGCGAACGTGCCCGGTGCGAGACCGTGCGCCGCCTCGGCCCCGGTGAGCAGGGCGTCGGCGATCTCCAGAAGAGCGGGTTCGGCCTTCGGGACCACGATCCCCGTCAGTCCGGGCACGGCCACCGCCGTGACGTCCGCCTCCGGGGTGCCGGCGTTGACGCGCACCCAGACCTCGCCGGTCAGTGCCGAGAGCGCGGCGGCGGCGTTCGCGCGGGCGGCGGCCTTCGCGCCGGGCGCGACCGCGTCCTCCAGGTCGAGGATCAGCGCGTCGGCCCCGCACCCGGCGGCCTTGGCGAGCTTGTCCTGCTGGTCCGCGGGGACGTAGAGGTAGCTGCGCGGGGTCATGCGCCGGTCGGCCGGGCCAGGTAGCGGCCCCGCGGGTCGCCGGTGACCTTGCCGTCGTCGAGCACCCGGTGGCCGCGCAGGAACGTGTCGGTGACCCGGGCGGTGAGCGCGAAGCCCTCGAAGGGCGTGTACTCCTGCGCCGACTCCGAGTCGGCCGCGCGCACCGTCCAGTCGGCGTCGGGGTCGACCAGGCAGAGGTCGGCGTCCAGCCCCTCGGCGATGGCGCCCTTGGTGCGCAGGCCGAACCGCCGGGCGGGGTTCCACGACAGCAGGCGGGCGATCTCGCCGTAACCGAGGCCGCGCCTGGAGCCCTCGGTGACCAGGCCGGGCAGCAGGTACTCGGCGCCGCCGAAGCCCGACCTGGCGACGAAGACGTCCTCGCGGGGGTCGCCGAACTTCTGCTCGTCGCGGCAGCAGGCGTGGTCGCTGACGACCCAGTCGACCTTGCCGTCGAGCACGTGGCCCCACAGGGCCTCGACGTCCTCGCGGGGGCGCAGCGGCGGGTTGACCTTGCCGCCGATGCCGCTCGCGGTGGTGATGTCGGCCAGCAGGTGGCCGACGGTGACCTCACGGCGGAAGTCGATGTGCGGGAACGCCTCGGCCATGCGCAGGGCGGCGTCCATGGCCTTGGCCGACGACAGGTGCAGCAGGTTGATCGTCGGCAGGCCGGTCTCGTGGGCGAGGTAGGAGGCGACGCTGACGGCCAGGCCCTCGGAGTGGGGCGGGCGGGAGGCGCTGTAGGCGGCCAGCCCGGTGAGCGTGCCCTCCTCCTCGACCATCTTCGTGTACGCCGTCATGATCTCGGCCGTCTCGCAGTGCAGTGACAGGGAGATCTCCTCGGCACGGTCGGGGAACCGCCGCCGGGCGTCCTGGACGCCGCGCATGACGAACTCGAAGTGGGCGACGTCGTAGCGCTCGTCCGGCGGGATCATCAGGAAGGAGTTCTGGTCGGCCGAGCGGCCGTGCAGGCCGTGGCTGCCGTAGAACATGAACACCTTGAACGAGGTGACGCCGTGGTCGCCGATCAGCGACGGGATCTCCTCGATGTGACGGCGCGTCATCGGGGCCAGGTGGAAGGCGTAGTCGACGTAGGCCCTGCCGTGGGAGGCGGCGAGCACCTCGGGGAAGACCTCGGCGTACTCGCCGCCCTTGTTGAGGTAGTACTGCCCGGTGCGCATGTACGTCAGGGCGGAGGTCACGCCGCCCTGCGCGCAGGCGCGGCTCTCGGTCTCGGTGTCGGTGGCGAGCGGGTTGTAGATGCCCCAGTGCTGGTGGGCGTCCACGACGCCGGGGAACGCCAGCCGCCCGCCGCCGTCGACCACCGTGCGGCCCTGGGCCGGGTCGATGCCGGCCGCGACGCGGGCGATCCGCCCGTCGAGCACCGCGATGTCGGCGTCCGCTGGCTCGGCCCGGTCGTGGTGGACGACCCGGACGTTCTTGATGATCAGATCAAACGAGGTCACGGGGGACTCCTTCGAGGTGGGTGAGCGGGCGCAGCACGCCGGCGACGCCGGGGAGCCGGTCGAGCGCGAGTACCTGGTCGCGGACGGTCCGCGCGGTCTCGTCGGCCAGGCGGCCGGAGACGTTCTCACGGAACTTGCGCGACAGCTCGGCGTCGGTGAGCGGCCGGGCCGGGCCGCCCCGGTTGGCCAGCACCTCCTCGGTCCACTCGCGGCCGTCGTCGGTGCGCACCCGGACCACGGCGGGGAACTGGTGGGGGTAGATCGCGTCGCAGCGTTCGTCGGCGACGACGTCGACCTTCGCCATCAGGGCCCTTCGCCCCGGGTCCCTGGCGAGGTCGTCGGTGAAGTCGTCCAGGCCGACGCCGAGGCCGGAGCCGCCGACGAGCCCCGCGACCAGCGCGTAGGGGCCGCTGAACTGGGCCTGGTAGCCGGTCTCCGGGGCGCGCTTGCCGTCGATCGGCTGGCCGATCGTGCGGATCACCGCGTGGGGCACCCGGAGTTCGATGCGCTCGATCCGGTCGAGCGGCAGGCCACGCGCGCGCAGCGCCAGCCCGGCGTCGATGGCGGTGTGGGTGAAGTGGTTGGCCGGATAGGGCTTGAAGAAGATGCCCGGTACCGCCCACCGGTCACCGAGCCCGTCGAGCACCTGCGACAGGTCGGTCTTGTCGTCGCGGATGAACGCCTCGAAGAAACCGAAACGGCCCTCCAGCACGGTCGGCGGGCCGGTGAAGCCCCGCCCGACCAGCGACGCGGCGGTGACGGCCGAATGGGCGGCCCAGCCGCAGTGGAGCCGTTTGACGGTGCCGCCGGTGCGGTTGGCCTCGATGATGCCCGAGGCGAACGAGGCGGCGACGCCCAGCGCGTTGCGCACGCCGTCCTCGCCCAGGCCCATGAGCAGGGCCGCCGCGGCGGCGCCGCCCATCGTGCCGCAGATGGAGGTGGCGTGCTGGCCGTGTTCGAAGAAGACCGAGTTGCCGAGCTTCGTGTCGTAGCCGGCCATGCCGAGCCGGACGGTGATCTCCAGCCCGGCCGCGATCGCCGCGACCGTGTCGGCCCCCGAGGCCCCCGAGGCCTGGGCGGCGGCCAGCGCGGCCGGGATCACCGTGGCGCTCGGGTGCAGCACCGAGGGAAGGTGGGTGTCGTCGTAGTCGAGCGAGTGCGCCAGCACGCCGTTCGCGAACGCGGCCTGCGCGGCGGGCAGCGCCTGGGCGATCCCGACGGCGTACGCCTCGGGCCGTCCGCCCTGGTCGGCGACGTAGCCGCAGGCGGCCTCGCTGGTCGGCAGCCGGTAGGCGGCCACGCACAGTCCGAGCACGTCGAGCACCCGCTGCCGCACGCTGGCGACCACGTCGGCGGGGGGCGGCCCGGACAGGGTGGCGGCGGCGAACCGGCCCAGCTCGGCCGCGAGGATCGGCTCATCCACGGCCCACCACCGCCAGGGGGCGGACCGGAGAGCCGGTGGCGCCGAAGATGGGCAGCGGGGCCAGCACGAACGTGAACTCGTGCACTCCGGCGGCGGCCAGTCCCTCCAGGTCGAGCGTCTCGATGATGTAGACGCCGCGCTCGACCAGCAGCACCCGGTGGGCCGGCAGCGCGCTGTGGCCGCTGCCGGGTCCCAGGCACTCGAAGGCGATCGTGTCGGCGCCCGCCGCGTGGACTCCCCGGTCGGCCAGCCAGGTCGCGCCGGCCTCACCGACTCCCGGCACGCCCGAGTCGCGGCCGACGTAGACGTCGCGGTCGGGGTCGCCGAAGAGGCGGCCCCAGCCGCTGCGGACCAGCACCACGTCCCCGGCGGTCACGGGGGTGCCCTGTGTGGCGGCCGTCATCTCCAGGTGGCCGGGGGTGATCTCGAAACCGGGCTCGCAGCCCGCGGGGACGCCGAGGGCGGCGGGCACGTCGAGCAGCACGCCGCGCCGCACCATGGGGGCGATCGTGTGCGCCCCGAGCTCGGCGAACCGGCCGCCGACGCCGGCCGCCCGGGCGTCGGAGCCGTCGATGAGGCGGCCGTCCTGGGAGACGTGGGCGAAGGCGTCGATGTGGGTGCCGACGTGGGTGCCCATGGTGATCATGTCGTTGGCGGCGGAGCCGCCGTCGGCACGGACCATGTCGCCGTGGCGGCGGGGCAGCGCGTGCCAGAAGGGGGGGTGGTTCGGTGACTGCGGCATGCCGATGGTCAGCGGACGGCCCAGGTCGTAGATGCCGACCCCGTCGCGGACCGCCTGCAGCAGCGGGTCTGTGGTAGCGGCGCCGCTCACGTCGCCTCGCCTTCCGTTTCCGGTCCTCACGCCGGTGGTCCCGGCGCCTGTCATGCGATCACCTTGCGTTCACGCAGGTCCGCGGCCGTGTCGGCGTCGAGGCCGAGCTCCCGCAGGATCGCGTCGGTGTCGGCGCCCGGGCGCCGGCCGGTGAAGCGGATCCGCCCGGGGGCGCCGGGCATCCGCCACATCACGTTGTGCATCAGCACCGAGCCCAGTTCGTCGTCGGGGACGCGGGTGAGCATGCCGGTGCCGGTCACGTGGGGGTCCTCGGTGAGGTCGCGGGCGTCGTACACGGGTGCGACGGCGGCGCCGGCCCGTTCGAACTCGGCCATCACCTCCTCGCGGGTGCGTCCAGCGATCCAGCCGCCGAGGTGGGCGTCGAGCAGGTCGGCGTGGGCCGCCCGCTGCCGCCCGGACGCGAACCACGGTTCGGCGATCACCTCGGGGTGGCCGACCAGCGTCATCACCCGTTCGGCGATGCTCTGGGCGCTGGTGGAGACCGCGACCCAGCGGCCGTCCTTGCAGCGGTAGGTGTTGCGCGGGGAGTTGTTGCCCGACCGGTTGCCCTGGCGGTGGCCGACGACGCCGAGCTGGTCGTAGACGGTGGCCTGGGGGCCGACCGCGGTCATGATCGGTTCGAGGAGGTTGATGTCGACGACCTGGCCCCGGCCGGTCCGCTCCCGGGCCCAGAGCGCCATCATGGTCGCCGAGCTGGCCGCGATGCCGCAGATACTGTCGGCCAGCCCGAAGGCCGGGAGGGTCGGCGGGCCGCCGGCCTCGCCCGTGAGGTGGGCGAAGCCGCTCATCGCCTCGGCGAGGGTGCCGAACCCGGGGCGGGCGGCGTAGGGCCCCTCCTGCCCGAAGCCGGTGATCCGGACGATCACCAGGGCGGGGTTGACCTCGTGGAGCGCCTGCGGGCCGACGCCCCAGCGTTCGAGGGTGCCCGGCCGGAAGTTCTCCACGACGACGTCGGCCGTCCTGGCCAGTTCGAGGAACAGCCGTGCGCCCTCCGGAACGGAAAGGCTCAGCCCGATCGTGCGCTTGTTGCGCGAGATCTCCTTCCACCAGAGCGGGACGCCCTCCTTGGAGGGGCCGTGCCCGCGCATGCCGTCCCCGGCGGAGGGGTGCTCGACCTTCACGACCTCGGCGCCTTGGTCTCCGAGGATCTGGCAGCACAGTGGTCCGGCGAGGATGGTCGACGCGTCGATCACCCGCAGACCCGTCAGAGGCCCGTCTTCCACGATCACTCCTTGTTCCGCTATAGCGAACGCCGGTCCGCTCAGAGAGTATGTCAGGGGGTGTGCGCGGTCAATGTCGCGCTCCTTCTCCGAGCGCCGCCCCGATGGCGTACGCGCGGGCCACGGCGACGGCCAGGGAGGTGCCACCGCCCGGGTAGTGGTCGCCGAGGACGGTCGCGGCGACGTTGCCGGCGGCGAACAGGCCCTCCACGGGGGTGCCGTCACGGGTGAGGACCCGTCCGTGGTCGTCGGTGACCACACCGCCGCAGGTGCCCAGGGTTCCGGCGACGACCGGGATCGCGGTGAACGGCCCCTCGGCCAGCGGCGCCAGGGACGCCGGAGCGCGCCCGAACCGCCGGTCGGCGCCCGCGACGGCGCCGGCGTTGAACTCCGCGATCGTCTCGGCCAGGGCCTCCGCGTCGATGTCGCAGGCACGGGCCAGTTCACGCGGCGTCGGGCGGGTGATCGCCCAGGAGGGGGTGCCGCCGGGAGGGGTCCCCGCGACCGGGTACCGGGCGCGGTGGCCGGCGTCGTACACGAACCAGGCGGGCACGTGCCGGGGCGCTCCGGTGGCGGGGTCGGTCTCGCGGAACACCTTCGTCAGGTCGTGGTAGTTGCCCGCCTCGTCGGCGAACCGGCGGCCCGAGCCGTCGACCATGATCGAGCCGGGCCGGGTCAGTTCCCCGGCGGCGAGCCGCCCGGTGGGCAGCCCCTCGTAGCGGACCTCGGGGTCACAGAAGACCGGCACCCCCCACGACGCGGTCAGGTCCGTCACCGCCGCCCCGGAACGCAGCGCCATGAGCAGGCCGTCCCCCTCGTTGCCCGGGGCCCCGATCGGGGTCAGCCGGGAGGGCAGGAACGCCCGCTGCAGCGCCGGGTCCCATTCGAAGCCGCCGCTGGCCAGCACGACCGCCCGGCGCGCGGTGACGCGGCCGAGGTGTTCGAGGGTCAGGTCCCACGAGTGGCCCGACCGCTCCAGGCCGACGGCGCGGGCGCCCAGCAGGAAGTCCACGCCACGGGCGCGGGCCGAGACGGCCAGCGCCCCGGCCAGCGCCCCGCCCATCGTGCGCGTCCCCCGTTCGCGGCGGTCGCGGTCGATCGCGGCCAGGTCGGCTCCGCCGTCCTGCTCCCGTTCCGCCATGGTGAGCCAGGGCAGATAGGTGGGCGGCCGGAGCAGACCCTCCAGTCCCGGGTACGCGGCGACGTCGAACGGCCGGTTGTCCAGGGCCCGCCCCCCGCGCCGGGCACCGGGCAGGTCGGCCCGGTAGTCGGGGCGTTCCAGGGCGAACAGATCCACGTGGGTCTCGTCGCACAGGTAGCGCACGGCCTCCTCGACGGTGCGCAGGAACCACTCGATGCGGGCCCGTGGCACGCTCCCCCGGGTGACCGCGACGAGGTGGCGCAGCGCGCTGCCGCCCTGCCCGGCGTCGGTCGCGTCGTCGCCGGCGTCGTCGGTTACGTCGGCGTCGGCTTCGGCGTCGGCGTCGGCGTCGGCGAGGTGGTTGCCGGGCGCCCAGATCACGCCTCCCGACACGGCGGTGGTGCCGCCGAGCACGGCGGCTCGTTCGACGACGAGGACGCGGTGGCCGGCGTCGGCGGCCCGGCAGGCCGCGGTCAGCCCGGCCGCGCCGCTGCCGACGATCAGCACGTCGCACGACGCCGGCGGCCGTTCGAGGGTGGTGAAGTTCATCAGGTCGCCTTCCATACGGCCCGGTTGACCAGCACGAGCAGTGCGGCCAGCCCGCAGAACGCCGCCGCCAGCAACCAGCCGGCGGCGTATGAGTGGTAGTGCGCCGCCGCCCCCACGAGCAGCGGCCCGAGGATGCCCCCGGCCGCGCCGCCCGACTGCACGACGCCGGTCGCGGCGCCCGGCATGGCGGCGTAGGTCTCGGCCACGGTGAGGGCGACCAGGCCGGTCCAGCCCCAGCCCGCGCCGCAGGCCACCAGCGTGCCGACCAGGAACAGTCCCCGCTCACCGGGGACGAACAGCAGGAACCCGGCCGCGCCGCACGCCATCATCACGGCGACCGTGAGGCGGCCGTACCGGGTCCGGCCCAGGGTCAGCCGCACGGCGATGACGACCGCGCTGCTGACGGCCAGGGCCAGGCCCGCGGTGGACGGGGACAGGCCGAGCGTGACGCCGTAGTCCACGAAGAACGTGCTCAGCGCGGTGGCGGCGGCCGAGCCGAGCAGGAACGCGCCGGTGATCAGCAGCAGCGGCGCCAACGGCGTCAGCGGCACCCGTGGCACCCGTGGCACCCGTTGCGTCCGCTGCGTCCGTGCGGAACGTTCCACCGGGGCCGCGGCCACCGGGCCGGGCACCCGCACCAGCAGCAGCGCGGTGACCGCGACGCCGCCCACCAGGAA
The DNA here is from genome assembly GCF_049844535.1 of Streptosporangium sp. DT93. NCBI lineage: Bacteria > Bacillati > Actinomycetota > Actinomycetes > Streptosporangiales > Streptosporangiaceae > Streptosporangium > Streptosporangium sp. DT93. The sequence goes on from NZ_JBNCLF010000023.1 coordinate 59,415, forward strand.
GACCAGCCGCCAGTGCATGACCGCGGTCAGCAACGGCAGCGCCAGCCCGGCGACCAGCGTCGAGGCCGGGATCGACGACCGTTCGAACCCGAACGCCATCGGCCGCCGCGCCGCCCGCACGTTGTCGACGATCAGCACGGTGCCGATGGGGGCGCCGATGGCGGAGCCGATCCCGCCCACGGCCAGCGAGACCATCAGGCCGGGCCACGACCCGCCGAACACCGCCACCCCGGCCAGGCAGGCACCGGTCAGGACGGCCGACAACCGCAGGGCGCGGCGCGAGCCGATCCGATCGGCGATCCGGCCACCCGGGGACATGGCGACCGCGCCGACGGCGTAGAAGACGCTGACGGTCAGGCCGAGCCCCGCGCTGTCGAGGCCGAGGTCGTTCCGGATCGCCACGCCCAGCGTGCCCACCAGGTAGGCGGGGTACATGTAGGTCATGCCGAGCAGCACGGCCAGGGCGACCGCCCGGCGCGATGCCGGCAGGCCGCTCACCCTCAGATTTCGTCCGCGTAGGTGATGTTCACGTCCGTACGCCAGCCGGTGGACTCGTCCTGTCCCCACCTGGCCCGCCAGCGGGCGGCGTGCTCGAGGATGACCGGGTCGCCGAAGTGCAGCTTCCCCTCGGCGTGGAAGGCGTCGAGGTCGTCGACGAACATGAGGTCGAAGTGCCGGAACCACTCCTCGCCCCGGACGTTCTCCCTGACCACGAAGTTCGCGTAGTCCTGGATGCCGGGGTTCTGGCGGAACGCGGGGTAGTCCACCGAGCGGGTGAAGTCGGCGTACTCGGTCAGGTCGGATCCGGGCCGGATGTTGTAGGTGAGCATCACCAGTTTGCGCGCCATGGCGGCGTCTCCTTCGTTCGTGTGTCGTTTTCCCAGGGCGGGGGTTCACGGGGCAGGGGTTCACGGGCGGGGCTTCACAGGGCACGGGCGAGGGCGTGGCCCTCGTACATGGCTTCGAGCAGGGATCGGGGCGCCAGCGCGTCGCCGATGACGTGCACGGCCGGGCCGCTGCCCGCCAGGTCGGCGGCCAGGGTGTCGAGCGCGTCGGGAGGGTCGAGTTCGATCACGTCGGTGACCCCGTGGATCACGGTCTCGGCCGAGACGAGGGACGAGCGCACCACGGCCCGCCCGTCGCCGAACTCGGCGACGGCGCCGGTCCAGATGTCGACGCCGAGGGCTCGCAGCCGTTCGAGCGCGGTCATCCGGCTGTACTCGGTGACCCCCCACAGCGGGGACGTCGCCGGGGTGACCACGTGCACCGTCCCGCCGGACGCGGCGATGGTCTCGGCGACGGACGCGCAGGTCCAGGCGCCCTCCCGGTCGACCACGACGACGGTCCTCCCCCGCCAGGAGCGGCGTTCGAAGGCGTCCAGGGGGCGGCGGCGGGCCGACCCGGTGGCGATCACCACGACGTCGGGGCCGGCCGCGAGCACCTCCGGGGCGCTCACCTCCGTACCGGTCCTGACGGTGACCCCGAGCCTTTCCAGCGCGTGCTCCTCGTAGAGGCGCAACAGGTCGAGTTCGTGCCGTCCGCTCCCCCGCCGCCCGGTCCGTACCTGGCCGCCGAGGTCGTCGTCCCGTTCCCACAGGCTCACCCGGTGGCCGCGTTCGGCGGCGACCCTGGCGGTCTCCATTCCCGCGGGGCCGCCGCCGACGACGAGCACCGTCCTGGCCGGGGTCGCGGGGGGCGGGACGGGCGGCCATTCGGCCTCGCGTCCCACGGCGGGATTCATCATGCAGGTGATGGCGCGGTGCCCGGCGATCTCGCCGATGCAGAAGTTGCACGACACGCAGGGCCGTACCTCGTCCTCGCGGCCCCGGGCCGTCTTGGCGAGCAGGTGGGGGTCGGCGATGTGGGCGCGGGTCATCGCGACGGCCGCGATCCGGCCGCCGGCCAGGGCCCGTTCGGCGTCGCCGACGGTGACGAACCGGCAGGCCGCCAGTACCGGCACGTCGCCGGCGACCTCGGCGATCGCGAGCGCCTCGGGCAGGTAGGGGGCGCGGCCCTCGCTCATGTCGGCGACGTGGTGGCCGATGGAGGGCACCGTGTAGGAGGCGATCGACACGTCGAGGAACGCGATCGGCCGGGTCCGGGACAGGAGTTCGGCGATGCGCCGCCCGGCGGCGAGGTCCTGTCCGCCGGGCAGCAGTTCGTCGGCGCTCATCCGGACCCCCACCGGCACCGACGACCCGACCGCCTCCAGCACGTCGTCGAGCACCTCCAGCGGGAAGCGCAACCGGTTCTCCTCGGTGCCGCCGTAGGCGTCGGTCCGCGTGTTGGCGGCCGGGGAGATGAACTGGTGCAGCAGGTGCCCGTGGCCGAAGTGCACCTCGATCCCCTGGAATCCGGCCTCCACCGCCAGCAGTGCCGCCGCGACGTAGGCCCGGCGCACCTCGCTCCTGTCGGCGGCGGTCATCACGTGCGGGACCGGCCCGGTGGTGTGCCAGGGCACGGCGCTGGGTCCCCACGACGCGGTCCGCCGGAAGACGTTGTCGCTGTGGCGCCCGGTGTGGGTGATCTGGGTGAAGACCGCGGCGCCCTCGTCGCGTACGGCGGTGACGATGTCGGCCAGGCCCGGCAGGGCGGCCCGGGAGGCGCCCAGCCCGCCCGCGCGGCCCAGGCTCGTGTCGTGCACGCGCAACGGCTCGGTGACGATCAGCCCGGCCCCGCCCCGGGCGCGTTCCCGGTGGTAGGCGACGTGGCGGGCGGTCGGCAGGAAATCCACGCCGAAGTTGGTGGTGTGGGCCGACACGAAGACGCGGTTGCGCAGGGTCAGGCCCCCCAGGCGCAGGGGCGCGAACACGTGCGGGTAGCGCTCAGCCATCCCGGCGCTCCCGCACGGTGACCGTGACGGCCGCGGTCGCGGTCGCGGAGCGGCGCACCACCGTCGCCGCCGTCGCCGCCGCCGTCGTCGCGGCCGGGCGCCACCGGGGGTCGAGCTCGCCGGCGGTACGGGCCCGGAGCACGCCGCTGATCTCCAGGTCGTTCCACACCCGCTGTTCGACGATCCGGCCCGCGCGCAGCCGGAACCGGTCCACGTAGCGCACGCCGTCGTAGCGCACGCCCTGGTTGTTCTCGCCGAACAGGGTGCCCATCGACCAGACGACGACGTCCCCGCCGGGTTCGGTGAACGCCTCGTACTCGGTGCGGTGTTTGTCGACGTGCCGGTAGCGGCCGGCCGAGGCGACGGCCAGGTCGCGCAGGGAGGCGTGACGGCGGTCGCCGGGAAAGATCATCACGGCGCCGGGGGCCAGGTGGGTCCCGGCCGACTCCAGGTCGCCCCGGCCGATCGCCCCCAGGAAGTCCTCGACGATCGCGACGGCCGCGTCGGTGACGCCGGGGGCGTCGGGGGCGTCGGGGGCGTCGGGGGCGTCGGTGGCGGTCACGGGGTCTCCCTCATCCGGTCGGCGGCGCAGCGGATCGAGCGCACGACGGCGGCGTAGCCGGTGCAGCGGCACAGGTTGCCGTTGACGGCCTCGACGATCGCGGCGTCGTCGGGATCGGGGTCGTTCTCCAGCAGCTCGCAGGCGGTGAGCAGCATGCCGGGCAGGCAGTAGCCGCACTGGAAGCCGAACTCGTCCCAGAACGCCTGCTGCACCGGGTGCAGCCCGTCGTCGCCCGCCAGGCCCTCGATCGTGACCAGGTCGGCGCCCTGCGCGCCGACCGCGAGCACCGAGCACGACTTGACGGTGGCGCCGTCGACGCGCACGGTGCAGGCGCCGCAGTCGCCGGTGAGGCAGCCGACATGGGTGCCGGTCAGCCGGAGGTTCTCGCGGACGGCGTGGACGAGCAGCGTGGAGGTCTCGACGTCGATCTCCCGCACCCGGCCGTTCACGGTCAGTGTGACCCTGGTCATGACGCGTCTCCTTCCTGGATGGCCCGCAGGGCGACCACGGGCGCGACCCGGCGGCGGTAGTCGCCGCCCGCGAGCACGTCGCTCCACGGGTCGGTGAGCACCCGCCCGACCGCCTCGCGCACATGATCGGGATCGCCTGACTCGAGGTGCACCAGCAGCGGCGTGGCCGCGACCCCGCCGAGGGCGAGCCGCAGCGCTCCGCCGGGCAGGCGCACGCAGGCCGCCGTGGCGACGGGCCAGCTGCTCTCGGCGAGCTTGAGCTTGTGGTAGCCGAAGACCTGCCCGGACGGGCCGGGCAGCACGAGCGCCGCCAGCACCTCGCCGGGCGCTCGCGCGGTGGTGAAGGCTCCGGTGTAGAAGTCGGCCGCCGCGACCTCCCGGACCCCGGCGGCCGAGACCAGCCGCAGCCCCGCTCCGAGGGCCACCAGCACGGCCGGGATCTCGGAGGAGGGGTTGGCGTAGCAGGCCGACCCGCCGACGGTGCCCCTGTTGCGGATCTGCGGGCCGCCGGTGATGCCGCCCGCGACCCGCCGCAGCGCCGGCACCGGTTCGCCGCCGCGCAGGAGCTGGGTGTAGGTGGTCATCGCTCCCACGACCACGTCCCCGGTGTCCCCGGTGTCCCCGGTGTCCCCGGTGTCCCCGGTGTCCCCGCCGGTCCGGGAGATCCCCGACAGGCCGGCCCGCGACAGGTCGACGACGACGTCCGCCGAGATCCGGCCGTGGGTCAGGTCGGGCACGACCATCGTGCCGCCGCCCACGACCACGACGTCGTGCCCGGACGGCGCGGCCAGCGCGGCCACGACCCCGTCGAGGTCGGCAGGGGCGTGGTAGGCGAAGTTCCGTGTGATCATTTCGAGCGGGCCCGTTCGATGAGGTCGAGCACGACGGGCGCGGACAGCGGCACCTGCGTGACGGTGACGCCGAAGGGCGCCAGCGCGTCCTCGATCGCGTTGGCCAGCGCCGCCTGCGCGCCGCCGACCCCGGCCTCGCCCGCGCCCTTGTTGCCGTACATGGTGAAGGGGCTCGGGGTGACCTGGTGTTCGAGGCGGACCGCCGGCAGGTCCCCGGCGCGGGGCAGCAGGTAGGACTTGAAGCGGTCGCTGAGCAGCCGGCCCTCCTCGTCGTAGACGAGTTCCTCGGTCAGTGCCGCGCCCAGGCCCATCGCGATCGCGCCGTGTGCCTGCCCCCGGACCAGGGCGGGGTTGATGACGACGCCGCAGTCGTGGGCCATCACGAAGTCGAGCGGTGTGGTCAGGCCGGTGTCGGGGTCGACCTCGACGACGGCGGCGTGCAGGCAGCTGGAGTAGGTGGGGTAGGGCTGGATGCGTCCGCGTTCGTCCGGGACGTGGTTGATGTTGCCCGGTTTGAAGGCGCGGGTGGCCTCCAGGACGGGTTCGACCTCGGAGGCCACGGCGAACGCGCGGGTCGTCACGGCGGCGGCGACGTCGGGCACCGGCACCGACCGCTCCGGTTCGGCCGTGACCCGCACCACGCCGCCGGTCACCTCGACCTCGTCGCGGTGGACGCCCATCATGCGGGCGCCGACCGCGGCGAGTTTGGCCCGTACGTCGCGGGCGGCCAGTGCGGCCGACCCTCCGCCGACGACCATGCCGCGCCCGCTGAAGTTGCCGAACCCGCTCGGGCACCGGTCGGTGTCGCCCTGGACGACCCGGATCCAGCTCAGCGGCACGCCGAGCTCGTCGCAGACGATCTGCGCGATGGCGGTGTCGTTGCCGCCGCCGGGACTGGTCACCCCGGTCAGCACGGTGACGCCGCCGCTCATGTTCATGCGGACCGTGCTCACGTCGAACCCGGAGACGAAGGTGCCGGGCCCGTCGGCCGACTCGGGCGTCAGCTCGAAGGCCAGCCCGATCCCCAGGTAGCGGCCCTGGGCGCGCAGCTCGCTCCGGCGCTCCCGCAGGGCGTCGTAGTCCAGGGCCTTGAGGACCTTGTCGAGCAGGCCGGGGAAGTCGCCGCTGTCGATGTTCAGGCCGGTCGCGGTACGGAACGGGAACCGGTCCGGCGGGATGAGGTTGACCCGCCGCACGTGCGCCGGGTCGGCGCCGAGACCGCGGGCCACCAGGTCGACGATGCGTTCCATGACGAAGTGGGCGCCGTCCTTGCCGAAGCCGCGGGCGGCGTTCAGCGGCGGCTTGTTGGTCGCCACCACGTGGAGTTCGGCCTCGACGTTCGGCACGAGGTAGCCGGAGGCCAGCGTGGTGGCCGACATGTTGGGCATCGCCCAGCCGGGCTGGGCCGTCACCGCGCCCGCGTTGGCGACGATCCGGTCCCTGACGGCGACGATGCGCCCGTCGCGCGTGGCCCCGACGGTGACGCGGTGCACCTGCTCGCGGGCACCGGCCAGGAAGCACTCGCGGCGGTCCTCGATCCACTTCACCGGCGCGCCGGTGAGCCTGCTGAGCAGGCAGACCAGGGTCTCCTCCGGGTGGCCCTGCATCTTCAGCCCGAAACTGCCGCCGACCCGGGCGGTGACGACCCTGATCCGGGTCTCGTCGAGGCCGAGGCTGCGGGAGAGCATCCAGCGAAGCTGGTGGGGGTTCTGGACGGAGCCGTGCAGGGTCAGCGACTCGTCGAAGGCGTCCCAGGAGGCCAGGTAGCCGCGCGGCTCGATGGGCGCGGTGGTGCTGCGGCCGATGCGGATCGTCTCGGTGACGACCAGGTCGGCCGTTTCGAGGGCGGCGCCGACGTCGCCGGTGCCGTAGTGGTTGTGCAGGATGACGTTGTCGGGCCAGTCGTCGTACAGCCGGGGCGCGCCGGGCAGCAGCGCGGCGTCGGCGTCGAGCACGTGGGGCAGGCGCTCGTAGCCGACCTCGACCAGCGCGGCCGCGGCCTCGGCCTCGCGGCGGGTACGGGCGACCACGGCGGCGACGGCCTGCCCGGCGTGCACCACCTTCCCCACGGCCAGGCAGCGCACCTCGGCGCGGCGTCCGCCCCGGGCGGCCGGGTCGATGAAGTGCGGGATCGGCGCGGTGTGGCGGGCCGCCCGCTCTCCGGTGAGCACCAGCTCGACGCCGGGGGCGCGCTCGGCCAGGGAGGTGTCGACGCCGGTGATGCGCGCGTGCGCGACGTCGCCGCGGACGACGACGGCGTGCAGCATGCCGGGCAGGACGTGGTCGTCGACGAACCGGCCGCGCCCGGTCAGCAGGGCCTCTCCGTCCGCCTTGCGGACCGAGGCGCCGATGGCCCTCACGGCAGCCGGACCCTGACCCGCTGGCCCGTGCGGTGGAACGGGTTGCGTTTCTCGACGTCGAGCTCGTCGAGCTCGCCGTTCTCGTCGAGGCGGCGCTGCAGGCCCCGGGTCAGCCGTTCGTGGCTGGTGATCAGGAAGAGCTGGCCGTCGACGGAGGGGAACGGCGGTTCGTGCCAGGTGCCCCGGTAGAGGTTGATCGACACGTCACCAGGCACCACGAACGCCTTGACCTGGTCGAGCGGGGGGAACCCGTCCTCCAGCGGCACGCCGGGCGGGGCGACGACGGCGACGTAGGGGTGGCCGCCGAGCGGGATCATCGTCTGGGTCATCTCGACGTGGCGTTCCAGGTAGCGCAGGTCCTCGCCCCGCAGGCCGACGCGGAACACCAGGAACTCCGGCGGGGTGTCGGAGTCGAGCCGGACCGGCCCGTGCACGGCGTTCCTCCCGGAGTAGAAGTCGATCGGCAGCCGGGGGGTGGCCTCCAGCGACATCACCTCCCCGTAGGGGGCGAAGTCGGCGGCCGTGAGCGGCTGAGGGGTGATGACGTGTTGCGGGCTGTCGGCGCTCAGCACGGGTGTCCTCCTGTCGTGATCGCGATCAGGGCGCGTACGGGGGTGTCGGACGCCGTCAGGATCAGTTCGGCGGCGCGGCCGGCGGCCTTCTCCCCGGCGACGGGAACGGCCGAGCCCCGGTACTTGCCGAGCAGTTCCTCGCCGGTCAGCGGGTTGCGGCTGTCGCCGGCGGGCAGGTCGATCTGGCGGGTGTGCACGCCCGTGAGGGTCGTGACGGTGACGCGGGTCGCGGTGTACTCCGGATAGCGCGCGTCGAGGTCGGGGGCGACCCGGATGCGGACCGAGGCGGCCACCCGGTGGACGAGCGGATCGCCGGTGCGCTCGGGGGCGTACTGGGCGGCGGTGACGTCGCGGTCGGCGAGGGCGACGGCCGCCACGTAGGGCAGGCTCAGCGTGCACGGCACCACCGAGGCACCCGCGGGGCGGTCGACCAGGACTTTTGCGACGTCGTAGGTCTCGACGTCGACGGCGGTCACCTCGGCCACGTCGAGGTCGTGCTCGGCGGCGAGTTCGGCGCACGCCTGGGCGGCGCCGTGGGTGTGGCGGCACCCGGCGAAACGCTTCTGGTGGACCTCCAGGATCGTCCACTCCCGGCCCAGGCCGCCGGTCAGGCGGGGGTCCTCACGGTCGCCGCGGAACAGGGCGACCAGTCCCCTGGGGTGTTCGACGACCTCGTCCCAGCCGGTGAGACCTGCCTGGGCGTGCAGGGCGCCCTCGACCCCGGCGCGGGCGATCTGCCCGGCGAACGCGGGCTTCACGGTGAACCCGGCGAAGATCGCCTCGATCATGACGGCGGGCACGAAGAACCCGGCGGCGCCGACAGCCGAGACGATCCCGTCCTCGTCGAGGCCCAGCAGCCTGGCGCACCCGGCGGCGGCGCCGTACCCGGCGGCCACCGGGAACCATCCGGCGACGGTCGCGCCGGGGTGCATGACCCGGCCGATCCGGTTGGCCACCTCGTAGGCCGCCACCGTCGCCGTCAGCAGCGCGCGCAGATCGGCGTCGCGGGACTCGGCCACCGCCAGCAGCGCCGGAAGGGCGTGGGAGGGGTGGAATCCGCCGAAGCGGTACCCGTCCTGGTGTTCCAGGACGTCGGCCGCGCACCCGTTCGCGTAGGCGGCGTCCGCCGCGGTGGTGGCGAAACCGGCGCCGAGCACGGTCGCCTCGGGGGTGCCGCCCCGGGCGCGGACCAGCTCGGTGACGGTGGCCGCCTCCGGGATCCGGCCTCCCGCCAGCGCCGCCCCGAAGAAGTCGAGCAGCAGGTGGCGGGCCTTGAGGACCACCGGTTCGGGCAGGTCCTCGAAGGTCAGCTCCGCCACGAAGCGGGCCAGCGCGCGGGTCGCCCCCCGCGCCGGGCCACCGGCCGGGGTGTCCGCCGGGCCGGCCATCAGATCTCACCGAGCTGGGAGCGCAGGTGCTGGACGATCTCCCCGAACAGGGGCGACTTGACGATGTCGAGCGACCTCGGGCGGGGAAAGTCGATCTCCACGACGTCCTGGATGCGTCCGGGCCGCTGCGACAGCAGCACCACCCGGTCGGCCAGGAAGACCGCCTCGGAGATGGAGTGGGTGACCAGCACGGTCGTCTTGCCGGTGTCCATCCACAGCTGCTGGAGCATGGAGTTCATCCGGTCGCGCGTCATCGCGTCGAGGGCGCCGAAGGGTTCGTCCATGAGCAGGATCGACGGCCGGTGGATCAGCGCCCGCGCGATGGCGACCCGCTGCTGCATGCCGCCGGAGAGCGCCCGCGGGAGGTGCTCCAGGAAGTCCGTCAGGCCCATCGTCTCGGCGAGTTCCTCGGCCCGCCGGCGGCGCTCCTTGCGGCCGACGCCCTTGCCCTCCAGCGGAAGGGCGATGTTCTTCCAGACCTTGCGCCACGGCATCAGCGTCGACTGCTGGAAGACGAAGCCGAGCGAGCCGAGCGCCTCCCCCGACGGGCGGTCGTCGCCCTCGGGGTACAGGAGCCGGTCGCCGATGGTGATGGTGCCCTCGGTGGGCATGATGAGCCCGCCGAGCATCCGCAGGAGCGTCGTCTTGCCGCACCCCGAGGGGCCCAGCAGGACGACGAACTCGCGGGGCTTGATCTCCAGGTCGGTCGGGGTGAGGGCGCGGACCGGCCCGGCGTCGGTGGTGTACTCCTTGCCGACGCCCTTGATCGAGATGGCCGCGCCGCCGCCGGGGGTGGGGTCAGCGGACATACGCACGCTCCGAGAGCTCGTCCCAGGTGTCGCCGGGTCCGGGGGCGCGGTACTCGGTGGTCGGCGCCGCGTCGGAGCGGATGAACGACATCGTCCCGCCGCGCGAGTAGAGCGGGCCGTGGAAGACGCCCGGGGAACGGAAGAAGTAGCCGCCTTCCCGGATCACCCCGAGCGGCCCCATCAGCACGTCGCCGTAGATCTTGAACGACTCCTCGTAGACCGGGTGGGCCTCGGCCATGGGCGACTTCCAGCCGGGCAGCATCGCGGCGAGGTAGACGTGGACGTCGCCGTCGGAGCGCAACGTCTTCGACATCGCCCCGGCCTCCAGCCGCACCTCACCGCTCCACCCGGCCGGCACCCACTCCTGCCGTTCGGTGGTGATCCTCAGGAGCGGTTCACCCGAGCCGGTGCCCGGGGCCAGACCGGGCTCGCCCCAGAATCCGGCGTAAAGGGTCAGGCCGCGTACCGAGGCCACCAGGTCGATCGCGCTGCCCGGCCGGGCGTGAACGTAGTCGCCGGTGCGCAGGGGCTCCCCGTCGAGCAGCCCCTCCCCCGCGATCACGAACAGGTCCACCCCGGCCGGCAGCACGCCGCGGTGGCGGCCGGTCAGCCGGTGGATCGCGGTCTCCGCGCCCGTCGCGGCGTCGCGGCTCAGCAGGCGCTTGCGCCCGCCCTGCGCCGCGCCGAACGCCCCGTCCGCGACGGACTGCCACGGCACGTCCTGGCTCTGGATGAAGTCGACGTCAGGCCTGTTCCACATCACATACTCCCTGGGTCGGTGGTGACGCCGGCCGCCCGGCGTCCGAGCATCCGGCCGAACCCGAGGGCGGGGGTGACGCTCATCCCGCTCACGAACGACCTGCCGGACAAGGTGCTGCCGCCGATGACCTCGCCGGCGGCCCACAGGTTCGCGAACGGGCCCTCGGGCCCGAGGACGCGCAACCGGCCGTCGACGGCCAGGCCGGCGGGGCTCTTCAGCGTGGTGCCGTGGTTGAGGACGGCGTAGTACGGGGGTTCGGCGATCGGCGCGGGCAGGTGGACCCGGCCGAGGGGGTCGGCGCCCGAGGCGACGGCCGCGTTGTAGAGCGCCACGGTGCCGTTCAGGCGTCCGGGGTCCATCCCGGCGGCCCGCGCCAGTTCCGTCAGGTCGCCCGCCGCGACGAACGACGGGTGGCCCTCGAAGGCCCGGTCGAGACCGGCGTCGTCCCAGGTGGGGAACAGCGCCGGGGCCGACCGGCGGATCGCGGCGTCGTACACCACCCAGAACCTCAGGCCGGGCTGGGCCAGCAGGGCGTTCTCGCGGTCGTCGACGCTCGGGGCGTCCTCGGCGACGAACCGCTCGCCGCGGGTGTTCACGTGGATCTCCCACGGGGGCCGCGACTGCGGGGTGAGGGCCGGGTAGTCGTCCAGTCCCACCGTCTCCCACGTACTGCCCTCCCGCAGCACCCCGCCGTAGGTGGGGAGGAAGCGTTCCTGGCCGCGCACCCGGCCACCGGCGGCGACGGCGGCCATGAGGCCGGAGCCCGCGGCGTCCGGCGAGGCCGGCCCGGCGAGCGGTGCCCCCGAGGTGAGCCGGGGGAACAGCTCGGGGTTGCCCGCGTAGCCGCCGCTGGTGAGGATCACGTTCTCCGCGTCGACGTCCTGGAACGCTCCATCACGGTCCCGGATCGTCACGCCTGCCACCCTGCCGGGTCCCGCCACCCGGAACGCGACCAGTTCGGCGCCGTACTCCATGGTCACCGAACCCGCGCACGCCCTCTCGAACGCCGGCAGCAGCACCTCCAGCACCGACCGGCCCCCGTCGCGTCCCCAGTAGGTGCGCGGCAGCAGGTAGGGCTCGTGGAAGTGCAGCACCGCCGGGGCGTCGGGGTGCATGTCGAAGCCCGAGGCCATCAGCCATTCGATCGTCGCGGGCGCGTGGTCCACCGCGAGGCGGACCAGGTGCGGGTCGGCGGTGTTCCTGCTGATCCGCATGACGTCGTCGAAGTGCAGGTCGGGGCTGTCATCGATGCCCCTGGCCCGCTGCAGGGCGGTGCCGCCCGCCGACAGCTGCGCCCAGGACCGCCACAGGGTGCCGCCCGGCCGGTCGCCCTTCTCGACGACCGTGACCCGCAGGCCGTGCGCCGCGGCCTCGATCGCGGCCGGCAACCCGGCGGTGCCGGCGCCGACCACCACGAGGTCGGCGGTCGTGGTGCGCTGCATCAGGAGAGGCCCTTCACACGGAGGTGATGAACGTGGTGTCGATGAAGTCGGTGACCGGCCGCGCGGTGTCCTTGATGATCCCGGACTTGCGCATCAGCTCGATCCCGCTCTCCCAGACGGCGGTGTCCATCGACAGGAAGTCGCCGCTCTTGGGGGTGCTGACCTTGACCTCGGCGGCGACCTTCGCGGTGGCCAGGGCCTTGTCGGAGACCTCGATCTCGTTGAGCACGCCCACGGCCTCCAGCACCTTGTCGATGTTGGCGGTGTCGGACATGAACTTCCACGCCTTGCGGCAGGCCCGCAGGAAACCGGTGATCGCCTCGGCCTCGGCCTTCGCGGTCTCCGTGGTGACGAAGTAGGAGTCACCGGGAAGCGGCGCGAACAGGTCGGTGTTCAGGTAGTTCAGCTCGACGCCGCGCTGCCGCAGGGCCGTCTCGGAACCGATGAAGGTGATGAAGCCGTCCACCTCGCCCCGGTTGAGGAACTCCAGCGAGCCGACGTCGGCACCGGTGACGACCTTCCTGACCTTCGTGGGGTCGAGTCCCGCGGCGACCGACATGGCGTCGAGCAGCAACTCGGTGGTGCCGCCCTTGGAGATGACGCCGATGGTCTTGCCCTGCCACTGCCCGGGTTCGGTCAGCGGCTTGCCCGGCAGGGACGCCACGCTGTACTGGCTGACCTGGTCCTTCTGGCCGATCGTGACGATCGGGGTGTCCTGGTCGGCGATCAGCGGGCAGGTGATGACGGCGGCGGCCTTGCCGAACATGGCCTGCTTGCCGGCCACCTGCGAGACGGAGCTGGCCGTGCCGGTGCCGCCGATCGACGTGATCAGCAGGCCCTCCTCGGCGAAGTACCCCTGGGCCTGGGCGACGTAGACGTCGGAGTGGGAGATGATGTGCTGGAACGGGGTCATGTAGACGAGGTTGCGCAGCTGCTGCCCGGAGGGGCCGGTGGTGGGGGCGGCCGCCCCGCCGGGCTCGCCCGACGAGCAGCCGATGACGAACTGGCTTCCGGCGGCGGTGGCGACGAGCAGCCCGGCCCCGCGGATGAACGTGCGGCGGTCCATGTGGGTGTTCCTGTTCTAGAGAGACGTGGGGCGGCCGGACGACTCGTGCCAGGGGATCGCGAACCTCCGGACGGCCGCGGTGACGGCGTAGAGGAGGAAACCGAGCACCGTCATCACGATCACGACCGCGAAGAGCATGTCGGTGCGGAGGCCGGCCAGCATCATCGTCGCGAGGGCGCCCAGGCCCTCGTCGCCACCGAGGTACTCGCCGACGACGGCGCCGGTGATGGCGAAGACGATGCCCAGCTCCACGCCGGTGAGCACGTAGGGCAGCGAGGACGGGATGTCCAGCGAGATCACGCGCTTCCACCAGGGTGCCTGGATGACGCGCATGAGATCGCGGTGACCGGGTTCGATCGACCGGATCCCGAGGATCGTGTTCTGCATCATCACGAAGAACGCGATGATCGCCGCCATGAAGATCTTGGAGGTGGTCCCGAAACCGAACCACAGCAGGAACAGCGGGACGATGGCCACCTTCGGTACGACCTGGGTGGCGATGAGGAACGGCGACAGGACCCGTTCCAGTTTGCGGGCCTTGCCGAGGACGATGCCCAGGGCCACCCCGACGACGGCGGCGAGGGCGAACCCGACCAGCGTCTCGTAGAGGGTGATCTTGATCGCCTCGTAGATGAGCGAGCCCTGCATCAGCTCGACCAGTGCCGTGCCGACCGTCTCGGGCGGGGGAAGCATCAGCTCCCCGACGCCGAACAGCACGGTGTAGGCCTTCCACACCACGATGAAGAGCAGCAGCAGCAGAGGCGTGGTGATCCACAGCATCAGCGAGGAATCGGTCCACTTACGCCGGGGGACGCGGGGTCGCGTCGCCTCCGAAGCGCTGACTGGCGTCGACATGCGCTGTCCTCCAGGCTTCCGGTGTATCGCTGGGCGGAACGCCGTACCGGATACGGTGATGCTAGATGTGACGCCAAAAGCAAGTCAAGGTATCTATCTGTGGTTTTTCAAGCTTGTAACACGAATGGGTGATTTGTCTCTTTCGTCACCATATACGAGGCAATAAATGCGCAACAGGTCGCTACACAGGGTGATCGAACGAGGTGAGGAAGGTGCCGCGACATCGGCGACGAGAGGTGGGCCGGAAATCCGGCCGATCACCGACGAAGGCCGGCCGGACTCAGCCGGCCGGACGCGTTCCGCTCAGGAGGACCGGTAACCGATCTGGCGGGAGATCTCGGTGGCGGCCTCGTGGACCAGACGGCCGTACTCCTCGATGTTGCCGACGCTGATCCGGCTGACCGGCCCGCAGACCGAGATGGAACCGTAGACCCGGCCCGTCGCCTCGCGGACGGCCGCCGCGACCGACGCCGCCCCCTGCTGACGCTCGCCGAGACTCACGGCGTACCCACGCTCCCGGATGGTCTCCAGCTCACCGGCCAGCCGGGCCGAGTCCTGGATCGTGATCGCGGTCAACGCCTCCAGCGGCTGCGAGGACAGGTAACCGCTGATCTCCTCGGGCTCCATGGCGGCCAGGATCGCCTTCGACGACCCGCCCGCGTGAAGGGGGTAGAGCGGCCCGAGCCGCACCGACATGCGGATCTCCTGCGGGGAGAGCACCTGGGTCAGGTACATGCGCTGGGTGCCGTACCGCACCGACAGGGTCGCGGTCTCCTTGGTGTGCGCGACCAGCCGTTCGAGATAGGGCTGGGCGATCTTCGGCACCTCCATCTGGGCCATCGCCGCCAGCCCCACACTCACCGCGCCGGGCCCCAGGCGATAACGCCGGGTGCGCTCGTCGACGGAGAAGAAATCGGCCGCCACCAGGGTGCGGACCACCCGGTGGACCACGGCCTTGCTCAGCCCGAGCGACCGTGCCAGCTCGGAGACGCCGATGTCGGGCTCCCTGGCCGCCGCGACGGCGAAGATCACTTGCAGGGCCCTGTCGATGCCGCTGCTGGTCTGCCCGTCGTCGGCGGAAGCCGCTCCGCCGGCCGTGTCCGCCTTACTCTCCTCCGCCCGCACAAGCCCAGAGCATAGCCCGGCCCCGGCTCCTCCGGCCTCATTCAATCCTGCTATAAATGTCCGGATGGCGAAGATTTCCCTGGTAGTGGGGGGTATGGGCGGCATCGGAGGTGCCTGCGCCGACCGCCTGCGCGCCCTGGGCCACGACCTCGTCGTCATCGACAAAGCCCTGGGCCACGACGCGAGCGACCCCTCCTCCGTACGGGCGGCACTCGACGGCGTCCCCCACCTGACCAACGTCGTCCACGCCGCCGGATCGGTCGGCGAGGGCGGCATCGAAGACCTCGACCTCGCCCAATGGCGCCGGGTACTGGACGACAACCTCACCTCCGCCCTGGTCGTCACCCGGGCCGCGCTCCCCCTGATGAGCGAGGGCGGCTCGATCGTCCTGTTCAGCTCGGTCAACGGCCGCCACGGCGGCAACCGCCTGTCCGGCCCCGCCTACGCCACCGCCAAGGCCGGCCTGATCGGCCTCACCCGCCACCTGGCCAAGGACCAGGCGGCCAGGAGGATCCGGGTCAACGCGGTGGCCCCCGGCCCGGTGGCGACCCCGATGCTGAGCCGCCTGTCCCAGGAGGAACTGGACGACCTGCGAGGCCAGATCCCCCTCGGCCGGGTCACCCCGCCCGAGGAGATCGCCGGCACGGTCGAGTGGTTGTGCTCCCCCGCCGCCGCGTCCGTCACCGGAGCGGTGATCGACGTCAACGGCGGCATGTGGATGGGCTGACGGCCGCTTCCACCCAGGACACGACGCGGCCCGTGCCGGTCAGGCCGGGCTCGCGATCCCCCTTGAAAAGAACACGTCCGGTGCGCCCGGCCCCGTCCCGCTCACCTCCGGCGAACACCGGTGAGGCCGGGTTTCGAGCCAGGCGCCTTCGGCCGGGTCACGGCCTCGCGCATGGCCGGCCGCCCGTTCGCCGCCCGTGGCGGGTGGCGCTCTTGCGCGCGGGTTCGGTGTGCCCGATCGGGGCCGTCACGCCCACCGGTCTCATCGGGACTGTCGCCGGCCTCGACCGTGATGGACGCCCTCGTGATGAACGCGCCCCGCTCCGATGCCGGGGGCGGATGATCTGAGAGCGTCCTCTCGCGGAAGCTCCTCCAGGCCGACCACGCGGGGCGTACGCGGCCACGACCGTGGGACTCCGATGGGCAGGACTGGATGCTTGAACGACGGTTAAGTACTCTTCTACAAGAGAAGTAGATGAGTAGGAGGAAACATGCATGAACACAACGGCCTGTCGGCGGAGGCCGCCCTCCGCGAAGTGGACCGCGCGCAGGGCACCGTACGAAAGTCCGATCGCCGGGGCGCGTACTTCTTCCTGGGGATGTGGCTCGCAGTCACCGGCTACTGGCTGATCAGGCTGCTCGGCCCGGCGACGGTTATGACGTACGCCACTGTGGCCCTCGGCGTCACTGTCGTGACCGGCCTCCTCCACGCCTCCCGGCAACGGGTCTACGGCCGGCTACACTCCCGGCTCTCCTACACCGTCACCTGCGCGTTCATGGGAACGACCGTGGCCGGGACCCTCTACGTCATGTTCCTGCACCCGCAGGAGCCGGGCGCCCCGCGCACGGTCGCCGGTGTACTGGTCGCGCTGATCGCGAGCGCCCCTCTGCTGTACGGCGCGGTGCGCATGCTCCGCTCCCCGGAGCATCGGTGAGCCATCCACGGCACGCGCTCGACGAGATCATCCACGCCCCGGTGCGGTTGTCCATCATGGCCATGCTCGCGGCGGCGGAGACGGTCGAGTTCGGTTTCCTGAGGGACGCGGTCGAGGTCAGCGACTCACTGCTGTCCAAGCACGTCAGCACGCTGGAGAAGGCCGGATACGTGCTGGTGACGAAAGGCTTCGTCGGCAAACGCCCCCGGACCTGGCTGGCGCTGACCGACGAAGGGCGCGGCGCCTTCCGGGACTACACGTCCATCCTCCGGCAGATCACGGAGGGGTCCCACCGCACCTGAGACGCGGGGGCGTCCGGGGCCCACGACACGTTTCGCACCGGCCCTCTGCACGTCATGACCTGACGGACACCCCGGCCGGTCATCGGTGGCGCGCCCGGCCGGGAGTATCGTCACCGTCACGTCCAGGACGAGCGGCACGGCTCCGCCCGTCAGCGCGAGCCGTGCCCGTCCCCGCCGACCGGTGTCCGCCTTTCGGCGGGGACGGGATCGCCCATGAACATCACGCGGACACCGGACGGACACGGATCGGCCGTCATTTGCCATAGTTGCTTTTGCGTCTTTCGTTTGTTTTTTACAATACGATGCCCTTTACAAAGTAGATCACTAATGTCCAATATTCCGGCGATACCGTGCCTTCGGAACCGGGCGGACGGCGACAGGGCCCGCAGCCGAGGGATCATCGCTCCTCCTTGAACCGTTCGAAGACGAGCTGGGTGCGCCGCACGGCGCGCACGCCGTACACCTGGCGGATCAGGCCGGGGGTGAGGATCTGAGCGGGCGCTCCGCCGGCCACGACGCGACCGGCGTTCATCACGTAGAGGCGGTCGCAGAAGGCGGTGGCCTGGTTGAGGTCGTGCAGCACGGCCAGGGTGGTGATGCCCAGCTCGCGTACCAGGTGCAGGATCTCCAGCTGGTGGCGGACGTCGAGGTGGGAGGTGGGCTCGTCCAGCAGGAGCAGGCCGCTCTGCTGGGCCAGGGCGCGGGCCAGCAGGACGCGTTGTCTCTCCCCGCCGGACAGGGTGACGAAGATCCGCTCGGCGGCGCCGGTCAGGCCGACGCGCTCCAGCGCCCGCGCGCACAGCTCCTCGTCGGCGGCGGCGTCGGCCCGGTACGGGGTGCGGCCCATGGAGACGATCTCGGCCACCGTGAAGTCGAGGTCGGCCGGGCTGTCCTGGGTGAGCACGGCGGTGCGCCGGGCGGCCTGGCGGGCGGGCAGCCGGTGCACGTCGTCGCCGCCCACGGTGACGATCCCGGCCGCGGGGCGCAGCGCCCGGTAGATCGAACGCAGCAGGGTGGACTTGCCACAGCCGTTGGGCCCGACCAGGCCGACGAACTCCCCCTCGTCCACCCACAGGTCGGCCTCGTGCACGATCGGGTGGCCGTCGAGGGCGACGGACACGCCGCACACGTCGAGCCTCACGTGAGGTTCACCGCCCGGTCCGCCGAGCGGCGGCGCAGCAGCCACAGAAAGCACGGCACGCCGAACAGGGCGGTGACGATACTGAGAGCCAGTTCCTGCGGGGCGTTGACGGTGCGGGCGGCGATGTCCGCGAGCTGCAGGAACACCGCGCCGAGCAGGGCGGTGACCGGCAGCACGCGGCGATGGTCGGCGCCTGCCAGCAGGCGGGCGGCGTGCGGCACGATCAGTCCGACGAACGCGATCGCGCCGCTGGTGGCCACCATCACGCCGACCAGCAGCGAGGTCAGCACGAACAGGGTCAGGCGCAGGCGGTGTACGTTCACGCCGAGCGAGATGGCCGTCTCCTCCCCCGCGGCGACATCGACGGCCTCGAGGGCGGGCTGGGCGAGCACGCGGGTGAGCCATGCCCGCGCTGCGGCCGTGTCCTCGCTCGAGCGCCGGACGTGTCTTTCGTGACTCGCGAAGGAGAGTTCCGTGACCGAGCGTTCGCTCGCCACCGTCTACGGTTACCCCCGACAGGGAGCCGACCGCGAACTGAAGAAGGCCGTCGAGGGCTACTGGGCGGGCCGGGTCGATGCCGCCGGGCTCCGCGACACCGCCGCCCGGCTGCGCGCCACCACCTGGCGCGAACTGACCGACGCCGGCCTGGACGAGGTGCCCTGCGGTGACTTCTCGCTGTACGACCACGTGCTGGACACCACCGTCATGGTCGGCGCCGTCCCCGGACGTCACCGGGCCGCCGTCGCGGCCGACGCGCTGGACGGCTACTTCGCCATGGCACGCGGCACCCGGGACGCCGCCCCGCTGGAGATGACCAAATGGTTCGACACCAACTACCACTACCTGGTGCCCGAGCTCGGCCCTGACACCGTGTTCACCGCCGACCCCGGCAAGCAGCTCGGCGAGCTGAACGAGGCGCTGCTGCGGGGCCACAGGCCCCGGCCGGTGCTGGTCGGCCCGGTCACCTACCTGCTGCTGTCCAAGCCGGCCCCCGGCGTCGCGGCGGACTTCGACCCGCTCTCGCTGCTGGACGAGCTGCTGCCCGTCTACGCCGAGATCCTCGCCTCCCTGTCGGAGGGGGGCGCCGAGTGGGTCCAGCTCGACGAGCCTGCGTTCGTCCAGGATCGGCCGCGGGAGGTCCTCGAGGCCCTGGCGCGCGCCTACCGGCTGCTCGGCGGCCTGACGCGGCGCCCGAAGATCCTGGTCGCCGCCTACTTCGACCGGCTCGGTGAGGCTCTTCCCGTCCTGGCGGCCGCGCCCGTCGACGGCCTGGGGCTCGACTTCACCGGCTCCGCGGCGGCCAACCTGGAGGACCTGGCCGCCGTCGGGGGCCTGCCCGGCAAGCGGCTGGTGGCAGGCGTCGTGGACGGGCGCAACATCTGGATCAACGACCTCGAACGCTCCCTGGCGACGCTCGGGACGCTGCGCGGACTCGCCGGCCGCGTGGACGTCGCGGCCTCCTGCTCCCTGCTGCACGTGCCCCACGACGCCACACTGGAGACGAACCTCGACCCCGAGGTCCGGCGCTGGCTCGCCTTCGCCCGCCAGAAGAGCGCCGAGATCGTCACTCTCGCCCGGGGCCTCACCCTGGGGACGGACGCCGTCGCCGATCTGCTCGACGACAACAGGGCCGCCCTGCGCTCCCGCGCCGAGTCGACGCTGACCCGCGACCCGGCCGTCCGCGAGCGGAGCGCGGACGTCACCGGCGCCGACAGCCGCCGTGCCGCCCCCTACGGCGAGCGGGTCGCGGCCCAGCGCGCCCGGCTCAAGCTGCCGCTCCTGCCCACCACGACGATCGGCTCCTTCCCGCAGACGAACGAACTGCGGGTAGCCCGCGCCGACCTGCGCGCGGGCCGCATCGACCAGGCCGCCTACGACGAGCGCATCGCCGCCGAGATCCGCGACGTCCTCGCCTTCCAGGAGGAGGCCGGCCTCGATGTCCTGGTCCACGGCGAGCCCGAGCGCAACGACATGGTCCAGTACTTCGCCGAGCGGCTGGAGGGCCACGTGGCCACCGAGCACGGCTGGGTGCAGTCCTACGGCAGCCGCTACGTCCGCCCGCCGGGCCCTCGCCCCTTCTTCCCTGACCCGATGATCGGGTGCCGATCTGGACTTACTAGGACGTCCAACTATATGTTCGTGGGCAAGGCCCGCGGCGCGGGGAAGCCGGTGTGAATCCAGCGCGGTCCCGCCACTGTGACCGGGAAGTGCGACATCGACGGCCACCGGCGAAAGCCGGGAAGGCCTGATGACGCATGTCGATCCGGGAGTCAGGACACCGGCCGCGGGGTGATCCGTGTTGTCCACGAGGATGGAGCGAACACGCATGGCATCGGTACGCGCCCGCGAACCCGGAACCGACGTCGGGGTCGAGACCGTGGTCGTCGGCCGCCTCGGGCGCGTCCTGCTCGACCGGCCGCGTGCCCTGAACGCGCTGACCCACGACATGGTCCGCCGCATCGACGCCGCCCTTCGGGAGTGGGCCGACGACGAGAGCGTCGTCACCGTGCTCGTCGGCGGCGCGGGCGAGCGCGGGCTGTGCGCCGGAGGCGACATCCGCTCCATCTACCACGACGCCAGGGCGGGCGGCGGCGCCTCGGCGGCCTTCTGGCGGGACGAGTACCACCTCAACGCCCGCATCGCCCGGTACGGCAAACCGTACGTCGCCCTGATGGACGGCATCGTCATGGGCGGCGGTGTCGGGGTCTCCGCGCACGGCGGCGTGCGGATCGTCACCGAGCGCACGACCCTGGCCATGCCCGAGACGGGCATCGGCTTCGTCCCGGACGTCGGCGGCACCTACCTGCTGTCGCGCGCGCCCGGCGAGCTGGGCACCCACCTGGCGCTCACCGCCTCCTCCGTCGGCGCGGGCGACGCCGTGGCCTGCGGGCTGGCCGACCATTTCGTGCCGTCGCGGGACCTGGAGGCGTTCACCGCCGAGCTGGCCCGGCGGGAGGTGACCGAGACGGTCGCCTCCTTCGCCCGCCCCGTTCCCCCCGGTGAGCTGGCCGGGCAGCGCGGGTGGATCGACGCCTGCTACGCCGCCGACACGGTGGAGGAGATCGTGGAGCGGCTGCTGGACAGCGGCGAGAGCGCGGCCGAGGAGGCCGCGGAGCGGATCGGCGGCAAGTCGCCGACGGCGCTGAAGGTCACCCTGCGCTCCCTGCGCCGCGCCCGGGAGCTCGCCTCCCTGGAGGAGGTGCTCGACCAGGAGTACCGCGTCTCACTCAGGGCCCTGACCTGTCCCGACCTGGTGGAGGGCATCCGCGCCCAGGTGATCGACAAGGACCGCTCCCCGCGCTGGTCGCCCCCCACCCTGGCCGAGGTGGGCGAGCGGGAGGTGGAACGCTTCTTCGCACCCCTGGGCGAGAACGAGCTCGGCCTGGCGGGAGGGACCCGATGAGATCACCGGCCCCGCGCCCGGGGCCGGGGCCAGGGAGGACCTCGACGATGCTCGACGACCTCGGCACCCCCGCCGGGACGCACGGCGCCGTCCGGCGCGTGGTGTCCCTCGTCCCCTCCCTCACCGAGTCGCTCGCCGCGACCGCGCCGCACCTGCTGGCCGGCGCGACCGACTGGTGCACCCACCCCGCGCCGTTGCCGGTACGGCGGATCGGCGGCACCAAGAACCCGGACCTGAACGCGATCGTCGCCCTGGAGCCGGACCTGGTGCTGGCCAACGAGGAGGAGAACCGCCCGGCCGACCTGGAGGCGCTGCGGTCGGCCGGGGTGGCGGTCTGGGTGACCAGGGTCCGCACCCTGCCGGAGGCGTTCGCCTCCCTGCGCCGGATGCTCACGCTGGCCTGCGGCCTTCCCGAGCCGGACTGGCTCGCCGCCGCCGAACGGGCATGGGCCGCTCCCCCGGTCACCGCGGAACGAAAGGCGGTGATCCCCGTCTGGCGCAAACCCTGGATGGTCCTGGGACGCGACACCTTCGCCGGTGACCTCCTGCTCAAGCTCGGTGTCCGCAACCTCTACGCCGGCCACCCCGAACGCTATCCGGGGATCGCCCTGCCCGAGCTGCTGGCGGCGGGCGCCGACCTCGTGGTCCTGCCCGACGAGCCCTACCGGTTCACCGCCGAGGACGGCCCCGGATTCTTCCCCGGGACACCGGCCGCGCTGGTCAGCGGCCGGCACCTGACCTGGTACGGCCCGTCCCTGGTCGAGGCGCCCGACGTCCTGCGAGCCGCCCTGGGCTGAGACCCGATCTACTGGATGGGACTCGGCATGCGCTCGGCGCTGCTGCCGGACGCGGCGGTCGCCGTCGAGATCGGCGAGTCCTGGCGGCACCTGGAGACCGCGGGGGTGCTGGGCGCCTGGGCGGTGCTCGGCCTGCTCCTGGCGCCGGTCCTGCTGCGGCGGATGGTGCGCGGGGAGTCCGGTTCGAGCGTGGCCGCCCGCCGCGAGCGCGCCCTGCGACGGGTCGGCTGAACACGGTGCCCCTCACGGCACCATGACCCTCCGGACGCGGCCCGGTGACGCGAGAGGGTCATGGCCGAGTCGCGGTCCCCGCGTTGCCGACGACGAGCATGACGGCCAGCACGCCGAGCAGGCCTCCCATCGCGATCCGCTGCACCCGCAACCAGTCGGGGCGACGCGCCAGGAAACCCGAGATCGCCCCGGCCGCGAGCACGATCGACAGGTTGACCGACACGGCGACCAGGATCTGGAAACCTCCGAGAATGACACCCTGGAGCAGCACGTTCCCCTTTTCCAGGTCGACGAACTGCGGAATGATCGAAACGTAGAGAATGGCGATCTTCGGGTTGAGAAGATTGGTCATCAACCCCATGCCGAAAAGCCGGCGCGGGGAATCGAAGGGGATGTCCCTGACGGTGAAGACCGAGACGCCCCCCGGTCTGACGGTGTTCCAGGCGAGCCACAGCAGGTAGAGGGCCCCGGCGATCCTGATGACGGTGAGCAGGTGCGGAAAGGCGTGGAACAGCACCGCCAGCCCCAGGTTCGCCCCGGCGAGGTAGACCAGGAACCCGGCCGCGACACCGCCCAGGGAGATGATCCCGGCACGACGCCCCTGGCTGACGGTCCGCGACACCAGGTACACCATGTTCGGGCCAGGGGACAGCACCATTCCCAGCGCGATCGACACGACACCGATCAAAGCGCTTTCCTCGACCATCGTCACCGGACCTTCCACCTCGACAACGGACGATTGTTCGCACCGATCTCCGGAATATCGCGAGCCTAAGTCCCCTCCCGTCGCACTGCAATATGAAAAATTGATCTCGGAGCAATGTCGTGCTTTCATCCTTACCGGAGAGGAGAGGGCATGAACGACTACCGTCTGGTCGCCGACGAGGTGGCCGCGGACATCGGGGCCGGGCGGCTGCGGCCGGGTGACCGGCTGCCGACGCAGCGCGACTTCGCCCGGCGGCGCGCCATCGCCGACTCCACCGCCGCCCGCGTCTACAAGGAGCTGGCCCGCCGCGGCCTGACCGTGGGCGAGGTCGGGCGCGGCACCTTCGTCCGCGCCACCGCCCCGCTTCCCGGCCCGGCCCTCGCTGAACCGTCCGCGAGCAGGATCGACCTGGAGCTCAACCACCCGGTGGTGCCCGGACAGGCGGCGCTGCTCGCGGACGGCCTGGGCGCCCTGCTGCGGCCCGGCGTACTGGAGTCGTCGATGCGGCCGGTCGGCGCGGCCGGCACCCCCGTGGCCCGCGACCGCGTCCGCGACCTGCTGGCGCGCGGGGACTGGCGCCCCTCCCCCGATGGCGTCCTGTTCGCGGGGAACGGGCGGCAGGCGATCGCCGGGGCCATGGCCGCGCTCGCCCCTCCCGGGACCCGTGTCGGGGTGGAGGAGCTCACCTACCCGCTGCTCAAGACCATCGCGGGCCACCTCGGGGTCACCCTCGTGCCGCTGGCCGTCGACGAGGCCGGGCTGCTGCCCGGTGCCGTCGAGGCCGCCTTCCGCAGGGCCCCGCTCAACGCCGTCTACCTCCAGCCGACGCTGCACAATCCGCTGTCGCTCACCATGCCCCCGGAGCGGAGGGCCGAGATCGCCGACGTGCTGGAGCGGCTCGACGTCCACGCGATAGAGGACTCCGTCTGGTCGTTCCTGTACGAGGACGTCCCGCCCCTCGCCGCCTTCGCCCCCGGCCGCGTCCTTCTGATCGACAGCCTCTCCAAGCGGCTCGCCCCCGGGCTGACGCTGGGATTCGCCGTCGTGCCCGAGGCCGTGTCGGCGCACGTCGCGACGGCCCTGCGCGCCGGAGGCTGGACGGCCACGCGTTTCGCGATCGAGGCGGCCGTCCGCTGGATCGGCGAGGGCGCCGAGAGCACCGCGGGGACGGTGGCCCGCGCCAAACGGCGCGACGCCGCGCTCCGGCAGGAGATCGCGACCCGGCAGCTGGGCGGGTTCGCGGTGCGCGGCGATCCTCGCTCCTACTACTGCTGGTGGGAGCTGCCCAAGCCGTGGCGGACCGACACCTTCGTCGCCGCGGCCGCCCGCCAGGGCATCGCCGTCACACCTGCGGCGGCCTTCGCGGTGGGCCGGTACCGCGCCCCGAACGCCGTCCGCGTCGGTCTGGCCTCCCCGCCCGCCGAGACCCTGGAACGAGCCCTGTCCACGCTCGCCCGCCTCGCCCGCTCCACTCCGGAGGAGCTCCTGGCCGAGTGAGGCGGGGCGGATCAACGGGGCGAGGGACCTCGGTGCATTGCTCCCCCGGACCAGGCCCCGCGCCTCGAAACCCGGCCGGAACCCCGATCGCCCGAACCCGCGGCCCGGGCCGGTGATCCGCCCCCCGCGTTCGGCGGCGAGGTGCGTCCCCCGGGCTCGCGCCGGCGGGCACCCGGCGCGCCGGCCCCGTTCACGGCGTCCTCCGACCGGCCCGGCCGATGACGGACACCGCGACCGCACGGGCCCGTCCGGAACCGTGATCACGTGATCGGAAAAGGAGTGGACGGGGCGATTCCCGGACCTGTAGCTTTCCGTCGATCGTGACACCGCCCGAGGAGGTGAGCCCCATGAACGCTGTATCGATGTGGGTGCTCCCCCTTGCCGTCACGGTCGGGCGATCGACGTAGGTGTCGCCGGGAGCGCCTCCCAACAGGGCACTTCCGAAAGGCAACACCCATGCACTCTCAGCAGGTCACCGCCGAGCCGCCGTCGAAAGACGGGGCCGGGCACGACTCCACGACGGGCGACGTCCCCCGCGTCCTCCCGTCGCCGGCCTCCGGCGCCGGCCACCCGCCCCTCACGTTCGACGTGATCATCGCCGGGTGCGGGCCGACCGGTGCGATGCTCGCCGCCGAACTGCGGCTGCACGACGTGCGGGTCCTCGTCCTGGAGAGGGAGACCGAGCCCACGTCGTTCGTCCGCATCGTCGGCCTGCACATCCGCAGTCTCGAGCTGATGGCGATGCGCGGGCTGCTGGACCGCATTCTCCCGCACGGAAGACGGCGCCCGGCCGGCGGTTTCTTCGCCGCCATCCCCACACCCGCGCCCACGGGCCTGGATTCCTCGTACGCCTACCTGCTGGGCATCCCGCAGCCGGTCATCGTCCGCCTGCTCGAAGAGCACGTGATCGAACAGGGCGCGCTGGTCCGGCGCGGTCAGGCGGTAACCGGTTTCACGCAGGACGACGAGGGCGTGACCGTCGAGCTGTCCGACGGGGAACGGCTGCGTTCGCGCTACCTCGTCGGCTGTGACGGCGCGCGCAGCACGGTGCGCAAACTGCTCGGCGTCGGCTTCCCCGGCGAGCCCTCACGGAACGACACGCTCATGGGCGAGATGAGAGCGGACGCGCCACAGGAGGAGATCGCCGCCAAGGTGGCCGAGATCGGCGCGAGCCGTCATCCGTTCTGGCTCAGGCCCTTCGGCGAAGGGGTCTACAGCGTCGTGGTCCCCGCCGAGGGGGTCAGCGCCCGCACGGAACCGCCCACCCTGGAGGATTTCAAACGGCAACTGCGCGCCATCGCCGGGACCGACTTCGGCGTGCACTCCCCGCGCTGGCTGTCCCGTTTCGGGGACGCCACCCGGCTGGCCGACCGTTATCGGGTCGGGCGGGTGCTGCTGGCCGGCGACGCGGCGCACATCCATCCGCCCATGGGCGGGCAGGGCCTCAACCTGGGCGTTCAGGACGCGTTCAACCTCGGCTGGAAACTGGCCGCGCAGATCCGCGGCTGGGCGCCGGAGACGCTGCTGGACACCTACCAGGCCGAACGTCATCCGGTCGCCGAGGACGTGCTGGACAACACCCGCGCCCAGGTGGCGCTGGCGTCCCCCGAACCGGGCCCGCGGGCCGTGCGCAGGCTGTTCACCGAACTGATGGACCTCGAGGAGGTGAACCGCCGTCTGATCGAGAAGATCACCGCGATCGGCATCCGCTACGACTTCGGCGAGGGCCCCGACCTGCTCGGCCGCCGCCTGCGCGACATCGACGTGAAGCAGGGCAGCCTCTACGGGCTGCTGCACCGCGGCCGCGGCCTGCTGCTGGACCGCACCGAACGGCTGAGCGCCGGCGGCTGGTCGGACCGGGTCGATCACCTCGCCGATCCCACCGCGGCGCTGGACGTGCCGGGCGTCCTGCTGCGCCCCGACGGCCACGTCGCCTGGATCGGCGACGACCAGCGGGACCTGGACGACCACCTCTCCCGCTGGTTCGGCGAGCCCATCGGCTGATCACCCCCGCCCCCGTCCCCGGCCCTGGCGGCCGGACGGCCCGTGGAGGTTCGCCGGGGACGCGCGTGAGATGCTGCACGGGTGACGACGACCGGCTCCGCCGCCTCCACCCCGGCCCGCCGGCGTGGCCGTCCCGGCCATGACCAGGCGGCGATCCTGCGCACCGCGGTGGAGCTGTTCAACCGCAAGGGGTACGACGCCACGAGCATGGGAGACCTGGCCAGGGAGCTCGGCCTGACGAAACCGGCCATCTACCATCACGTCACGAACAAGGAGCAGCTGCTCGGCCAGGCGCTGGACGACGCGCTCGACGAGCTCACGGCCGTCGTGGACGAGGCCATGCGGGAGCGGGCCGGGACGAGCGCGTACGGGCGGCTGCGCGAGGTGACGCGGCGCAGCGTCGAGGTGCTCGTGGCGCACCAGCCGTCCGTCACGCTCCTGCTGCGGGTACGCGGCAACAGCGAGGTCGAGCTGGCCGCGCTGGAACGGCGCCGGAGGCTGGACGACTGCCTCGCCCAGCTCGTCGCGGACGCCGTCGCGGAGGACGCCCTGCGCGACGACGTGCCACCGGCGCTGGTGAGCCGGCTGCTGTTCGGCATGGTGAACTCGCTGGTCGAGTGGTACCGCGCGGACGGGGCGTTCGACCCGGTGACGATCGCCGACGTGATCACCCTCATCGCCTTCGACGGCCTCGCCCGGCACGAGCCCTGAGCCACGACCCAGTACGAGTGCTGAGCCACGGCCCGGCACGAGCCCTGAGCCACGGCCCCGCACGAGGTCCGGGTCAGCGCCCGGCCCGGTAGGAGGCCTGAAGTCGCGCGATCGGCTCGCGGCGTCCCGGCCGGGCGGCCGTCGCGCCGGACCACGCCGCGACACGCCGCGACACGCCGCGTCGTGCGATCCGCCGCGCCGCAGACCTCACCACGTGAAGAAGCCCCGGCCCGTCTTGCGCCCGAGGTGCCCTGCGGCGACGAGGTCACGCAGGATCCGGGGCGGTTCGAACCGGGGCCCGAGCTCGCGCGCCAGGTGTTCGGCGATCGCGAGCCGCACGTCGAGTCCCACCACGTCGGTGGTCCGCAACGGTCCCATCGGATGGCGGTAGCCCAGGACCATCACCGTGTCGATGTCGGCCGCGTCCGCCACCCCCTCCTCCAGCATCCGCATCGCCTCCAGGGCCAGGCAGACCCCGAGGCGGCTGCTCGCGAAGCCCGGGGAGTCCGACACGGTGATCGGCGTCTTGCCGAGCGCCGTCACCCAGCCCCGTGCCCGCTCGACCAGCGCGGGCGCGGTGAGGGACCCGACGACGATCTCGACGAGGTCGCTCACCGGGACGGGGTTGAAGAAGTGCAGCCCGATGAAGCGGTCAGGGGCGGCCAGGCCCGCGGCGAGGCCGTCGATCGACAGGCTGCTGGTGTTCGAGGCGAGCACGGCGTCCGGCGCGTGCTCAACGGCCCTGGCGAGCACCGTGGCCTTGAGCGCCGCGTCCTCGGGGACCGCTTCGACGACGAGCTCGCAGCCGGCCAGCTCGCCCGGGTCGGCGGTCGTCCGCAACCGCGACACGGCGTCGGCGGGCGAGGTGGGAAGCGTGTTCCTCTCGTGGGCCCTGGCCAGGCCGGCGCTCACCCGGCTCCTGGCCGCGTCCGCCGCGTCCGGGTCGTTCTCGACGATGACGACGCGGCTTCCGGAGGCGAGGAACGCGTGCGCGATCCCCGATCCCATCCGCCCGCCGCCGAGAACCCCGACCGTCTTCGGAGGGCCGTCATTCATGATCTCTGTCCTTTCCGCCGGTCCAGGAACGCCGTCATGCGGGCGTGCTTGTCGTCGGTCTCGAAGAGGACCGCCTGGGCGAGGTCGTCGACGAACGGGTGGGCGGCCCGCGGCGCGTGGAAGACGGCCTTCGTCAGCCGGACGGCCAGCGGTGCCTGCGCGGTGATGCGGTCGGCCAGCCGATGCCCGGCGGCGAGCAGGTCGCCGGGCTCCACGACGTCGTTGAGCAGGTGCACGGCCCGCGCCTCGTCGGCCGTGAACACGCGGCCCGCGAGCAGGACCTCCTTGGCCAGGGGTTCCCCGACGAGCTCGGCCAGGCGCCAGGCGGCGCCGGCCGCCGCGAGGATGCCCAGGCCCGCCTCGGGGTTGCCGATCCGCGTGCGCGGCGTGCCGATGCGGAAGTCGCAGGCGTAGGCGAGTTCGGCTCCGCCGCCCAGGGCGTACCCGTCGACGAGGGCCACGGTCGGCATGGGCAGCCGGTGGATCCTGTCGAAGATCGTGGAGTTGATGCCTCTGAGCGCGTCGTCGCGGCGCCGTTCGCGGAGCTGGGCGATGTCCGCCCCGGCGGCGAAGGCCGCCCCCTCGCCGGCGAGGAGGACGACGCGCGGCTCCTCCTCGACGGCGGCGCACGCCTCGTGCAGCGCCGCGACCATCTCCCGGTCGATCGCGTTGCGGACCTCCGGCCGGTTGAGCCGCCACACGACCCGGTCGGGCGCCTCCTCGACGATCAGGCTCGCGCCGGCCGTCATGGGCGCTCCACCGGGAGGGCGCCGCCGGGGCGGGCTGTCGGCGTACGGGCACCGGGGACGGCGGGGGCTTCGGTCACGAAGGGCTCCTGGTGTCGGAAGTCGAAAGGCAACGGGAGTCGAGAGACAACGGGAGTCGATAGGTGTCGGGAGTCGAGAGGCAACGGGAGTGGAAAGACGCCGGGAGCCGGAAGGCGCCGGGTTCAGGCGTCGTAGTCGACGGTGACGCGGTCGCCGACCGGGAACGTCTGGCAGGTGAGGACGAACCCGGCCTCGACCTCGGACGGTTCGAGGGCGTAGTTGCGGCGCATGTCGACCGTGCCCTCGCGGACGACGGCGCGGCAGGTCCCGCAGACGCCGCCCTTGCAGGCGAACGGCATGTCGGCGCGCGTCGCCTGGGCGCCGTCGAGGATCGTCGCCTCCCGGGAGACGGTCGAGGTGGTCCGCAGGCCGTCGAGCACCGTCGTCAGCTCGCTCGTCGCGCCGGAGGGGATCTCCTTGCCGGCCCGCAGCGGGGGCGGCGGCGGGGCGTCGGCGTAGAACAGCTCGACGTGCACGCGTCCGGCCGGGACGCCGAGCTCGGCGAGCACCGGCCGCGTCTCCTCGATCATCGCCAGCGGCCCGCACAGCCAGACGTGGTCGAACACCTCGACCGGGACGAGGGTGGTGAGCAGGCGGCGCAGCCGGTCGCCGTCGAGCCGGCCGGAGAACAGCTCGACGTCACGGGGTTCGCGCGAGAGCGTGTGCACGACCTGGAGCCGGGGTCCGTAGCGGTTCTTCAGGTCGCCGAGCTCCTCGGCGAACATGACGGTGCCGCTGGTGCGGTTGCCGTACACGAGGGAGACCTGGGCGCCGGGGTGGGTGAGCACCGTCGCGGCGACCGACATCATCGGGGTGATGCCGGAGCCGGCGGCGACGCACAGGTGCCGCTCGCCCGCCTCCGGGTCGGCCCGCCACGATCCGGTGGGCGGCTGGACCTCGATCCGGGTGCCCGGCGCGACCTCGCGCACGAGCCAGGAGGAGAACAGCCCGCCGGGGATCTCGCGGACGCCGATGCGCGGCGCGGCGCCGGCCGGGGAGCAGATCGAGTAGGAGCGGCGCTGTTCGCGCCCGTCGACGAGGCGCCGCAGGGTGAGCGACTGCCCGGCGTGGAAGGCGTAGGCCTCGCGCAGCTCGCCGGGGACGGCGAAGGTGATCGCCGCGGCGTCCTCGCACAACCGGTCCACCGCCGTGACGGTCAGCGGGTGGAAGGCGGCGGCCCTGGGGCGGGCGGGGCCGGTCGCGAGCGTGGTCATGTCAGATCTCCTTGACGTGCTCGAACGGTTCGGCGCAACCGGTGCAGCGGTAGAGGGCCTTGCAGGCGGTGGCGCCGAACTCGGACGTGAGCCGGGTGGCCGCCGAACCGCAGCGCGGGCAGGGCGGCGCGGAACGGGCCGGGCCGAGGGTGAGCGGGACCGGTCCGGCGCGCCGGGGCGCGGGGCCGGGCGCCGACAGCCCCGCGGCGCGCAGCGCGGCGCGGCCGCGTTCGGAGATCCAGTCGCTGGACCAGGGCGGGTCGAGCACGACGCGTACCTCGACGCGGTCGAATCCCGCGTCGCCGAGCCGGTGGACGAGGTCGTCGCGCATGGTCCCCATGGCCGGGCAGCCGGTGTAGGTGGGCGTGATCGAGGCGACGACGGTCCGCGTGCCGCCCGCGTCCCGTTCCACCTCGACGCCGCGCAGCACGCCGAGGTCGGCGAGGGTGAGCATCGGCATCTCGGGGTCGCGCACCTGCCCGGCGACCTCGGCGGCACGCCGCCCGTCGTCCCGGTCGCGCGCCGGGCCGGGGGTCCCGGCGGCACGCCGCCCGTCGTCCACCGCGTCCGCGTCGAGCGCCGGACCGGGGATCCCGGCGTCCACCGCGTCCTGGTCGCGTACCGGACCGGTGGTCCCGGCGGTGCGCCGGCCCGCGTTCACCAGCGCCCGCCCGGGTGCGCGCGGGCGACCACCTGCATCTCGGCGAGCAGCAGGCCGAAGGCCTCGGTGTGCAGGCCGTCGCGGCCCGTCCGCCCGCCGACGCCGGCCAGCGGCGTCGCCTCGGGACGCTCGACGTCGCCGAGGGCGAACACCTGGCCGAGGACGGCGTCCACCTCCTCGCGCAGGGACGCGGGGTCCACGCCGACGCCGGCCTCCGCCAGGGAGCGTTCGAGCGGGTGCGGGGCGACCAGCTCGGGCTGCAGCGGCCACAGGGCGCCGAGGGCCGCGAGCAGCCTGCGGCGTGACTCCTCGGTGCCCTGCGCCAGCGTGAGGAACCAGCGCCCGGCCCAGTCGCGGTGGTAGGTGACCTCCTTGACCCCCTTGGCCGCCACCGCGGCCAGCACCGTGTCGCGGCTCGCGCGCAGCCGTTCCAGCAGCGCCAGCCGGGCCGTCGAGAACAGCAGCAGGCGGACGACGACGTGCGCGAAGTCGCCGTTGGCCACCTCGGCCAGGCGCACGTTGCGGAACGCGCGGTCGTCGCGGAAGAAGGCGAGCGCGTCCTCGGGCGGCACCGGCGACCCCTCGGGCAGCGCGGGCACGACGCGCGGGTCGGCCGCGGCCGCCCGCGCCAGGAGCAGCCGTGCCTGCCCGAGGAGGTCGAGCGCCATGTTGGCCAGCGCGATGTCCTCCTCCAGGTCGGGGGCGCGGCTGCACCACTCCGACAGGCGCTGCGACATGATCAGGGCGTCGTCGCCGAGCATGAGGCAGTACGCGGCCAGTCCGGCGGGGTCCACGCCGTCGGGAGGGGTGGTGTCGACGCCGGCCAGCGGGTCCTCGAAGTCGGTGCCGAAGGCCCACTGGGAGGAGTCGCCGCCGAGCAGGCCGTCGAAGACGCTGCCGTGTTCGTCGCTCATGACTGTTCCGATCGTGTGGTGCTCACATGTGCGGGACGTCGCCGGGGATGTCGTAGAAGGTCGGGTGCCGGTAGACCTTGTCGCCGCTGGGCGCGAACATCGGGTCCTTCTCGTCGGGGCTGGAGGCGACGACGGCGTCGGAGCGCACGACCCAGATGCTCACGCCCTCGTTGCGCCGCGTGTAGACGTCACGCGCGTTCCGCACGGCCATGGCGTCGTCGGGGGCGTGCAGCGATCCGACGTGCACGTGGTTGAGCCCGCGCTTGCCGCGGACGAACACCTCGTACAGCGGCCACTCGCGCCGGTCGGCGCTCATCGGGCACCGGCCTGGACGGTCCGGTCGGCGAAGGCCGACGCCGCCTCGCGCACCCAGGCGCCGTCGTCGTGGGCGGCCCGCCGGTGGGCCATGCGCTGGGCGTTGCACGGGCCGTCCCCGCGGATGACCGCGGTCAGCTCCGCCCAGTCCGGCTCGCCGAAGTCGTGGCGGCCCCGCTCCTCGTTCCAGCGCAGCCCGGGGTCGGGCAGCGTCACGCCGAGCGCCTCGGCCTGCGGGACCGTCATGTCGACGAACCTCTGGCGCAGCTCGTCGTTGGAGTGGCGCTTGACGCCCCAGGCCATCGACCGCGCGCTGTTGGGGGACCGGTCGTCCGGCGGGCCGAACATCATGAGCGAGGGCCACCAGAACCGGTCGACCGACTCCTGGACCATGGCGCGCTGGGCGTCGGTGCCGCGCATCATCGTCATGAGCAGCTCGTAGCCCTGCCGCTGGTGGAAGGACTCCTCCTTGCAGATGCGGATCATCGCGCGGCCGTAGGGGCCGTAGGAGGTGCGGCACAGCGGCACCTGGTTGCAGATCGCCGCGCCGTCGACGAGCCAGCCGATCGTGCCGACGTCGGCGTACGACAGCGTCGGGTAGTTGAAGATCGAGGAGTACTTCTGCCGTCCGGCGAGCAGCAGGCCGGTCAGCTCGGCGCGGGAGACGCCCAGGGTCTCGCACGCCGAGTACAGGTACAGGCCGTGCCCGGCCTCGTCCTGCACCTTGGCCAGCAGGATCGCCTTGCGGCGCAGGGACGGCGCGCGGCCGATCCAGGCGCCCTCGGGCTGCATGCCGATGATCTCCGAGTGGGCGTGCTGGGCGATCTGGCGGACGAGCGTCCTGCGGTAGTCCTCTGGCATCCAGTCCCGGGGCTCGATGCGGTCGTTGCGGGCGATCGTCGCGTCGAAGGCGGCCTGCAGCCGCTCCTCCAGGTCCGGTTCCGCCGGGGTGGTCGTCATTGTTCCTCCACGGCTTCGAGCTCATTTACTTATCACTCGGTCAGTAATACAGTGACACGGCGAGGGGCGTCCGCGCAACGGGTCACGCCCGCGGAGAGGAGACCGTGTGAGCACGCTGCTGGAGAGCTACGCCGCCGGACGATGGTTCCGGGCCTCCGACGACGGGGAACCCCTGCTCGACGCCGCGACCGGCGAGGAGGTCGCGCGCATCTCGAGCCGCGGCCTGGACGTCGCCGCGATGGTCGGCCACGCCCGGGAGACCGGCGGCCCCGCGCTGCGGTCCCTGACCTTCCACGAACGGGCGGCGCTGCTCAAGGCGCTGGCCAAGCACCTGTCCGAACGCAAAGAGGAGCTTTACGCGCTGTCGGTGCGCACCGGCGCCACCTCGCGCGACACGCTGGTCGACGTCGACGGCGGCATCGGCACCCTGTTCAGCTACGCGAGCAAGGGCACGCGCGAGCTGCCGAACGACACCGTCGTCCTGGACGGCGCCCTGGAGCGGCTGGGCAGGGGCGGCACCTTCGTCGGCCGGCACCTGTACGCCTCCCGGCCGGGTGTCGCGGTCCAGATCAACGCGTTCAACTTCCCCGTCTGGGGCATGCTGGAGAAGCTGGCCCCGGCGTTCCTCGCCGGGCTGCCCACGATCGTCAAGCCCGCCGCCCAGACCGCCTACCTCACCGAGCTCGCCGTCCGGCAGATCGTCGAGTCGCGGATCCTGCCCGAGGGCACGCTCCAGCTCCTCGCCGGCGGCCCGGAGGGGCTGCTCGACGCGCTGACCGTCCAGGACAGCGTCGCCTTCACCGGCTCCGCCCACACCGCGGGCATCCTGCGCCGGCACCCGAACGTCCTGGACGGCGGCGTCGTCCTGGGCGTCGAGGCGGACTCGCTCAACTGCTCGATCCTCGGGCCCGACGTGGGCCCGGACGATCCGGAGTTCGACCTGTTCGTCAAGGGCGTCGTCACCGAGATGACCGTCAAGGCCGGGCAGAAGTGCACCGCCATCCGCCGCGTGCTGGTGCCGGAGCCGATGGTCGGCCCCGTGGTCGAGGCGCTCTCCGCGCGCCTGGCGAAGGTCACCGTCGGCGACCCGCGCAACCCGGACGTGCGGATGGGCGCGCTGGCCGGCCTCGGCCAGCGCGACGAGGTGCGCAAGGCGGTCGAGGTGCTGCGGGCGAGCTCCGAGGTCGTCTTCGGCTCCCCCGCCGGCACGGCCCTGATCGACGGCGACCCCGAGCGCGGCGCCTTCATGACCCCCCTGCTGCTGCGCGCGCGGCCCGGTGCCGCCGAGCCGCACGACGTGGAGCCGTTCGGCCCGGTGAGCACCGTGCTCGGCTACGACGGCCCCGAGGAGGCGGTCGCCCTCGCCGCGCGGGGCAGGGGCAGCCTCGTCGCCTCCGTCGTCACCCACGACCCGCAGGTGGCGCGGACGATCGTGCTCGGGCTGGCGCCGTGGCACGGCCGGGTCCTCGTCCTGGACAGGGACGACGCCAAGGAGTCCACCGGGCACGGCTCGCCGCTGCCCGTCCTGGTGCACGGCGGCCCCGGCCGGGCCGGCGGCGGGGAGGAGCTCGGCGGGATCCGGGGGGTGCTGCGCCACATGCAGCGCACCGCCGTCCAGGCCTCCCCCGACCTGCTCACCGCGGTCACCGGGCAGTGGACGACGGGGTCGGAGCGCCTGACCTCCGACGTGCACCCCTTCCGCAAGTCCCTGGCGGAGCTGCGCGTCGGCGACACGATCGCCTCCGGGACGCGGACGGTGACGCTGGAGGACATCGGCCACTTCGCCGAGTTCACCGGGGACGACTTCTACGCGCACACCGACGCCGAGGCCGCCGCGCGCAACCCGCTGTTCGGCGGCATCGTCGCGCACGGGTACCTGGTCGTCTCCCTGGCCGCCGGGCTCTTCGTCGACCCCGCGCCCGGGCCGGTCCTGGCCAACTTCGGCGTCGACGCGCTGCGCTTCCTCACCCCCGTCAAGGCCGGCGACACCATCGCCGTGACGCTGACCGTCAAGCAGATCACCCCGCGCGGCGGCGCCGACTACGGCGAGGTCCGCTGGGACGCCGTGGTCACCAACCAGGAGGACCAGGCGGTCGCCACCTACGACGTGCTCACCCTGGTGGCCAAGACGCGCACGTGAACGCATCCCCGGCGGTGCTCCGGCGCCCGTGAACGGGCCGTCGGCGCCGGGGACGCGATCGGCCGGGCGGTCCGGGCAGCACGGGAAGTGCGATCGGCCGGGGGAACCGTGGGCGGTGCCGGGCGTCCTCCGCAGGTGCGGAAGAATGCGGGGGGCGGCGGGCCGGTGTGGGTCCCGCCGACGAACGACGGGGAGGCCCTCACATGTCCCAGGACGGTCCGCCGGAACAGAGCGGGATCAGGGGCCTGCTGCGCGCGCTGCCGGTCTTCGCCTGCGACCTGCCCACCTTCACCCCCCACAGCGCTCCGGACGATCCGGTCGCGCTGTTCGTCGACTGGCTGACCTCGGCGATCGGCGCCGAGGTGCCCGAGCCGCACGCCATGACGCTGTCCACCGCCGACGCCGGCGGCCGGCCGTCGGCGCGGGTGCTGATCTGCAAGGACGTCGACGCGGCCGGGCGCTGGTACTTCGCCTCCGGCTCCTCCAGCCGCAAGGGCCGCGAGCTGGCGGTCAACCCGCACGCGGCCCTGACGTTCCACTGGCCGCGGCAGGGCCGTCAGATCCGCGTCCGCGGGGCGGTCGCCACGACCGGCGCCGAGCGCAGCGCGGCCGACTTCCTGGCGCGCTCGCCCGCCTCGCGCGCCGAGGCGCTCGGCGGCCGCCAGTCCCAGGTCCTCGACGATCCCGCCGAGGCCGAGGCCGCCCTGCGGGACGCGCGGGCCCGGCTGGAGGCCGACCCGGACCTGGTCTCCGCGGACTGGACGCTGTACGCGCTGACCGCCACCGACGTCGAGTTCTGGCAGGCCGACGAGCGGCGCAGGCACACCCGGCTGCGCTACGAGCGCACCGGCCGGGACTGGACCCGCCACCTCCTGTGGCCGTAGTCACGAGGCTCGCCGTCGTCCGGGGGTTCTCCTACGGCAGACCGCGCCCGCGTGGGGCGCGGCCGTCCACGTCCGGTCGCGCGCCGGGAGTCAGCCGACCGTGATGACGAGCTTTCCCCGCGCGTTGCCCGCCGCCAGGTCGCCCACCGCGGCGGGGGCCTCCGCCAGGGGGTACGTGCGCCCGACGGCCGGTCGCACGGCCCCGGCCTCGATGAGGTCGCGCAGCGTGTCCAGGTCGGCGGTGCGGGTCAGCACGATCGGCGCCTCCAGGCGCCGGCGCGTGAACAGGGTGAGCACCCGGACGGCCAGCATCCGGCCGACCCCGCCGAACCACCGGCCGCCGCCCTCGCCGCCGACGACGACGAGCCGGCCGCGCCCGGTGAGCAGCCCGCGCAGCAGGGGCAGCGGCCGGATGCCCGCGATGTCGACGATCAGGTCGTAGGTCCCGGTGAGCGGCTCGCGCGTGTAGTCGATGACGGCCCCGGCGCCCAGCGACCGGACGAGGTCGGCCTTGGCCGTACTGCACACGGCGGTGACGTGGGCGCCGCCGGCGACCGCGAGTTGCGTGGCGAAGCTGCCCACCCCACCGCCGGCGCCGATGACCAGCACCTTCTCCCCCGCGGTGACCTGGCCGACGGCCCGCAGCGCGGTCACCCCCGACACGGGCACGGCCGCCGCCTCGGCGAAGCTCAGGTTGGCGGGCTTGCGGGCGAGCTTGCCCGGGCGGGCGAGCGCGAACTGCGCGTACGCGCCGGTCGCCGAGCCGTACACCTCGTCGCCGGGGCGTAGCGCGGTCACGTCGGCGCCGACGGACTCCACGACGCCGGCCACGTCCATGCCGGGCACGCGGTTGCGGGGGCGGCGCAGGCCGAAGCCGAGGCGGCCGGCGAGCGGCAGCCCGGTCATGACGTGCCACACGCCGTAGTCGACGCCGGCCGCGTGCACCCGGATCAGCACCTCGCCGGCGCCGGGGGCGGGGGTCGGGACCTCGCCGAGGCTCAGGGTGCTCGGCGGGCCGTACTCGTCCTGGACGATCGCTCTCATGGGGGGTCTCCTTCGGTCTCGGGGTACTGGAAGACGTCGTCGAGCCCGACCCGGAACACCCGGGCGATGCGGAACGCCATCTCCAGCGACGGGGAGTAGCGGCCCTGCTCGATCGCGATGACGGTCTGGCGGGTGACGCCGATCTGGTCGGCCAGCTCGGCCTGGGTCATCTCGTCGTGCGCGAACCGCAGGGCCCGGATCGCGTTGGTGACCCGCGTCGGCTTCACCACGTCTGGAATCCACCCCTGCGGTACGCGATGATCTTGGCGGACGAGCTGAGCACCGCGGACAGCACGAACGCCAGGTAGACGGCGTTGGCGATCCAGAAGTGGCGCAGCTCGGCGGTGGCCATGACCAGCGCGGCGAGCGCGCCGACGACGACGATCGACTGCCCGATGCGCTCGCCGACCTGGTTGATCTCACGGTCGCGCTCGTCGGTGCGGTCGGCGCCGTGGCCGCCGGCGGCGGCCATCGCGATGTGGGCCGCGATCGCGGCGACGACGGCGCCGCCGATGGTCCACAGCAGGGTTCCCGCGTAGGCGACGTCGGTGAGCGGGCCGTCGCCGGCCCGGCCCAGGACGACCGCCACGTAGATCGTGTACGCGGCGACGGTGACCAGGATCATCACCCAGGCGCGTTTTTCCTCGAAGGCCATGCCCGCCCCTCATGTAAAACAAAGCTGACATCGCTCAATGTAAAGCGCCGCGGACACCATGTCAAAGTTTATTTACACGTGCGAGGCCGTGGCCGCCTTCGGGGAGAGGACACCGAAGGACGGCGACACGAGCCCCTCCCCCACCTCCGCGACCGTCCGGCCGGAGGTGGCGCCGTGGTCCCCAAGGGTGTCGGCGGCGGACAGGACGATGCGCGGGTCCGGGACGGCGACGACCTCCTCGTCCTTGCCGGTGTAGTCGAACAGGTTCAGCACGTGGCGCATCGCCTCCAGGCGGGCGCGTCGTTTGTCGTTGCTCCTGACGACCGTCCACGGGGCGGCCTCGGTGTCGGTGTGCAGGAACATGTCCTCCTTGGCCACGGTGTAGGCGTTCCACCTGTTCAGCGAGGCCAGGTCGATCGGCGACAGCTTCCAGCGCCGTACCGGGTCGACCTGGCGGATGACGAAGCGGGTGCGCTGCTCGGCGCGCGAGACCGAGAACCAGAGCTTGACCAGGTGCAGGCCCGAGTCGATCAGCAGCCGCTCGAAGCGCGGGACCTGCCGCAGGAACTCCAGGTACTGCTCGGTGGTGCAGAAGTCCATCACCCGCTCGACGCCGGCCCGGCTGTACCAGGAGCGGTCGAACAGGGCGATCTCCCCGGCGGCGGGCAGGTGGGCCACGTAACGCTGGAAGTACCACTGCGAGCGTTCGCGCTCGTCCGGCTTCTCCAGCGCCACGACCGTCGCGCCGCGCGGGTTGAGGTGCTCGGTGAAGCGCTTGATCGTGCCGCCCTTGCCGGCCGCGTCCCGGCCCTCGAACAGCACGGCCAGCCGACGCCCCGACCGCTTGATCCAGTACTGCAGCTTCAGCAGCTCGATCTGCAGCAGCCGTTTGTCGCGCTCGTAGTCGGCGCGCGCCACCCGCTCGGTGTAGGGGTAGTGCTCGCGCCAGGTGTCGAACGGCCGCCCGTCGGGGCGCACCAGCACCGGGTCCTCGTCCTCGGAGTCGTCCACCCACAGTCCCGGGGTGGCGTCGAGCAGGTCGTGGCCCTCCTCGGTGAGCGGCGGCAGGCCGGCGTGCCCGGCGGTCATCCGGCGAGCATGACGTACAGGCCGAGCGCGACGCCGGCGGCCACCACCAGGAGGCACAGGCCCGCCCCGGCCCGGCCTGCCGGGCGGCCGGTGGACAGGCCCACCAGGGCGAGGGAGAAGACGGCGACCAGGCCGGCGCCCGCCAGCAGCGAGGCGAGCAGGACCTTCCACAGGGCGTCCAGGTCGATGTAGGCGTTCACGCGGCGTGCTCCCTCGTCCTCGCGGCCGGGGCGAGCCGGCCGGTCCATTCGTCGTTGACGTTGCCGGCGTTGACGGGCCGGCGCCGTGAGGCCAGGTACAGCGCCCCCGACAGCGCCAGGGCGACACCGAAGACGACGGAGACGCCCAGCGCGCCGCCGATCACGTTGGCGCCCGCCCAGGCCAGGGCGCCGACCGCGGCGGCGGCCGGGAGGGTGATCAGCCACGCGGCCACCATCCTGGCCGCGAGGCTCCAGCGGACCTGGGCCAGGTGCTTGCCGATGCCCGATCCGATCACCGAGCCCGCGCACACGTGGGTGGTCGACAGCGGGAAGCCGAAGTGCGAGGAGGCGAAGATGACGGCCGCCGAGGACCCCTCGGCGGCGAAACCCTGCGGGGTCTCGATCTCGGTCAGCCCCTTGCCGAGGGTACGGATCACCCGCCAGCCGCCCAGGTAGGTGCCCAGCGCGATGGCGGTCGCGCTGGCCACGATCACCCAGGTCGGGGTTCCCTCGTCCTTGCCGACGACCCCGGCGGTGATCATCGCGAGGGTGATGATGCCCATCGTCTTCTGCGCGTCGTTGGTGCCGTGGGCCAGCGAGACCAGCGAGGCCGAGCCGATCTGGCCGTACCTGAACCCGCGCCCCCGGGTGTTCTCCGGGACGTCGCGGGTGATGACGTAGACCAGGTAGGTGCCGAGGGTCGCCACCAGGATCGCCGCCAGCGGCGCCAGCACGGCGGGGACCAGCACCTTGGAGACGATCTCGGCGCCCTTGACGGCCGAGGTGCCCGCCGCGATCAGCGCGGCCCCGACCACACCGCCGATCAACGCGTGCGAGGAGCTGGAGGGGATGCCGAAGTACCAGGTCAGCAGGTTCCAGGCCAGGCCGCCGATCAGCCCGGCGAAGACGACCGTCAGGGTGATGGCACCGGTGTCGACGATGCCGGTCGCGATGGTGGCCGCGACCTTCAGCGACAGGAACGCGCCGGCGAAGTTGAGGACCGCCGACAGGGCGACCGCGACCTTGGGACGCAACGCGCCGGTCGCGATCGAGGTCGCCATCGCGTTGGCGGTGTCGTGAAAGCCGTTGGTGAAGTCGAAGGACAGCGCGGTCACGATCACGATCGCGAGTAACACGAGATTCGCATCCATAACAGCACATATGGCACCTCATGAGGCGCTTAATCACCCGTTACCGTTTTCTGGGCTGAAATTCACGTTCCCGTCGGCCGGGCGCCATCGGCCCCCGCGGCGGATCGGCGGGCCCCGGCGCCCGGGGAGGACGACGGAGTGACCGGGGGGTGGCCCGGGGCCGAACGACGGGAGACATGCCGGACTTCGCCTACGGGCGGCAGGGCTGGGTGTACGAGGTCAGCACGCCCGGCGGCACCGGCATCCGGCTGCCGAACTCGAGTTACGACGAGGTCGTCTTCCCCGGCGGCGTCGCCCCGGAGCACATCACGCGGGCCCGGCCGTACCGGACGTCCCGGACGGGGGAGATGACGGTGGGCGACTGGCCGGAGCGCCACGCGATCACGGTCACAGATCCAGGCCGGACCCGCCGAACCGGTCCCGGAGGAACCTTCCCTGGTCGCGCAGGGCCTGCTCGTCGCCCCGGTGGACCGACTCGGCCACCGTGCGCATCCGGGCGTCCAGCAGGTCGAGCTGGGCGAGCAGTTCCTCGTGCGCGCTGCGCTCCCGCTCGCCGCGCCGCGTGAGCGCGTAGGAGCGGGGCAGGTTCGCGTACGCCTCCAGGCCGGACGGCAGGTAGTCCCTGATCGTCTGCGCCACGACGTGCAGGTGGTCGGGTGAGAGGACGAGCGTGTCCGCCCGCCGGAGGATGTCGCCCGCCACCTCGGCGATCACGCCGACCCTCCTCGTCACGTCCGCGGGGAACCGGTTCCCGCCGACCTTCTCCAGCAGGGTGTCCAGGTCGGCGCGCAGCCGGTGGGACTCCACCTCCGCGTGCGAGATCGTGAGCCTCACCCGGTCCGCCGGGGCCAGCAGCGCCCCGACGCCGTACAGCCCGGCGACCACGACGGGCCAGTACGTCCCGGCGACGCCGAGGAAGACCAGGATCACCCCGGCGAGGGCCAGGACGCACCCGGCGATGTTCCTGGTCGACCCGGCGTAGGCGAGGATGCGCCCTCCGGGGCTACTGGTAGCCACGGATCTCCTTGAAGGCCGCGGCCAGCGACCCCTGCCGGGCGTCGAAGGTCGCCCCGCCGGTGAGCTCGGCGATCCGCCTCATCTCCTCGACGTCGCTGTCGCCGAAGAGCACGACGAACGTCCTGAACTTCACGGGGAGCGACGCGTAGTAGGCGGCGAAGTCGTCGTAGGAGCCGCCGTCGGTGTTCTCGCCGTCCGTCATCAGCACGATGGAGGTGAAGTCCTCCGACGGCGACGCCGACGCCTGCCGGTAGGCGGCCCGCAGGCTGTCGAAGATCGCGGTACCGCCCTCGGCCCGCAGCCCCTCGCCGTAGGAGCGGATCGTCCGGAGCACCGGTCCGGGATCACGGTCGGGCAGCGTGAAGGTCCGCGGGACCCCGGGGCCCGTGCTGAAGGGGATCATCGTGACCGTCTCGCGGTCGCGGAAGCGCGAGAACGATCCGCTGGCGGAGGTGTCGGCGCCGGACAGGGCGTTCAGCGCCTGCTTGAGCGCGGCGATCCGGTCCCCGCCCATCGAACCGGAGGTGTCCAGCACGAACAGGGTCCGCGACGGCCTGCGCACCTGGTTGAGGTAGACGCCGATCAGCTCGTCGGCCGCGCCGCGCCGGTTGGGGAAGGGCAGCTCCACCAGCGGCGCGGTCCCGAAACGCCGGTCCGGTTCGACTCCGGGGACGATGGGCCTGCGGTGGGTGACGGTCATGATCTCGCGCTGGATCTCCGGCGTGCGCAGCCAGGCGGCGAGCTTCCCGTACAGCTCCTTCTTCTCCGGCGGCGCGGAGCTCAGGAGCGTGAGCGGGTAGTCGGCCGTCACCACCCCGTCGCCCGGACGGACCAGTGTGAGCTGCTCGGCGAGCCTTCCCGAGGCGTTGAGGCCGAGCAGCACGGACTCGTAGTTCACCAGCCCGTCCACCGCCCCCTCCTTGACGTAGGCGTCCGCGAGCCAGCCGGAGGAGCCGGAGGTGAGCGTCTGCGCCGAGAAGAACTCCTTGAGCCTGGGGGTCACCGCGGCGATCTGGGCCTCCTCCAGGGCCTCGCCGGCGTCGGAGAGCGCCGCCGTCACGCCGACCAGCGCCGAGAATCCGGAGTTGGACGCCGCGGGGCTGGTCATGCCGAAGGTGAACCTGCGGGCGCGCGCGGCCGAGGCGATGTCGTTCCAGGTCACGGTCCTGGCGTCCCAGCCGAGTTCGCGGGCCTTGGACGCCTTCAGCCCGAGGACCACGGGCGAGACCATGACCTTGGTCTGGGTCGAGAGCCGGGCGGCCGCCCCGTCGATCAGCGACAGGTAGCGGTTGGAGGAGAACCACGTCGCGTCGTACCGCCCGTCCGCGCCGCCGCTCGCCACCTGGTCGGCCCCGTCGAGCGTTCCGGCGTAGGACAGCGCGACCCGCACGCCGACGGCGTCCTGTGCCCGCCCGAGCAGCGGTTCCAGGTCGCCGACCTCGCTTCCCGCCAGGACGCGGAGCACGTCGGGGCCGTCGGGGACGCCGCCGACGCCGCCGGGAGTGGCGGGGACGGCGGGCGTGCCGGCGCCGCCGCACGCGGCCGACGCCACCAGCACGGCCATCAGGGCCAGCACGACCGGCGCCCGCCCGGCGCGGCGGGCACCCACCGTACGCGCGGGCGCCCGCCGGGCCCGGAGCGCGCCCGCTCCCGCGCCGGGCACCGGCCCGCTCATCGGGCGCCTCCCTGGTCACCGCTCCGCTGTGAGCGCTCCAGGTACGTGCGCGCGTGGTCCAGCTCGACGGTCAGGCCGTCCACGGTGATCGCCATGTTCTCCACGGCCTTGGCCCTGAACGTGTCGATCATGTCCATGGTGGAGTAGATGTTGTCGAACGCCTTGCGCAGCGCGTCCATGCCGACCGTGGTCGATGCCGCCTGGGTCTGGATGCCGGTGGCCTGCGTGCGCAGCATCTCGCTGGTCGCCACGATCAGGTCGGAGGTGGTGCCGTTCAGTGCCGTTATCTGGTCGAGCACGAGTTTCTGGTCGGCGAGGGCCTGGGCCACGGTCACGGCCGTGCGCAGCGCCGCGATCGTCGTCGTGGTGGCCCGGTCCACGCCCCTGATCAGTTCGAGGTTGTTCCTGCGGACCAGGTCCAGCGCGAGATACCCCTGGGCCGACACCGCGAGCTGGGTCAGCAGGTCCTGGTGCTTCTGCCGGATGCCGAACAGCGCGTCCGAGCGCAGGGCGGTGGCCTTCTCCGGCTCGGCCGCCTCGACATGCATGATCTTTTCTTCCACCGCCGCGTCGAGGGCGGCGGCGAGCAGGGCGTACTCCTGCAGGCGCTTCATCGACTCCCAGAGGTTGGTCTTCTCGCCCTCGATGGCCGCGTTGTCCTTGCGCAGCTCGTCCTGGCCGGACGTGAGAGCGCGGATGATGTCGTCGAGGTGTTTCTGCGCCGACCGGTATCTCGCGAAGTAGTCGCGCAGCCTGTCGCCGAACGGGATCAGTCCCAGCAGTTTCCTGGCCGGGCCGGACGCCTGCCGGGGGTCGAGGTCGACGATCGTCCGGCGCAGCGCGACCAGCTGCCCCGCCACCGCCGCCTGCGCGTCCCCGCCCTCACCCCTCGCGGAGGCCAGCGCGGCCACCGGGCGCCTCAGCATGCGGTTCGCCACCTGGGAGGAGGCCCGGATCTCGGTGTCGCCCATGGAGACGATGTCGTTCACCTTCCGGGTGAACTCCGGCGACCTCGGGTCCAGGCCGCTCAGCTCCCCGGCGAAGCCGCCGGCCTTGTGCGCCAGCTCCTCGGCCCGCCCCTCCGGGATCGGCAGCATGGTGGCGGCCTTCTCCACCGGCACCCTGGCCACGGGTTCCGGTGGGCTGAGCATGGAATCGCTCACGGTTCTCTCTCCTCGCAGCGCTGAAAAGGTGAGGTCAGGGGGTGGGTGAGGGGACCGCTCCGGATCGGTAGAGCCCCTCGACCGCGGAGATCATGCCCTCCAGCCGGTCGTGGTCGGGGGGCTCCACCACGTCGACCAGGCCGGGCGGCAACGAAGCCCCCGCCTTCGCCACGAGGTCGTCGAACACCTTGGCGTCGGCGGTGCGGAAGCCGTGCAGGGCCGCCAGGCGCCCGAGTTCCGGGTCCTCCTGCAGGAGCCGGCCGACCTCGGCGCCCCGCGCGCCCAGCGGTACCAGCGTGTGCTTGCTCAGGACCGTGGGCGAGGGATAGATCAGTCGCATGCCGGGGCGG
This sequence comes from Streptosporangium sp. DT93, assembly GCF_049844535.1. Taxonomy (NCBI): domain Bacteria; kingdom Bacillati; phylum Actinomycetota; class Actinomycetes; order Streptosporangiales; family Streptosporangiaceae; genus Streptosporangium; species Streptosporangium sp. DT93. The sequence goes on from NZ_JBNCLF010000023.1 coordinate 104,276, forward strand.
ATCGAGCCGTCCCCGGCGAACAGGCGCGAGGCGTACTGCGCCTCGTAGATCATGACCATGGGCGTCTTGCCCATCCCGAGGGACAGGTAGTCCTCGAACGGCGCCTCGGTGGAGGTCTCGGAGTACCCCTGGTCGAGGAAGAGGGGGGCGACGGTCCCGGCGACCTCGGCGCCCTGGTCGTCGGAGGTGACCACGTCGTCGCCGTTGGCCACGTACCCGGCGATCGAGAGGTACATCGCCGCGGAGTTGGAGGTGCGGACGTCGGTGGTGGTGAGCAGCACGCGCTTGCGCGCCGGGTAGGCGGTGTTGCCCGGCAGCCTGTCCCACCGGACGCCTTTCGCCACCATGTCCAGATATTTCTTGATATCGAGTACCTGGTAACCCTGACCGGAGTCCCGGACGACGCCCGCCGCGGTGAGCACGTCCACGATCGGGGTGAACGTGGCGATCGCCATGGGCGAGGAGAACGGCGCGAACACGCGGGTCGCGCCCCGGTCACGCCTGATCTTCTCGGCCGCCGGAGCGCTGGAGGGGAACGCGAAGCCGTACCTCCCCAGATCCACCGAGGTGGCGATCTGCCGCGACCCCGCCGTGTCCACCTCCACCCGGAGGCCGTGCGCGGCGAAGACCTCCCGCACCCTCGGATCGTCGAAGAACGGCTTCTTCTCCGAACCGATCACCCCGCGGACCAGGGCGGGTTCCCGTTTCCCCGCACCGCCACGGCCGCCCGCCACGATCGCCACCACCACGGCGACGCCGAGGAGCAGTGCCAGCCCGACACCGATCCAACGCCTCATGTGATTCCTCGAAGGCTTGCCCCATAGCGCCATGAATAGCGCTTGTAATTGAATTATGTGATTAATGACGACAGTTCGGGGTGAGGAGCTCACAACGCATCGACAATTCACCTTCCGTTCACCGGAGCGCCACCCGAGGCGGGTCCCGCCCGCAGCCGGCGCCCGCCGATCGGCACCGGCGACCCCGGCGAGGAACCACCTGCGGAGCGACCCGACCGTCCCGGTCGCGACGAGAAGTCCCCGCATACGACGGCGAAAGCGCGATCGCGTACGAGACGTGATGCGAAACAGACGGAATTGACTTTCCGTCGTTCTGCCGTCTTCTCGTGGCGGCATTTCCAACGGCGGTCACACGGGACACCTTTCCGCTCGGGGAATCCACCGCGGATGCCGCAGGTGCGCCACCCGGCCTTCGGCGCCGGACTGCTCGGTCACCTGCTCCCCCGCGCCGCCGGCGTGGCCGGCCGGGACCGGCCCGCGCCGACGACGGCCAAGGGGCTGTCGAAGACGTGTTCCGCGCGTTGTCCGCCGGACATAGGATGGCGGGCATGTTCCTCCCCCGTGCCTAGGACCCCGCACTGACCGCATCCCATCGGATGCGGCACTTCGGCGTCCCCGCACGTTCGCAGCGCCCCGGATGCGCGCTGCCTCCCCGAGGAACACCCCCATGTCTTCGCCCTCGCGGCCTCCGTCGTACCTCGCCGTCCTTCGCACCCCCCTGACCCGCCGCGCCTTCGGCGCCGCGCTGCTGGGCCGGTTGTCCTACGGGACGGTCTCCCTGTCCCTGATACTGGCGCTGACCGCCACCACCGGCTCCTACGCCCTGGCCGGTGGGGTCATGGCCCTGTTCGGCCTCACCAGCTCCCTGCTGTCGCCCCTGCGGGCCGGGCTGATCGACCGTCACGGGCCGCGCCGGGCCCTGCCTCCCATGGCCGTCCTCTACGCGTCGTTCCTGGCCTGCCTGACCGCCGCCACCTGGCGGCCGGGAACCTCCGGGACGCTGCTGGCGGTCCTGGCCGTCGCGGCCGGCGCCTGCACACCCCCGTTCGGCCCGGTGATACGCGCCCTGTGGAGCGATCTGCTGCCCGACCGGCACCTGCTGCAGCGCGCCTACAGCCTGGACGCCGTCGCCGAGGAGGTGCTCTTCGTCACCGGGCCCCTGCTGGCCGGCCTGCTGGCCGCACTCGTCACACCCGCCGCCGGTGTGGCCCTCAGCGCCGTGCTGGTGCTGACCGGGACCTTCGCGTTCGTGTCGTCCCCGGCGGTGCGTACAGCGCGGGTCCTCCACGACGCGCCCCGGACCGCCCCCTCCCCCGCCCCGTCCCGGTGGCGGTGGACGCGCGGCGCGGCCGGCCTCGGCCGTCCGATCGCGCTGTCGGCCGCGGTGGGCCTGTGCCTGGGAGCGCTGAGCCTGCTCGTGGTGGTCTTCGCCGAGCGCTACCACCAGGCCGCCTCGGCGGCCTGGGCCGAGGCCGCGCTGTCGGCCGGCAGCGCGATCGGTGGCCTGGTCTACGGCGCCGTGTCCTGGCGCGTCCCCGGACGGGTACGGCTGCCGGTGCTGGCCGCCGCGCTGGGCCTCACGCTCGCCGCGGCCGGGCTGTCTCCCACCCTGTACGTCCTGATCGCGGTCGTGGGTGTCGCGGGCCTGTTCGTCGCCCCCGCGCTGACCACTGCCTACCTGCTCGCCGACGAGTCCGCCGCGCCGCACGACCGGACCCGGGCCGGCGCGTGGGTCAACACCGCCTTCAACACCGGCGCCTCCAGCGGGACGGCGGCCGTCGGGCTGCTGGTGGGCAGCGTGCCCCTGGCCCTGTGCTTCGTCGTCGCGGCGCTTCCGCCCCTGCTGGCGGCGGCCACGGCGCTGAGGCCGCCGCGTACCGGGACCCCGCCGGGCGAGCGGTCAGCCGCGCCCGGTGGCCGGTACGAAGCCCGCCGCCTCCGCGTGAAGCCGGGCACTCGGCAGCAGCGGGACCGGTGACCGTCGCGCGTCCCGGAAGACGAACGGCCGCGCGGCCCGCCCCCGACGGTCGGGGAGCGGGCCGCGCGGCCGGGTCGTGTCGCGTCCGGCGTGTCGCGGCCGGAGCGGGGGTCAGGGGTTCGGCGGTCAGGGGGTTCGAGGGTCAGGTTCGGCGGTCAGGGGCTCGGCGGGCGCCACATCGGGAACATCGACGGGCCGCCGGGCAGGACCAGCGGATCGCCGAGATCCCGGTAGCCGTGACGCAGGTAGAGCCTGCGGCTGTCGACGCCGCTGGCCTCCAGGTAGGCGGCCGTCCCCTTCGCGTCGAGCTCACGGTGGCGCTCTTCGAGCAGCAGGCTCCCCGCGCCACGCCCCTGCCGCCCGGGAAGCACGGCGAGGAACGCCAGGTAGTGGTGCGCCTCCTCGGGGTGGTGCTTGCGCATCTCCTCGTCCATCAGCCTGTAGCGCTCCGTGTGCGGCCCGGCGAACGTCTCCAGGCGCTCGTCGTAGCCGGGGACGTCGGGGGGCGCCCCGGTGTCGTGGTGGAACCACACCGCCACCGCGGACATGTCGGCCGTGGCGTGGACCTCGCCGTGGGCGAGGGCGTGCTCGGTGATCATGGAGAAGAAGTGCGGCATCACCCGGCGGCGGTCGTCGTCCGGCGGGATGAGCCAGGCCGACACGTCCTGGTCGTGGAAGGAGGTGGCGATGATCGCGCCGACCTCCCCGGCGGCCTCGGGGGTGTTCGGGACGCGGACGAGGGCCGTCACTCGGCCCCTCCCACGGCGGCCTGGGCGCCCAGGCCGATGTTGGCGTACACCTTCGGCCGCCTGGACCGCAGGGAGAACCCCCAGGCGACACCGAACCCGGCGGCGACGAAGTAGATGGCGGGCATGATCCAGCGGAGCGGGGAGTCGGGGGCCACGCCGAGCACGACGTCGAAGTTGAGCATGACGAGCACGACGACGACGAACAGCAGGAACGAGGCGGCGCCCGGGGCGATCCGGGTCCGCCAGGCGTTCTCCGCGCCGGGGTTCTTGTTGAAGAAGACCAGGACCGAGACCGAGGTGGCCGCCAGCATCATGAGCAGTCCCAGGCCGCCGAAGGACCCGACGGTGAAGAAGAGCTGGATGACCGGGTCCAGGCCGAAGGCCGCGAACACGACGATCGTGACCAGCCCGATGACGCTCTGCGCCACCGAACCGTTGACCGGGGCACCGGTCCGGGGGGAGGTGCGGCCGAAGACGGCGGGCAGGACCCGCTCCCTGCCGAGGGCGAAGACGTAGCGGGCGATCGTGTTGTGGAAGGCGATCAGCGCGGCGAACAGGCTCGTCACGAACAGCAGGGAGCCGATGGTGGCGACGGTCGACCCCAGGTGCCGCCCCGCCAGGTTGAACAGCAGGGCCGAGCTCTGCTCGCGCGAGGCCGCGACGATCTTGTCCGAGCCGATCGGCACGGTCATCGCCCAGGACGACAGGGCGTAGAGCCCGGAGATGACGGCGAGCGCGATGTAGGTCGCGATCGGCACCGTCCGCCGGGGGTCCTTGGTCTCCTCGGAGAAGACCACCGACGACTCGAAGCCCGCGAAGGACGCGATGCAGATCGCGATCACCGCTCCCAGGCTGGGGCCGAAGAGGTTGCCGGGGGCGAAGACGTCGAGGCTGTAGCCCGAGGCCGCCGGGTTGAGCAGGTCCGCGATGTCGAACAGGACCACGACGGCGATCTCGGTCAGCAGCAGGACCGACAGGACCTTGCCGTTCACGTCGACCCGCATGAGGCCGAGCACCCCGGTCAGCACCCAGGCGACAAGCCCGATGACCCACCAGGGCGGGGAGCTCCCGAACCAGCCGGCGATCAGCGGTTCGCCGGCCGCGCCGATCATGCCGTAGAGACCGACCTGGAGCGCGTTGTAGGCCAGCAGCGCGACCCACGCGGTCGCCACCCCGGCCGGCCTGCCGAGCCCCTTCGCGGTGTACGCGTAGAACGCCCCGGCGTTGACGACGTGGCGGGCCATCGTCACGTAGCCGACGGCGAACAGGCCCAGGATGGCGCCGAGCAGGATGAAGGCCAGCGGCACGCCGGTCACGCCGGTCGCGGCGTAGGCGGCGGTCACCGAGCCCCCGATGACGGTCAGCGGTGCCGCCGCCGAGATGACGAAGAACACCACGGAGGGGACGCCGAGGCGATCCTGGGCCAGCGCGTCCGACACCGAGCCGGTTCTTTGCTCCGTTATGGACATTTCGGGGACTCCTTGGAATGGGGGGATGGGCTCACCGGCGGGTGATGACGGCGTCGCCGATGGCGGCCTCGGTCTGGGCGATCAGTTCCTGGAGCGGTGCCGGGAGGGCGGCGTTCGAGTCCGCGAGGTAGGCCGGATTCTGCTCCCACAGGACGAGCTGGTTGCCACCGGTCGCCACCAGCAGCCCCAGCAGGACGCCGTCCTGGAGGTTGAGCGGCTCACGGCGCTGGATCGCCAGGTTCACGCGTCCGACGGGCCACGCCGCGACGTTCACGTCGACCGGTACCTGCCCGCGCGAAGGACGCCTGCCGGGCGGGCGCAGCAGCCCTCCGGCGGTCATCCGGGACGCCACGTCGGCGCGTGCCGTACGGGCGAGGAACTGCAGCCAGGTTCTGAGCCGGTGCGAGGGCTCGGCGACGATGTGGTTCAGGGCCGCTCGGGTGAGCGCGTCGCCGGGCGGCGTCGCGTCGACGACGACGAGCCGGGTCTGCCCCGCGGCCGACCCCACGGTGATCTGACCGGTGAGCATCAGCTCCCCCAGGACGGCCGCCGCCAGTCCCAGGCCGGTCAGCCGGGCGTGCAGCCTCGTCCGGCCGGTCCTGTTGTCGTGCATGACGAAGAACAGGTCATCGGCCAATCGAGGGCCTGAAAGATCAACTTCAACCACGAACGGCGATCGTATAGGTAAATCATTAAATTTGTCATTACACGAAGGAAGTTCTGGTTAGCGGACGAATGGCCCCGGACGGTAATCGAGGAAACGAACGGGGTTCAGTGTCCGCGCCGTCGCGGCGGGAAGCGCCTTCGAGATCTGCGGAGAATCCCGGCGTTCCCCCGTTCCGTCCCAGCTCGGCGCGGGTGCCGGAAAGCCGGCGACCGGGGGCCGGGGAGCCGGGAGAACATCGGCCGGACGGGTTTTCACGGGCCGCGCTCCCCGGCCGGCGGCGAATCCCGCCGCATCTTTGACGCGGGATTTCACGGTGGTTTGGGACCGACATAATAGGCGGCCTTCACCGCGGGCGGGAGACGAGCGCCCGGGATCTCCCGGGCGTCGCGAGGGTACGGTGTGGCGATGGGAGACACCTGCGAGGTCGTGCTGTCGATGGACATCCGGGCCGGCGTCACCGACGACGAGCTCGCCGAGCTGCGCTGGCACGTGGGGCTGGGACCACGGCCCGGGCGGCTGCCGATCGGCACCGGCAGGTACGGGGAGACCTACCCGCTCGGCGACCCCGAGGACCCCGGCTGCGAGTGGGAGGACGCCGAACCGGCGCCCGTGTTCGCCCGGAGCGGCGCCGCCCGGCGGGTGGGAGGCGCGCTCGTCGCCGAACTGGTCGCGCGGGAGCGGGCGGACGGCTGGGCACTGACGGTACGCCAGGAACTCCATCCCGACGACTTCTACCGGCTCCGGGCCCTGCTGCACTGGCTCGGCCCGCGCTCGGCCGGCACACACGCCGGCGCGCACCCCGGCGGCGCCGAATCCTTCCTCGGCTACCTGCGCTTCCACGAGAGCACCGCGATCGCACCGTTCGTCCTGGCGGACGGGCGGATCCGCGTGCCGGAGGACGTCGAGGCGCACACCCCGCACTGGGAGGACCCCGAGCCGTGACCGGCCGGTGAAGGGGCGGCGGGCGGGACGGCGAACCAGGACGGGACGCCCCTCCCGGCCGGGGCGCCGTCACCCGCGGGCGGCCGGGAGGCCGTGCCAGTCCAGGCACACGATCGTGGCGTCGTCGGCCATGTGGCCGTTGCAGGCGTCCCACACCGCGGTGACCAGGGTCTGGGCGACCTGCCGGGGATGGCGGTGGCGGGCCTCGCGCAGGAGCAGCGGCCAGGGATGACCGGCGCGATCATCCTCTGCCCGCCCTCGTCGTCGGTCACCGAGTACGGCTCCTGGGTGCGCAGCACCACCTCGTAGTCGCTGCCGTCGAGCCGGATGTGCTCGGCGCACCCCCCGCTCCGCGTCACGCTCTGCTCGGTCAGCGGTCAGGCGTCCTCGGCCAGGAGGCGCAGGCCCTCCCGGGCCCAGTCGGCGCGGGCCTGGGCCACGGCGATCTGACCGGCGAAGACGTGCGCCTTCAGTGTGGCGATCCGGTCGTGCTCGGCCGGCGGCCGGTTCCTCAGCCGCTCCCTGAGCAGGTCGGTGTCCCTGTCCAGCAGCGCCTCACGGTGAGCGCGCCACTCGGCGATCAGCTCCTCCTGCTCGGCGATGTGGGCCCTCAGCACGGACGCCGCCCGCTGCGGATCGATCATGTCGAAGAAGAGCGCCTTCAGGAAGAACGCGTCCCGCACCGGAGCCGCGGCGTGGTCGGTCCCCACCCAGGCGCGCAGCTCCTCCAGCCCGCGCTCGGTGATCGAGTAGACCATCCGCCTCAGCTTCGTGCCGCGGATCTCCTGCCGTCCCTCGATCAGGCCGGCCTGCTCCATCCGCCGCAACGCCGGATAGATCTGGCTGTGCGGGGCGGACCACACCCAGCGCGGGGCGGCTTCGAAGAAGCGGGTCAGCTCGTACCCGTTCATCGGACGCGCCTCCAGGACACCGAGCAGCGCGTGCTGAAGCGACATGCCCCTCAGCATAAGGACGCCGCGGAGCCCTGGAACATGTATCGAGATACATGTATGGTCCTGCCTACCCAGATTTCGTGCCGATCGAGGAGGTCGCGCCGTGAGCGCAGAGCTGGCGGAGGCGGGACGCGCGCTCGCCGCGGCCGGGCTGGTCACCGCCTTCGGGCACGTGTCGGCACGCACGACCGGCGACCGGTTGCTGATGACACCACCGGTGCCGCTGGGAACGCTCGGCCCCGCCACCCGGTACGCCGAGGTCCCCCTGGCGGGCACCGACCTGCCCCCGGGAACCCCGCGCGAGGCGTGGATCCACGTGGAGATCGCCCGCGCCCGGCCCGGCGTGCGGGCGATCTGCCGCGCCCAGCCCCCCGTCGCCACGGCCCTGGCCTCGGCCGGGGTGGCGATCCTGCCGCTGCACGGACAGGGCTCCTTCCTCGGGCCCGAGGTCCCCGTCCTCGACGACGCCGTGCTGGTACGCGACCGCGCCCGCGGACGGGCCCTGGCCGAGTGCCTGGGCGAGGCCCCCGCCCTGATCATGCGGGGCAACGGCGCGGTGACCGTCGGCGCGAGCGTCGGCGAGGCCGTCGCCCTGATGTGGGTGCTGGAGGCCTCGGCCCGCATGAACGCCACCGCCGCGGCCTCGGGCACCCCCGTCCCCCTCACGCCCGCCGAACAGCGGGCGTGGCGAGCCGTGCGATCCGAGCTGTCCGGCCGCATCTGGTCCTACCTCCGGGAGTCGTCTTGATCGAGTTGACCGACATCGCCTACGTCCGCTCGGGCGCCGCCGACCTCGACACCGCCGTGCGCTTCGCCGTGGACGTCGTCGGCATGGAACTGACCGCCCGGGAGGACGGCGTCGCCTACCTGCGCGCCGACCACCGCCACCACTGCCTCGCCCTGGTCCAGGGCGAGTCCGGAGTGATCAGCTCCGGGTTCACGCTGCGCGACGAGGACGCGCTCGCCGCCGCCGAGACCACGCTGGAGAAGGCCGGCGTCACCGTCGCCCGCGGCGACGCCGCCGACGCCCGCTCCCGCCGCGTCCGCGACCTCATCTCCTTCGACGACCCCTTCGGCAACCGCGTCGACCTGGTCGTCGACCAGGTCACGCTGACCGCGCCGGTCCGCCACGGCCGCGAGGCCGGCATCACCGAGTTCGGCCACCTGTGCCTGGACGCCCCCGACGTCCGCGAGGCGTACCGCTTCTGGAACGGCCACTTCAACGCGCGCGTCTCCGACTGGATCGGCGACTGGGCGTGCCTGATGCGCATCGACGAGGTCCACCACAAGCTGGCCGTCTTCGAGGGCGGCCGCCCCGGGCTGTGCCACATCAACTTCCAGGTCGACTCCCTCGACGACGTCATGCGCAACTGGCACTTCCTGGAGGCGGCCGGCGTCGAGATCGAGATGGGTCCCGGCCGCCACCCGCAGTCCACCGCCGTCTTCGTCTACTTCAAGGGCCCCGAGGGCATCACGTACGAGTACTCCTGGGGCGTGCGGCTCATCACCGACGAGGACGCCTGGCGCCCCCGCTACTTCGACCCCGCCGAACCCGGCTCCATCGACATGTGGCAGGGCCCGACCCGGCGCGTCCAGAGCCAGCCCCAGATCCGCCGCCCGCTCGGCCGCGACTGACATGCCGCTGGTCGAGGTGACCCTGTCCGAGGGCCGCGACCCGGCCGCGATCCGGGCCCTCATCCACGAGGTCCACGCCGCGGTCGAACGCTCGCTCGGCGCTCCCGCCCCGAGCATCCGGGTGATCGTACGCGAGGTGCCGCGCACCCACTGGGCCGCGGGCGACCAGACGCTCGCCGAACGCGACGAGAGCAACAGAGGTGGATGACATGGAATTCTTCGGACACGTGATCGACGGCGCCGAGGGGGGATCCGCGAGCGGCGAGACGTTCCCCAGCGTCGACCCCTACACCCGCGAACCGTGGGCCGAGATCGCGCTCGGCGGCGCCGGCGAGGTGGACCGGGCCGTCACGGCGGCCCGGCGGGCCTTCGACGAGGGCCCCTGGCCGCGCATGGGCCGCGCCGAACGCGGCCGGCTGCTGCACCGCCTCGCCGACCTCGTCCTCGCCAACGCCGACACCCTCGCCCTGGCCGACACGCGCGACATGGGCAAGCCCATCACCCAGAGCCGCGGCAACGACGTGCCCCGCGCCGCCGACAACCTCCGCTTCTTCGCCGACCACGCCCGCCTGACACCCGCCGAGACCCTGCCCATGGACTCCGGCCACCACGCCTACACCCGCTACGACCCCGTGGGCGTCGCCGCCGCCGTCGCCCCGTGGAACTTCCCCCTGATGCTGGAGACCTGGAAGATCGCCCCCGCGCTGGCCTGGGGCAACACGGTCGTCCTCAAGCCCGCCGAGGACACCCCCGCCTCCGCGACGATCCTCGCCCGCCTCGCGCTGGAGGCGGGCCTGCCCCCCGGCGTGCTCAACGTCGTCCACGGCCACGGCCCCGACTCGGCCGGGCAGGCGCTCACCGAACACCCCGGCGTCGACCGCATCACCTTCACCGGCGAGTCCGCGACCGGACGGGTCATCTCGGCCGCCGCCGCGAAACACCTGGTGCCGGTCAGCCTGGAACTCGGCGGCAAGGGCGCCAACGCCGTCTTCGCCGACGCCGACCTCGACAACGCCGTCGCCTGGTCCCTCCGTGCGATCTTCACCAACGCCGGCCAGGTCTGCCTGGCCGGTTCGCGACTGTACCTCCAGCGGCCGATCCTGGAGGAGTTCCTGGCCCGTTTCACCGCCGGGGCCGAGGCGATGCGCCTGGGCGACCCCAAGCTGGAGAGCACCGAGATCGGCCCGCTGGCGTCGGAGACCCACCACCGCAAGGTCCGCGGATACGTCGAGACCGTCGCCGACGAGGGCGGCACCCTGCACTCCGGCGGGCTCGGGGACGGCTGGTTCGTCCGCCCCACGGTCATCACCGGCATGCCCGCCGGCGGCCGCCACCAGCGCGAGGAGATCTTCGGCCCGGTCGTCACGATCACCCCGTTCGACACCGAGGACGAGGTCGTCGCCCTCGTGAACGGCACCCGCTACGGGCTCAACGCGATGCTCTTCACCGAGAACCTGTCCCGCGCCCACCGCGTCTCCGCCCGCCTGCGCGCCGGAACCGTCTGGGTGAACTGCTTCTTCGTGCGCGACCTGCGGGCCCCGTTCGGCGGCGTGGGCGACTCGGGCGTCGGCCGCGAGGGCGGCACCTTCAGCCGCGAGTTCTTCACCGAGCCCAAGGCCGTCGTCATGCAGATCGGCTGACACCCGCCGGAGCCGGTCACGGGAAGAGGGGACCGGACTTCCAGTAGGTGACCTGAAAGGCGGCGTCCTGCCGGGTGGCCTGATTCGAGCCGGGACCGAGCCGGTCGATGCGGAGTTCGTCGCCGGCGTGGCGGATACAGCGGTCGGGGAAGTCAGCGGCCGGTTCCGAGGTCCGGCAGTGGACCATCGGCTGATCCGATGTCCCCGCCGGCATGACGGGACGCCCCCTCCCCCACCAGGAGGGGACGTCCCGTGGGACGGCGCCGGGAGATCAGGCCCGGATCCCCCGGTGCCGGGTCCTATCGGAGGTAGACCTTGGGTTGCGGCGGGGTGGCCATGCCGTCGCCGACGAAGAAGCTCGGGTGCGGCGGCTGGTTGTAGGCGGTGTTCTGCCAGGCCAGCGCCACCCGGTACTGCGGGTCGTGCAGCAGGGTGTGGATCTTCACGGTGGTCACGTGCGGCGTGGAGTAGATCCGCAGGGCCCGGTTGTCGGTGGTGGGCCAGACGACCTCCTCACGCCAGTCGCCGAGGATGTCACCCGACAGGGACGGGGTGGCCTTGGTGCCGTTGTTGGAGTGCACCCCGGAGGCGGTCAGCAGGCGGGTCTCGCCGCCGGTGCCGTACTTGTCGATGCGGGTCTGGTCCAGCAGCTCGCGCACCGGGTCGGCGTCCCACCAGGCCAGGAAGTTGGCCGAGGAGGGCTGGCGGCCGACGACCGTGCCCGCGGTGTTGCGCAGCCCGCTCTGTCCGGCGCCTGCCGCCCAGGACTCGGCGCCGGGGCTGCCCGCGTAGACGTCGCCGGCCACCCCGCGCCCCGGGCCCTCCCCCGAGCTGGCGGCGGTCTGCCACAGCCGCGACCCGGTGCGGGCGTCGACCATGTACAGGCCGGGGCTGGCGGCCCACTCGGAGATCTTCACGTACTCCAGTCCCGGGCGGGAGGGGTTGAGGTCGCCCAGGTGGGCGGCGTCGCCGTGGCCCAGGCCGGTGCTCCACAGGCCGCGGCCGTTGTCGTCGATGGCGGCGGCGCCGTAGAGGATCTCGTCCCTGCCGTCGGCGTCGACGTCGCCCACGCTCAGGGAGTGGTTGCCCTGGCCGGCGTAGGAGGTGTTGCCGGAGGCGTTGGAGTCGAAGGTCCAGCGCTTGACGAGGGAGCCGTCGCGAAAGTCCCAGGCCGCGATCACGGCGCGGGTGTAGTAGCCGCGGGCCATGATCAGGCTGGGGCGTCGGCCGTCGAGGTAGGCGGTGCCGGCCAGGAAGCGGTCGACCCGGTTGCCGTAGGTGTCGCCCCAGGAGCCGACGTTGCCGCGCGGCGGGTCGTAGCTCACCGTGGACATCGCGGCGCCGCTCTGGCCGTTGAACATGGTCAGGTATTCGGGCCCGGCCAGGACGTAGCCGCTGGAGTTGCGGTGGTCGGCGCTCGCGCTGCCGATCACGGTGCCGCGGCCGTCGACGGTGCCGTCGGCGGTCTTCATCGCGACCTCGGCCCTGCCGTCACCGTCGTAGTCGTAGGCCTGGAACTGGGTGTAGTGCGCCCCGGCCCGGATGTTGCGGCCCAGGTTGATCCGCCACAGCCGGGTGCCGTCCAGCCTGACGCCGTCGACGTAGACCGGGTCGGTGACGCCGGACTGGGAGTTGTCCTTGGAGTTGTTGGCCTCCCACTTCAGCACGATGTCCAGCCGGCCGTCGCCGTCCAGGTCGGCGGGGGCGGCGTCACTGGCGTGGTGACCGGAGGACGGCGGGCTGATCGGCACGTCCAGGTAGCCGTCGCCGAACCGCAGCGAGGTCTCCGAGGCCGGTCCCTCGCTGCCGCCGCTCACCGCACGCACCGTGTAGGAGGCGTCGGCGGCGGCGCCGGCGTCCAGGTAGTTCGTGGAGTCGCTCACGCTCGCGACGCGGGTGGCGCCCCGGTACACGGCGAACGAGGTGCCGCGGGCCTCGCTGCCCAGCAGCCGCCAGGACACCAGGTTGCCCGATCCGGAGCGGACGCTGATCAGGCCGCGGTCCAGGTCCTCGACCTGCTTTGCATCGGCCGGGGGCGGCGTCGGGGTGGGGGTCGGAGTGGGCGTCGGGGTGGGGGTCGGGGTCGGGGTCGGCGAGACGGTGGGCGTCGGGGGGGGCGTCGGGGTCGGCGAGGCGGTGCCGCCGTCGCAGACCGTCCCGTTGAGGGAGAAGGAGGCCGGCGCGGGGTTGGACCCGTTCCAGGAGGCGTTGAACCCGAAGGAGGCGCTGCCGCCGGAGGGGATCGCGGCGTTGTAGCCGGCGTCGACGGCCGTCACCGCCGCCCCGCTCTGCGTCGCGGTGGCGTTCCACGCCTGGGAGACCTGCTGGCCCGCGGTGAAGTTCCAGCTCAGCCGCCAGCCGGTCACCGGGTCACCGAGATTGTCGATCCTCACGTTGGCGCCGAAGCCGCCACCCCACTGGCTGGCGATCTCGTAGGTGACGCGGCAGGACACCGCCGCGGAGGCGGGCGCCTGGGCGGCGACCCCTCCCAGGAGCACCGCGCACACGGCACCGCCGATCACCGCGCGACTCCGCGTCAGACGGATGAAGCGTTTCACATCTGGTCCAATCAGCTGTCGGTCCTGCTGGTTCTTCGGGGGGCCGTCCCTCCCGCTCCGGGTTCCGCGTGACGGCGCTCCGTGAGCGCGGCGGCGTCCGGCGGGCGTGCCGGGTCAGTGCACGAACGGCCAGCCGGCCGCGTCGTAGCCGATCCGGTTGATGCCGAGACGGGAGGCGCCGTTGTCGGCGTAGTAGTGGTAGAACAGCACCTCGCCGTCGGTGTCGGACAGGACGGCCTGGTGGCCCGGGCCGTGGATCGAGCCGTGCCCGGCAAGCACCTGGGTGCCGCCGCCGGAGGTCATCGCGACGCCGTTGCGGTCGAGGTAGGGGCCGGTGACGGAGGTGGAACGGCCGACCATGACCCGGTAGGTGCTGGCGGCGCCCTGGCAGCACCGGTCGAAGGACACCCACTGGTAGTAGTGACCGCCGCGCTTGACGATCACCGGCGCCTCGATCGCGGTGTTGCCGGGGCGGGCGGCGATGCCACGGATCGTGGTGTTCAGGCGCTTGCCGGTGGCCGGGTCCAGCTCGATCAGCTTGATGCCGGTCCAGAAGGAGCCGAAGGACATCCACCAGCGGCCCTGGTCGTCGACGACCAGGTTGGGATCGATCGCGTTGTGGTCGCTGGAGGCGGTGGTGGAGACGACCACTCCCCGGTCGGTCCAGGAGCCGGAGGCCCCGGTGGGGCTGGTGGCCAGGAAGATCGCCGAGCGGTTCGAGCCGAAGCTGGAGGCGGAGTAGTACAGGTAGTACCGGCCGTTACGGTAGGAGAGGTCCGGCGCCCACAGGTTGCGGGCGCCCCCGGTGTACGCGGTGGTCCAGGGGGCGCCGCCGGGGAAGACGCTTCCGGCGTTGCGCCAGTCGACGCGGTCGGCGGAGGTCTTCAGGGCGATGTCGTCGCCGGTGTGGGCCATGAGGTAGCCGCCTCCGGGCCTCTTGACCACCGTGGGGTCGTGCACGCCGACGTCGCCCGTGACGCGGCCGGGGGCCGGGTAGGAGGCCGGCGGGGTCGTCGGCCCCGACGGCGTCGGCGTCGGGCTCGGGCCGGCCGTGGGGCTGGTCGTCGGGCTCGCCGTGGGGGTGGGCGAGGCCGGGGCGCCGGTGCAGGGAACGCCGTTGAGCGCGAAGTCGGCCGGGGTGGAGCCGCTGCCCGTGCCGGTGGCGTTGAAGCCGAACGTGGTGCTGCCGCCGGAGGGGATGGCGGCGTTGTAGCCGGCGTCGACGGCCGTCACCGCCGTCCCGCTCTGCGTCGCGGTGGCGTTCCACGCCTGGGAGACCCGCCGGTCCGCGGTGAAGGTCCAGGTCAGCCGCCAGCCGTTGACCGGGTCCCCGAGGTTGCGCACGGTGACGTCACCGGTGAACCCTCCCGACCACTGCGAGGCCACCGCGTAGTCCACCCGGCAGGCCACCGCCGCCTGGGCGGACGACTGCGCGACGGCCACCACGGGGACCGTCGCTCCGATCACAGATGTTATCGCTAACATAAATCGTTTGAACGATTTTGATCTCTTCATGTCGTGCCAATCACCATTACGGGGGGAGGTGGCCAGACAGTAGGAGCCCCGACCGGGGAAGTCAACGCCCCCTTCTCGGCCGCGAGCAGCCATATCCGTCGAACCGACGCTGTGGCCCAGGTCACACCTTTACCGGTCGTGGTCCGGCGCGGACTTAAAACGTGAAAATTTCACGGCCGTACGGCGAGCACGACCCGGTCCCGGCTCCACCGCCGACGGGACCCGCCTGATCCCGTGCACCTGTGGCGGCGGGCAGAACCAGCCGTTCACGAAAAACAGCCCTGATTCGTGTCACCCGCGCGGACGTCCCGGCGCCGTCGGATCGATCGAGGAAGGCCGGGCAGGGAGGGGGCGGATCGGGCCGCGCGTCACCTCCCGCCACTTTCACTTTATAGCAGACCGGCGTGCCTCATGAGGCGCCGGGAAGTGCCCCATACTGCCCGTTGCGAATCGACCCGACGAGCGAGGGGGCAACGGAATTGGGTTACGTGCTGGGTTTCGAGGAGATCGGCTCGACGAGCGTCGCGGACGTCGGCGGGAAGGGGGCGCACCTGGGCGAGCTCTCGCGCGTCGAGGGCATCCGCGTGCCGGACGGCTTCTGCGTCACGACGGAGGCCTTCCGGCGGGTCGTGGCCGAGGACCCGTCGGTCGGGGCCCTGCTGGACCCGCTGTCACGGGTGGAACCGGACGACCGCGCGGCGGTCACCACCCTGAGCGCCGAGGTCCGCCGCGCCGTCGAGGACGTCGAGATCCCCGGCGATCTCGCGGCGGCGATCGGCGGGGCGCTCGCCCGGCTCGGGGAGCGGGTCTCCTGCGCGGTGCGTTCCAGCGCGACGGCGGAGGACCTGCCGACCGCGTCCTTCGCCGGCCAGCAGGACTCGTACCTGAACATCGTGGGCCTGCCCGAGGTCCTCCGGCACGTCCGCAGGTGCTGGGCCTCGCTGTTCACCGAGCGGGCGGTGACCTACCGGCGCCGTAACGGCTTCGACGACCGCGCGGTGCGGATGGCCGTGGTGGTGCAGCGGATGGTGGTCCCGGACGCGGCCGGGGTCCTGTTCACCGCCGACCCCGTGACCTCGAACCGGAAGGTCGCCGCCGTGGAGGCCGGGTGGGGGCTCGGCGAGGCGCTCGTCTCCGGCCTGGTCGCCGGGGACGTCCACAGGGTGCGCGACGACCGGGTCGTCAGCACGACGGTCGCCACCAAGACGCGGCTCGTCCAGGCGGCACCGGGGGGCGGGACCCGGCAGGTGCCGGTCGAGGCGCACCTGCGGACGCGACCGGCCCTGACGGACGCGCAGGTCGTGCGCCTGGTGCGGCTGGGCCGGCGCGTCGAGGCGCACTTCGGCAGGCCCCAGGACATCGAGTGGTGCCTGACCGGCGACGAGTTCCACATCGTCCAGAGCCGGCCGATCACCACCCTGTTCCCCGTCCCCGAGACCGGCGACGGGGAGAGTCACGTCTACGTCTCCGTCGGTCACCAGCAGATGATGACCGACGCGATGAAGCCGCTGGGCCTGTCGGTGTGGCAGCTGACGACGCCCAGGCCGATGCACGAGGCGGGCGGCCGGTTGTTCGTGGACGTGGCCCCCGTCCTGGCGACGTCCGCGGGCCGCGACGGCCTCGTCGAGATCATGGGACGGTCCGACCCGCTGATCCGGGACGCGCTGCTGACCGTCCTCGACCGCGGCGACCTCATCGGCCCGCTCCCGGACGAGGAGGCCGTCGCCGCACCCGCCGGTGACCCGCCCGCCCCGGTCGAGGCCGATCCGGCCGTCGTCACCCGGCTGATCCGGGAGGGGCGGGCCTCCGTCGCCACCCTGCGGGAGGAGATCCGGGACCTGTCCGGGCCGGCGCTGCTCGACTTCGTCCTGGCCGACATCGCGGAGCTGAGGCGCGTCCTGTTCGACCCGCGGGGCATCCAGGTGATCATGGCGGCGATGGAGGCGACCTGGTGGCTCAACGACCACCTCGAGGAATGGCTGGGCGAGAGGAACGCGGCCGACGCGCTCACCCGGTCCGTCCCCCACAACGTCACCTCGGAGATGGGGCTGGCGCTCCTCGACGTCGCGGACGCGATCCGGCCGCACGCGGACGTCGTGGCGTTCCTGCACCGCGTCGCGGACGAGGGGCGGGAGGGCGACGGCTTCCTGGACGAGCTGGCCGGGCTGGACGGCGGGCGTGAGGCGCGCGACGCGATCCGGGGCTACCTCGACGCGTACGGCATGCGCTGCCCGGGCGAGATCGACATCACCAGGACGCGCTGGAGCGAGCGGCCCGCCACGCTGGTGCCCGCCATCCTGGGCCACGTCAGGGACTTCGAGCCGGGGGCCGGCGCGCGGCACTTCGAGCAGGGGCGCCGGGAGTCACGGCGCAGGGAGCAGGAGCTCCTGACCCGGTTGCGCGCCCTGCCCGAGGGGGAGCGGAAGGCCGGGGAGACCAAGCGGATGATCGACCTCGTCCGCACCTTCTCCGGGTACCGGGAGTATCCCAAGTACGGCATGGTCAGCCGCTACCACGTCTACAAGCAGGCGTTGCTGCGGGAGGCCGATCACCTCGTCCGCTCCGGCGTCCTGCGCGAGAGGGAGGACGTCTTCTTCCTGCGGCTCCAGGAGGTGCGGGAGGTCGTGCGCACCGGCGTCGTGGACGCCGGACTTCTCCTGGAGAGGCGGGAGGCGTTCCGGTCGTACGAGGCGCTCACCCCGCCCCGGGTCCTCACCTCGGACGGCGAGGTCGTCACCGGCCGGTACCGGCGTGAGGACGTCCCGCCCGGCGCGCTGGCCGGCCTGCCGGTCTCGTCCGGGACCGTCGAGGGCCGCGCCCGGGTCGTCACGGACATGGCGCGGGCCGACCTGGAGGCGGGCGACATCCTGGTCACCACCTGTACCGACCCCGGCTGGACCCCCCTGTTCGTCACCGTCGCCGGGCTGGTGACGGAGGTGGGCGGCCTCATGACGCACGGGGCGGTGATCGCGCGGGAGTACGGCCTGCCGGCCGTCGTGGGCGTGGAGGGTGCCACCCGGCTGATCCGGGACGGGCAGCGGATCCGCGTCCACGGAACCGACGGGTACGTCGAGATCCTCGGCTGAACCGTCGCCCGGGCCCGCGGCGACGACCCCGGGCCCGGGCGACGGAGGCAGAGCCGGGTGCCGGGTCGGGTGCCGGGTCGGGGGCCGGGCCCGGGCCCGGGCGACGGGGGCCGGGACGGGGGCCGTAACCGGTCCGGAGGAGCGTCCGCGAGAGCGCGCCGACGCTCTGTTTCGCCGAGATGAAGACCGCAGAGACGCTGAAAGTTTCGGCATGACGGCGTTGGAGCGCCACTGCCGCTCCGTCGCCGGAGTCGTGCGCCACGGACGACGCCCCCTGCCGGGAGGATCGAGAACGCTCCCGCCCGACGCCCTCTTCACCCTCTCCCATCAGGGAGAACGCACTGGAATCGACGGCCGCCACCCCCCGCGGGAAGGGCCCCCGGCGCGTCCGTCCGCCCTCGCGCACCGTCTCCGGAACCGGTCTCGGCCGAACGTTGCGGTCAAATCTGACCTTACAGTCGTTGACGGAGTATGGGTTCGTTCTTTACTCTCGGTTTACGTCCCCGAAATGTTAACGTTAACATTTCGCAGGACAGCAAACCGGTCATATCTCAACAAAATAGACATTTCATCTTCTCGATCAACCGCACCTGCTCGAAACCCGGTGCGCCGCCGGCACGCGCAGGGCGGCTTCGGCGTCGTCACCTCCAACCGTCACACCCCCCGGTCTCCGCTCGGCGGCCTCACCTGACCCTAGGAGCACGCCATGCAAGTCCCTGTTCGGGCTCTACCCTCCTCTCCCCCGCGCCACGGGTGGCGAAGAAGGGCACTGGCCGCCGTGGTGGCCGCCCTGATGGGCGCCGCCCTGCTCGTGGCCAACGTGACCACGGCCTCGGCCGCGACGGTCGACACCAACGCCTGGTACGTGCTGGTCAACCGCACCAGCGGCAAGGCCCTGGACGTCTACAACATGGCCACGA
>NZ_JBNCLF010000024.1:0-121305 GCF_049844535.1 Streptosporangium sp. DT93
TTCGGCTCGGTGGCGTCGATCTTCATCTCGTTCTCGGCCGTGATCATGTCGAACTCACGGGCGGCGATCGCGCTGTAGGTCGGGTCGCCGAGCCTGCCCGCCGAGATCGCGGTGCCGAAGTAGCGTCCGCTCTGCTGAGCCGCCGCACCGAGCGTGGACGCGGCCGCGTCGGCCGAGCTCATCGTGGCCACCAGGACCGTGGCGGCGCCGAACACGCTGAGCGCGCCGACGGCCATGGCCCGGCGCAGCCGGGACCGGGGCGGGGGTATGGCGATTGCGCCCATTCCTGAGCCTCCATAACTACGTACGGGTGAAGGGAAGGCGGGGACGTTCCCCCGCGGGCTCGACACCGCGCCCGCTCCGGGCGACCACCACCAGGCGTCAAGGACGCGGCCCTTCGCCGAACGATCCGGCGGAGGGGGCCGTCTTGATGCCTCAGTGTGGAAACATGTCCGAAACTTGTCAAGGCCGATCGAAACTTTCGGTTATCGCGTCCCTCCTGCCTGCGCCTCATCGCTCGTACGGAGCAGGATCGACGGTGTGAAAGTTTCGCCGTGGCCCTCTTCCAGCTGGGAGCACGGGTGAACGTTTCATCGGAGGCCGTCGCCCGCGGACCCGGCCCGCGCGATAGAACCAGGTGGATCGGCCGGCGGTCCCGGACCCGCGATACGGCGATGTTTCCGATCCTTGACAGCCGCTTCCCCTCTCGTGTGGGATCTGCGGCACCACCACCACCCCCACCCATTCGACGGAGAGGGGCCCGACCACACCGCGAACACCATCACCCTGAAGCCGGAGTTCCTCGCCGAGGTGAACGACGGCCCCGTCACCCTGACCTTCCACTTCTGGGGCGGTGCGCAGATCACGTACCGCATCACCAGGTCCGGAACCACGGTGACCGGGACCACCCGGGCCGGGGGCCGCGCGGGACAGTGGGGAGTCCCGCGCGTTCACCTCACAAAAGGTGAATCGGTCCAATCCCCGGATGAGATCTCCGGGCGAAGACCGAACATCCCTGTTTTCCCCGGTGAATTCGGTGTTCTCGACGTCGCGGCCATATGGGGAACGACTCTGTTCAATCACCGGGAAAGCCGGGAGAAATGAGGCCGATCCGGTTTCGGATGGGCGGGCTCGCTTGTCACGATGCCGTGGACGTCGTTCCCGCACCGCTCCACGGTGACGCTCCGTGTACTCCGGCGGCGTGACGGCTCCGGCCCGCACGGTCTTCCCTGAGAGGCGCTCCTGCCGTGGTGGCCGCAGGCGCCCCCGGCAGCCGCCGGATGGCGATGCCACGGGCGGTGACCGCCGGGACGCCGCTCTCGCCGGGAAACGCGAAGGGCCCGGCCCCTCGAGGGGCCGGGCCCGTGGACCGCGCCTGGTTCACGGCGGGTCCGCCAGGGGTGCTACCGCCACGCCGTGAAGTGCCACTTGTTGGGCTGCGACCAGGTACAGGACGTCACCTGGTATCCCGAGTCCCTGACCGCGTACCTCCAGTAGTTGCAGGTACCGGCGTCCGAATAACCGCCGTAGAACTTGCTTTCGGCGTGGGCCACGCCGCCGAAGGACAAGACCGTTCCGGCGATGGCGAAGCTCGCGACGCCGACGACCGCTCTTTTCACGAAACTCATGCTTTGGACCTTCCTTTGGACCCCCGTGGGGAATTACCGCTGCATATTGATCTTCAACCAGTGATCACCGATATGCAAGACCGTCTTTTGAATCCGGATACGGCGTACCGTCGGCGACACCGTCGGCGGTAACGACCGCCCGACATCCCCCACCCCCGCGAGAGTGACGAGGTGGCGCGCTGTCAGCCGGCCCGGACCTTCGGTTCCGCCCGTCGGACGGGCCCTGGTCGTTCAGCGGGGGCGTGTCACCGGGCCGGCCCCTCCCTCACGACCGAGCACACGCGATCCCGTTGAACAGGAAGGCCCCCGGAGGGGGGTTGGCGCCCGTGTGGGTGCCCTGGAAGCCGACGAGCAGCGACTGCCCGGGAGCCAGGTCCTTGTTCCAGGGCTGGGCCACGGCCGTCACCGCGCTCGCGGTCTGCGACCAGGTGGCCGACCAGCCGGAGGTCACCCGCTGGCCGGGGTCGGCGAAGGCGAACGCGAGCCGCCAGTCGGTGAAGGTCGCGGAGCCGGTGTTGGTGATCCTGATGTTCGTGCTCATCCCGGCACTCCACGGCCAGGAGGTGTACGTCACCTCGCAACTGCCGGGCACCGGGGGGAGGTCGTTGTAGATCGTGACGTCCACCGTCGCGGACGGGGCACTCACCTCGCCCTTGGTGTCGACGGCCACGACGTACAGGTGGTGGACCTCCGAGGCGACGTGGCTCGGGGGGAACGAAAGGTAGACCCTCCCCTCGGTAACCGCGGGCTGGAAGGTGGCCACCCGGACGGCCGTGCCGTTCCTGTTCTCGTACACGTAGTAGCAGGCGATGCCGTGCGGATCGACGGAGGCGGCCCAGCTCAGGTGCACCTGGTTGAGCGTGACGTTCACGACCGTCGGCGTTCCCGGCGCGGTCGGCGGGGTGCTGGAGGGCGCCGGGGTCTGCGGTCCCGTACGGCACGGGAAGGCGGGAGAGGCGGAGGGTGCCGGTGACGGTGCCGGTGCCGGTGCGGCCGTGGCGGTTCCGGCCCCCAGGAAGAGGAGCGCGACGGCCGTCGCCCCTCCGCCGGCCCAACCGGCCAGCCATGTGGTTACTCGCATTGATGTTCCCCCTTCGATGATGACCCCTTCAAGGAACGTCACACCCCGGACGGGACCGGTCAACGCCGCACCGCCACCACGGCCGGGTGACCCTGATGAACGGTGCCGGCCGATGAAACTTTCATCGACGCGGGTGCGCGGGAGCTCCCCGGAGTGCCGGGCGCACGTCGCGTGGATCCGCGCGGCCGCCCGCGGGTGTCAGAGGTCGACGCGGCCCATGAGCGGCAGATGGTCGCTGCCGGTCGCGGGAAGGGTCCAGGCGGCGACGGGGTTCGCCCCGCGGGTCATGACGTGGTCGATGCGGGCGAGGGGGAAGGTCGCGGGCCAGGTGAAGGCGAATCCCTTCCGTGTCGAGGCCAGCCGGGAGGTGAGCGGGGCCAGGCCCCGGTCGTCGAGGGTGCCGTTGAGGTCGCCCAGCAGGACGACCCTGTCCAGCGTCTCCGAGGCGACGGCCCTGCCCAGCGCGGCGGCGCTCTCGTCCCTGCGGCCCGAACCGAACCCGTCCGGCAGCCGGACGCGGAGCGAGGGAAGGTGGGCGACGTACACGGCCACGTCGCCGTACGGTGTCCGCGCGGTGACCCGCAGCCCGCGGTTCCAGTCGGGCCCGACGCCCGCCGGCCTGATGTCCACCGGCCGCGCGTCCGCCAGCGGGTACCGGGACCAGAGGCCGACGGTGCCCACGACCGCCCGGTGGGGGTGGCCGGACGCGAGGACGCGCTCGTAGACGGGCCGGACGGCGGGCGTCACTTCCTCCAGGGCGACGAGGTCGGCCCCGGCCCGTGCCAGGGCTCGCGCCGTTCCCCCGTGGTCGGGGTTCTCCTCGCCGACGTTGTGCTGAAGCACGGTCAGGTCGCCCGCCGCCTCCCGGTCGGCGGGCAGCGACCGCCCGCCGAACACCACGCCCCAGACCGCCGCGGGCAGCACCACGGCCACCGCCGCGAGGGCCGAGCGGCGCAGCAGCGCCAGTCCCAGCAATACGGGAACGGCCAGGCCGGTCCAGGGGAGGAAGGTCTCCAGCAGGCTGCCGAGATTGCCCACGGCGTTGGGCACGACGCCGGGGAACCCCATCGCCACCGCCACCACCACCGCGGCCGACGCGAGAACCCACCCGCGCGGCCGTGACCCACCGGACCTACCGGATCTGCCGAACCTGCCGCCCGGCGCGCCCCGGCCCCACCTCCGGTTCCAGGCGCGGCGTCCGGCGCTCCTCTCCTCACCGCCAGCTTTCCGATCTTCGACCCTCATCACCCGACCGTACGGCCACCGCGGCCCGGCCGGGCCCTTCTCCGGTGACGCGAACGGAACGGCGACGGGGTGCCGCGCCTTGACAGCGTTCGTCGTGAAGCCCTGTAATGACGGGCATGTCGCGTGCCACCGGCCGGGAGGACGGCGGTGGCATGGAGGCGCCGCAGCAAGGGGATGACGTCGTGAGTTCACACTTCACTGGCAGCGGCTGACCGCACAGCGCCCGCGCGCCGCCCCCGCGCCCGGTGGTGCCCAGCACCACCGCCACCCGCGAGCCCTCCCGAGCCTTCCCGAACCCGACGCGCCCGGATCCAGCGGATTCACGCTCGACGGGTCGATGAACGGCTGACGTCCCGCTGTTCTCGCCGCGTACCTCCACCGATCTCGACCATGCCCGGAGCGGGCCGATGCCCGTCCGCTCCCGGAAAAGGAACCCCACATCGTGAACGTCACACGCATCCCCGGCACGCCCGACGACAGCACCGAGGTCCTGTCGCGGCTCATGACCCTGCACTCCTCTCCCCCCGACCTGCCCGGCGACGCCCACCTCACCCCCGTCCTGCCGCACACCGGCGGCATTCCCGGCACCTGGGTCACCGCAGGCCGGGCCACGGTCGAGAACGGGGTCACGATCTATCTCCACGGAGGCGGATTCGAGTACACGAACCCCCACTTGGAACGGCTCATGGCCTACCGCCTGTCGCGGGCGACCGGCCGTCCCGTCCTGGCGGTGGACTACCGGCTCGCCCCGGCCCACCGGTATCCGGCCGCCCTCGACGACGCGGTTGCCGCCTACCGGAGCCTGCTCGACCAGGGCGTGCCCGCGTCGCGGATCATCCTGGCGGGCGAGTCCGCCGGGGGCACGCTGCTGCTGTCGGCGCTGCTGGTCCTCAAGGAGGCGGGCGATCCCCTCCCCGCCGCGGCGCTGGCCGTCTCCCCGCAGACCGACCTCACCCTCTCCAGCCCGTCCATCGACGCCAACGACGGGCAGGACGTCGTCGGCCGGGCCGTGCTCGAACACGTCCGCACCCAGTATCTGAACGGGGAACGGCCGGACCGGGCACCCCAGTCCCCCCTGCACGGCGACCTGCGCGGGCTGCCGCCGCTCCTGCTCGTGGTGGGCTCGAAGGAGGTGATGCTCGACGACTCGCGGCGCTTCGCCGAGGCGGCCTCCGCCGCGGGAGGGGACGTCCGGCTCGACGTCTACGAGGGCATGCTCCACGCCTTCCACGCGACCGTCCTTCTCCCCGACCCGCCTCCGGTCGCCGTCACCCTGCTGCGCCGCGTCACAGAGTGGGCCGACGAGACGGTCGTGACGTAGACGCCGTCCTCCCGGAGTCGCCCCTCGGCCGTGCGGTCACCGTCATCACATGGACGTCGTCCTCCCGGAACCGTCCCCCGGCCGTGCCGTCACCGTTCTCCTCCGCGGCCCTCAGCTCCCGGGCGTCCGGAACTCCGGCTGGTCGATGACGCGCAGCCAGCTGCCGTCGGCCTGGCGGCGGACCACCTGTGCGCGGGCACCGGCACCGTCCCTGGGCGGGGTCGAGGTGAGCGCGATGTCCCCGCAGACCAGCGTCGGCAGCGGCTGCTCCCGCTCGAAGCGCGGCGCGTTGCCGAGGACCTTCTCCCACAGCCGGCGGATGGCCTCCCGGCCCACCGTCACGCCGCCCGGCGGGTAGGCCATGACGGCCTCCTCCTCGTACAGGGCGGCGAGGCCGGCGGCGTCACCGGCGTTGGCGCGCTCGACGAAGAGACGGGTGAGGTCCTCGGGCTTCATTGCCTTCTCGTTCTCGGACACCGTGTTCCTTTCCTGCGGTCCGCATGCCTACGGAACGAGTCTCGTCACGGGCCGACGATAAGTCCAATCAATCATCCGGATGAGAACTATAATCAGCACTTATGGAGATCAGGCAGCTCACGTACTTCCTGGCCGTCGCCCAGGAAGCGAACTTCACCCGGGCCGCGGAGCTGGTGCACATCAGCCAGCCCGGGATCAGCTCCCAGATCCGCCAGCTGGAGAACGACCTCGGGGCGACGCTCATCGACCGCTCCGGCCGCAGTGCCACGCTGACCGCGGTCGGCGAGGTGGTGCTCGACCACGCGAGGTCGGTGCTGGCCGCGACGGAGTCGCTGCGGAACGCCGTCGACGAGATGAACGGGCTCGTCCGGGGCAGGCTCGTCGTCGGCATGGTCACCGCGTGCACCGTCACCCCGTTGTTCGACGCGCTGGCGAGTTTCCACCTCGCCCATCCCGGGGTCGAGATCAGCCTGATCGAGGACGACTCCCGCAGGCTCGTCGAGTACGTCCGCGACGGCACCGTCGACCTGGCGCTGATCGGCGCCGCCGACCGGCCGCCGGGCGACCTGGACAGCCAGCAGATCATCAGCGAGCCGATCGTCGCCGCCGTACCGGCCGGTCACCCCCTGGCCGGACGTGACGGGGTGACGCTCGCCGAGCTGAACGCGTACCCGATCGTCTGCCTGCCCGAGGGGACCGGCATCCGCGCGGTGCTCGACCAGGTCTCCGCCGCCCGTGGCCTGAGACCGGCCATCGCCCTGCAGGCGAGCGCCCCCACCGCCGTGATCGACCTGGCCGAACGCGGGCTCGGGGTCGCCGTGCTCTCCGCGTCCATGGTCGCCTCCTGCGACACCCTGCGGACCGTCCCCATCACCGACGCCGACGTGCCCGCGGTGCTGGCACTGATCTCCGCACCGACCAGGAGCCCGGCACTACGAGAGCTGCTGCTGCACTGCCACCGCTCCTTCGACGAACCCCGGCCCGAGGACGGGGCCGTCCCGACGAACGGGGCGGCCGCCGGGTAGCCACACCACGGGGACAGCACACCGCCGACCGGGGTCGGTACGCCAGAGATGGTCGACAGGACGGCGAGGACGCTGAGCAACGGTCGGCGACCGCAAACGTCAGACGGGCAGGTCCCAACTCGGCCCGCCCGGTCCACCCCGCCGGACACACTGACCCTCTCGGCTCACCGCGAGTCCGTACGCCGACTAATGCCGGGACCCTGCGTCCTGCCAGGGAAGGACGGCGTCCTCGACCGTCTGGTCGGTGAGTGATCGGCCCTTAACAGGGTCTACCACCATGCCCCCAAGGCCGAACCGCATCTGACAGCGCGCATTCAAAGCCAAAGCATCCTGCCCTCTCTGGAGTAGTCAGCCAGCAAGGGCTACTAAGAAATTTAAAGTCCAACCGTTATGCCAAATAGAGGGAAGCCTGAATCCTCGAAACGACTCAACCGCCCCCCCCCAGAACCGCCTCTTACAGCACAGGCGGGCACGCGAATGCTCAGTTCAAGATATGACGTGTTCTGAGTTCTAATCCCTCGACAGGGCAGGTGAGCTACACAAGGCCATCGCCACTCTTCAGGAGCGCCAAGTCACCCGAACGGGACAAGAGCCCTGAAGAACCGTCACTGGTACGAAGTATTCTCTTAATCGTGTATACCTAGACATGTTAAACTTCACCATGTCTGCGACGGCTCAGGGACGCGTATCTAGATTGACGGAGGACAAGAATGGGGGTTGGAAGCGATGCGCCGCTGCTTTCTCAGTATAAAACTTGGTTACAGCAACCAGGGGACATAAAGGCCGACATAGAGGGGCGTGAATTTTTCGAGCACGCCTTGATCGTCTTAGATACCAATGTTCTTCTGAGTCTCTATGAACTGCATATATCTGCCAGGGATGAGGTCATCGACGCTTTAAGGCGCGTGCAGTCACGACTATGGCTTCCCTACCAAGTTGGACTAGAATTTGTCCGGCGCCGACACGGCGTAATAGCGGCAAGGACGCGCTCGCTCAATGAAGCGCTTAGTGATATCGACAAGAGAATGACTGCAGCCCGACAGTCTGTGATTGCTGCCCGCGATGAGGTTGGTCGTCTATATGTTAAGTATGCATGGAACTATGAAGTTGGTCAAGAATTATCAGAGTCAATAACTCAGCAGTCAATAGATGCCGCTCTCATAGACATAAAAAAAGATCTCCGAAAATGGATCAAAGACCTTAAAGATAAGCATGATCTAGCGCTCGGATCGATTGACTCCGACGATCACATACTCCCTATAGTTGCAGATCTGTATGGTAACCAAATAGCATCTCCAGTGCCGCCCGGCGTTGTTCGCGAGCGAGTTAACGAAGCAATCGCATACAGATTCCCGAACAAGATTCCTCCAGGCTTTTCTGACTCCTCGAAAGAAACAGATCTCAACCGGGCTGGAGACTATCTAATTTGGGAAGAAATTATCGAATATGCTGAGCAACTACCTACGCCAAGGCGCATAATTTTTGTATCATCTGATGAGAAGGATGATTGGTATGAGCCAGCTGAGCCGGGACGTGCTGCCCGACCATGGCCGATGCTGTCAGATGAGCTATGGGCGCGCGCAGGTACCGAATTACGAATACTACAATCAGCACAATTTTTCAAAGGAGCTCATCAGTATCTTAATGCACAAATTAGCACAGCAACCTATGAAGAAATTGACCGAGCAACGGAGACGCTTGAAGAATCGAGGGCACATCAAGATGCCGTCCGCGCTGTTGACAACCTGAGAGCTCACCTTTTAGCAGGAGACTCTTCAGACGAATTATTAGACTCGTACCTACATGTAAAGCGGGTTCTAGCTAGCTCAATGCAAGCTTTGGTGAGAGATCAAATTTCAGACAGTTGTCCCGAATTTCATGCACTACGCAATGAGCTTTCTTCATTTATGATATCGAGGGTGGAGGGAAGACTCTTAGACAAATATCTAAAAGTCCCATATGGAAGTCGGGTGCATGAAGATCTTTTTTCTGTTCTCTATCAGAACATGGGAAATCCCGTATCTGCCGCCCGCCTCCGTATCGTCACTGGAGACTCTGTACATACCGAGCGTCGCACTAGAGAATTGCGTGAACTTGGCTTCAACATCGATGCACAGAAACTAGTCGATGGTGATGCATATACCCTACACAACCTGAGTCTCGATCGCTCGCTCGTCCGGTCTATTATTGTAAATAATGTCCGGCGCGATCACGCTCTCCCCTTGCGCGAGCGTGAACAGATCTTGCAAACCCTGAACGATATTGACTTTCAATAAAGCTGCTAACTGATGCGTGCCCTGTTTTTAAGGAACTGCGCATTCCTGTCGTGATCTTCCTGCCCCAGGAAAGCCTTGAAATTTCCTAGCCTGTATACGGTTTCGCTGCTTCCATTCCGAACCTCTATGTGAAAATCATGACCGAGAAGGCTGATGCGTCGCTCCAGATCATGCAATTCGATCGGTGATGGAAGTTGTTGGAGAATCTGAGCAGCTGTCATAAAGCCGTTATTCTTGCGCAAGGCCACGTATATAGGGTCGTCTTTAACACCTGGATCGTCGGACCGACTTTGTCCTTCGTGGTTCAGTGCCGCAGCGATTGCTTTACCAAGCTGCATAGCAACAGGCGGAGGAAACGCGTTTCCGATCTGTCGGTACTTGGAAGTTTTTCGGCCAGAAAATTCCCACGCGAATTTTTTGTCATCCCAGCCTTGAATCCTGGCAACCATATCGCAGGTTAGCTTGGGTCCACGGTCAGGGTTTGTAATATCAGCATCAGTGCGCGGCGCGTGGTCCGCCAACCCCAGTGCATCAACACCAAGTAGGCGCCATGCTTCTTTAGCCCGGGACGGTCCTAGATCGGCACCACCGTGCTTTTTGGAACCTCCGACGATGGTTGGAGCGATATCATTAGCTTTTCGCGCCCACGCTTCGGCTCCGGACCAACCTTCGGCACCCATAAGACGCTTGAGCACTCCACCTACTGTAGAGCGGTTCTTCTCAGAAGGCTCGGGCCAATGAAAGTAGGAGAAGTCCTCAGGCTTCATGGCGACCAATACGAAACGCGGTCGGAGTTGAGGTACACCGTACTTAGACGCATGCAAAAGCCGCCAGTCTGCGGCATAGCCAAGGCTACGCAATCTATCTAGAACATGTTGGCGATATCCGGCGAAACGGGGCATGCTTAACCCGCGAACGTTTTCGAGCATCAGAGCTCGAGGCCTGACTACCTCGACTTGCTCGATGGCCCAAGCAAACAAATCTCGTTCATCAGAGGCGCCTAGCTGTTTGCCGGCGACTGTGAATGGAGGGCAGGGAACGCCTCCCGCTAGTAGGTCCACACCAGCGAACGTCATCGGTTGCCAGATGGAGGAGTCAGCTACATCTCCTTCCACCACCCAGTCATCACTGGTGGTCTTGAGACGCTTACTGTTGGCTCGTAGAGTGTTACAAGCATTTGGATCAAGCTCAAAGGCAAGGCGGTGAGTGAAGCCTGCGCGATGCAGCCCGAGTGCCTGCCCTCCTGCACCAGCGCATATCTCAACTACTTCAAGAGCCATGCGGAAGCACTCCCTTCGGACCGGCGCATCGCACGGTCATGCTGCTAGATGTATCTTCCCTGGGAAGACTGAGCTTTGGGTGAACATGCCTGACAGTATGAGAGATCAAGCCAGAAGGCAGGCCCATGCGAAGGGGCTGTACCCGGCGCCGCTGAGCGAGGGGCGCTCCCGGAACATGAGAGCTAACCGCCGAGCAGACACCAAGCCAGAGGTGGCGTTGCGCAGAGCCCTGCATCAGAGGGGGTACCGATACCGGAAAGATCTTCGGCTTGACCTCGAGGGTACGAGAGTGCGGCCTGACATCGTCTTCACCAAGAAGAAGGTCGCAGTGTTCGTTGACGGCTGTTTCTGGCACGTCTGCCCTGATCATGGTCGCGAACCGGTTGTGAACGAGTGGTACTGGACCCCTAAGCTCCGTCGCAACGTTGAGCGTGATCGAGCAGCTGACACGGCACTTCATGCTGCTGGGTGGTGCGTCGTACGCGTCTGGGAGCACGAGACGCTGACTGATGCACTCGCCGCCGTCGTCGCAGCCCTGAAGCCTGTGTCCGAACATGTGAGCGACGTTAACGCAAGCGGACGACAAAATCACATCGACAGGGCCGACAAGATCCCTTAAACGATCATGAATACCTGTCGGCAGGGCAAAGAGTACTTGATGGGCATGTATGTCTCACACGCAGAGTAGACACTTATCTGACGGCTGGTGGCTACCAATACAGCTTTGCACACCTACCACAGGACTAGTGGCCGCAAAGGCGACACTATGGATATGTATGGCTATTGCCTGCGCGAGGGCAGGGGGTACAGCATTTCCAATCTGCCGGGCGATTTCGATTTTTTTCCCAGCAAAAACATACGAATCTGGAAATCCTTGAAGACGCGCGGCCTCTCGGTGTGTAATGGGCCGATCAGCCTCCGGATGAAGATATCGTCCCTTCTCTGGCTTAAAAAACTCGGTTCGAATTGTAGGCGATGGACGATCCCACCACATTCTTCCCATAACATCCGTTGTACCGCTGAGCTTTTTTCTCCAACATTCAGGAAGTAAGTCAGGGCGATTTCGAGCGAGGTCGAAGCGATTTCCCCCTCGAGGGACTGCTCTGTAGCGTTCTAAAGATTTTTGTGTGGGATTTCTCCCGAAATGGAGATGCTGGCCCCCTAAAGCGTTTATTCGCACGTCAAACCCGTCCGTTTCAAACGGCAAGTCGGCGATTGCGTCCCGGACAGTGCGATGAGGAAGAGTATTTAATAAATTTGAAGCATGAGTTACTGGCGGCGGCCAAGAAATACCTTCTTGGCCTTTTATGCCAATAATGAATGCGCGAGAGCGCCTTTGCGGCACTCCATAGTCGGCAGCATTGAGGACGCTATAGGCCAGGCTATATTTTCTTAAAATGCTATCGCTAAGTGTATAAGCTTTGAAATTATGGAACTGCCGAGCACTCAAGATACCTGGAACATTCTCAATTAGAAAAACTTTAGGCTGTAAGCCTCGCACGACTCGGATGAAATCCCAAAGGAGTTCATTCCGAGGATCCTCCTCTCTCCTACTTCCGAGAGTGCTAAATCCTTGACAGGGTGGTCCACCCACTACCACATCGGCATCAGGAAAACTAGACAGATCCTGAATTGAAGAACAGTCGACCTTGCAATGAAGATTGTTTTGGATTGTTTGCGCCGCCCACCTATCTATTTCAACAGCAAGAATTGTTTCATACCCGAGATTTGCATTGTGGAACCCAAGCGAGAAACCGCCGGCACCAGAGAATAAGTCAATTATTCGGATGGGCTTAGAGGGACCTCTAAAAATAGTGACTCCCGGGGGGAACTAACTTACATCGAAGCCAGCTCTATACAATCATATTTCGGATCTAAAAGTTAGTACATGAAGGCGCAGTGCTGCGCAACTAGTCAAGGACGCTTTAGGTCAGGGAGCTCTGGAGCTGTTTCGATGAGGTCACCCGATTGCCATACAGTCCATTCTTCTCCGTCTAGAAAAACAAAGGGTTGATTAATTTTTCGTGAGCGCGACAAACGAATACTCACAAATTCACTTTCTTCTGGAACGGGTAATCCGAGCTGCATGGCAATATTTTTATGATTTATGTAATCGCCAAGAATAACAATACCTTCTTCGCGAAGCTGATCCCGGGCCCCACCGTTCTTCCGAAGCCTTTTTAGAGGATCTTGTTTGGGCTTTCCATCTCCCGTCGCTACTGTATAGATAACGTTCCTAGTTAGAAGTCGACCCTGAGCTCGGCGAAGTAGCTCGTTTAGTCGCTGCTGACCAGAACGCTTCGAAAAGATAGCCTCGACGTCCAGTTTCGGCATATGCAGGAGCGCATTTTCTGCTAACGCATGATTTGAGAATAGCCAGCGAATCTCGCCTTTTCCGTATTTGCTTAGCTGTTTCTTCTTGTCGCGATTCCCTTCACTCTCTTGAAGGTACTCCGAGCGCGCGCGAACAACTCCCGCAGACCAAACCCCTTTCTCGTCACTTGCCCACAAGCCAAATATGATCTCGTTGACGGCTTCCGGAGGAATCATCCATTTTGCGAGATCTTGCGAGTACTTACAGTCAACTTCGATATTGCATATTGAGTAATCAAGCTTATTGCCATCAGAGAATTTAAACTCTCTTTGGAGGTTGATCTCGACCAAGGTGCCACAGTGTGTCTTCTCGGTCTTGAAGAGTTGCTCCCATCTGTATCGGCCGGTATTTGGGCCATCAAGCAACATGTCAAGGGTGCGACGCAACACGGCCCCGATACGTGATCCGTCTGGATCCAAATTACGAAGGTGGCTGCACACTAGGTCTAGCTCAGAGTCAGGCATCACCATGCCAGGCAACGGTTCGTCCATCACCCTTTGAAGGGTAGCCGCTCAGGAAGACAAACGGGCACATCGTTACAATTAGGATATCTAATCTTCACAGGAGGTGGCGCACAAGGCTGCTGCAGCCCGGTGTCTACCTTCTAGTCAGTGCTCTCCTGAGGATGTGACCTTCACCCATGTACCGTTTCCTTTTAGCACCACAACGGCGATTTCACCTCACGACAAGGCCCCAACACATCTACGTGCTGAGCTATCGCTAGCGCGAAGAGATGTTAAGCATAGTCGTCCATGGTGTTAAGCGACCTAGGTATATTGACAGGCCCCTGTCTATGCCTCTAGCAGGAATTTTTCTCGTGGTTGAAATCCAATATTTAGTGATGGGAATTTCCGTAGCTTTCACCTAGGAAAAATTGAGAGACTCTCCGACCTAAAGCAAGGGAAATTAGCACAGCACTAGCCCATACGAAGTTTTGTTCTCCTGAAGAGCTCGTCCGTCCACCAAGCAGTTTGAGCGCTTCCAAGCAGTTGTCTTACCTACACGCCCTGACTGCTTTCACCGCAAACCAAAACGTAGGCAATCCGACATACGATCTGTCATCTTAAAGAATATGCATCCGCACACCAAGTCGACGGATTCGCTCCCGGTAGCTGTATCGCTCAAGGTCCAGCAGCGTTCGTACAGCCTGCTGGGCCATCGGATGATTACGCACCAACAGCGGAGCTGCCTTCTCCGCGCGCTCCAGTTCAGCCAGAGCCGCCTCGCGCTTACCACACCACAACAGACCCCGCGCGTAGTCGAGATGGTGATACCCGACGCGGCTCGCCTGCAGCTTCTTCGGTAGCCGTACCATCTCCCCCCTGTTCACAGCCTGCGGCCCGTCTCCCAGTTCGACCGCGACGGCGACACCGTGGATGTCGACGTTGGATCGATTCGTACACAGCTCGTAATAGTTCGTGCGCTGGCGTGTTCCGAGCCGGGTGACCGCCTCGTCGGCCAGCCGGTGTCGTGACCATGCCTCGGCGGCGTCGTTCTTGCGAGCGGCGGTGATCGCGGCTCGGAGCTGGAGTCCTCCCCAGACGGCCAGCGCTTCGGGCTCACCCGCCACGTATTCGTCCTCGATGCTCGCGCAGGCCGTGTCGAGCACGGTGAGCGCGTCGTTCCACGAGGTGCTGGACCACAGGTTCCGTATCCGCAGGTAGGCGAATATGGCGCCGTGGTACGGGTCCCCCGAGCGTTCGGCGGCCCAGCGGACCCGGCCGGTGGCGATGAGGGAGAGGTCGGCGTACCCGAGGTTGTAGGCGACCGAGTCGGCCGCCTGGTAGGCGGTCGAGAGCAGCCCGAACGCCGTACTCCGATCGGACTCGGGGTACAGATGGGTCGCGGCCTGGAGTTCGGAGAGCAGGGCCGGCAGGGCTTCGGCCAGTTCCGCGTAGCGGGCCTCCCTCCGTAACAGACAGACGTGTTCGGTGGCGGCGCGCAGGTCGGGCAGGGCCCGTACCTCGCCGTCCCATTCGGGGTCGAGGTCGTAGCGCTCCAGGTGTCGCCGGATCTCGGGGATCGCCGAGTGGCCGCGGTCCTCGGCCGGGGTGTCGCCGCGGTAGGGACGCGCGGTGAGCTCGTTGGGGTGGACGCGTAACACCCGGGAGAGGGTGTTGATCAACGCGATGGAGTCCAGCGGGATGCTGTCGTTCTCCACGCCGGACACCCAGGACTGCGCGCGGCCGATGCGCCGTGCCAGCTCGATCTGGGTGATGCCCGCGCGCTTACGAGCACGTCGTACGCGCCTTCCCACACTCTCCGCAGCCGGGTCAGAGTAGGCCATGGCCTCACGGTAACCCGCCATGACGCGCTTGGCTCCCGTCCTCGCCAAAGTATCAACCGCGCTGATGTCGCTGCCTCTCCGCGTCGCTACCGTCACTCTTCGTGAAGGAGCGACAGGTGTGGAAACGGCCGTCGATACGGGTGATCGGGCGATCCGATCTCGATGACGACGTGGCACTTCCGGCCGACGCTTCCCGGGACGGAGACCCGGTCACCGGCCACGGCGCGAACGTGGTCGGCGACATCGTAGAAGGCGGCCCTGCCAGGCGAATGGCGTCGCCGGGCAGAGCCTCGATCGCACAATGGAGGTGCGACCTGTGTCCAACCATAGGGGAACCATCAAGATCGTCAGGGTTCGCTGGCATGCCGAGCAGCCGCCCTCGCCGCTCGGGTGTCGCTGGTGCGGCCATCCCCCGTACGCGCACGACGCCGCCAGCCTGCCGCATCGGCCCGGTCACCTGTGGGAGCAGCCCACCCCGGCGCAGGTCCGTACCCGCATGGTCGCCCGGCGTCGTCTCGGGCTCTGTGGTCGGCTACCCGCTCCCGTGACCGGGCACGTCACGCCGAACCCGCTGACCACCGTGCCCCTGCGCGCGCAGGCCCATCCCGCTACGGGCTCCCCCACGGGCAGGGGACGCCACGCGCGTCCGGCCGCGATGGCCGTACCGCCCCACAGGCAGGAGTCGCCGCCGGGTCTGCGGCCCTGGACGGGCAGGCGCGAGTCGTACCGGAGAGGGGTTCAGGTATGAGCTTCCCTCTCGTCGGCGCCGCGACCGGCGCACCGGCCGACGTCGGCACGGCCGACACGGTGGACGTGGCCGACACCGATACGGCGGACAGGGCGGACGGGGCCGACACGGGAATTCGCAGGGGAAGGGGGGCGGAATGACCGCGCGTCTGCTGTCCGCGCTCGTCGGCGTGTTCGCCGACCGGTTCCGGACGACGGCCGGTGACGTGACGGGACCGGCTCTCCCGGTCGCAACGTGGTCGCCGCACCTCGGGCGGATACCCGGCTGGTCGGCGTCCCAGGCTCATGCGCCCGTCATCTCCCAGCGGTTCACCGCCGCCCGTGACCAGGTCAGGCCCGCGCGGAACTTCGTCGCCGAGCTCCTGGGGGACGGTCATCCGCTCCTCGACGACGCCATGCTCCTGACCAGTGAGCTGGCCACCAACGCCGTCGAGCACTCCGCCACCGACATCGAGGCCCCTCGCACCGAGCCCCCTCGGCCCGGCCCCGGTGAGGGTGAGGCCGGAGCGGACGACCGGCCCCGGGAGTTCGTCGTCACCGTGGCGTTCACCCCTCACGGCGTACTGGTCACCGTCCAGGACGCCGGAGCCTCCGGGGTTCCCTGTACGAGGGACGCCGGGCCGGCCGCCACGGGCGGACGGGGGCTCATGCTCGTCAACGAGCTCGCCACCCGTTGGGGATTCCACCGCGACTCCACCGGGACCGTCATCTGGTTCGAGCTCGGCTCGCCCGGGGCGCGGGCCGGATGAGCCACCGGATCGACGGCTCCGACGGCTCCGGGGACTCCGAGAGCCCCGACGGCTGAACACGCGTACGGCCACCGCGTGACCGTCGGCCGTCGTACGGCGGGCGAGGGTCACGCGGTGGCCGCGGGTCACGCACGGCCGGGAGTGGTTCCCGGCCGGGCGGCGACAGCCGGTCAGCAGTCGCAGATGAACCCGTAGGTGCCCCAGTCGGCCTTGATGGTCAGCTGGTACTTCGTGCCGTAGAGGCCGTTGACCGCACCCCGGTAGCTCTTGTTCGGGCTGACCGTGCCGCGGCCCACGCGTACGCCGGTCTCGCGGTCCCAGACCTCCCAGGTGGCGATGGAGGTGGTGTCGAGGCCGATCCACACGCGGTGCAGGTCGGTCCTGGCGGGGGTGTAGCCGCTGGCGCACTTGTTGGTCACGTAGGACGGCCGGCAGGTGTGGCGCGTCTCGGCGGCTGCGGGCTGCGCGAAGACGACGGATGCGGCGAGGACGGAGAGCGCGACGAGGGCCGGTTTGAAGGATTTGCGCATTAAATCGATCTCCCTAATCAAGGTTTTGGCGGGGCCAGTATGCCATTCGCCATGATCAGCCCATAAGACCTAACTCGGGTGGTTTTCGTACGCGGTGGCGGTCGGACGCGCCCTTGACGTCCGTGACCTCGCCCGGCCCGGGGAAGGGCGCCGGGCCGGACAGAGACGCCGAGGACGATCCGGCGGGTGGCGCATCGTTCGATATAGGCTGAGATTCTGTGAACCTGGAGGATTCCAGGGTGCTGTGGAGGCGGAACGGTGCGAACGATCCTCTTGCAGGCCGAGGGCGTTGCCGCCGAACCGGCCGTCGTCGAGCTTTCCCCGGGTCGCGAGGTCGTTTTCGGTCGCGGGACGGCGAGCGTCCCGGTCGATTTCCTCCTCGACCATCCGGAGGTCTCCCGGCGAGCCGGAATCATCCGTGCCAGGGATGACTACTGGCTGCTCACCAACCTCAGCCACGACGCCACCCTGGTCGTGGAGAATCCCGAGGGTGGCGGGGAGTTCGTCAAGGTGGCTCCGCGACGGGTCGCGGCGCCCGTGCCGTTCGAGTTCGCCCGCGTGGTGCTTCCGGTGGCGGGCGGCTCCTGTTCCTTCCTGGTGTTCGCCTCGCAGCACAGCTTCGTCGACCCCGACGCGCCCGAGGCCGTGGCGGGCGGCGAGCCGACGGTCTCCGGCTTCTCCCTGGACGAGACCGCGAAGTACTTTCTCGTACTGGTCGCACTCTGCGAGCCGCGCCTCCTCGACCCGGCGTCCCCGGTCATCCCGACGGCACCGGAGGTGCTGGAGCGGCTACGCGAGGTTCCCGGCTGCGCGGGACTGACGCGGTCCGCGATCAACTTTCACATCGACTATCTGGCACGTACGAAACTGCGCGTCAAGGCGTCGTCCGGCTCGCGCAAGGCCGACTGGCAACGCGCCGCGCTGGTCTCCGTCGCGCTGCGTTTCGACCTGGTGCGGGAGGAGCACCTGAAGCGGCTGATCACGTGATCGCGGCCGGTGTCCGACCTCCTCCCGCGTGACCACGGCCGGTATCGGGGGTTCTCCCCGCGCGGTCACGGCCCGTATCAGGCCCGGTGCCTGCGCGCGGTCACGGCTGGTATTCGGCCCGGTGCTTCCGCACCCGTTCGACGAACGGCCGGACACGTTCGGGAATCCCGTTCTCCCGGCGGACCACGTCGTCGGAGGAGCGGAACGCCGCGGCTCCCAGGAGGCCGGGATCTTCGGGCACCCCGGCCATCAGGGGCAGCCGTACGCACAGGTAGCGGCCGACGGCGGGGATGGTGTCCTCGGGTGACAGGGGCGGGGTGAGGATGACACCGCGGCGGTCGGCGGGCAGGTAGTACTGCAGCACCGACGGCGTCCAGCGCGCGAGGCCGTACTCGTTGCCGGCCGCGTCGAACAGGTTCTCGTCGAAGTTGCTCTCCGCCTTCAGGATGGCGGCGACCAGTGCCGGGCTCAGGCCCGGCTCGTCGCAGATCGTGCCGGCTTCGACGATCAGCGCGCGGTACCGCGAGGGGATGTCGGAATCGGAACGCAGCCAGCGCCCGAACGGATCGGCCACGGACGAGTCGACCATCCCGGCCCCCGAGACGCCGGTCAGCACCAGAAGGGCCGCGGCGATCGCCCCCGCCGTCCGTGCGCCCCTTTGCCGGCGTGGGGCCGCGGTGGTGCCTGCCAGCAGCCGCGCCCGGTAGAGCTGCCGCGCCGCGCTGGGCCGCAGCCTCGGGTCGGGGGTCAGGCAGTCGCTCACCCAGGAACGCCAGGCCTCGGGAAGCGAGACCGGAAGCGTCAGGGGGCGTTCCCCGGCCGCGTACTCGGCGGCGGCGACGTAGCGCGCGCGAGCCGTCGGGGCGCCGAAGGGAAGATGGCCGGTGAGCAGCTGGCACGCCGTCACGCCCAGCGCCCAGACATCGGCCGAGGCCCACACGGCGTGCCCGCGTTCGCTCACGTGCTCGCCCCAGCGCTCGGGGGGTACGTGGTCGACCGAACCCATCGGGGGAAGGTAGCCGTGGGTCCCGTCGATCTCGGTGGCCAGGCCGAAGTCGGCGAGGCGCACCGAGCCGTCGGCCATCACGAGCACGTTGTTGGGCTTGAGGTCCCCGTGCACCCATTTCTCGGCGTGCATGTGCGCTATGCCCTCGCACATCTCGGCGATCAGCCTCGGCGCGCCGGGAACGGGGGCACCCGCCCGGATCAGGTCGGCCAGCGACCGTTCCGCCAGGTCCATCACCAGGACGCACGCGCCGTCGAGCTCGGGATCTCCCGCGTCGTCGATGACGAGCGTCTCGTGCAGCCGGATCAGGCGATCGTGCCGCAGCCTGCCGTGCAGGCGTATCTCCCGCTGCGTCATGTCCTTGAGGTGTCCCAGTTGCCGCCGGGTGACCGTGCCCGTGGGCAGGAACTTCAACGCCGCCTGTGTCGCGCTCTCCCCGTCGCGCACTCCCAGGTAGACGCTCGCCCAGCTCCCCGTGGAGATGGGCCTGCCGACCCGCCAGTCACCGACGCGGTATCCCCGGGGAACACGGACCGCCCATCCCTCGGTGTCCATCGCCTTCCGCACTCCCTGTCGCGCACCCGTCGGAGCAAGATTTTTTAGTTGCCCATGAGGTTACATTCAGGTGAGCCGGCCGGGCCGCTGCCCTTCGCGACGGTGGCGGGCGACTCTCCGACGAGGCCGGGGGCTCCGGCGCGATCCGGACCGGGAAGGTCGCCTCGGTGTTTTTTCGCCGGACGCCGCGATGCAGAGGGAGAAAATTGGCACAATACGGGCATGCGATGCACGCAGTGCGACAGTACCGACCTGGAGCCGGGATTCGTCGAGGACTCCGGGGAGCACGCCTACGGCTACGCCCGCTGGATCGCGGGGCCGATCGAGCGTGGCCTGTTCGGCGTGAAACGCTTCGGGAAGGCCCGCTGGGACGTCGAGGCCTTCCGCTGCACCCGGTGCTTCCACCTCGAACTGTTCGCCCGCACCGAGAGGTGAACCCGCCGGGCCGCCGTGGCCGAAGCCACCGGCCGGCCGGCCGGATCGAAGCGTGATCGGATCAGGGCGTGATCGGACGGGGAGGCGCCATCGGGCCGGAGCGCGGGCGGGCCGGAGCCTCAGCCCATGGCGCTGATCTTCTCGGGCTCGATGACGAAGATCACACGCACCTGGTCGCGGCCCCCGTACCAGGGGTAGGGGGTGCCGAGGTACCTCTGGGCGAGCATCTCGATGTGGTCGACCGCGCCGTCGGTGGTGACCTTGACCACCCGGCCCCGTATCTGGACGTAGCGCGAGGGGTCGGCGGGGTCGGAGACGGCGACGGCCACGCGCGGGTCGCGCTCGATGTTCCTGGTCTTCAGGTGGCTCTGCACGCTGTTGATGATCACGTGTTCGCCGTCGGTGTCGGCCCAGGTCTGGGTCAGCTGCGGCGAACCGTCGGCCATCGAGGTGGCGAGGTAGCAGGTGCTCGGCCGGCGCAGCAGGGTGAGCAGTTCTTCTGTGAGTTTCACGGCGATCTCTCGGCCAGGTGGGTGCGACACTGTTCGAGCAGCTCAGCACGGTTGTGACGAGCATAATCACCGCGTCGCGGCAGGGGCCGGAGCGGGGTCCGTAAGGCCGTGGGCGGGGTCACGCCGGACGCGGGCGGCCGTCGGCGCGGACATGCGAGTCCGGCATTCCCGTACGACACGGGCGGGCGGGGTGGCTACCCTCGATTCATGATCGTGTGGTTGAACGGCACATTCGGCGCGGGCAAGACGACGACCGCGCGGGAACTCGTCTCGGTCATCCCCGAGGCCCGGCTCTTCGACCCTGAGCAGGTCGGCGTCATGTTGCGGCACGTCCCCGACCTGCCTCCCGTCGGGGACTTCCAGGACTGGCCGCCGTGGCGCGGCCTGGTCGTGGAGACCGCGCGGCGGCTGCTGGCGTACGTCGGAGGGGTTCTGGTGGTCCCGCAGACGGTCCTCGTGGAGAGGTACTGGACGGAGATCCGCGCCCGGCTGGAGCGGTCCCGCATCCCCGTCCACCACGTGGTGCTCCACACCGACCAGGCCACCCTGACCCGGCGGATCGAGGAGGACACCGCCGACCCCGAGGCCCGGCAGTGGCGGCTGGACCACCTCCCGGACTACCTCGACGCCCTGCCGTGGCTGATCCGCGAGGGGAAGGTCGTGGACACGACGCAGCTCTCGCCGTCGCAGGTGGCGCACGCGGTCGGCCTGCAGGTCGAGGGCGCCGGAAGGCCGCGTACGGCCGCGAGGACACCGGGAGCGGGAACGCCGGGTGCGGGGCCGGTGGCCCCTCCGGCGCGGACCGCCGTGCGGCGGACGGGCGGGCGGGTGCGGCGGGCCCCGGCGGAGCGGATCCCTCCGGAGGGCCTCGGATCTCTGTGAGGAGCCCGGCTCCGGCCGCCGCGACGAGGAGCTCGGTTCCGGCCCTCATGACGAGGAGCCCGGCTCCGGCCGCCGTGATGAAGAGCCTGGTTCCGGCCGCCGCGACGAGGAGCCCGGTTCCGGGCATCGCGACGAGCAGCCCGGCCGTCGCGGCGAGGATTTTGCTGTCCTATTAAAAGCTCGCAACGCGTCCTAAATGCCTACAGCGCATTACGCTCGATACATGTTCGACCAGCCTGTCTGTCACTGTCTGTTGTGCGTCAAGCGCGAGGTGGAGCTCGACGAGGCGGATCTCCGGACGATACGGAGCGTCCAGGACCGGGGATGGGCGGTCGTCATGATCCCCGAGGACGCGGACGGGCCGGGCTGGGCGTTCACCGTCGGGCTCTGGCACACGCTCCGCTCCCCGGAGGTCGCCATGTTCGGCCTGAGGCTGGAGGTGATGGGCAACTGCCTCGGCACGCTCGCCGACGAGATCTCCGCCGGCCGTCACCTGGTCGAGGGCCGGGAGCGGGACGACGTCATCAGGAACTACCCGGTCGTCGCCAAGACGGTGGACACGAGCTGGTACCGCTCGCTGTTCGGCACGGCGCTGCACTTCTACCAGCGGCCGCCGCTGCCGTTCATGGAGATCGTCTGGCCCGACGCCGCAGGACGGTTCCCCTGGAACGACGGCTGCGCCCCCCGGTTCCGCGAGCTCCAGCCCGCCCTGTGGATCCCGAAGGGCGAGCACGCCCCGGGCCCCTGGACCAAGCTCCCCTGACGGGTCGCGCGGCGTCGCGGCCGGTGGCGACCGGTCGCGGTCAGATTCCCGAACCCCCGTGGTGGCCTACGATTCCATGCGATCGTTGACAACGTTTTACTCACGGGGGGAGATTCATGGCACGGCGGGGGACACCGCGGGAGCGGCTGCGCTACTGGTTCGACAACACCATGTCGCGTGGCACGACCGCTCTGATCGGGTGGCTCGCCCTCATCTCGATCGGCCTGATCCTGCTGGTCACCGCGGGGGCCCTGTGGCTGACCCCGCGCGAGGCCGCGCAGCACCACGGCGCCCCGGGCATGCTGTGGATGACGCTGATGCGCACGCTGAGCCCCGGCAAGGTGGCCACCGACACCGGCAGCGCGCCGTTCGTCGCCCTGATGTTCGTCGCCTCGCTGGGCGGGATCTTCGTCGTCAGCGCGCTGGTCGGCGTCCTCGCGGGCGGCCTGATGGGCAGGTTCGAGAAGCTGCGCAAGGGCAGGTCGCGGATCATCGAGACCGGTCACATCGTGGTCCTGGGCTGGTCGGAGCAGATCTTCACGATCATCAGCGAGCTGGTCCAGGCCCACGCGAGCGACCGCGGGTCGGTCATCGCGATCCTCGCCGACAGGGACAAGCTCGCCATGGAGGACGAGATCCGGCGGTTCGTCGGCGACACCGGCAGGACCCGGCTGGTCTGCCGGACCGGCCGCCCCTCCGAGCCGACCGACCTGGACCTGATGAGCCTGGGCACGGCCCGCTCGGTGGTCGTCCTCTCCCCCCAGGGGGAGGACCCCGACTCGCACGTCATCAAGACGCTGCTCGCCCTGGCCAGGCGTGCCGGTGAGCACCCGCCGGTGGTGGCCGCCATCGCCGAGAGCTCCAACATGGCCGCCGCCCGCCTCGCCGGGGGCCCGGACGTCAACCTCGTCGACTCCGACGACACCGCCTCCCGGCTCATCGTGCAGTCGTCGCGGCAGTCGGGCGTCTCGGTGGTCTGCATGGACCTGCTCGACTTCACCGGCGCCGAGATCTACCTGCGTTCGGACCCGGACCTCACCGGGACGACGTACGGCACGGCGCTTCAGGCCTACCAGACCGCCACGGTGATCGGGCTGCGCCGGGCGGGCGAGGTCATGCTGAACCCGCCCTCGGACACCGTGGTCTCCGCCTCGGACGAGATCATCGTCATCGCCCAGGACGACTCCGTGAT
Organism: Streptosporangium sp. DT93; assembly: GCF_049844535.1. Lineage (NCBI taxonomy): Bacteria > Bacillati > Actinomycetota > Actinomycetes > Streptosporangiales > Streptosporangiaceae > Streptosporangium > Streptosporangium sp. DT93. Next base: position 23,353 of record NZ_JBNCLF010000024.1, read on the forward strand.
CCACCTGGCCGAGGGCATGCCCGGCCCCCGGGAGGAGGCGATCGTCTCCTACGAGCACACCGGTCCCGGCCCCGAGCGCACCCTGATCCTCAACTGGAACGGCCGGGGCCGCCGGATCGCCCGCTACCTCGACGCCTACGTCGCGCCGGGCTCCGTGCTGGACATCGCCTCCGACCACCCCGGGGCGACGGCCGGCCGGGAGGGGCTGGAGAACCTCACGGTCAACGTCAAGGAGTGCGACACCGCCGACCGCTACGCGCTCGAGTCACTGGGCCTGGGCCTCTACGAGCACGTGATCGTGCTGTCCGACGACCGCTACGAACCCGGCCACGCGGACATGCGCACCCTGACGACCCTGCTCCACCTGCGCGACATGCAGACCATCCTGAACGAGCACTACTCGATCGTCAGCGAGATGCACGACGAGCACAACCGGAGCCTGGCCGAGGTCACCGAGGCCGACGACATCGTGATCAGTGACACGGTGATCGGCCTGCTGCTCGCGCAGCTCGCCGAGAACCGGCACCTCGCCGGGGTGTTCGGCTGCCTCTTCGACCCCCGCGGCTCGGAGATCTACCCCCGTCCGGCGGAACGGTACGTCCGTCCGGGGGCACCGGTCGACTTCGCCTCGGTGATCGAGTCGGCCCGCCGCCGGGGCGAGACCGCGATCGGCTACCGCCTGGCGGATCACCTGAACGAGGCGCCGCACTTCGGCGTCGTCCTCAATCCGGACAAGTCACACCCGATCCGGCTCGGCCCCGGCGACTCGGTGATCGTCCTGGCCGAACACTGACCCCGGCCCGGGGTCAGGCGGTGATCATGAAGGCGAGCCCCAGCAGCACGGCGACGGGAATCAGCCAGACCACGACCTCGATCGCGAACTCCTTGTACACGGCGGGCTCTCCCTTGGACGCTGCGCGGAAAACGACGAAGGGCAGCATACGATCATTCGGCGCCTCCTCCCTAACCGAAGCCCGGTCAGGAAGGAGGCCGCCTCCCTGACCGGGGCGGGCTTTCCGGCCGTAAGGCCGTCCTACGCGCCCGGGGTCCAGAGGACCAGGCCCAGGCACATCTCGTCGCCGGTGCCCTCGCCCCAGACGACGTAGCGCGGGGTCGAGCCCTTCAGGGCGGGCAGCATCGCGCGCAGGCCCGCGTCGTGGGTGCAGGTGACCCGCAGGCGGTCGCCCTTCTCGACCGTGACGGGCTTGGCCAGCGGCCGGATGGCCTGCTCGTCGAAGTCGTACCGGGGGATGTCGAGAAGGGCTCGCTCGCCGGGGCCGCCGGGGTTCAGCTCGACCTTGATGGAGCGGCCCAGCAGGTGCATGTGCCCGGCCAGGGCGTAGATCGTGCCGTCGGCGGGCAGCGGCACCTCGCAGTGCTGGGTGTCGCCCGGCGGTGGCGGCGTGCCGCCGTTGCACATCTCGGCGAGCCCGGCCGGCGCCTCCTTCGCCTGGTCGCCGAAGCGCCGGCCCAGGTCCTCGACGGCGGCGTCGCGGTCGCACAGCGGGCCCGACTCCCGCTCGGTGCAGGGCAGCTCGATGGGGGCGATGAGCTGGCTGGTCTCCAGAGCGGTGAGCTTGGACGCCCCGTCGGCGAACCGGAGGCGGATGGCCGACTGATCGCTGCCCGTCGTCCCGCCCTGGACGGCGAGCAGGTTGTAGTGGACCTGCAGGACGAGCCTGCTGCCGGCGGCCACCGGGTGGCCGACCTTCTGGGTGAGCAGCGTCTCGTCGGCGCCCGGCGCCCAGTGGCCGATCCACGTGCCGTCCTCGATCCCGGCGTCGCCGAAGCAGGTCCAGCCCTCGCCGGGGGTGCTCGCGTCGAGGGTGCCGGCCTTCTCGGCCGCGCCCTGGTCGACCGCGTAGACGATCGCGTGGTGGACGAGGTCGGTGTTCTGCGGCAGGAACTGGTTGCCGGTGAGGAACGCCGGGGCGCTCAGGCCCGGGTCGAGCAGGAAGCAGCGGTACTCGTCGGTCGCTCCCGGGGGCGCGGCCGGGGTGTAGGGCTTGGGCAGCGTCAGGTTGACGAAGCGTTCCCCGTCGCGCAGCGGCGCGGCCGGGGGCGGGGCCGCGTTCGTCCCGTGGCCGGAGTGCGCGGCGGCACCCGGGGATGCGGGGGACGCCGGAGACGCCGGAGACGCCGGAGACGCAGTCGGATGATGCGCGGTGCTCGTGTCCCGCCCGCATGACGTGACGACGAGGGCACCCGCCAGCGCGAGGGCGGCCAGACCCGACCATCGTGTCGTTTTCATGCCTCCAGCGTCCCCGTTCGCGCCGGTTTTCTCATCGGTCCGTGAGCCCGACCTTCTCATCCTCAGGTCGTAGAGGATTCCGGGGGATCACCGTTCGCGAAGACGACGGACGGCATGGCGCCCGCCCGGACGCCAGGACGGCCGGACGGCAGGCGCCCGCCCGCCGGGACGACCGGCGGACGGGCGCGAGCCTTCAGGTGCCCGGGGGCTGCGGCTCCACCGTCCCCTCGGGGGACCGGGTGGAGCCGCGGGCACCGCTCTCCGGATCGTCAGGCGGAACCGCAGGTCACCGCCGGCGCGGTGCCGGGCGTGCCGGTGACGAGCATGCCGAACGTCGCCGAGGCCCCGGCGCCGAGCGAGCCGTTGTACGCGACGTTGCGGGCCGTCACCGCGGATCCGCTGCTCGTCACCGTCGCACTCCACGCCGAGCTGACCGTCTGCCCGCCGGCGTACGTCCAGCCGACCGTCCAGCCGGAGATCGGGGCCGCGCCGGCGACGACGCTGACCTCGGCCTGGAAGCCGCCGCCCCAGGTGGACACGACCCGGTAGGTGGCCGAGCAGCCCCGTCCGGGAGTGGGGGTGGGAGTCGGGGTCGGGGTGGGGGTCGGCGTGGGAGTGGGCGTCGGGGTGGGCGTCGGGGTGGGCGTGGGAGTCGGGGTGGGGGTCGGCGTCGGGGTGGGGGTCGGGCCGCCCGTGAAGTTCACGTCGCTGCAGAAGTAGTACGACTGGTCCGAGTGGCTGGCCTGCCAGATCGTGAACACGATGTGGTGACCGGTGCGGCCCGGGGCGTTCACCTCGACGGGGGTCGTGGCACCCGTGGGGACGCGGCCCGTCTGCCCGACCTGTTCCAGGTCACCCCAGCCCAGGCGCTGTGTCTTCGGATTGAATCCCTGCTTGGTCGCGTACACGCGTATGTAGTCCGCGCCGTGCAGGGCCTGGTCGAGGAGGTTCAGGGTGAAGCGGGCGGGCTTGTCGACCGTCTTCCACGCTCCGGGGACATCCATCGCCGCGTAGCGGCCGCCCTCGGCGAGGCCGCCGCTGCAGAGCTGGCCGTCGGGGATGGCCGCCTGGTGGTTACCGGCCACGCCCTCGCGGTACAGGCCGTTCCAGTTCCACATGGCCTGCACGTTGGCCTGCCAGGCCTGCCAGCACATGGGGTCCTGGGTGGCCATCTGCGGGTTCTGGAAGTCGCCTCCCCAGCGCTCCCAGCAGCCGTAGTTGCGGGTCGGGGGATCGCTCACCGAACCGTGCGCCGACGCGGGTACGACCAGCGCGGTGACGAGAAGCGCCAGCGCGCCCACGATGGCGAGCAGACTTCGGAGCAATGTGCGGGGGGGCGTCTGCACGGGTCTCCTCCTGGGATTCGGGGTGCATACGGGCGCCCACCATCTCCTAACCTCCTGTCAGGAACAACAGTGATGCCCGGACCGGGACCGGTGAGCTGGCCGTTCACCGCCAGAGGGATGAAACGTTCAAATTCCGCCCGCCTCCCCGGGCGCCGCGGGGCCCGCCGGGTCAGGACGAGTCCGGGCCGTTCAGGTAGTGGAAGACCGGCCGGGGGTGCATCAGGAAGTCGTGGTGGGAGATGTTCCAGGCGTAGGCGCCGGCCATGGTGAACTCGACGCGGTCCCCGGCCTTCAGCGCGATCGGGACGCGGCGGGCCAGCACGTCCTTGGGGGTGCAGAGCTGGCCGACGATCGTGATCGGCTCACCGGTCCGCGGTACGAGCACCGGCTGGTCGTGTCCCTTGGTGGCGGGGGTGCGCAGGTGGTGGGTCCCGCCCGCCACGATCGCGAACAGCTCCCCGTGCACGCGCTTGACGTCGATGACGTGCGTCACGTAGCGCCCGCAGTAGACGGTCAGCGACCGGCCCGGCTCGATCCGGAGCGTCTCGCCGGGACGGCGCAGGGCGGCCAGCCCCCGGCCGTAGGCCTCCCAGTCGAACCGGTCGCCGGGGTCGGTGTAGGAGACGGCCATGCCGCCGCCGAGGTTGATCTCGGTGACCCCCAGCGTCCGCGCGTAGTCCAGGATCGCCGCGGCCAGCTCCAGCATGCGGGGGGCGTCGAGCCCGCTGGCCAGGTGGGCGTGGACACCGCGCAGCCGTACGGCCTCCTGGGACCCGAGCAGCGCGACGCACTCGTCGACGCCCGCGGGGTCCATCCCGAACGGCGTGGCGCCGCCGCCCATCGCCAGCGCGGCCCCCTCGACGGCGATGTCCAGGTTCACCCGGAGCAGCACGTCGGCGGGGCGGCCGGAGGCGAGCAACCGGCGCAGCTCTCCGGGACTCTCCACGTGCAGCCGGGTGACGTCGGCCAGCAGCTCGGCGTCGGTCTTGCCAGGCCCGCCCAGCGCGACGGGCACGTGCGGGGCGTGCTCCCTGACGTGCGCGAGCTCGCCGCCCGAGGCGACCTCGAAGCCGTCGACGTACGGGACGAGCGTGCGCAGCAGCTCGGGGTCGGGGTTGGCCTTCACCGCGTAGTACAGCTCGACGTCCCCCAGCGCGGCGCGGACGGCGCGGACGTGGGCGTCGAGCTCGGCCAGGTCGTAGACGTAGGCGGGCGACGACCTCGGGCCCGGCGCCGAGAGCGAACCCGGCACCGGGGACGGTTCCGGGGCCGGGTCATGACCCGGAGCCAGGTCCGAGGCCGGAGCCGAGGGCCGGGCAGGGGCCGGGGCCGGGCGCGCGGGGATGGTGGAGCTCATGCTCTCCAGGATGACCGAGAGAACGCCCTGCACGCCCGCCCGACACACGGCGTCAGCGCTTGGCCGAGGTGTCCTCCGGGGCCGCCTCGGGGACGGAGGAGCGGAACCAGCGCGTCCCGTACGGCTCCAGGGTGAATTTCACCTTCCCGTCGGAGGGCAGGTCGATGGTGCCGTCGACCAGCAGGTCGACCAGGATCTCGCAGTGTTCGAGCCCTTCCAGCACGAGCTCCACCTCCGCCTTGCGCCCGGCGAAGTTGTGGACGGCGACCACGGTGCCGCCCTCGGCGTCGGCCCGGTGGGCCAGCACGGCGGTGTCCCCCGCGTCCAGGATGGTGTACTCGCCCCAGGCCAGCTCGGGGCACTCGCGGTAGCGTTCGATCAGCAGCATGACCCAGCGGAGCATCGAGTCGGGGTCGCGGCGCTGGTTCTCGACGTTGACGTTCTGCGGGCCGAAGTCGCCGGTGGGGGTGGCCACCTTTGTCTTCGGGTTCGGCGAGAAGCCGCCGCCGGAGGACCACTGCATGGGGATGCGGACCGCCATCCGCCCCTCGGCCTCCAGGTTCTCGCCCAGGCCGATCTCCTCGCCGTAGAAGAGCACCGGCGTGCCCGGCAGCGAGAACAGCACGCTGTAGGCGAGCTTGAGGCGGCGCATGTCGCCGCCGAGCATCGGGGGCAGCCTGCGGCGCAGTCCCCGGTCGTAGACCTGCATGTCCTTGTCCGGACCGAAGGCGTCGAAGACCTCCTGCTTCTGCGCCTCGGTGAGCTTGTCCAGCGTCAGCTCGTCGTGGTTGCGGACGAACATCGCCCACTGCGAGTCGTCGGGCGGCTTGGGCCGGTCGCGCAGGGCGTCGGCGAGGATCTCCGGGTTCTCGCGGGCCATCGCCAGGTGGAAGCGCTGCATGGCGATGAAGTCGAAGCACATGGTGATCTCGTCGCCGTTGCCGGCGTCGCCGAAGTACTTCATCAGGTCCGGGTAGGGCAGGTTCACCTCGCCCAGCAGGATCGAGGAGCCGTCGCGGCGGTTCATGAACGCCCGCAGGTCGGCGAGGAACTCGTGCGGGTCGCCGCCGATGCCCTCGATGAGGAACGGCACCGCGTCCACCCGGAAGCCGGACAGGCCCAGCTCCATCCAGAAGCCGAGGATGCGCGCGATCTCGTCGCGGACCTCGGGGTTGGCGGTGTTCAGGTCGGGCTGGAACCTGTAGAAGCTGTGGTAGTAGTACTGGCCGGTCTTCTTGTCCAGCTCCCAGAGGCTGTCCTCCTTGTCGGGGAAGACGATGGCCTTGGGGTCGACGGGGCCGGGCTCGTCCTGCCAGATGTACCAGTCGCGCTTGGCGGAGTTCTTGCTCGCGCGGGCCTCCTTGAACCAGGGGTGCTGGTCGGAGGTGTGGTTGACCACCAGGTCGGCGATCACCCGCATGCCCCGGTCCCTGGCGGTGCGCATGAACTCCACGAAGTCACCCAGGGTGCCCAGGCGCGGGTCGACCGAGTAGAAGTCGCTGATGTCGTAGCCGTCGTCGCGGCTCGGGCTGGGGAAGAAGGGCATCAGCCAGATACAGGTCACCCCCAGCCGGTCGAGGTGATCGATCTGCTGGGTCAGGCCCCGGAAGTCCCCGATGCCGTCCCCGTTCCCGTCCTTGTACGTCTCGACGTCCAGGCAGTAGACGACGGCGTTCTTCCACCAGAGATCGGCCGTGTAGGTCATTCGCATGCGCTCGCCCTACCCCGGCGTGGCACGTTTATGAGCACTTCCTGCGGGTCCGGAGGATCGCGCTCCCGGGGACTCGAAACGTGGCCCCGCTCCGGAGGGCGTCCGGGAGCGATCGCGTCCCGGCGGGTCCGGGGATGATCGCGCGTCAGCGGGCCGCCGACCGGCTACCGTGGACGGGACGGCAGGAGGGGATCATGCGGCAGCCACGGCGTAGCGCGCCTCTGGGCTGGCTGCTCGCGCTGCTGCTGCCGCTGCTCGTCTCCGGCGGAGCGGGCGGTGTGGCCGGCGCGACCCGCCTGGTCAGCGCCGTCGGCGCCGGTGGTGCCGGTGGTGCCGGTGTCGCCTCCTCGTCGCGGCAGCCGAGCGCGGCCCGGCCCTCCGGCGATCACCACCTCTCCTCCCGCCCGGTCTCCGACGGCGGGCGCGGCGTCCTGGTCACCGCCCTCGCCGGTCTCGGGATCGGCACGGGCGGAGGGAACGGCGCCTCGTCCGCGATCCCGCCGTCCGACCCGTGGCGTCCCGTCTCCCTCTCCGGTACGGGCTCCCGCCCGGCCGGTGACGACGGCACCCGCTCCCTCGCGGCCCTGCTCGTCAGGCCGGGCCGCGCACCACCCGCCTCCACAGCGAGCTGAGACACCCCGGCATTGCCCGGGGTGCCTTCGCCGTACCCGAAGCCGTACCGAAGCCGTACCCGAAGCCGTACTCGAAGCCGTCCCTTCGGACGCGTACGAGCCGTTCCGGAGACGTTTCCCACGTCCAAGCCTGTGGAGGCTTTCATGTCGCGTGCCCCGGTGGTACGCGCGGTGACCGCGCTCGCCGTCATCGCCGCCTCGCTCTTCATCGCTTTCACCATGTCGCCGCGCCTGGGCCTCGACCTGCGCGGCGGCACCCAGCTCGTCCTGGAGACCAGGGACTCACCGACCGTCAAGGCCGACGCCGCGGCCACCGACCGCACCCTGGAGGTGCTCCGCCGCCGCGCCGACGCCCTGGGCGTGGCGGACGCTCCGCTGGCCCGCTCCGGCGAGCGGCGCATCATCGTGGAACTGCCCGGCGTGCAGGACCCGACCAAGGCCGCCGAGGTCATCGGCAAGACCGCGCAGCTCACCTTCCACCCGGTGCTGGGCGCCCCCGACCCGGCGTCCGGCACCAAGCCGGGCAAGGGCGAGCAGATCCTGCCCGACGACCGCGGCCTCCCGGTGCTCATCGGGCCGGCCGCGCTGACCGGCGACGGCGTCGGCGACGCCGCGGCCGGGATCGACCCCCAGCAGGGCAGTGGCTGGTTCGTCACCGTCGACTTCCGTGACAGCGGCCGTGCCGCGTGGGCGAAACTGACCGGCGAGGCGGCCTGCGCCCAGCCGGGCGATCCCAAGCGCAGGGTCGCCATCGTGCTCGACTCCAAGGTGATCGTCTCGCCGCAGGTGAACGAGGGCGTGGCCTGCAACGTCGGCCTGCCCGGCGCCTCGACCCAGATCACCGGTGACTTCACCGCCGAGGAGGCCGCGGACCTGGCCCTGCTGATCAAGGGCGGCTCGCTGCCGGTGCCCGTGGAGATCATCGAGCAGCGGACCGTCGGCCCGACGCTCGGCTCGGCGGCGATCGCGGCCAGCGCGCAGGCGGCGGTCATCGGCATCGCGCTCACCGCGCTGTTCATCATCGTGACCTACCGCCTGGTGGGTCTCCTCGCCGCCGTCGCGCTGGCCTGCTACGCCCTCATCTCGTACGCGGCGCTGGTCGGGCTGGGCGCCACGCTCACCCTGCCGGGGCTGGCGGGTTTCGTGCTCGCCATCGGCATGGCGGTCGACGCCAACGTGCTGGTCTTCGAGCGGGCCCGCGAGGAGTACGCGGCCGAGCCGGTGTTCCGGAGCGCGCTGGAGAAGGGCTTCCGCAACGCGTGGAGCGCGGTGGCCGACTCCAACATCACCACCCTGCTCGCCGCGGCGCTGCTGTTCATGCTGGCCTCGGGGCCGGTACGCGGGTTCGGCGTCACGCTGAGCATCGGCGTGATCGCCTCGCTGATCACTGCCATGGTCATCACGCGCGTCCTGGCGCAGTGGGCGGTGAGCCTTCCCGCCGTGGCCGCCCGGCCGAGGATCACCGGTCTGGCGGGCATCGGGCGCGTCCGTACCTGGCTGAACGCCCGCAGGCCGGACCTGATGGGCCGCCGCACCGTGTACTACGCGGTGACCGGCGTGCTGGTGGCCGCGTCCGTGGCCGGGGTCGCGGTACGCGGGCTCGACTTCGGCGTGGAGTTCACCGGGGGCCGGCTCGTGGAGTACTCGACGAGCACCCCGATGACCGCCGACGCGGCCCGCGAGCTCGTCGGCCGGGCGGGCTTCCCCAACGCGGTGGTGCAGTCCTCCGACGACGGCATCTCCGTGCGGACCGGCCAGATCAGCCCCGCCGAGGTGGTGAGGATCGAGAACGCGCTGGAGAGCGGGGGCGCCCAGGTCGTCAAGCAGCGCGACGAGCTCATCGGGCCGAGCCTGGGAGAGGAGCTGCGCCGCAACGCGCTGATCGCGCTGGGGGTGGCGCTCCTGGCGCAGCTCGGCTACCTGGCCTTCCGGTTCCGCTGGACGTTCGGCCTGGCGACGGTGCTGGCGCTGGTCGCCGACGCGGCCGTGGTGATCGGCGCGTTCGCGTGGCTGGGCAAGCCGATCGACGGGGTGTTCCTGGCCGCGATGCTCACCGTGGTCGGCTACTCGGTCAACGACAAGGTCGTGGTCTTCGACCGGGTCCGCGAGCTGTGGGGGGCGCGGCCGAAGGCGGCGTTCGGCGAGGTGGTCAACACCGCGATCCTGCAGACCGTGCCCCGTACGGTCAACACCGGTCTGGGCGCGCTGTTCATCCTGGCCGCGCTGGCGGTGCTCGGCGGCGACTCGCTGACCGACTTCGCGGTGGCGCTGCTGATCGGGATCGTCGTCGGGACGCTCTCCTCGGCGCTGGTCGCGGGGCCGCTGGCGATCGATCTGGAGCACCGCCGTCCGGGCGTGCCGCCCCGGCCCAAGGGCCGCCGGCCGGCCCGCCCCCGCGAGGGGTCGGGCGCGGTGGTCTGACGGGTACGCTCCCCGCTCCGGCCCGTTGCCCGTCCCCTGCCCGTCCCCGCCTCGCGTGTCGTGGCCGGGGACGGGCCGAGCCGGGGGCCGGGGCGAGGGCCGGGCGGGGTGCTCGCGGCCGGGAACGGGGCCGTCGTGGCGTGTACCCGTCAACCCTCTAACCCGACCGGTGATGAGGGAATTTGTTCCTAAAAATCCCGCCACAGTGGATAAAAGGTGTCATTTCCGGCGGGACGGTTCGGGTGCCGGGGGCAGAACAGGGGTGGCGAGATCGCCGGCCGTCGCAGCGGCGCGGCCCACCGACCACGGGGAGAGAACATGAGCCACACGATGAAGATGAGCCCTCAGATCCAGAAGAGCATGGACGCGTGCATGGAGAGCCACACCCGGTGCGAGCAGACCATGACCTACTGCCTCATGCAGGGAGGCGGGCACGCCGACATGGCGATGATGGGCCCGCTCATGGACTGCGCCGACATGACCCGTCTGTGCGCGGACATGATGATGCGCCAGTCGCCGATGGCGATGGAGATGGCCGCCATGTGCGCGAAGGCGGCGACCAGGTGCGCCGAGGCGTGCATGTCGATGCCCAGCGACTCGATGATGAAGGCGTGCGCCGACGCCTGCCGGATGTGCGCCGAGGCGTGCCGGGCGATGTCTGGCGTACGGGCCTGAGCCTCCGCCCGCGAACGGTCTCCCACGGCGCCGGGATTCACGACGCGGAGGCGGTGGGAGTCGCGGAGGCGGCGGTGCGGGGATTCACGGGGCGGTGCCGGGATCCGCGCAGGCGGAGGCGGCGGGAGTCGCGGGGCGGAATCCTCCGGCCTCGCGCCGGTGATCGTTCCGGATCCCGCTAGTGTGCGTGACGTCTGATTTCCCTGCTGCCGGAAGGCGGATGCAATCGTGGCGGACGACTACGCGACAACGTTCCAGATCGTCGATGTCGACGGTGACGGCCTCATCTCGATCCCCGAGCTGAGCCGTCTCATGGAGGTGCTCGGCGAGCCGATCACCCCCGAGGCGGCCCAGGCGGCCGTCGCCAGGATCGACGTGGACGGCGACGGACTGATCTCCCTGGAGGAGTTCGCCGGCTTCCTCAGCCGGCACCGGGCCGGCTGAATCGCCCGGATCACGACCGGTCGAACCGTCCGGCACCGGGCCGGGCGGGCCGTCCGGCTTCGGCCCGGGCGCCCGCACGACCTCACACCGGACCCGTCGACGGGCCCGGCCCGGACATCCGGGCCGGGCCCGTCGCCGTACCCGGTCCGGCGGCGTTTCTGGAACGGTCCGAGCCATACCAGCGCGAATGATTTTCCCGTCAGGCTCACCAGGTGTTGCATTCGAGACAAGAACAAGCGTTTGCTAATTGTCCGAAGTGTCAATTAGGTGAGAATCCGAGGCGCACTCCGACGGGAGGGTCTATGGCGACGAAGGAACACACCCGGATCGCTGCCGCAGTCTCGAACGGCCGCAAGGCAAGATCCCAGGACCTGTCCGACCAACGATTATGGCGCTCGGCCCCGGCCAACGCCGCCAAGCTCCTGAGGCCCGGCCTGGCCCAGGTCGCGCACCAGGTGATCGAGGAGATCACGGCACGGATCCCCGAGTACGCCCGCCCCGCCGACGAGAACTACATCAAGGTCATCCGGCTGGCCGTGGACGAGGCCCTGCGCCAGTTCGTCGACCGGATCGAGAACCCCAGCGCGCCGTGGGACCCCGACGTCTTCCGGACCATCGGGCGCGGCGAGGCCAACGAGGGCCGCAACCTCGACCCCCTGCAGACCGCGCTGCGCCTGGGCGCCCGGGTCGCCTGGCGGCGGCTCACCGAGCAGTCCGAGCAGCTCGGTCTCACCCCGCAGCACCTCTACGACCTCGGGGAGGCCATCTTCGTCTACCTCGACCAGCTCGCCGACGCCGCGGCCGAGGGGTACGACGAGGCCAGGGCCCGCGCGGCCGGTGAGATCGAGCGCCGCCGCCACCGGCTGATGGACCTGCTGCTCAGCCAGCCCCCCGCCTCTCCCGAGGCCATCGCCGACCTCGCCAAGGCCGCCGGGTGGCGGCTTCCCCGGATCGTGGCCGGGGTCGCGCTGGAGGAGCCTCGCGGCGGGCACCGTCCCCCCTCGCTGCCGCCGGACGTGCTGACCGGCCTCGACCGGCCGGACCCCTGCCTGATCGTCCCCGACCCCAGCGGTCCCGGCCAGGCGCAGACTTTGGAGATGGCCCTGCGCGGCTGGAAGGCCGCCGTGGGACCCGCCGTCCCGCTGTCCGCCGCCGCCACCTCGCTGCGCTGGGCGCGGGAGGCGCTCGACCTGCGACGGCGCGGCGTGCTCACCGAGCGGCGCGGCCTGCTGCGCTGCTCCGACCACATGGCCACGCTGATCGTGTTCAAGGACGAGGAGCTGGTCAGCGCGCTCACCGAGGTGCGGCTCGCGCCCCTGGCCCACCTGCGTCCCAGCCAGCAGGACCGGCTGGCCGAGACGCTGCTCGCGTGGTTGCGGCACGGCCGGGGCGCCGGCGAGGTCGCCGCCAGGTTGCACGTGCACCCGCAGACCGTGCGCTACCGCCTGCGGCAGCTGGAGGAGCTCTACGGCGACCAGCTCAGCGACCCGGACATCCGGTTCGAGCTGGAGATCGTCCTGCGGGCCCGGCAGTCCGTGACGGCCGGGACGGGCTGACCCGGGCCGCGGACCCCGCCGCGTGGCCACGACGACGCCCCGGTCCCGGGCGCGGGGCCGGCCCCGGCCTGGTCGTGCGGCACGGGACGTTCAGGCCGTACAGCCCCGGAACAGCCTGATGCGGTCCTCGCCGATGCGTTCCCTGAGCGCGTGGTCCTCGACGCCGAGGTCCTCGGCGGGGGCCAGCGCGAGCACGCCGACCTTGCCGACGTGCCGGTTGAGCTGCACGGCCCGGGCGGCGGCGCCGGTCTCGGCGAGCGGGTAGACCGCCGACAGGGTCGGCTGCAGCATGCCCAGCGACAGCAGCCGGTTGACCTCGTGGCACTCCTGGTAGTTCGCCCCGTGCGAGCCGACGATCCGCTTGAGCTTCATCCACAGGTGCCGGTTGTCGTAGGCGTGGGCGTAGCCGCTGGACGACCCGCACGTGACGACCGAGCCGCCGCGCCGCGCGACGTAGACCGACGCGCCGAAGGTGTCCTGACCGGTGTGCTCGAAGACGATGTGCGGGTCCTCGCCGACCAGCCGGCGCACCTCGGCGCCGAAGCTCCGCCAGGCCTTCTCGTCGTCGAGGTGCTCGAACCGCGAGCGGTTCACCACGTGCTCGCAGCCCATCCGGCGCAGCAGCGCGGCCTTCTCCTCGGAGCTGACCACCCCCACCGGGATGCCGCCGCCGTTGCGCACCAGCTGCACGCCGTACGCGCCGAGCCCGCCGGTCGCCCCCCAGACGAGCACGACGTCCCCCTGCTTCATCCGGGCCCCGCGCTCGCCGACGAGCATGCGGTAGGCGGTGGAGGCGCACAGCATGTTGCAGGCGGCCTCCTCCCAGGTCAGGTGCCTGGGCTTGGCGAGCAGCTGGGTGGCCTTGACCACCGCGAACTCGGCCATCCCCCCGTAGTTGGTCTCGAACCCCCAGGCGCGCAGATCGGCGCCGAGCATGGAGTCGGAGTGGGTGATCGGGTCCTGCTCGTCCACGTACGCGGGAGAGACGACGACCCGGTCGCCGATCCTCCAGTGCCGCACGGCGGCCCCCATCCGGACGACCACCCCGGAGGCGTCCGAGCCGAACACGTGGAAGTCCCTGTCGTGCCGGGGGTCCTGGCGCCCGAACCGCTCCAGGAAGGCGAACGTGGGGATCGGCTCGAACATGGCCGTCCACACGGTGTTGAAGTTCACGGCGCTCGCCATCACCGCGACCAGCACCTCGTCCGGGCCGAGCTCGGGCATGGGCACCTCGCCCACGTGCACGGAGGCGGTGATGTCCTTGTCCACCCCGTCCACGCCGTGCCTGCTGCGACCGAACATGCCGACCTCGTCCTTGCGGGTGTACGCGGCCCTGAAGGTCGCCGGGACCTCCAGCCGTGCCAGTTCCCGAGGGTCGGCACCGTCGGCGACGGCCTGTGCGAGGGTCATGTCCGGCCTCCAAGGTGAGCGGCGATGATGCCGACGTACGGCGGGTCGAGCAGGTTGAGATGGTGCGCGCCCGGGATCACGACGATCTCCAGGGCCGGGGCGAGCGGGCCGAACCCCCGCGAGGGGTCCTCGGCGTGCGCGTAACGGACGTCCTCCACCGCCCACGGGGTCGGCTCGGTGGACCGGTAGAGCACGACGCGCCCCGGGTAGCTCCCCGGCCGGTACGCCTCCAGCGCCAGGGTGTCCTCGTGCGAGGTGATCTGGTGGCGCAGGACGGCCGCGCCCAGCAGGTCCACCACCCCCGCCCCGGTCACCCGTTCCTCGACGAGCGCGAGCCGCCCCGCCTCGTCCAGGGCGGCCAGCTCGTCGCGGTCCAGGCGGACGCGCACCCCGTAGGTCGCCTCCAGGTAGGCGGCGAAGTCCGCGTAGCGCCCGGCCGCGATCTCCGCCCGCTCGGCCTCGGGCACCTCGTCGGGCAGGCCCGCGTCGATCATCGCGACCAGCTCGACGTCCTCCGCGCCGAGCCGCCGCGCGATCTCGAACGCCAGGACCCCGCCGAACGACCATCCCCCCAGCCGGTACGGCCCGGACGGCTGGACGCCCCGGATCTCCTCCACGTACCGGGCGGCCCGCTCCCCGACCCCCTCCCCGGGGCCGAACGCCCCCGCGCCCGCCGGTCTCTCCAGCCCGAACACCACCCGGCCGGGGCCGAGCAGTCCCGCCAGCGGCGCGTACACGCCGGTCGTCCCGCCCGCCGGATGCGCCAGGAACAACGGCACCGCCCCCGTGCCCGCGTCCTCGTCCGTGTTCTCGTCCGTGCCCGCGCTTTTGTCCTTGTCCGCGTTCCCGACCGTGCCGGTGCCCGTACCCGCGTGCCCGTTCGCGGGGGCGGGGGCGCGCCGGGCCGCCAGGAACGCGCGGGCGGCGGGCGTGAGCGGGCGGACCAGGCCCCGGGCGGCCTCCTCCTCGTCGATCTCCCGCACCAGGTCGGCCACCTGGGCACAGGTGCGCGCGCCGCCCGTCCCCTCGGCTTCGGCTTCGGCTTCGGCTTCGGCGAGCACGCGGCCGGTCTCCTCGCCGAGGACGTCGAGCAGGACCGGCAGGACATCGGGCGGGACCTCCTCGGTCACCCCCTGCTCCCGGCCGAGGATCCGGGTGAGCGCGGCGACGACCCGCCGCTCCGCCGCGTCCCTCGGCTCCACCGGCCGCGCCGGGGCCGCCGTGCCGCGCAGGCCCAGCTCCGCCGCGACGGACATGGCCACGTCCCCGAGCGTCGCCCCCTGCAGCATGGGCGCGGCGGGCACGGCCACGCCGAAGTCGTGCTCGATCGTGCCGCGCAGCCGCGTGGCCGCCAGCGAGTCCAGCCCGGCCTCGGTGAGCACCGTGTCCCGCTGGAGCCAGGCCACGTCGAATCCCAGCACGGCCGCCGCGCGCTCCCGCACCCTGCCGACCACCACCTCGATCGCCCGTGCGGGCTCCATGGCGGCCAGGGTCCCGGCGTCCGGCCCGCCGTCGCCACCCGCTCCTGCGTCCGTGTCCGCCAGGTCCGCGAAGTACGGCATGCGCGCGAGAGCGGGAAAGGCGGCGACGGCCTCGGACGTGTCCAGACGGAGCACCCCCGCCGCGTCCGCCTCCGCGAGGAGAACGGCCTCCAGCGCCTCGACGCCCTCGTCCCGGGTGAGGGGCGAGACGGCGGGCAGAGCCGCCCCGGTGGCTCCGCCGACCCCGGCCCAGGTGCCCCAGTTGATCGTCGTCCCCGGCAGTCCCCCGGCTCTGCGGAGGTCGCAGAGGGCGTCCAGCCAGGCGTTCGCCGTGGCGTACGCGGCCTGCCCCGGGGAGCCGAGCAACGCCGACGCCGAGGAGAAGGCCACCCACCAGTCCAGGTCCGCGTCCCGGGTGGCCTCGTGCAGTGCCAGACCGCCGTGCACCTTGGCCGACCAGACCCGGCGCAGGTCCCCCGGGCCCATGTCGGCGACGAGCCGGTCGTCCAGCGCGCCCGCCGCGTGCACCACCCCGCGCAGCCGCACCCCTCCGGCGATCACGGCGCCGACGAGCCGCCCGGCCGTCCCCGGGGCGGCCAGGTCACCGGTCGTCACCCGGACGTCGACGCCCAGGCCGCGCAGCCGCCCGATCTCGGCGATCCCCTCGGGCGACGGCCCCGACCGGCCGCCGAGCACGATCCGCCCGGCGCCCCGCTCGGCCAGCCAGCGGGCCACGACCAGTCCCAGGCCGCCGTACCCACCGGTGATCAGATAGCCCCCACCGCGCCGTACGACCCGCCCCGCACCTCTCCTTCGGGCCGGGGCGGGTCCGAGGACCGTGCCGTTCCCGGGCGCGGGAAGGGTGACGGCGTCGCCCGCCAGGCCGGGAGCCGCTGCGAGACGGGCGATGTGGCGGGTTCCCGAGCGCCAGGCGACCTCGTCCCCGGGACGGTCGCCCAGCAGCTCCGCCAGCAGGGACCCCGTGTCGTCGGCGTCCACCAGGCAGGCCCTCAGCCCGGGATGCTCGAAGACCAGGACCCGGATCAGCCCGCGCAGCGCGGCGGCACCCGGGTCGCCCGGTTCGCCGTCCAGGACGGCCTGTGCCCGGTCGGTGACGATCCTCAGGCGCGGCGGCACCCGGTCCGGCCTCTCGCCGGCCGGGCCGGTGAGGTCGCCTGCCGCCGGGCCGGTGAGGTCGCGGACGATTCCGGCGACGGTCAGGAGCAGTGCCTCGCTCTCCTGCGGCCTCATGCCGGCCGGGACCAGCACCACCACCTCGTCGCCCGCCGCATCCGGCCACGTGCCCGCCATGGCGTCCGTCGCCGGGAGGGGCAGCCCGCCTGCCGGTCCGTCCGTCACCGTGCCCGTCGCTGTG
Source organism: Streptosporangium sp. DT93 (assembly GCF_049844535.1). Classification (NCBI taxonomy): domain Bacteria; kingdom Bacillati; phylum Actinomycetota; class Actinomycetes; order Streptosporangiales; family Streptosporangiaceae; genus Streptosporangium; species Streptosporangium sp. DT93. The sequence goes on from NZ_JBNCLF010000024.1 coordinate 40,012, forward strand.
TCCGTCACCGTGCCCGTCACCGTGTCCGTCGCTGTGTCCACCGCCGGGAACGGCGGCGGGACCGGTTGCGAAGGCGATGACCCCGTGCCGGGAGCGGATCGCTGGGCGGGGACGAGAGAGGGGTGCGCGCGTTCCGGCGGCGAGGTTCCGGGCAGCACGAGAGCGCGGGCGGCATGTCCCGCTTCGAGGAGTCCCGCGACCAGGCCCGCGGCTCGCCGGTCCTCCCTCCCCGCCAGGACGAGCCAGCTCCGGCCCGGTTCTGCGCCGGTGTCGTGCGCCGGGCCCGGGCCGTCCTCCGGGTCCGGGATCCAGACGCGGCGCACGAGCTTGCCCGCCAGGGGGACCGGCACGGCGGTGGGCGGAACGTCCCTGACGAGCAGCCCGGACGGGGTGCCGTCCGCCCCCAGCCGCTCGACCTCGAACGGCATGCCGTCCGGGACGCGGAGCCGTCCGGCCAGCTCCGCCGGACTCGGTACGGCCGCGACCGCGGGCGAACCGGGGGCGACGCTCGCGGTCCCGTACCGGATCCAGGTTCCGGCGGCGTTCCTGGCGTCGATCTCGACCTCGCCGGACGGGGTGAGGGTGACGCTGACGGTGGCGGGCAACGGCAGGAGCGCGTCCAGCGTGACATCGGCCAGCGCGGCCTCGCCGTACACGGTGAAGGCCGCGGCCTGGGCGAGGGCCGCCACCGCGGCCAGCGGCATGACCGGCAGGCCGTGCGGTCGCCACACCGCCGGGTCCAGGCGCCAGGGGGCGTCCGACAGGTCCTCGAGCGTGGTCGTCCAGACGTGTCCGGCCGGGCTCTCGACGTGCACGCCGAGCAACGGGTGGGTGCCCGGCGGCTGCGCGGGAGGCGGGGAGGGGGAGAACCAGTGACGCTCGTGCCGCCAGGGCGAGGACGGGACATCCACGACCGTTCCCGAGAACGCCGGGAACGGCAGGGGCGGCGGAATCGGTGAGAGCAGTGAGGGCATGGCGACGACGGTGGTGGCGAGCTGGGTGCGGAACTCCTCGTCGTGTCCCCGGCGCAGCGAGTGGGTGATCACCGTCCCGGCGGGAAGGCTCTCGCGCAACGCCCCGGCCAGCACCGGATGCGGGCTGATCTCGGTGAAGAGCGTGTGGCCGTCCTGCGCGGCGGCCTGGATCGCGCCGAGCAGGCGCACCGGGCGGCGGATCCCGGCCGCCCAGTAGGCGGGCTCGAAGGCCGGCACCTCGCGAGGATCGGCGAGCACGGTCGAGTAGAACGGGAGTTCCGGCCTGCCGCCCGCGATGCCGTCCAGGGCCTGCCGGAGCCGCGGCAGCAACGGCTTGACCTGCGGCGAGTGCCCGGCGCCCTCGGCGGTCAGCACCCGGGAGAGCAGGCCGCGCGCCCCGACCTCGGCGGCGAAGGCCGCCACCCGGCCGGGGTCGCCGGTGACGACGCACTGCCTCGGCGAGGAGTACACCGCGACGTGCAGATCGCCGGGGACCTCGTCGGCGGCCACCTCCAGCACTGCCATCGCGCCGCCGCCGCCGAGCGTGCCGAGCAGCGCGGCCCGGCGGCAGATCACCCGGACCGCGTCCCGGACGCCGATCCCGCCCGCGACCACAGCCGCCGCGACCTCGCCCATGGAGTGCCCGACGACCGCGGCGGGCCTGATCCCGTACGCCGCCCACAGCCGGGCCAGTGCCACCTGCGTCGCGAAGACGACCGGCTGCGCCGTGGCCACCCCCCGCGCCTCCGACCCGCTCACGACGAGCTCGCGCAGCCCGATGCCCGCCTCCTCGGCGAACAGCGGATCCAGCTCGTCCACGGCGCGGGCGAAGACCGGTTCCTCGCGGTACAGGCGCGATCCCATGCCCGCCCACTGCGAGCCGTACCCGGAGAACACCCAGACCGGCCCGCGCCCTCCGGTCACCGCCGCTCCGGTGACCCCCGCACCGTCACGGACGGCCCGCAGCCCCGCGGCCAGTTCCTCCCGATCGGCGGCCACGACGGCGGCTCCGGCCCGGCCGCGCCCGGCCCGGCGAGCGAGGGTGTGCGCGATGTCGCCGAGCGCGGTTCCGGTGTCCGAGGGGACCCATTCCGCGAGTACCCCGGCGTGGGTCCTGACCCGCTCGGGGGTGGTGTCGGTGAGCAGGAAGACCCGGGCGACCCGCCGGTCGTGACCGCGTTCCCCGGCCTGTTCCCGGCTCTCTTCCTGAACCTGTTCCCGGGTCTGCTCCCCGGACTGTTCCCGGGTTCGATCCCGGGGAGCGGGGCCGAGCACGGCGTGGGCGTTGGTGCCGCCGAACCCGAAGGAGGAGACCCCGGCCAAGGGGTACCCGTCCGGCCACGGGGTGGGGGCGGTGACGACGGCCAGGTGCTCCCAGGAGATGTGCGGGTTGGGCCGGTGGAAGTGCAGGCTGGGCGGGATCACGCCGTGGTGCAGCGCGAGGGCCGTCTTGATCAGGCCGGTGACGCCCGCTGCGGCCTCCAGGTGGCCGAGGTTGCTCTTCACCGAACCGAGGAGCAACGGCGTCGCGCGATCCCGGCAGAGCGCGGCGGCGACGGCGCGGGCCTCGATCGGGTCGCCCAGGAAGGTGCCCGTGCCGTGCGCCTCGATGTAGCCGGGACTGCCCAGACCCGACCAGACGGCGCGCAGAAGCTCCTCCTGCGCCTCGGGGTTGGGCGCGACCAGGCCGTTCGACCTGCCGTCCTGGTTGACCGCGGTGGCGTGGAGCAGCGCCAGGACCCGGTCGCCGTCACGCCGGGCGTCGGAGAGCCGCTTGAGCACCACGACACCGCAGCCCTCGGCCCTGACCATCCCGTCCGCCGAGGCGTCGAAGCTCTTGCAGCGCCCGTCGGGCGCGGTGCCCCCGCCCCGGTCGAACGCCACGGTGACGACCGGCGAGAGCAGCAGGTTGACCCCGGCGGCGACGGCCAGGTCGCTCTCGCCCGACCGCAGGGCGCCCACGGCCAGGTGGGTCGCGACCAGCGAGGACGAGCACGCCGTGTCGACCGCGAGGCTGGGCCCGCGCAGGTCCAGCAGGTAGGAGAGCCGGTTGGCGGCGATGCTGAACGCCGCGCCCGTGGCCGTCCAGGCGTCGACCCTCGCCGCGTCGGCGGTGGTCAGGTGGGCGTACTCGTTGCCGGAGATGCCGACGAAGACGCCCGTACGACCGCCGCGCAACGACCGGGGCGCGATCCCCGCGTGCTCCAGCGCCTCCCAGGCCGTCTCCAGCAGGAGCCGCTGCTGCGGGTCCATGGTCTCGGCCTCACCCGGGGCGATGCCGAAGAACTCCGCGTCGAACCCGGCCACGTCGTCCAGGAAGCCGCCGTGCGCGGTCGTTCCCGCCAGGACCTCGGCGGTGCGGGGGGATCCGTCGTCGAAGTGCTCCCAGCGCCCCTCGGGCACCCGGCCGACGGCGTCTCGGCCCGTCATGAGCAGCCGCCAGAGGTCGCCGGGACCGTGTACGGAACCGGGCAGGCGGCATCCGGCGCCGATCACCGCGATCGGCTCGCCGGAGACGGCCGGCCTCGCCTCTCGGGCGCCGGTCGTCTCGCGGGGTACGAGCCCCCGGGCCAGCCGGTTGATCGTGGGGTACTCCCAGACCAGCGTGGGTCCGAGCTCGCGTCCGAGGAACACCTCCAGTTCCCCGGCGACCGCGACGGCGTCGCGCGAGGAGAGACCGAACTCCTCCAGGGGGCGGTCGGGGTCGACGTCCGCGAGGGGCAGGCGGCAGCGGGCCGCGATACGCCCCGTGACGAAACGACGGATCTCGTCCTCACCGAACAGGTCCACGCGGCGGCTCCAAGAACACCCGGGGTGGTCGGCAAACTTACCCAGACGTATCCGCATAAAGGAGCCATGACAGACCACAATCCACTTCGGCGTTTTGTAACGGGCGTGATAAGGGTCTGTATTTGTCGATATTTGTGGTTAAGACGCAAGTCACAGCGCTGTTTCGTTGCGAACGCTCATAGCCGAAAGGCGACCGTCCGACCTAGGGTCGCCTCTGCCACGGCCCCTGTCGTCAGGCCGGGCGGAGGAATGACCATGCGACCTGCTCGACGCGGACTCCCGGCGCTGGTGGCCGTGCTGACCCTCGGATCCCCGATGGCCGCGCACGCCGATCGCACCGAGACCCCGCACGCCGAGCCGTCCGCGGGCCGGAGCCCGTGGGGGCCGTGGCCCGCCGCCAAGCCGGGCCGCGCGCGGGTCGTCAAGGAGAACTGGCTCGGCCTGCGCATGGTCGACCTGCACATCTCCTCCCCCTCGATCAAGGCGACCCTCCCGGTCCGCCTGCTGTTGCCGAACGGGTGGGCCAAGAACGCGGACCGCACCTGGCCCGTGCTGTACCTGCTGCACGGCGGCGCCGACGACTACACCGCGTGGACCCGGATGACCGACATCGCGGCCATGACGGAGGACATGGACGCGATCATCGTGATGCCCGAGGCGGGCCGGGCCGGCAACTACTCGAACTGGCACAACAACGGCAGGAAAGGCGCACCGGCCTGGGAGACCTTCCACACCTCCGAGGTACGCCGCCTGCTGGAGACCGGCTACCGCGCCGGGAGCCGGCGAGCGGTCGCCGGACTATCCATGGGCGCGTACGGCGCGATGAAGTACGCCGCCCGGCACCGCGGGATGTTCCGTTTCGCGGGCGCCTACAGCGGCGTCATGTCCACCCGCCTGCCGGGCATCCCCGAGCTCATCATGAACGCGCAGGCCGCCGAGGGGCAGGACCCCAAGGCCCTGTGGGGCGATCCGATCAGGAACCGCGGCGTCTGGAGGGCCAACGACCCGGCGCACCACGCCCGCAACCTGCGCGGCGTGCGCGTCTACATCTCCAGCGGTACGACCAGCCGCCTCGGCGAGCTCGACCCGCCCGGGGTGCCGTGGAACCCGGCCCACCTCGGCGAGCCGATCTCGGCGTACACGGCCAGGCACCTGATCGCCAAGCTCCGCCTGTACGGCGTCAGACCCACGGTGCACCTGTACAGGAACGGCACCCACACCTGGCCGTACTGGAAACGGGAGTTCGACCGGTCGTTCCCGATGATCCTGTCCGCGCTGGGCCTGGAGGGGGCCGCGGCGAACGGTGAGGAGACGGCCGCCGCGTCCCGGCAGGGGAAGGGAGGGGACGGCGGCTCCCAGAACCTGCTCGGCGGAAACTGACCCCTACGTCGATCCGTCGGTCCGTCGCTCCGCCTGTCCGTTTCTCCGTTGTTTCGCCGGTCCGTCGACCCCTCGGTTCGTGATCCGTCTCTCCCTTGCTCAGTCGCTTCGCGATCCCTTGCTCCGTTGCTCCGTTGGCCCGTTGGCCCGTTGGCCCGTTGGCCCGTTGGCCCGTTGGTCACGGTTCCAGGCACCCTTCATGGTGAGAAGTTGACTCTCCGTTCAACGAACAATAACTTTGGGTAGTCACATCAGCACCCGGTGTGACAGGGGGATATGTGCCGTGAACGCCCCGGACGGGGCGGGTCCCGGCCTTTTCCGGAGGCGGTCCCGGGTCTCGTGGTCCTGGACCGTCGGCCGCGCCGCGATCCGCGTCTTCGCCGTGCCCCGCAGGATTCCGGCCGGAAGGTGATCCGGCCGTTCTCCGCCGATCACACCGGGGACCGTCCGCGTCCGGGGCCCGGCCATGCCGGGCGGACGCGGCGGCGCCACTCACAGGGGAAGAGGCCCAGCAGTCGATGAGGAGATCATCCAGCGGCCGGGCAGGGGACCTGCCGCACGGGTCGCGCGGGGCCCGGCATCCGGTGACCGTCATGGCCGAGCAGATGACCGACGTCCTGCTCGACCTCGGCTACCGCGTCACCGAGGGGCCCGAGATCGAGGCGGAGTGGTTCACCCACGTCTCCACCGGCACCCTCGACCTTCCTGGCACCCTCGGCCCACCCGGTGCCTTTGATCCACCCGGTGCCCTCGACCTGCCCGGCGCCCTCGACCTGCCCGGTGCCCCCGGCCTGCCCGGCACCCGCCCTCCCGTCCGGGTGCTGCGCGTACGAGATCCGACGGGGTCCGGGCGGGGGGCAGGACTCGTGCTGCGCGCCCACACCGCGCCCCTGCGGGTGCGGGCGATGCTCGGCTCCTCACCTCCGCTCCGCGCCGTCTGCGCGGGCCGCCTGTTCCGGCCGGGAGCGGCCGGCGCCACCCATGGCCCGGTGTTCAACGAGGTCGGGGGGATCGCCGTCGACCTGGGTCTCACCGCGGTCGACCTGAGGAAGACCCTCGACCACCTCGCCGCCTCGGTGTTCGGTCGCGGCACCGTGACCCGGCTCCGTCTCCCGCGTCCGGCCCACGCCGAGCCACCCGCGAGGACGAGCCCGGGGACGGACGTGCGGCGGCCCCCGGAGAAGACCTCGAAAAAGACCTCGGGGACGGACCCGGAGGGGAACGTGGGGACGGATCTGGAAAAGGCCCCGGAGACGGACCCGGACGGGGACGTGGGGACGGACCTGAAGATGGACGTGGAGGTGCGGTGCCCGGTCTGTCACGGCGTACCGGAGCCGCCGCGCGACGATGCCGGCGCGGACCCGTGCGGGACGTGCGGCGGCGCGGGCTGGGCGAGGTGGGGACGGTGCGGCCCCGTCCACCACCGGGTGCTGGCGACCTGCGGCGTCGACCCGCACCGGTACGGGGCGTTCGCCTTCGGCCTGGGTGTCGAGCGCACGCTGATGCTCCGGTACGGGTTGCGGGACGTGCGCGACCTCGTCGACGGCGACGTCCGTCCCCTCCTGCGGATGAGCGATCCGCGGACGGACGACCCCCCGCCCGGCGGCGTCCCGCGGCCCGGTCCCCGCCCGCGGGCCACGCCCGGCGCGCGAACACCACCGGGCTTCCGGGGCACGCCGGGCCCGCGAACGCCATCGGACACGCGGGACACGCCCCCCTCGGCGGCCGTGCCGGCCGCGCGGGCCGTACCGGACATGGAGACCATTCCCCTGACGCGGGCCGGTCTCGGCAGGAGGAGCACACCGGGGAACGGCACCGGCGGGAGGCTCGGCCGGGCACAGGACCTGTGGCGGCGGATCGGGCACGCGCTCGCGGACGCCGGATACGTCGAGACGCCGCGCCTCCCCTTCGTCTGCGACGCCGCGTGGGACGCGTTCGACCTGGCGTCCGGCGACGCGCGACGCGACGCGCCCGTGCTCACCGACCCGATCGATCCCCGGGAGCGGTCGCTGCGCACCACGCTCCTTCCCGGGCTGCTGGCCGCGCTGGCCCTCAATCTCGCCCGGGGCAACCTCGAACCCGCGCTCTTCGAGCAGGGGACGGTCTTCATGCCCCTGCCCGGCACCGGCCCGCCGCTCTCACCGCCGCTGGACCGCCGCCCCACCGACGATCAGCTCGCCGCGCTAGAGGCCACGATCCCCGCCCAGCCGCGCCATCTCGCCGTGGTCCTGACCGGTGAGTCGTCCTGGGCCCGCGCGGTCGACGCCGCGCGGACGGCCGCGCACATCACGGGGGCGGGCCTGGTCACCCGCCCCGCCGTGTACGCGCCCTGGCTGTCCGGGCGCTGCCTGGAACTGCTCGCCGCCGGGACCGTCCTGGGTCACGCGGGCGAGTTGCGCGCCGGTACGGCACGAGCCCTGGGCCTTCCCGCGGGAACGAGCGCCATGGAGCTCGATCTCACCGCGATGGAACGTCTCACCGGCGGCCGGGCCGGGTGACGGGACGGCGAAACGTACCGGACGGCCGACACGTACCGAGGAGTACGTCCGACGGTGCGACGACCGGCACACGCCGACGACGCGACGGGCGGCGCGCGTCGGCCGACGCGTCAGGCGGTGACGTCAAAGAGTGACGTCAAAGAGTGACGTCAAAGAGTGACGTCAAAGAGTGACGTCAAAGAGTGACGTCAAAGAGTGACGTCAGACGGTGGCGAGGTAGACCTGGCCGAACGCCTCGGAGAGCCTCTTCAGGTCGGTCGCCACGTCCTTCTCGGGGGTGGTCGGGTTGTAGACGGCGGCCAGGCGGCGCTGGATCGGGGTGAGCTTCTTCAGCTGCTCCCAGGCGGTCAGCCGGTTCACGGTGCCCTGGGCGTTCTGCACCCGGGTCCAGACGTTCACCTGCTGGGCGCCGCCGTCCTTGACGGGCGCACCGAGCCGGGAGGCGATCTGGGCCTGGGTGACCTGGCCGACGAGACCGGTCTCCTCCGCGGCGACCTGGGACAGCACGTCCCACGACCGGGCGCGGACCTGGATCCACTGGTTGCGGTGGGCCTGCGCCGCGTTGATCTTCCAGGTGTCGTAGCCGCCGTACAGCAGGCCGCTGTCCAGGGAGAGCTGGTCGACGCGGCCCGCGATCAGGTGTGCCTCGACCTTCTCGGGGGCGAGCAGCGGGTGCCGCTTGCGCATCTCGGTCTTGCAGGCGTCGTTCGCGCCGCAGGCCAGCTCGGGCACGACCGTGTGGACGCCCAGCCGCTTGCCCGGAGCGACCTGGCGCAGGGCCTCGGAGGCGGCGGTGACGAACGCGGTGATCTCGGCGTCCGTGGCGAACGTGGTGGTGTAGCCGAGCTGGGAGGTGAACCGGATGCCCGCCACCTCGGGGCGCGCGGCCAGCGCGCCGACGCGCTTGACCGCGGCGGTGAAGGCGGCGGTGCCGGCCTTCCAGTCGTCGGCCAGCTCGGTGTTGATCCAGACCCTCAGCTGTACGGCCTTCGCGGCGGTGATCGCCTGACCGGCGGGGGTCTGCGCGGCCGCCGTCGCGGCGGCGGGGTCCGGCGCGAACGCGGCCGTTCCCGAAGTTCCCGGCGTCCCGGACGTCCCGGACGTCCTGGACGTCGAGGTCGCCGACGGAGTGGTGGTGCCCGTGCCGGGGCCGGTGAGCGAGGGGGGTCCCTTCAGCTCGGAGCCGCTCTCCGTACCGTCGCCGCCCTCGATGTGCCCGTCGACCGAGCACTGCTGGCCGGCCTCGCAGTCGGGTGACCCGTCCTCCCCGTCACCGCCGGGGAAGGGGGAGTTCTCGTCGCCCTCGACGCTGTCGTCGCCCGCCGGCGGGCAGAAGGAGCCGGAGGCCGAGCAGTCGATGAACTTGCCGTCCGACGGGGTGGCCTCCTTCAGGTGGGCCGAGTCGTCGGCCCCCCAGAACATCGCGACCCCGAGGGCCTCTTCGGGCTTGGCCAGCCAGGTACAGACCATGAAAGCCGGGGCGTCGGCACCCAGCAGATCGGAGCAGTCACGGGGATCGTCCTGCGAGTACGCCGCGCCCGGCGTCATCACACCGACGAGCGCGAGTGCGGCACCGACGGCGAGAGCCCGGCGCAGAGTAGGTCGCATATCCGAAACTCCCCGGTGAATACCGTCAAAACGATCGATTCGCACTTTACCCAATCACCATGTCCTCAACAGCCCCGGTCAGAAAATCAGCGGCGTGCCGTGACCTTCCCCCGGATCCTCGCAGGCCACCTCACCACGATCCCGGTCATACCGGAAAGGTCATAGCCCCAGCGCGTCACAGGCACGCCGCACGCCGTCCTCGGCGCGCAGCCGCTCCCCCAGCCGCGCCGCCGCCGCCCGCGTCCCGGGATCCCGTACGGCGAGCGCCACCCGCGCGGCCAGCGCGTCCGCGGTGAGCCTCCCGATCGGCAGCGGCGCGGGCCCGGCTCCCAGCGACGCGACCCTGGCCCCCCAGAAGGGCTGGTCGGAGAAGAAGGGGCAGACCACCGCCGGAACCCCGGCCCGCAACCCCGCTCCCGTGGTCCCCGCGCCGCCGTGGTGCACCACCGCGGCGACCCGGGGGAACAGCCCGGCGTGGTCGGCGTCACCGATGACGAGCATGTCCTCCGCGTCCGGGTACGGGAGGTTCTGCAGGATGCCGCGCATCCCGGCCCGGCGGAGCGCGGCCACCACGGCCCTGGCCGTGGCGACCGGATCGGCGGGGACCATGCTGCCGAACCCCACGAAGACCGGCGGCGGTCCCGCGTCCAGGAAGGCGGCCGGTACGGGCGCGGGAGGCTCGGGGCGTTCCGGCCACCAGTACCCGGTCAGGTGCACGTGCTCGGGCCAGTCCGGCGGCCGGCCGACCACGTGCGGGCTGACCCCGCACAGCACCGGCACCCGGTCGGCGCGGGCCCTGCGGAACGGGCTGCCCCGCATCGGCCCGAGCCGCAGCACCCGGCCGCGCACCCGGTTCACCATGCGGCCGAGCAGCAGCTCGCTCAGCGTCTCGACGAACGCGTAACTGGCCCGGTTGGCCGTCCCGCCGAGCGTGCGCCACGGCACCAGCGGGTTGGGGAAGGCCCTGGTGGGCTCGCTCGGCTGGAAGTGCATCAGGGCGTAGGGCATGCCGTGCCGCTCGGAGAGATGGTGCCCGAAACCGCCCAGCGCGGGCGCCAGGACGAGGTCCGCGCCGGCGCAGGCGGCGTCCACCTCTCCGGCGAGACGCTCCGCGAGCGGTTCCACGACCGTGCGGAACCCCCTGACGAACCCGGCGGGACCGCTGCGCAGCCACGCCTGCCCCTCCTCGGACTCCACGATTCCCAGCGGGTCCACGCCGAGCGGGACGAGTCCGAGCTCGGCCGGACCGGCCCGGCGGACCAGGTCGCCGTACCGGGCCGCCGCCACGACCGTGACCCGGTGCCCGCGCCCGGCCGCCTCGGCGCCGAGCGCGACGCACGGCTGGGTGTCGCCCCGCGAGCCGAACGCCAGGATCACGATTCTCACCGGGACGTCACCTCGCCGATTCCCACGGGGACGATCCCGACGATTCCCACGAATACGACCCGCCGAGAATATGACCCGCCGATCCCCCAGGGACCGACCCCGCCGATTCCCACGGGTGTGCCCCCGCCGATCCTCATCGGAGCGTCACCTCGCCGACCTCCGTGGGAGCGTCACCAGGCTGACGACCGCCCCGACGGCGACGAGGCACGCCGCCACGAGCAACCCGGCCGAGTACCCGGCCGTGAAGCTCGCCGAGCCGTTGACGATCACTCCGACGAGCGCGATGCCGAACAGCCCCGACATCTCCCGCGCCACGCTGAACACGCCCCCGGCCACACCCGCCCTGGACTCGGGTACGGCGCCCAGCACGGCCGATCCGAGCGGCATGGTCAGCGCCGAGCCGATCCCGATCACGCACACGGCGGGCAGCAGCCCGGCCCAGCCGTCCCCGGGCCGCAGGAACGCGACGGCCACCATGCCCGCGGCGACGAGGACGAGCCCCAGCGCGACCGTACGGGCGGCGCCGAACCGGCGCTCCGCCAGCGGCGCCAGCGGGGTCACCACGACGACCAGCAGCGCCAGCGGCACGAACGCCAGCCCCGACATGACGGGGGTGAAGCCGAGCACGCCCTGCAGGAACAGCGCGGTGAAGAAGAACACCCCGTTGACGCCGAGCCCCCAGAGCACCTGGGCGAGCACCCCGCCGGTGAAGGCCCGCGCGCGGAACAGCGCCAGATCCACCATCGGGTCCCTGCCGGTCCTCTCGGCGACCGCGAAGGCGACCGCGCCGGCCGCGGAGAGCACCGCCGCCGCCAGGACGGGAGGCGAGGTCCAGCCAAGCTCGGTCCCGAAGGTCAGCGCGAACGTCCCCGCCGACAGCACGACCACCGACGACACGACCCCCGGCGCGTCCACCCGGACGGCCCGCTCGTCGCGCGTCTCCGGGACCACGACGGCCGTGAGCGCGATGAGAAGGACGCCGAGCGGGACGTTGAGCAGGAAGATCCAGCTCCAGTGGGCGTGCTGGGTGAGGTAGCCGCCGACCACCGGCCCCAGGGCGAGGGCCCCGGCCCCCGACGCCATCCAGACCGCGACCCCGGCGGACCGCCGCCGTTCGTCGTTGCCGACCGAGACGACGGCCAGCATGGCCGGCAGGATCAGCGCGGCCCCGCACCCCTGGACCAGCCGGGCGGCGACGAGCGCACCCGTCGAGGAGGCCAGCCCGGCGGCGAGGGAGGCCGCCGTGAACACGGCCAGCCCGGCGACGAGCATCCGGCGGCGACCGTGGACGTCGGCCAGGCGCCCCCCGGCGAGCATCAGACCGGAGAACGTCAGGACGTAACCGGTGACCACCCATTCGAGCGCCGCCAACGACGTGCCCAGCTCGGCCTGGACGGTGGGGAGCGCGACCGTCACGACCGTGTTGTCGAGGGTGGTGACGAACCCGGCCAGCCCGATGACCAGCAACAGCAGCCTGTGCCGTCCACGCGACAGGGGCGGGGCCGGGGGTGCGGACGCGAGGTCGCTCATTCCTCCACCTCGATCCACTCCCAGCCGGACCCGTCGGCGGTGGGCCGCGCGACCCGCGTGCTCCGGGCCTCCACGGCCACCCAGCCCACGGCGCCGCCCCGCGCCTCCCGCCTCTCGTCCCCCCTCCACGCGGGCTCCTCGTCCGGCCCTGCGACCTCCGCGGGCGACGGGACCGGAGGCGGGGGCGGGGGCGGAGGCGGGGGCGGAGAGGAAGGTGAAGGTGCGGAGGAAGGCGTAGGGGACGCGCTCGCCGGCGGGACGGCGGGCGGCACGCGCCGTACGGGTGCCGGGCGGATCTGTGGTTCGAGCTGGTCGATCAGGTGGCTGCTGACCACCGGCACGACCGGCACGGCGGGTTCCGGCACAGGGGGCACCGGGCCGGTATCCGTGAGCGGCACGGACCCGCCCGCGGGCCGTGGATCCGGAGCCGGCCCGGACGGTTCCTCGTCATCCTCCCCCCAGTGCCAGCCGGGACCGTTCAGGTTCGGCTTGATGACCCTCTTCGGCTTGCGACCGGACGGCCGCGCGGGTTCCGGCCCCGGCCGGACGGGTCCCGGTGCGGGTCGCACAGGTTCGGGGGCCCGTCGAGGGGGTTCCGGCTCCGGGCGCGCGGGCTCGGGTGCCGACCGCACGGGTTCGGGCTCTGACCATGCGGGGCGCGGAGCCGGTGCGAACGGCGGCTCGGCGAACAGCGAATCGGCGAGCGAGGGCTCCGGAACGGGAGGCGGAGCCTGGACGAAGGGCTCGGGTTCCGGGACGGGAGGCGGAAAGTGGACGGAGGGCGGGACGCGGGCCGGGGGTGGAGGGGGTTCGTAGGGGTGGAGCACGGTCGCGGAAGGGAGCGGCTCGTACGGGTGGAGCACCGTGGCCGGTATGACGATCTCGTCGTCGTCCGGCCGCACCACGTCCTCCCGCGTCGTGGCGATCACGCGTACCGGAACGGCCGGAACCGTCCGTGCGGGACCGAGAGGAACGGCCGGGCGAGCGGCCCGCGCGACGGGCGACCGCGTGGCCCGCGCGGCTCGCGGAGAGGACGGGGAGGGCGGGGAGGGCGGGGCGGGGGGAAGCTCCAGGCGGTGCGCGGCCACGGTGCGGCGGAACCCCCGCACGGGTTCGCGCTCCACCGTCACGTACGTCGCGGGAAGCTCGCCCCGCGCGTGTTCGTGGAGCTCGCGGAGTTCGACCCGGCGGTGGATGCCGCGCAGGGCGACCGGCAGCCACCAGTTGGCCTCGCCCGTCAGCCGCATCGTCGCGGGCACCAGCAGACCCCTGACCAGGGTGGCGTCCACCACGATCGCCACGAACATGCCGACCCCGAGCATCTTGACGACGGTGATCCCGGCGGTGGAGAAGGCGGCGATGACGACCAGCAGCAGCAGCGCCGCGCTGGTGATGACCCCTCCGGTCCGTTCCAGCCCGGCCGCCACGGCCACGGTGTTGTCGCCGGTGCGCAGCCACTCCGAGCGGACCCTGCTGAGCAGGAACAGCTCGTAGTCCATGGACAGTCCGAACACCACGGCGAGGATCAGCACCGTGATGGTCGCCTCGATGGTCCCGGTCGGGGTGAAGCCCAGCAGGCCCGCGAGGTTGCCGTCCTGGAAGGCCCAGACGATCACCCCGAACGACGCGCCCAGGGACAGCACGTTCATCAGGATCGCCTTGACCGGCAGCAGGATCGAGCCGAACGCGGCGAACAGCAGCAGGCCCGTCATGAGGCAGACCACCAGCGCGGTCCATGGCAGCGTGGCGCGGAGGCCGGCCTGGAGGTCGAGCTGCGCGGCGGTGGCGCCGCCCACGACGACGTCCTGGAAGTTCGGCTCGGGCGGCAGCTCGCGGATCCTGTCGACCAGCGCGCGGGCCTCGTCCGACATCGGGTCGGTGTCGTAGCGGACCGCGAGCCGCACGGCGCCGCTGTTCTGCGAGACGCCGGTGACGTCGACGCCGGTGACGTGGTCGAGGGCGTGCAGGCGTTCCGCGAAGACCCTGACGTCCGGCGGTCCCACCTGGGTGACCGGGGTGATCCCCGAGTCGCCGACGCCGACCGGGCCGCGCGGGGTGCCGACCTCGGAGGTGAGCGCGCCGGGCGCCGAGGTGGTCATCGGCCCGACGAGGTCGCGCTCGACGAGCACGACGACCTCGATGGGCGACATCGCGTTCTTGGCGAACGTGGCGTTGATCGCCTCGGCGACCTGGCGGCTCTCGAACCGTTCGGGCAGCACGCGGTGGTCCACGCTGCCGAACCGCGCGTGGGCGAAGGGCGCGGCCAGCGCGAGCAGCAGCAGACCGACCCCGAGGAGGTACGCGACCGGGCGGCGCATCACGCTGGAGGCGATGGAGTGCCAGGCGCCCCTCCTGCGGCGTCCAAAGTCGGGCATGAGCCTGATCGCGTCCACCCTCGGCCCGAGCACGGCCAGCAGCGCGGGCAGCACGACGAGCGCCGCAGCCATCGCGACCAGCACGACCGCGGCGGCGCCCAGCCCGATGGAGCGCAGGAACATCTGCGGGAAGAGCAGCAGGCCGCTGAGGGAGGTCGCCACGGTCAGCCCGGAGAAGGCGACGGTGCGTCCGGCCGTGGCCATGGTCCGCACCACCGCCGCCTCGGTGGACGCCCCCCGCCGGATCTCCTCCCTGAAGGCGCTGAGCACGAAGAGCGAGTAGTCGATGGCCAGCCCGAGCCCGAGCATCGTCACGACGTTCAGCGAGAACACCGAGACGTCGGTCACCTCGGTGAGCAGTCGCAGCAGCAGCAGCGCGCCCGCCACCGAGAGCAGCCCGACGACCAGCGGCAGGCCCGCCGCGACCAGGCTGCCGAAGACCAGGACGAGCAGGACGAGCAGGATCGGCATCGAGATGGCCTCGGCCTGCCGCAGGTCCGCGCCGGTCTGCGCGTTGAGGTCCAGCAGCAGCGGGATCCGGCCGCCCAGCTTGACGGTGTATCCGGCGGGCATCCGGCGGAGCTCGTCCTCGATCTCCGCGTAGCCGTCCTGCTTGGTCAGCTGCCCGCCGCGCAGGGTGACGAGCGCGTAGGTGGAGTGCCTGTCCTCGGAGACCAGGTCGTCGGCCCTGGTCGTCCAGTACGTGGTGGTGCTCGCGACGTGCTCGGCGGGCAGCGCGCGGAGCGAGGCCCGCACGTCCTTCTCGAACTCCGCGTCGGCGGCCTCGTAGGCGGGGTGCGTGTAGAGGGCCACCACGTCGGGCGAGTTCCCGCCGAACCACTGCTCGCTCCACCGGGCGGCCGAGGTGGACTCGGCTCCCGGGTCCTCGAAGCCGCCGTCGGACATCCTGCCGAACAGCCCCAGCCCGACGTAGCCGGCGAGGAGCCCGAACACCGTCCCCAGGACCAGCAGGGACCAGCGTCCCCGGTAGACGGCCCGCCCGAGCGACTCGAACATCAGACGCCGGCACCTCGCCCGCCGGTCGCGTCCTCACCGGCGCCGGCCGCACCCTCGCCGGGCACCCTCACGGTGGACGCATCCGCGCTGGACGCGTCCTCTGCGGGCCCGCCGGGCGGCGCGTCCCCGTACGACGCGCCGCCAGGGAACACGCCGTCGTGGTAGGCCCGCGCGCAGGCGCGGCGGGCGATCTTCCCGCTGGACGTGCGCGGCACGGCCCCGGCCTCCACCAGTACGAGGTCGTGCAGCCGCAGGTCGTGGTTCTTGGCGACGGCGACGCGGACGTTCGCCGCGACCTCGTCCTCGTCCCGCCCCCCGGCCCTGCGCGACCGCTCGGCCACCACCACCAGCAGCTCGGTCTCCTCGCCGGGCACCGCGAACGCGGCCACGTGGTCCCTGCGGACGGCCGGGTCGGCCTCCTGCACGGTCGCCTCCACGTCCTGTGGATAGTGGTTGCGCCCGTCGACGATGATCAGATCCTTGATCCGCCCGGTGACGTAGAGCTCGCCCTCGTAGAGGACACCCAGGTCACCGGTCCGCAGCCAGGCGCCCTCCGCGTGGGTGCCGCCGGCACCGCCAGGACCGCCCATGCCGTGGGTACCGTGCGTGCCGCCCGCGCCGGCTGTACCGGCTGTACCGGCTGTACCCTCGGTGGCCCGGAGGACGTTGCCGAACACCTCGGCGCTGCGTTCCCCGTCCCGCCAGTAGGCGCGTGCGACGTTCGGGCCGCGTACCCAGATCTCGCCGACCTCGCCGTCCGGCCTGGGCATGCCGGACGCGGAGACGACGACCACCTGCTGGCCCGTCGGCACCCCGCAGGAGACGAGGTCGCTGACCCGGCCCCGGCCGGTGTGCGGCACCGCGCGCCCGGCGGTCAGCGCGTCCCGGTCGAACAGGGTGACGCGGGCGGGCAGGTCCCGGTCCATGGCCGTGACGAACACCGTCGCCTCGGCCAGGCCGTAGCCGGGGGTGTGCGCCTCGGGACGCAGCCCGCACGAGGCGAACGCCTCCGAGAAGCGGTGGATCGTGCCGCCCCGGAGCGGCTCGGCGCCGTTGAGCATGACCGAGACGCCGGACAGGTCCAGCGTGGCCTTCTCCTCCTCGGTGACGCGGCTCGCCGTGTACTCGTAGGCGAAGTTCGGGCCGCCGGTGAACACGTCCTCGTACGCGGCGAGCATCCGCAGCCAGCGCACCGGGTGCATGACGAACGCCACCGGGTCCATGAAGACTGCCCGGTTGCCGCCCACGATCGGCGCGGCGATGGTGGCGATCAGGCCCATGTCGTGGAAGAGCGGCAGCCAGAGCGCCGCGGTGGAGACGCGGGGGGTGGCGCGGAAGGCCGCCCACAGCTGCCGGGCGTTGGCGGTGACGTTGCCGTGGCTGATCTCGACCCCGGCCGGGGTGCGCGTCGAGCCGGAGGTGTACTGCAGGTACGCCAGGTCGCCGGGGCCGATCGGCTCGGGCTCCCACTCGTCGGCCAGCAGGCCGGAGACCGTGTCCAGGGTGAGGACCAGCTTGGGACGGGGGACGGAGCGGCCGTCCAGGAAGGCGTGCACGCCCTCCAGCGCGGACGTCGTGGTGAGCACGCACACCGGGTCGGAGTCGGTGTAGGCCAGCAGCAGACGGTCGGCGTGGCCGGGCAGGTCCGGGGCGAAGAGCGGCACCGCGATCACCCGGGCGTACATCGCGCCGAGCATCGCGACCACGTAGTCCAGCCCCTGCGGCGCCAGGATCGCCACCCGCTCCCCCGGGAGCATCACCTCGCGGAGCCGTACGGCCAGCGCCCGCGCCCGCAGGTCGGCCCCGGCCCAGGAGAGCGTGTGCTCGACCCCGTCCCGCCCGGTGGAGTGGTCGATGAAGGTGTAGGCGGGGGCGTCCGGGATCTCCCGCGCCCAGCGTCCAACCTGGGCGATCAGCGTCTCGCGCATGCTCAAGGTCCCCTCACCGCGGTACAGGGACCTAGCAACTTACGTCAGGCGCTTCCCGCGATTCTTGCCACAGCCCTCCACATTCCCGGGCGCCGGTTATTACCGGCATGACAAGATCACCGACCGGTCCGAGCGCGGGCGACGGCACGCGGGGAGGACAGGCCCGGCGACGGCACGCGGCAGGGGGACACGCCTCGCGACAGCACGTGGCGCGGGAACACGCCTCACGTCGGGACGTACCGAAAAGGGAGACGCACCCGGGGGCGGGGGGTGTCGGCCCGGAGCGGGGCGGCGGTGATAATCGGGGCATGGTTCCAGCCCGGCGGACACCCTAGATGGCGGCCGAATCCTCGCAGACCCTGGAGCGCGGCCTGCGGCTGCTGCGGCTGCTCGCCGACGGGCACCGGGGCCGCACCCCCACGGAACTGGCCGCGGAGCTGGGGCTCAGCCGTCCGGCGGTGTACCGGCTGCTGACCACCCTGCAGAACGAGGGCTTCGTCCGCAGGGACGGCGGCGGCCGGGTCCACCTGGGCTTCGGCGTCCTGGTCCTGGCCCGCGCGGTGCAGCCGCTGCTGCGCGAGGACGCCCTGCCCACGCTGCGCAAGCTCGCCGAGGAGGTCGGGGCGACCGCGCACCTGACGGTGGCCGAGGGCGACGAGGGCCTGGCGGTCGCGGTGGTCGAACCCTCCTGGACGAGCATGCACGTCGCCTACCGCGAGGGGGCGCGCCACCCGCTCACCCTGGGGGCGGCCGGGCTGGCCATCCTCGCCCTGCGCGAGGGCCGCACCGGCTACCTGGCCTCCGAGGGGCAGCTCCAGGAGGGGGCCAGGGGCGTCGCCGCTCCCGTGCCCGGCCTTCCCTGGCTGGAGGCGTCGGTGGGGGTGGTCGCCTTCACCGCCCTCGACCCGGACGTCGTCGGCCCCCGCGTCGCCGTCGCGGCGGCCGAACTGTCGGGCTCGCTGACCTGAGGTCCCTCGCCGACCCGAGGACCTTCGCCGACGTGCGGGTCCCGGCCGCCCGGCGCCGACCCGAGGACCTTCGCCGACGTGCGGATCCCGCCGCCCGGCGCACCGGACCGGAGTTCGATCCCCGGGAACGGCGACCGCCGGACATCGAACCGTCCCGTCCGACGCGCGGTCGTTAATGTGTGGGGACGGATCGGTGATCGTCCTGGAGGTCGCGGATGAACCATGTCCTGGAGACCGGGCGGCTGGTGCTGCGCCCGGTGCACGCGGATGACCTGGAGGGGCTGCACGCGCACTGGACCACGCCGGACGTACGGCGGTTCCTGTTCGACGGGGCGATCCTGTCACCGGCGGAGATCGCCGAGATCGTCGAGGAGAGCGAGAGCGACTTCGCCACGTCGGGGTACGGGATCTGGACCGTCCGGGAATCGCGGGAGGCCGAGCCGATCGGGACCGCCGGGCTGCGTCTCCTGGAGGATCTCGGGGTCGAGGTGGTCTACAGCCTGGCCCCCTCGGCCTGGGGGCGCGGTTACGCGACCGAGGCCGCGCGGGCCGTGGTGGAGCACGCGCTGAACGTCCTGCGCCTGCCCGAGGTGCTGGCCGAGGTCGACGAGGGCAACGCCGCGTCGGCCGCCGTCGCCGGGCGCCTGGGCATGGTCCCCTTCGAGACGGTCCCGGGCCTGCTCGGCCCGATCGTCCGCTACCGCCGGACCCGCTGACGCGCGTACCGGCATGTTTGACATCTCTCCCGCGCTGACCGATCGTTGTACGTATAAAGGACGTATGCGTCCGATAAGCGGACAGAGCGGGAGAAGCGGATGCCGTATTACCGGGTCGTGGGAGAGATCCCCCGCAAGCGGCACGTGCAGTTCCGGCGGCCCGACGGCGGGCTGTACGCGGAGGAGCTGATGGGCGAGGAGGGGTTCTCCAGCGACTCGTCGCTGCTGTACCACCGCCACCTCCCCACGGCGATCATCAAGGCCGAGGCCGTCGCGCCCGACGAGACCGCCGTGCTCAGCCCCAACCTGCCGCTCTCCCCGCGTCACCTGCGCACCCAGGACCTTCCCGACGGGGGCGACCTCGTCACCGGGCGCGGGCTGCTCGCCGGGAACTCCGACGTCCGCCTCTCCTACGCCGCGACCGACACCGCCAGCGGCCTCTACCGCAACTCCATGGGTGACGAGTGCGTCTACATCGCGAGCGGACGGGCCAGGTTCGAGTCGACGTACGGGGTCATCGAGGCCGGGGAGGGCGACTACGTGGTCATCCCCACCGGGACGATCCACCGGTGGGTGCCGCAGGGCCGGGTCACCGCGTTCACCGTCGAGGCGGCCGGGCACATCCGCCCGCCCAAGCGCTACCTGTCGCAGTACGGCCAGTTCCTGGAGCACGCCCCCTACAGCGAGCGCGACCTGCGGACCCCGCAGGAGCCGCTGGTCGTCGAGGGCGAGGAGGTGCCGGTGCTGGTCCGCACGCGCGGCGGCCTCACCAGCCTGGTCTACCGCAACCACCCGTTCGACGTGGTCGGCTGGGACGGCTGCCTCTACCCGTACGCGTTCAACATCAACGACTTCGAGCCGATCGTGAAGCGCACCCACGCCCCGCCGCCGGTGCACCAGACCTTCGAGGGTCCCAACTTCGTGATCTGCTCGTTCTGCCCCCGGCCGCTCGACTTCCACCCGGACGCGATCCCGATCCCGTACAACCACCACAACGTCGACTCCGACGAGCTGATGTTCTACGCGGGCGGCGACTACACCGCGCGCCGGGGCTCGGGCATCGACGTCGGCTCGGTCTCGCTGCACCCCGCCGGGTTCACCCACGGGCCGCAGCCCGGCGCCGTCGAGGCCGTCATCGAGGCGGTGCGCCAGGGCCACACCGAGACGAGCGAGCTGGCCGTGATGGTCGACACCTTCCGCCCGCTCGACCTGGGCCCGGCCGGACTGTCGGTGGAGGACCCGGGATACGCCTGGACGTGGGCCCGGTGACGAGGGCTCTCCCCCGCCCCGCCGCTCTCCCCCGCACGACCGTGCGCCAGGACCCGGTCATGCGGCCGCGGCTGGGTAGGGACAGGCCATGAGCGCAGACGCGAACAGCGGCACGGGAACGGACACGGACACGGACACCGGTGTGACCACCGTGCCCGCGGGTCCGGAGACGGGCACGGGTACGGGTACGGCTCCGCTCTTCCGCGGCCTCGTCGACGACGCCGGCCTCTTCCCGCCGACCGCGCTGCCGATGGCCGAGGCGCTGGAACGGCACAGGACCGACCTGGCGGGCAACGACCCGGTGCTCACCCACCGCTTCCTCTGCCCGGCCGGTCGCCTGGACGAGCTCCGCGACCACCTGACCTTCCCGATCCGGCTCGGCCTGATCATGGACGTTCCCGCCCTGCCGCCGCTCGACGACCTCGTCGTGGAGCTCGTCGAGGTGCGGCAGGGACCCGGCGAGACGCCCGGGGCCGTCGCGGACCGGCTGGCCGGCCGGATCCCCGGCGAGGCCCGGCTCTTCGTCGAGGTCGACCCCCGTGACCTGACGTCCCTGCCGCGCGACGGCTCGGGACCGGGCCTGAAGGTCCGCTGCGGCGGACCGGCCGCCGACGCCTTCCCCCGCGCCGAGGACCTGGGCGCCTTCATCGCGTACTGCGCCGGGCACGGCGTGCCGTTCAAGGCGACGGCCGGGCTGCACAACGCGGTCCGCCACTTCGACCCGGCGCTGGGCGTGGACCGGCACGGCTTCCTCAACCTGGTCCTCGCGGTGTGCGCGGCCGTACAGGGACGCGACCCGGTGCCGGTGCTGAAGCTCACCGACGTCGGCGGGCTGGTGCGCACGGCCCATGCCGTGCCACCGGAGGTCGCCGGGCGCGCCAGGGAACTGCTGGTCTCCTACGGGTCGTGCAGCACGGGCACCCCGATCGACGACCTGGTCGCCCTGGGACTGGTCCCGCACCGCCCGCCCGCGCCCACCCCGGCTCCCGGCCCCGGAGCCGGGACGACTTCCCGGCCCACGCCGGCACCCGGTACGACGTTCGACACAGCAGAGGAGATCGCGTGATGTCTTGGGGTCCGGAGAACCTGCCCTACGGAGTCTTCTCCCGCCACGAGGGACAGACCCCCCGGGTCGGCGTCCGCTACGGCGACCACGTCCTCGACCTCGCCGACGCCCTGCACGACGAGGTGTTCGCCACCGGCTCGCTCAACGCCTTCATGTCCAGGGGCCCGGCCGCGTGGCGCGACACCCGGGCACTGATCCAGAACAAGCTGAGCACCGACCTGGCGGTGGCCGAGCGGCACCTCGTCCCGCTGGAGCAGGTCACCCTGCACCTGCCGTTCGAGGTGGCCGACTACGTCGACTTCTACTGCTCGCTGGAGCACGCCTCCAACCTGGGCCGGATGTTCCGCCCGGACGGCGAGCCGCTGATGCCGAACTGGCGGCACCTGCCGGTCGGCTACCACGGCAGGGCCGGGACGGTCGTCCCCTCCGGCACCCCGATCGTCCGGCCGACCGGCCAGCGCGGCGCCGGGGTCTTCGGACCGTCCGCCAAGCTGGACATCGAGGCGGAGCTGGGCTTCGTCGTGGGCGTCCCGACGGCCCTGGGAGAGCGGGCCGGACGCTTCGAGGACCACGTGTTCGGCGTGACCCTGGTCAACGACTGGAGCGCCCGCGACATCCAGTCGTGGGAGTACGTCCCGCTGGGCCCCTTCCTGGGCAAGTCCTTCGCCACCTCGGTCTCCCCCTGGGTCACCCCGCTCGCCGCCCTGTCCGAGGCCCGCGTCGAGGGGCGGGGCCAGGACCCGGAGCCGCCCGCCTACCTGCGCAGGCAGGAGCCGTGGGGCCTGGACGTGCGGCTGGAGGTCGCGGTGAACGGCGAGGTCGTCTCCCGGCCGCCGTACCGGGACATGTACTGGACGCCCGACCAGATGCTCGCCCACATGACCGTCAACGGCGCGTCCCTGCGCACCGGCGACCTCTACGCCAGCGGCACCGTCTCCGGCGCCGAGCCGGGCGAGCGCGGCTCGCTGATCGAGCTGAGCTGGAACGGGAGCGAGCCCTTCAAGCTCCCCGACGGCTCCGCGCGGAGCTTCCTGGAGGACGGGGACGTCGTCACGATCACCGCCACCGCTCCCGGGCCCGGCGGGACCGTGATCGCCCTGGGCGAGGTCTCGGGAAGGATCGAGCCGGCACGCTAAACGTACCCGGGGTCCACCGGACCCCGGATCGTGGCGGCTTTCACACGTACGACATACGGTGAGAAGGAACCTCCCGGGCATCCGTCCCGTTGTACGAGTAGGAGGGCCGGAGCATGGATTACTGGGTCATCTGGCTGATCGTGGCCGTCGTGCTGGGGATCGCGGAGATCTTCACCCTGACCACCGCGCTCGGCCTGCTCGGAGGCGCCGCGCTCTTCGGCTCCGTCGCCGCCGTCCTCGGGCTGCCGGTGCCGCTCCAGCTCGTGGCCTTCACGATCGCCCTGGGCGCCGGGGTGGTCGTGGTCCGGCCCATCGCCAAGCGCCACCTGACCCAGCGCTCCCGCAGCCAGAGGTTCGGGATCCAGGCGCTCGTGGGCAGGACCGCCTACGTGCTCCGTGAGGTGACCGGCCGGGACGGCCGGGTGCGGATCGGCGGCGAGGAGTGGTCGGCCAGGGCCTATGACGAGACCCTGGTGATCCCCGCCGGGGCGACCGTCGACGTCATCGAGATCGAGGGCGCCACCGCGCTCGTGTATCCCCGGGAGTGACCCATGGATCCTCTGCTCATAGCCGGACTTCTCATCGTCCTGCTGGCGGTCTTCACCGTGATCCGCTCGGTGCGCATCGTCCCTCAGGCGAGGGCCCGCAACGTGGAACGGCTCGGCCGCTACCACAGCACCCTCGGGCCCGGACTCAACTTCGTGATCCCGTACATCGACCGGGTCTATCCGATGATCGACCTGCGTGAGCAGGTCGTGTCGTTCCAGCCCCAGCCGGTGATCACCGAGGACAACCTCGTCGTCGAGATCGACACCGTCCTGTACTTCCAGGTCACCGACCCCCGGGCGGCGGCGTACGAGATCGCCAACTACATCCAGGCGGTGGAGCAGCTCACCGTCACCACGCTGCGCAACGTGGTCGGCTCGCTGGACCTGGAGATGACGCTGACCTCGCGTGACACGATCAACAGCCAGTTGCGCGGCGTGCTCGACGAGGCGACCGGCAAGTGGGGCATCCGGGTCAACCGGGTGGAGATCAAGGCCATCGACCCGCCCAAGAGCATCAAGGAGGCGATGGAGAAGCAGATGCGCGCCGAGCGGGACAAGCGCGCCGCGATCCTCAACGCCGAGGGGCAGCGGCAGTCGCAGATCCTCACCGCCGAGGGTGACAAGCAGAGCGCGATCCTGCGGGCCGAGGGTGAGCGGGGCGCCGCGATCCTCAAGGCCGAGGGACAGTCGCAGGCCATCGACGAGGTCTTCCAGGCGGTCCACCGCAACGACCCCGACCCCAAGCTGCTGGCCTACCAGTACCTGCAGGTCCTGCCCGAGCTCGCCAAGGGCCCGAACAACACGTTCTGGGTGATCCCCAGCGAGGTCACCTCCGCCATCCAGGGCGTCTCCAAGGCGTTCACCGAGGCGCTGCCGCAGTCGCCGGCCGCCCGCGAGACCCCCAGGGTCAACGAGGCCGCCGCCGAGCAGCGCAAGCAGGCCGAGCAGGCCGCCGCCGACGCGGTCGCCGAGGCGGCCGAGGCCGACCTGGGCCCGCGCCAGCTCAACGCGGCCCCGGCGTCCCCGCTCGGCGACGGCCTCCCGCGCGCCCAGGAGGAGCACCACCTCCCGCAGGAGCGCCTTCCCCGCGAGGAGCAGCCCGTCCAGGAGCGCCCCGTCCGTGAGGAGCGTCCCCCGCAGGGGGAGTAGCTCCCCCTTCCGCCCCGCTCTCCCCGCCCGTCCCTCCCTGCCCGCCCGCTCCAGGGCGCGGCCGGGAGAGGCGGGCGCGCTCGTGTCCGGACACCCGGCGGAACGGCCACGGCGGCGGCGAGGGTGACCGCGCGGGCGGGTAACCTCCTGGTTTGCGGTCGTGTGTCCGGGTACCCCTCCAGGTCCCGGGAGCCGGGTGTGAAGCAATGCCATCGGTGGGGTTAAGAAAACCGCGATGGACACTCCCGAAGGCCACCGGGCACAGTGCGTAAGGTCGGAACGAGGGGAGATCCGCCATGAAGGCACTGGTCAAGGAACGGGCCGAACCCGGCCTGTGGCTGACGGACGTGCCCGATCCGTCCGTCGGCGCCGGGGAGGTGTTGATCAGGGTGTTGCGCACCGGGATCTGCGGCACCGACCTGCACATCCGGAGTT
This sequence comes from Streptosporangium sp. DT93, assembly GCF_049844535.1. Lineage (NCBI taxonomy): Bacteria > Bacillati > Actinomycetota > Actinomycetes > Streptosporangiales > Streptosporangiaceae > Streptosporangium > Streptosporangium sp. DT93. Next base: position 64,785 of record NZ_JBNCLF010000024.1, read on the forward strand.
TCGACGCCTGGGCACGGCAGACGATCCGGATACCGCTGATCGTCGGCCACGAGTTCTGCGGTCAGGTGGTCGAGGTGGCGCCCGGCGTGGAGGACATCGCCGTCGGCGACCTGGTCAGCGGCGAGGGGCACATCGTCTGCGGCAAGTGCCGCAACTGCATGGCCGGGCGGCGGCACCTGTGCCGCAACACCATCGGCCTGGGGGTGAACCGCGACGGCGCCTTCGCCGAGTACGTGACGCTCCCGGCCTCCAACGTCTGGGTGCACCGGACGCGGGTCGACCCGGACATCGCGGCGATCTTCGACCCGTTCGGCAACGCGGTGCACACCGCCCTGACCTTCCCGATGGTCGGCGAGGACGTGCTGATCTCCGGCGCCGGGCCGATCGGGCTGATGGCCGCCGCCGTGGCCACGCACGTGGGCGCCCGCAACGTGGTCATCACCGACGTCAGCCCCGAACGGCTGGAGCTGGCCCGCAAGCTCGGCGTGACGCTGGCGCTCAACGTCGCCGAGACGCACGTCCAGGAGGGCATGCACGAGCTGGGCATGCGCGAGGGCTTCGACGTGGGCCTGGAGATGTCGGGCAACCCCCGCGCGCTCCGCGAGATGATCGCCAACATGTCGCACGGCGGGAAGATCGCGATGCTCGGCCTCCCCGCCGCCGAGTTCGCCGTCGACTTCGCGACGATCGTGACCTCCATGATCACCATCAAGGGCATCTACGGCCGGGAGATGTACGAGACCTGGTACGCCATGTCCGTGCTGCTGGAGAAGGGCCTCGACCTCTCCCCCGTGATCACCGACCGCTTCTCCTACCGCGACTTCGACGCGGCCTTCGACACCGCCGCCGGGGGCACGACCGGCAAGATCATTCTGGATTGGACGGCCTGATGTTCGACAACGTCCGCGACGACCTGCGTACCACCCTGGACGAGATCGCCGAGGCCGGCCTGCTCAAGCCCGAGCGGGTCATCACCACCCCGCAGCGCGCCGGGATCGCGGTCGCCGGGGGCGGCGAGGTGCTCAACTTCTGCGCCAACAACTACCTGGGGCTGGCCGACCACCCCGAGGTGGTCGCCGCCGCCAAGGAGGCCCTGGACCGCTGGGGCTTCGGCATGGCGTCGGTCCGCTTCATCTGCGGCACCCAGGAGGTGCACAAGGAGCTGGAGGCGCGGCTGTCGGCCTTCCTCGGCCAGGAGGACACGGTCCTGTACAGCTCGTGCTTCGACGCCAACGGCGGGGTGTTCGAGACGCTGCTCGACGACCGCGACGCGGTGATCTCCGACGCGCTCAACCACGCCAGCGTCATCGACGGCATCCGGCTGTCCAAGGCGCGGCGGCTGCGCTACGCCAACCGCGACCTGGCCGAGCTGGAGGCGCGGCTCAAGGAGTCCTCCGACGCACGGCGCAGGCTGATCGTCACCGACGGCGTCTTCTCCATGGACGGCTACGTCGCCCCGCTGGCCGAGATCTGCGACCTGGCCGACCGCTACGACGCCATGGTGATGGTCGACGACTCGCACGCCGTCGGCTTCGTCGGCGACCACGGCGGCGGCACCCCCGAGCTGCACGGCGTACGCGACCGGGTCGACATCCTCACCGGCACGCTCGGCAAGGCCCTCGGCGGGGCCAGCGGCGGTTATGTGGCGGCGCGCGGGGAGATCTGCGAGCTGTTGCGCCAGCGCTCGCGCCCCTACCTGTTCTCCAACTCCCTCGCCCCGGTGATCGCCGCCGCGTCGCTGCGTGTCCTGGACCTGATCAGCGGCTCGGACGAGGCCCGGGTACGGCTGCGCGCCAACACCGAGCGCTTCCGCACCGGCATGACCGAGGCCGGGTTCGACATCCTGCCCGGTGACCACCCCATCGTGCCGGTGATGATCGGTGACGCGGCCGAGGCCGGGGCGATGGCCGAGCGCCTGCTGGAGCGGGGCGTCTACGTGATCGGCTTCTCCTACCCGGTGGTCCCGCACGGCCAGGCCCGCATCCGGGTCCAGCTCTCGGCGGCCCACTCCACCGAGGACGTCGACCACGCGATCGCGTCGTTCATCGCCGCCCGCGGCTGAACTCCCGCAGCGGTACGCCTCTGAGGGCCCGTCGCGGGCCCGTGTCCGCCGTCATTCGGCGGCCGGGCCCGCGTCGCAGGTCACCGGCGGCCTCGGCGACAATACAAGGCGTGATAGACACGCGGCGGCTGAGGACCCTGCGCGCGGTCGCCGACCACCGTACGATCACCGCCGCCGCGGCGGCGCTGCACCTGACCCCCTCGGCCGTCTCCCAGCAGCTCCTGGCCCTGGAGCACGAGGTGGGCCACCGGCTGCTCGACCGCGACGGCCGGGGCGTGCGGCTGACCGCCGTGGGCCGCATCCTCCTGGGCCACGCCAACGAGGTCCTCGCCCAGCTGGAGCGGGCCGGGGCCGACATCGCCTCCCACACCGCCGGAACGGCGGGCGAGGTGAAGGTGGCCTCCTTCGCCACCGCGATCGGCCTGGTCGTGGCCCCGGCGGTCGGCGTCCTGCGGGACAGGCAGCCGGGCATCCGGGTGCGCGTCCTGGACGCCGAGGGCGACCAGAGCCTCACCATGGTCCTGGACGGGGCGGTGGACGCGGCCGTGGCCGTGGAGTACCGGGGGGCACCCGCCGAGGACGACCGGCGGCTCTCGCGCATCCCCCTCTACTCCGAGCCCTTCGACGTGGTGCTCCCCGCAGGCCACCGGCTCTCCGGGGGCGAGGTGACGGTCGCGGACCTGTCGGGCGAGACCTGGATCGGCCCCTACCCCGGCAACCCCTGCCACGACGTGATCGCCCTGGCCTGCGAGCACGCGGGCTTCACCCCGGAGTTCGCCCACTCCTCCGATGACTTCAGCGCGGTGGTCGCGCTGGCCGCCGCCGGGGCCGGGGTGGCGATGGTCCCGCGCCTGGCCCTGCGCGGCACCGGCCTGTCCGGCGTGACGGTCCGCGAGGTCCCGGGCCCCGAACGCCGCGTCTTCGCCGCCGTACGCCGGGGCGCGGAACGCCACCCCCTGCTCCTCCCCCTCCTGGAGGCCCTGCGCGACACCGCCACGACCCTGCGCCTTTCCCTGTCCACATGATGTGGACGCCCGGGTGGACCAAGGGTGTCCTCGGCACGTACGAGACACCGTGGCGCCCATTCCCATTCCCATACGGCGAGGCTCGCGATCACGTTCTCGCGATGGGACGACAGACCCCCGGCGGGGGCTCCAGCGGGGGAGATGGAGCCGGAGCGGCGCATGTCGCGGGTTCTCTCGGGGGGAACGAACCCGCCTGCCGCCACCCGCCGGGGGTGGTTCATCGGCTCCCAGCAGGCGCTGGAAGCGGTGCGTCACTCCGGCTGAGCGGAGGTCGGCGCGTCCGAGAGGGGATCCTCCGGAGACGGCCGAGCTGATCTCTCGACGAGACCCTCGCCGGAGGACAGCGGGTTCGCGGGAATCTCGCACCAGACGGTCCGGCCGGGGGCGCGGCCGTGGGAGCGACAACCCCAGTTCCCGTTCGAGAGCATGCCGACGATGGCCAGCCCTCGGCCGTTCTCCACCAGGAGGCATGCCGGGTCCGCCCGGAGGCGGGGCTCCTCGATACTCAGGCCCGCGTCCACGACCTCGACGCGCAGCAGGCCGCCGTACGCCAGCAGCCGCAGGACCAGCGGGGCGTCGTCGAAAGCCCCTGCCTGTCCGGTGACCCCGTGCCGGGCGTGCCGGACGGCGTTGGTCACCAGCTCGGACACGGCCAGCCGCGCGTCCTCATAGGCCGGATGGCTCTCGCCCAGCCATTTGCGAACCTCCTCGCGCGCCCGCGAAGCGGCTTCGACATTACCGAGCAGAAGTATTTCGTTGAACGTCTCCGGTTCCATGGGATTGCCCCTTCCGACCGAATTGAACCGACCCGTTGTCGCGTGAGCCGTCAACTGACACCCGCGACAGCGTCGGCTCGACGGGAAAACGGTCCCAAACACCGAGGCGCAGAGGAAGCCGAACCGCGATTACCAGGGGTTCACAGTTCGCGATGTAAGTTCACAACACTGTGAACCCATGAAAACTTGGCATCCATTCCCTCGGCAATGAAAATGGAGGAGAATCCCAAAGAAGCAGCGAGAGGAGATCGAAATGCGCATCATCATGGATCCAGAGCCGGACGCAGGGACAGAGCGGGAGATGGAGGCGGATCCAGGTCAGGAGACAGAATCGGAGCCGGAGTTCGACACGGATGCACATGAATCCACGCGCATTCAATTCGGCAGAGAACTACGTAAATACCGGATTTTGTCCGGATTTACCCAAAGGCGGCTCTGCATAGCGGTCTCCCTCGCCGTGAGCCATCTGAGCATGCTGGAGAACGGCCACAGGGCACCCACCAGGAAGCTGGCCGAACAGATGGACGAGGCGCTCGACCTGGGCACGACGCTCGTCGACCTGCTGGACCGCCTGGATCGCACGGCCACACAGGTCCCCCGCTGGTTCCGCTCCTGGCTGGAGTTCGAGCCCCAGTCGACCTCCCAGCGCATCTGGGGAGCTTTGATAGTGCCCGGTCTCCTCCAGACCGAGCAGTACGCGGAGGCCATCCTCAGCCACAGCCCCGGCACCACTCCCGAGCAGGTGAGTAAGAGCGTCGCGGCCCGCATGGACCGGAAGAACATCCTTCACCGGCCCGACCCTCCGATGCTCTGGACCATCCTGGACGAGGGCATCCTGCACCGTCCCATCGCCGATCCGGAGGTGATGAGGGGCCAGCTCCACTACCTTCTGGAGATGTCGGAGAGACCCTGGCTCTCTCTTCAGGTGCTTCCCCACACCGCGCGCAACGTGCTCGGCCTGCTGGGCGGCTTCACCATCGCCGACATGCCGGGAAGCGCACCTCCCGTGGCCTATATCGATTCCCAGAGCACCGGGGACCGGATGAGCGAGCGGGCCGAAGAGATAAAAAGGCTAGAATTCAGATATGACCTGATCCGTGCGGACGCTCTGTCCCGGAGCGATTCACGCGACATGATCAAGGAGGCGATCCAGCGATGGACGACCTGACCAAAGAACTCCACAGCGCCCACTGGCGCAAATCCACCCTCTCCGGTGACGACGGAAGCGACTGCGTCGAGATCGCCAACCTCTCCGGCAACCACCGGGCCATCCGCGACAGCAAGAACCCCACCGGCCCCGCCCTCATCCTCACCCCCACCCAGTGGACCGCCTTCCTGAGGCACGTGAAGAACAACACCGTCAACTGAGGTAACGATTAGTTCCGGTAACGCCAGGTCACCTCGTTCCCGACCGGCCCACGTGCGATTATCGCACCATGAGAGAGGTCGGAGAGTGGGCGGACGTGGGTGACCGCGTTCGTGAATGCCGCGTCGCGGCTGCCCTGTCCCAGGAGCAGCTCGCATCGGCCATGAACCTGGACCGTACGATGATCGCCAAGATCGAAGCGGGCACCCGCCGGGTGGACGCTCTCGAACTGGCGCGGCTGTCGTCGGTCCTCGGTGTTCCGCTGACGCATTTCCTGCGCCGGTCGCCGGCGGTCGTGTCACGTCGTACCGAGCTCGTCGACGACCCGGCGACGGACGCCACCCGCCAGTCGTACCGGCTCGAAGCGTCTCTGGCGACGTGGCTGGACGATGTCCGGCAGCTCGTCGAGCTGCGGGAGCTGACTCCTCCCACACCCGCGAGGTTCCCCGATGCCGTGGAGAACGCCGACACCGCCCGGCAGGCGGCGAGGTGGGTCAGGCGGAGGCTGGGCCTCGGAAGCGATCCGATCAGCTCGCTGATGAGCGTCTGTGAGGAGCTCGGCCAGCTGGTGGCGGTGGTCGACGCACCGGGAGACGGAGCCTCTCTGATCGAGGACGGAATCGCCGTGGCGGTCGTCAGCGGCCAGGGGGATCCCGGAAGACGCCGGGCGACCGCCGCCCACGAGCTGGGCCACATGATCATCGGTGATGAGTACTCGGCGGACCTGGGTATTCACGCCTCCCGCGCCGAAAGAGAACTGGTGGTCGACGCCTTCGCCGCCGAACTCCTCCTGCCCGTCGAATCCGTGCTGAACGGCTGCTCGGGAAAGAAGAGCCCGCTACGGGATTCCCTCGTGGTCCTCGCCGCCAGATACCGGACATCCTGGTCACTGGCCGTCCGCCAGGCGGTCGCGGCCGGAGTCCTGCCGGACGGGGACGCCAGGAACATGCGGCGGAGGAATCCGACGCGCGCCGAACTCATGGAGGCCGTGGGCTGGACGCCGCAGCCCGATCTCCAGGCGGTTCGGGTACCGCCGATGTACGCTCACGCCGTGCTGCAGGCATGGAAGAAGAGCCGCATGACCACCTCCCGCGCCGTGGAACTCATGCGAGGCCAGATCGTGGAGTCGGACCTTCCGGCCCGCGAGGACCAGGACCTCGAACCTTGATCCCTCCCGCATCGGATCCCGCCCTGGTGTTCGACGCGATGTGCCTCAGCCACTTCGCACGCGCCGAACGCCTGGACGTTCTGCGGGATCTCCTCCTCGGCCGAAACTGCCTGACGACCCTCCGCACCCCCGCCTGGACCGCCCTCCTGACACGCGTGAGGAACGACACCATCGACCGACCCGGCCACATTCACAAGAACACGCCTCGTACGACCGTCCTCCGGAACGCCTGCCGCCGAAATGACTCCGGCCTTCGTCCGAACGGGCCCGCGACGTACGTCTCACGGCGCCGTCGATATCTTTCCGGCATGTCCACACCACCGGAGAACACCACCTCCCCCGTGACCGCCGACGATCTCGACGAGGCCGTCCGGCTCGCCGTCGGCGTCCTCGGGAAGATGCCCGAGCCCGCCTGGGACCAGCCGGCCGGGTCGCTGGAGTGGTCCCGCTGGGAGACCGCCGAGCACCTGGCCGACGACCTCTTCTCGTACGCCGCCCAGATCGGTCCCAGGAAGCCGCCGCTTGAGGACGTCGTACCCTTCGCGTGGGAGCGCCGCAGGCCCGGGGGACCGGCGAACGCGATCCACGTGGACCGGGCGGCGGGACCCGAGGGAATGCTGGGGGTGCTGGAGGCGTGCGGCGCGCTGCTGGTCGCCATGGCGCGGACGACGCCGCCGGAGGTCCGCGCCCATCACGTCCACGGGACGTCCGACCCCGAGGGCTTCGCCACGATGGGCATCGTGGAGATCCTGGTGCACACCCACGACCTGACCGAGGGCCTCGGGCTCGACTGGACCCCGCCCGCGGGCCTGTGCGCGCGGGTACTCGCCCGGCTGTTCCCCGACGCCTCGCGGACCACGGACCCCTGGCCCACCCTGCTGTGGGCCACCGGCCGCGCCGAGCTGCCGGGACACCCGCGCCTCACCACCTGGCGCTGGTACGGCACACCCCGGCCGTGAGCTCGGCCATCGCCGAAATTCAATGATGAACAGACTTATAATAAACGTACTTCTCATTGACTGAGAGTGATCACAGAGAGCCCGGACGGGACCGCGTGGACGTACAGCTCGTCGACCTGACCCGTCTCTACGAGGGCTCCTGAACACTCACGTCCCGTGAGGGGCGGGCGCCGGGTCGTCCTCGGTGCGGGGTGACACGAGCAGGGCGGCCAGGAGGCAGGCCGCGGCCGTCACGAGGACGAGAGTCAGGCCGGTGCGCGTACCGGGTGCGACGAGCAGGATCCAGCCGAACGCGGCGGTGCCGAGCGAGCCCCCGAGCTGGCGGGCGAAGGTCAGAGTGCCCATCGCGGCGCCGATCTGCTCAGGACGGGCACGCCCCTGGGCGATCAGCGTGTACGCCTGCATGGACAGGCCGAGGGCGCCGCCCGCCAGGGCCATGCCGAGCACGGCGAGCGAGACCGACAGCGGGCGCGGGGCCTGGTGCAACAAGGGCAGCAGGGCCAGTGCCGCCGTACCGGCGACGCCCATGGCCAGGGCGAGACGGCCCCAGCGCGACCGTGCCGCCGCCGACGGCCGCGACGAGCAGGGCACCGGCCAGATCGAACGGGGTACGGGCCCGCTCCGGCGGCCTTCTCGGGAGCCCGCGCAGCGCCAGGAGCGCGGCGACGGCGCAGAGCGGCAGGTTGACCGTGAAGATCCACCGCCAGCCGGGACCCGCCGCCAGCAGGCCGCCCAGGGGTGGTCCGGCCAGCGAGGAGAGGGCCATGACGCCGATGAGGTACCCCTGACGCCTGATCAGCTCCTCACGGGTGAACATCTGCGCCAGGGCGCTGATCGCGGTGACCGCCAGGCCGCCCCCGCCGACGCCCTGGACCGCCCGCGCGGCGATCAGGGCGGGCAGGGACGGGGCGAGGGCACAGGCCAGCGATCCGGCGGCGAAGGCCAGCAGGGCGCCGTGGAAGACCGCGCGCCTGCCGAGCAGGTCACCGAGCTTGCCGTGGACGGGGGTGGAGACCGTGACGGTGAGCAGGTAGACCGCGGTGACGGCGGCGATCGCCCCGCCGGATCGCAGGTCGGCGGCCATGGCCGGGAGGGCGGCGACCACGACGTTGCCGTCCAGCTGGGCCATGAACATGCCCGCCAGCAGGGCGGCGAAGGCGAGCCGTGCCGCGCGGGAGGGCACGGCGGTACCGACGGCAGATGATGTGTGCATATCGCACACAATACGATGGTTGCGATATGCACGCAATATTCACGGGAGGCCACCCCACGGAAATGAAAACGATTATTTACATGACCTTGACGTGACTGTATGTTGTTGAGCGATCACCCTCCGACGTAACAGGAAGCAGGTGAGCACATGCCCGACAACGGCACGGAGATCCCTCCTGATCCACGGGTGGCTTTCACGGACCTGAAGGCATCCGATTCGGGCGAGACGGACCAGCGCCCCGGGGTGGCCGACCGCACCGCCGTCGCCGCCAAGAGCGGTGACCCCCTTCCCCCGCTGGCCGACGACGCGATCGACGACAGGCCACTCGCCCTGCGCTTCACGGAAGCCGACACCGAGGCGGAGGAGTAGACCATGCAGCTGCACTTCCGTAACCGCTACAGCTCCAAGGTGTGGGTCGCGATCATGTTCTACAGCCCCGACGGCTGCCGCGACTACGGCCAGTGGGGCACCCGCGGCTGGTGGGCCATCAACCCGGGCGGCGAGGCGTACGTCCTCAACACCGACAACCGCTACGCCGCCTTCTACGCCGAGGCCGCCAACGGGGCCGTCTGGACCGGCCCCTACGGCCCGATGTACGTCTACCAGAACGCCTTCGACTCCTGCCTGGGCATCGGCAGCACCGCCGCCAGGCGCGTCGGCACCCGCCTGGTCGACATGAACGGTTACTCGACGTACTACGTGAACCTCACCGCCTGACGCGCTCCCCCGCCCGACGCCCCGACCGGCGACGGCCGGTCCGTGCGACGACGCGGCGGACGCGAACGAGCGCTTCCCGGGAGACGGCCACCGATCCTCCTTCCCCGGCCCGTCCCCCTCACCGGGAGGCGCTCACCCCTGCGAGACCGTCACCGACGGCCGCTCGCGTCCCTCATCGAAGGCCGCTCGTGACCTCCGTCGCCTCCGTCACCGCCGGCTCCTCGCCCGCCTGGGCCCGGGAAAGCCTCCGGCGGCGGTACGGGATGACCACTCCCGTCACGTAGACGGCCACCCCCAGCAGGACCATGAACACGATCGTGGGCCACTGCAGCCACGGCGGCAGGTAGAGGGCCAGGAACCACGCGCGCGTCGGGCTTCCCGTCGCCTTGAGGTAGCCGGCCACCAGTCCCTGCGGGAACAGCGGGATCGCGCCGAACGTGAAGCAGAGCCCCACGATGATCTGCTCGTGACGCGGCAGGTCCTCGAACCCGGTACGCGCCCCCGGCGTGCCGGCCGGCCCGGAGGACGGCCGTCGGCCGGTGCGCATCATGTTGAGCAGTTCGGGCCCGTGCGCGAGCAGCCGTCGCTCGGCGAGCAGCCCCAGCCCCCGGTACCAGAGCACCCCGGTCAGGACGCCGACGGCCACGCCCGCCCAGCCGTACAGCGCGGCCGTGATCGCCGCGGGAGCCGCGGTGAGGATCGCCAGCACCAGCACCGCGTACACCATGCCGGTGACCGCGCCGTCGTCGTCGGTGGAGCGCAGCGGGTTGCCGCCGCGCCGGTGCGGGTCGGTGCCGGGGATGAGCCCGTACACCGAGATCAGGGCGACCAGCCCGGCGCCGCCGCCCAGCAGCGCGGGCAGGACGGCGAGCAGCATGGGCCACGGCCCGCCGGTGACCAGGGCCAGGCCGACCGTCAGCACGACGGCGAGGGGCGCGACCGCCAGCAGCCACGCGTGCTGCCGCCCGCGGACGTCGTTCGCGCCGGGGGTCATGAGCATGAGCCACAGCGCCGTGCCGTCGGTACCGTAGAGGTTGGCCGACATGGCCGCGGCCATCACGACGAAGACCGGTCCCGCCCAGGGCAGCATGCCCGTCCAGCCCATCAGCAGCGGGGCCGCGGCGAAGGCCACGCCGTAGGCGAGGGCGAAGGTCAGCTGGTGGGTGCGCACCAGGTCACGCGACCAGGTACGCGCCTCCTTGGCCAGTACGGCCCCGGCGGCGGTGGTGGCCCGGATCGGGCGGCGTCCCCTCGTGGCCGCCCTGGACGCGCCGGCCCGCCGGGTGAGCAGCACCGCCCACGCGGCCAGCAGCAGCACGATGAGCAGCGCCATCCCGCCGAGGGCGGCCAGCGCCCGCGGCCAGTCGGCGGACCCGGCGGCCTCGACCGCGACCGTCCCCCAGCCGGAGGGCAGACGGCGGGCCACGTCCGTCACCACCTGCGGGATGCCGTCCGTCTCCCCGAGCACCACGAAGACGACCCAGATCTGACCCAGGAACGCCAGGATCACGCCGTTGGCCAGACCGGCGCCGATCGCGCCCACGCGGGAGCGCAGGGCCAGGCCGAGCACGGCGACCGCGACCCGGGAGAGCAGGACGAACACGGCGAGCTGGAGCAGCATCGCGGGCAGCGAGACGAGCGCGGCCACGACCCCCAGCCGCACGCCGAGGACCGCGAGCCCGGCCAGGGCGATCAGGCTGATCGCGGGCGCCACCCCGACGAAGGCCGCCATGAGCAGCCCCGTGGCCAGGCGGCGCGGTCGCAGGCCGAGCAGCGTGAAGTACTCCGGGCGGAGCGTCTCGTCGCCGCCGCCGGCGAAGACGGGACCGAGCACCCAGCCCAGCATCCAGACGGCGTAGACGGCCACGAGCAGGTCGGCCCCGGACAGGGACGCGATGATCGTGCCGGCCGCGAGGGTCAGGCCGAGCAGCGCTCCCATGAGGACGAAGCCGGCCCGCTGTCCCGTCATCGAGTGACGGAGCACGGCCACCTTCATCTGCACCATGGTCAGTTCGACAGCCACGTCAGCTCCTTCGATCCCCCGTCGGAGGTGCCGACCAGCTCGACGAAGGTGTCCTCCAGGGAGCCGGTGCCGCGGACCTCGTCCAGAGGCCCCGCGGCGGCTACCCTGCCCTTGTCGATCACCCCGACGTGGTCGCAGAGCTGCTCCACCAGGGCCATGACGTGGCTGGAGAGCACGACGGAGCCGCCCCCGGCCACGAAACCGCGCAGGATCGTCTTGATCGTCGCGGCGGAGACCGGGTCCACCGCCTCGAAGGGCTCGTCGAGTACGAGCAGCCGCGGCGCGTGCAGCAGGGCGGTGGCCAGGCCGATCTTCTTGCGCATGCCGGTGGAGTACTCGATGACGAGCGTCTTCTCGGCCACGTCGAGCTCCAGCACGGACAGCAGTTCGTCGGCGCGCCGGTCGACGACGTCGCGCGACAGGCCGCGCAGCAGCCCGAGGTAGGTCAGCACCTCGCGGCCGGTGAGCCGCTCGGGCATGGCCATGCCGTCGGGCAGGACGCCGACCAGTGTCTTGGCCGTGGCCGGGTCGGACCAGACGTCGGCGCCGAAGATCCGGGCGTTGCCCTCGTCGGGACGGAGCAGGCCGACGGCCATGGACAGGGTGGTGGTCTTGCCGGCGCCGTTCTGGCCGACGAGCCCGTAGAAGGAGCCTTGGGGGATGGTCAGGTTCACGTGGTCGACGGCCACCTTCTCACCGAAGGTCTTGCACAGGCCGTGGATCTCAAGTGCTGCGGGCATTTGATGACTCCGGATGGCAGGGGAAAAACGCGGCCGGTTCGCATGCGAGATGGCCGGGCGTTGATGGGGGGATATATGCGGTAGAGACGTTACAGCCTCGTCAGAACGTTAAATCATTCATGTCCAAAAACGGGAAGACCCCGGGTCACATCGATGTATCAGCCCCGCCCCGGGGGCACATCGGCGGACGGGGGCGCGTCCGGAAGGCGTGCCGAGGGACACGCGCCACCCGTCCGGAAGACAACCGCGGACACGGACCACACATCCGGAAGACACAACCGCGGACACGCGCCACACGTCCGGAAGGCATGCCGGCGGACACGGAAGAGCGCCTCCGCGGGAACCCGTCCCCGCGAAGGCGCTCGATGTCACGGCACTTCCCGCGCCCTCAGTTCCGGGTGCCGTCCCTCGCCACCGCGACCGCCTCGGTGAAGCGGTGGTAGCGCGTCAGCTCCTCCCCCACCGGTTCCAGCACCAGCTCACGGCCGACCCGCTCCACACTCTCCCGCAACGACCGCGCCGCCTTACGGGCGCGGCGGCGGCCCCCCAGCCAGGCGGCCACCCGGGAGAGCAGCGCGATCAGCAGCCCGAGCAGGACGCCCCCGATGAGCAGCGCGCTGGGCCAGGGCAGCTCCCCCGCGGTCGGCAGGTAGAGCTGCGGGAGCCGCAGGTAGTCGAGGGCCACCAGGGCGATCAGCCAGATCCCCCCGGCGAACACGGTCGCCAGCGCCAGCCACTGCGCCACCCCGGCCAGCCGCCACCACAGGGGCCGCCGTGAGACCCCGAGAGAGGTGGTCGCCACCGCCCGGTCCAGGCCGTCCTCCAGGTCGTCCCCGCGCGATCTCGCCGCCTGGCGCACGGCCACCGCCCACGGCGCGGGCAACCCGTCCGAGGCGGTCTCGGCGGCCTCCCGGATCGCGGTGTCCATCCGCGAACGCTGGACGACGGTCGCGGCCGGGAGCGACGTCCGCCCGACGATCCCGGCAGCGTCGCCGGTGTCGCCGGTGTCACCGGTGCCGCCGGCCTCGTGCCGGTCGCGCGCGCCGTCCGGGGACCGGCTCGCGACGTCGAGGCGGAGGCGCCGCAGCGGGTCCGGACGCAGACGCCGGATCCACCGGGTCGGCGGCCACCCGGTGGCGGCGACCGAGCGGTGCCGGTGCGACCTGGCCACGGCCTGGACGACCGTCGGCACTCCCGCGGCCTCCGAGAGGGCGTCCCTCAGGGATCTCACCAGCCTGTCCGGCCTGTTCCCCGCGTCGGCGGGGGGCGTCTCGCCGGGGGCGACGCCGGACGCCCGCAGGAGCGCGTCCGCGGTCATGCCCGTGTCGGCGGCCAGGCGCGCGGCCCAGGACCTCCGGTCGGCGACCCGGGAGGCGAGCAGGGAACGCAGCTCGGGAACGCCCGCGCCGGTCCGGGTGGAGATCCCGACCACCGGGACGCCGGTCAGGCCGTCGTCGTCCAGGAGCCGCCGCAGGTCCTTCAGGCACCGCTCGGCGGCGGCCGGGGAGAGCCGGTCGATCTGGTTGAGGACGACGACCATGACGTCCCGGTGCCGGGCCAGCGGCCGGAGGTAGCGGTCGTGGACGGCCGCGTCGGCGTACTTCTGCGGATCGAGCACCCAGACCAGCAGGTCGACCAGCTCGACGAGCCGGTCGACCTCCATCCGGTGCGAGGGCTCGATCGAGTCGTGGTCGGGCAGGTCCAGCAGGATCAGCCCGGCGGCCTCACCGTCCGTCCCGAACGCCTGCCCGTCGGCGGACGTCTGCAGTGCCGTACCGGACGCCGTGCCGGTTGCCGTGCTGCCGGACGCCTGCCCGTCGTCGTCGGACGCCCGGGGCGCCGTGCCGGGCGTCCGGGGTGCCGTGCCGGAGGAGAGGGGCAGGAGTTCGTGGCGGCGGGGGATCTCCAGCCAGTCGAGCAGCGGCCCGGCCCCGCTCCCCTCCCACAGGGCGGCCTGGGCGGTGGAGGTGGTCGGCCTGGTGACCCCGACCGTCGCGAGCGAGGTGCCCGACAGCAGGTTGAACAGCGAGGACTTCCCGCTGCCGGTGGCTCCGGCCAGCGCGACCGCGGTGTGGTCGACCGACAGGCTCGCCCGTACCCCGGCGCGGGAGACCACCGACCGCGCGGCGGCCACCGCGTCGGCGTCCAGCCTCCCGTCGGCCAGGTCGGCGGCCCGCGCCAGCGCCTCCAGCCGGTCGTCCAGCGGGACCGTCTTCGCTCGTCGCAGCAGTTTCACGCCTCGTCCCCCTCCGTGCCGTTCGCCCTCGGCACCCCGGTGGGGCCGCCGCGCGTCCCCGGTGGGCCGCCGGGATCGCCGTTCATCCGGGAGACGGACCCGGGCGTCACGGGCGTTCCGGAGACCTCGGGCCTCCCGGGTGCTCCCGCCGTTCCGGGTGCTCCGGATGTTCCGAGTTCTCCGGGTGTTCCGGGCGGGGCGTCCAGTGGTCGTGCGGAGCCCTCGGGGAGCGCGGCCCGGCGGTTCGCGACGGGAAGCTCGCGCAGGTGCTCGCGTACGGCGTCGGAGGTGGCGCGCAGGGCCGGGGCAGTGTCGTCGGCGGGCTGGACGGCGTCCAGCAGGCCGGTGAAGCGGTCGGCGTCCTCCCCCAGCAGGATCGCCACGCGCGCCCGCAGGTCGGAGCGGGCCTTGACGGTGAGGGTACGGACGGCCTGGTCGCCGAAGACCGCCTCCAGGATCTTCTGGCTGAGCACGCTGGTGCCTCCGGCGATGCCGACCTCGATGCCGGTCAGCCCGCCGGTCGAGGCGAACACCGCGATCATGAGCAGCAGCCCGGCCCCGTTCAGGCCGTAGGAGGTGACCCGCGCGGTGGTCCGCCGGTCCGCCCCCTCCTCCCGCACCAGGTCCAGCACGTACGCCTGCCATCCCCTGACGGCGTCCTGCGCGCGGGCGGGCAGGACGGCCGAGGCCCTGCCGAGGCGGGAGCTGACCGCCACCCCGGCCTCCTCCAGCAGGGCCCGCCCGGCGGGGTTCGAGGACCACGACTCCAGCAGGCGCTCGGCGGCGCCGTCGGCCGAGGCCCTGATCAGCGCCTCCACCCCGCTCTCCAGCGCGACCCGCAGCTCGTTCTCGGGCGCGGGACGCCCCATGACGAGCGCCACGAGCCGGTCCCTGAACCGGCCGACCCGGCTCTCCAGGGAGCGCATCAGGTCGCCGGTCCCGATGAAGTCCTGCCAGCGGGCCAGCACCTCGCCGCGCAGCAGCGTGCCGTCCCGCATGCCCTCGTCGAAGGTGGACAGGCCCACGGCGTAGGCCGCGTCCGCCATCGAGCGCAGCTCCGCGGCCCCGGCGTGCTGGCGTTCCACCGCGGCGGCCAGCGCGGGCACCCGCACGGCCAGGCTCTCCAGCGCGCCCGACAGGGTCTGGCGCACCACCTCGGCGCGGGAGCGGGAGTCGGCGGCGAGGGCCAGCAGCCAGTCGGCGACCGGCTGGACGGCCTGGCGGGGCAGCCGGGCGTTCTCCTCGGGCAGTACCAGCTCGGGCACCTCGAACAGCCGGGTGCCGCCCAGCCCGTTGGCCTCCAGCAGGCGGGTCAGGTCCTTGCGCACCACGCCCAGGGCCTCCGGCGGGACCCGCGACAGGACGATGGCCAGCGCCGTGCTGCGCTCCCTGGCCGTACGCAGGAAGCTCCAGGGGACCTCGTCGGCGTAGCGGGCGGCGGTGGTGGTGAACAGCCACAGGTCGGCGGCCGACAGCAGTTGCGTGGCCAGCTCGCGGTTGGAGGTGACGATCGAGTCGATGTCCGGGGCGTCGAGCAGGGCCAGGCCTGGCGGGACCGCCGAGGCGGTGACGATCCGGATCGTGCCCGGCTGGCCCCTGCCGCCTCCGGTGACGCGCGACAGGCCGGGCAGCACGTTCTGGGCGGTGAACCACTCGCGGTCGGCCGAGGAGGTGACCAGGGTCGGGGCCATGGTCGTGGGCCGCAGCACGCCCGGCTCGGAGACGTCCGCGCCGACCAGGGAGTTCACCAGGGTGGACTTCCCGGCTCCGGTGGATCCGCCGACGACGGCCAGCAGCGGGGCGTCGATCGTGGTGAGCCGGGGAATGAGGTAGTCGTCGAGCTGCCCGGCCAGCTCGCGCGCCGCGCGGCGCTCGGCCGCCGCGTCACCGATCGCGAGGGGGAACAGCTCGCGGCCGAGGTGCCGCCGCAGCTCCCGCAGCGTCTCCAGAAGACCGTCGTTGTCACCCATACGGTCGTCCTGCCCTGCGAGGACCCCTCTAGACGCGTTTGGCCCCACCGCTCGACCGGGTTACGGGGGCGAACTCGGTAAAGCGGTGGGGCACTGCCCTCGGACCTCGTCCGGAGGCCGTACAGGGTTCGTCTCCCCCGCAGCTGGAGGCGAACCCGAGCCTCTCGAACGCGTCCGAGGTGATCGGGGGTCGTGCTTCGTCTATTTGAACACACAAAACTGCGAATCGGGTCTGTCAGAGCTGAATATCGGCTGAAAATTCAATCACCCGGCGGCAGGCGCAGGACGTACCCCACCCCGCGGAGGGTGTGGATGAGCCGTGGCTCGGCCGTGTCGACCTTCCGGCGGAGGTAGGAGACGTAGGACTCGACCACCCCGGCGTCGCCGCCGAAGTCGTAGTTCCAGACGTGGTCGAGGATCTGCGCCTTGGACAGCACCCTGCCGCTGTTGACCATGAAGTAGTGCAGCAGCTTGAACTCGGTCGGCGAGAGCCGCACCGGCTCCCCGGAGCGCCAGACCTGGTGCGCCTCCTCGTCCAGCTCCAGCTCGCCGACCCGCAGCCGGGCGGGCAGGTCCAGATCCCCCCTGGTACGGCGGAGCACGGCCCGGATCCGGGCGAGGAGCTCCTCCAGGCTGAACGGCTTGGTCACGTAGTCGTCGGCCACGCGCAGCCCGGTCACCTTGTCGTCGGTGCCGTCGCGCGCGGTCAGGAAGAGCACGGGCACCTGCCCGCTCACCTCCCTCAGCCGCCCGGCCACCGTGAAGCCGTCCATGTCGGGAAGCATCACGTCCAGCACGACGAGGTCGGGGCGGAGGCGCTCGGCGAAGTGCACGGCCTCCCGGCCGTCCGCCGCGGTCATCACCTCGAACCCGGACATGCGCAGGCTGGCCGAGAGCAGCTCCCTGATGTTCGGTTCGTCGTCCACGACCAGCAAACGGGCTTCCACTCTTTCCGGCACCCCCCGAGGCTCGCCCACTCCGCTGGGGCGCAGCTCAGCCGAGGCTGAACGTTTCCTGGGAGAGGGCGCGTCCCGGGACCGAATCCGGGCCGGCCGAATCTGGACCTGTCGAATCTGGACCTGTCGAATCTGGACCTGTCGAATCGGGACCGGCCGGATCCGGGCCCGGGAACCCGCGCGGCGGGAGCCGGGGCCGGGGAAGCCGGGACGGCGGGACGGCGGGATCAGCCGGCCTCGGAGGCCAGGGGGAGGAACACCCGGAACGTCGCCCCCTTGCCCGGCTCCGACTCCACCGCGACGGTCCCGCCGTGCGCCTCGACCATCGCGGACACGATCGCCAGCCCGAGCCCGCTGCCGCCGTCCTCGGGGGCGCGCCGGCCCCGGGCGGAGTCGGCGCGGTAGAACCGCTCGAAGACGCGTTCGCGCTGCTCGGAGGTGAGACCGGGTCCCTCGTCGGCCACCTCGATGACGGCCATGCCCTTCTCGCCGAAGAGCGCCACCCGCACCGGGGTGCCGGCCGGGGTGTGGGTGAGCGCGTTGGTCATGAGGTTGCCCACCACCTGGCGGAGCCGTACCTCGTCGCCGGAGACGATGAGCGCCGAGCCGTCCACCGCGAGGCCGACCTCGCGGTCGGGGGCGAGGATGCGGGCGTCGTGGACGGCGTCGGCCGCGATGGCGAGCAGGTCGACCGGGCGCATGACCAGCGGCCGCTGCTGGTCCATCCGGGCGAGCATCAGCAGGTCGTCGACGAGCAGGCCCATCCGGACCGCCTCGGACTCCACCCTGCGCATCAGCGGCGCGGCGTCGATGCCGGGCGCCTGCCGGTAGAACTCCGCGAAACCCCGGATCGAGGTCAGCGGGGTACGGAGCTCGTGCGAGGCGTCCGCGACGAACCTGCGCATGCGCTCCTCCGACCTGCGGGCCGAGGACTCCGACTCCGACCGGGCCCGGAAGGCCGTCTCGATCTGGGCGAGCATGCCGTTGAGCGAGCGGCCCAGACGGCCCACCTCGGTACGCGGGTCGGCGTCGGGGACGCGGCGGCTCAGATCCCCGGCGGCGATGGCCTCGGCGGTGTGCTCGATCTCCTCCAGCGGGCGCAGGCTCCTGCGGATGATCAGCACCCCGGCTCCGGCGAGCATCAGCACCAGGCCGCTGCCGCCGAGCACCTCCACCAGGGCGAGCTGGCCGACGATCTGCCGCACCTCGCTCATGTCCACGGCCGCGACGACGGTCCCGCCGTCCCCCGTCGGGATCGAACGGACCCGCCAGTCGCCGCTGTCGAACGGCCGCGCGCCCTGGCCGGGCGCCACCTCGGGCCCCGGCCTGCCCTCCACGTCGGCCCCGCTGAAGGTGGCGAAGACCACGCCGCTGCCGTTACGGAGCTCCAGCTTCGCGTCGGGAGGGAGCGGCTTGCCGATCGGCGTGACCCCCCGGTGGATCCGGCGCAGCGCGGTCTCGGCGATCAGGACGGTCTGGCCGTCGACGCGGTCGATCAGGTAACCCCGCATGATCGAGACGCTGCCGATCCCGATGAGCGTCAGCGCGATCGTCAGCAGGATCAGGACGATCGCGATCAGCTTCACCCGGAGCGGGGTGGTGTTGAGCATCACGGCCCCGGCGGCAGGCGCAGCACGTACCCGACCCCGCGCAGCGTGTGGATCAGCCGGGGATCGACGTTGTCGATCTTCCGGCGGAGCACCGAGACGTAGGACTCCACGATCCCGACATCACCCCGGAAGTCGTAGTCCCACACGTGGTCGAGGATCTGCGCCTTGGACAGCACCCGCCCGGCGTTGACCATGAAGTAGCGCAGCAGCTTGAACTCGGTCGGGGACAGCCCCACCGCCCGGCCCTCGCGCCATACCTCGTGGCTCTCCTCGTCCAGCTCGACGTCGGCGAAGGTCAGCCGGGACGGCCGGGGCGCCAGGTCGCCCGAGGAGGTACGGCGCAGCACGGCCCGGATCCTGGCCACGACCTCCTCCAGGCTGAAGGGCTTGGTCACGTAGTCGTCGCCCCCCATGGTCAGCCCGCGGATCTTGTCCTCGGTGGCGTCCCGGGCGGTGAGGAAGAGCACCGGGGTGTCGCTGCCGCCGCCGCGCAGGCGCCGTACGACGTCGAAGCCGTCCATGTCGGGCAGCATCACGTCGAGCACGATGAGGTCGGGGCGATGGCGCTGCACGGCCGCGACGGCGTCCGTGCCGTTGCCCGCCGTGTTGACGCCGAACCCGGCGAACCTCAGGCTCGCGGCGAGAAGTTCGAGGATGTTCGGCTCGTCCTCGACGATCAGCAGGCGGGCCTCGGGCGAATCGGTCACAGTTCCATCCTCACCGGCCCGTATGAGAAAGCAGTTAACTGGTCGATATCGAGGTTAACCCCACAATATGCCGTGCGATCGCCAGGCTGGAGGTGGCCGCGGGCGAGGGGGCGTTCCGCACCAGGACGACGCGGCCGTGCACGTCGATCGCGAAGTCGTCCAGCATGCCGCCGCGCGCGTCCACCGCCTGCGCGCGCACGCCCCCGGCGGTCCTGACGAGATCGCCACCGGTCAGGGCGGGCACGTAGCGCCGCGCGGCCCTCAGGAACGACCCGGGCGCGATCGAACCGGCCACCTCCCTGACGCCGGTCCGCCAGTGCCGGGCGGCCAGCCGCCGGGTGCCCGGCCAGGCCAGGATCCGGGCCAGCTCGGCCGGGGCGAGGTCCCGCCAGGTGTAGCCCTCCAGCGCCAGGGCCATGACCGCGTTGGGCCCGACCAGCACCTCGCCGTCGATCCTGCGGGTCAGGTGCACGCCCAGGAAGGGGTAGCGGGGGTCGGGGACCGGGTAGACGAGCCCGCGGACCAGATCCTTGGCCTTCCCGGCCAGCGCGTAGTACTCCCCGCGGAACGGGACGATCCTCACGTCGCCGGGCTTCCCGGCCATCCGCGCGACCGCGTCGGTGCCGAGCCCGGCGCAGACGATCAGCCGGTCGAAGGTCAGGACGCGCTTCCCGGCCACGACGCGCACCCCGCCCGCGCTCTCCCGGACCGACCGCACCGGGTGGGAGAGCAGCACCGAGCCCCCGCCTTCCCGTACGTCCTCGGCCAGGCGGCGGGCGACCGCGGGGAAGTCGGCGATCGCGGTGCGCGGGGAGTGCACCGCGCCGGTGCCGACGACGTGCGGCTCGACGTCGCGCAGCGCCAGCGCGTCCAGCTCGGCGATGCCGGGCACCCCGTTGGCGCGGGCCCGCTCGGCGATCTCGCGCAGCGCGGGCCGCTCGGCCGCGGTGGAGGCCACCACGAGCTTGCCGACCTCGGCGTACGGGAGATCGTGCTCGGCGCAGTACTCCCGCAGCAGCGCCACGCCCTCCCGGCAGAGCCGGGCCTTGAGCGAGCCCGGACGGTAGTAGATCCCGGCGTGCACGACGCCGCTGTTGTGCCCGGTCTGGTGGACCCCGACGCGGTCCTCCTTCTCCAGGACGGTCACCGTGGCCCCGTGGGTCAGCGCCGCCTGCCTGGCCACGGCCAGCCCGACGATTCCCCCTCCGACGATCCCGAGGTTCATCGCGGCCTCCTTCCGTACGAAGCGCACGCCCTTGGGGGTGGGACCTCCGGGTGGGGCGCGCGCCGTCCGGACGCCCGGAGGACACGGTCATCGGGCGACACTACCGGCCAGCCTGCCGACCCTGCCCGCGTCGAGATGCCCCTCCTGCGCGAGCCAGCACAGCGCGTCGGCGACGGTCTCGTGGACCGGGCGCAGGCCCACGCCGAGCGCCTCCAGGGTCGGGGTGTCGTAGGTGCGGACCATCGTGACCATCATCTCGACGGCGTCCCTGGTCAGCGGGTAGTCGATCTCCTTGATCAGTTTCATCGCGTCCCCCACGGCCGCCGCTCCGCGCAGCACCGACCGGTGGATCCTGAACCTGCGGCAGCGGTTCCCGGTCACCTCGTCGCAGACGTCGGCGAGCCGCGCCCAGGTGAGGTAGTGCCCGCCGAGCATGAACCGGCGCGGGCCCCGCCCGGGTTCGAGGCAGCGGGCGAGCACGACGGCCAGGTCCCGCACGTCGACGATGTTGACGCCGCCCGCGGTGATCGGCCAGCCCTGCTCCAGCCCGGCGCGCAGCCCTTCCATCAGCGCGTCCAGCGAGGGCTGGCACGGCCCGGCGACCCCGGACGGGTAGACGATCGTGATCGGCATCCCCTGCTCCTGCAACCGGCGGGCGTAGCGCTCGGCGGAGATCTTGCTCCTGCCGTACTCGTTCCTCGGCGTGGAGAGCGGGCTCTCGGTCGTGATCACCGGCCCGGACGGGGGGACGAAGACGCCGATGCTGGAAACGTGCACGACGGGGTCGAGGCCGAGCTCGACGGCCTGGCCGAGGACATTCTTCGCTCCGGTCACATTCGTGCCGTCCAGGTCGTCCGCGCGGCCGACGACCCCGATTTCCGCGGCCGCGTGAATGACCGCGTCGCACCCTTCCAGCCCGTCCCGTACGGCGGGGGCGTCGCGGATATCGGCCCGGTGCAGGGCGACGGGTTCCTTCACCCCGAGAGCGGCCAGCACCGTGCGCGTTTTCTCTGGATCGCGTACGAGCAGCAGCGGCTCGTGCCCGTCGGCGAGAAGGCCGGGGACCGCGTGCGAGCCGACGAAACCTGATGCCCCGGTTACCAGAACGCGCATGTTCGCAAGTTAGCGGCAATCCTCACCGGAAGAGAAGGGATAACCGGCACCGTTCTTAACCGTCATTGTTCATTGCGGGAAATCCGTACGACACGGTCGAGCAATACGCGAATATGTCCGGGCAATAAATCGCGATGCGGTCATTCACCTTCGGCATGGGAACGTGTTCCACGCCGGTCAGGGGTGCGTTCCCCGCCGGTCCGGGGCCGGGTCGCCGTACCGGTACGGGAGTGTGTTCCACTCCGGTCCGGGGCCGGGGGCACGGCCGGACCGGAGGGTGGGGTCACGGCCGGACCGAGGGGGCGGGGCCGTCTCCGGTCCGGCGGCAAGGCCACCGCTGGGTGCTCGCGCCGTTACGCACATGTCTCCGGTCCGTCGCCCAAGCGGGCGCCTGAGCGGGGTATACCTTGATCAGGCCGGATCCCGGCCGGATCCGACCGTTCCCCGGGTGGAGATGCGAGGCGATGAGCAGAGAACTCTCCATCGGCGTCGATCACCACGAGCACACCGGCTGCACCGTGATCACCGTCGACGGCGACATCGACCGCAACTCCAGCGTGCTGCTGAGGACGACCATCGAGCGGCTGGTCTCCGACCGGCACACCCGGATCGTCATCGACGCCGAGGGCGTCAGCTTCTGCGACTCCACCGGGCTTCGGGTGCTTCTCAGCGGTATGCGCGCGACCTCGGAGGCCGGCGGATGGCTCCGCCTGGCCGGTGTCTCCCCGGTCCTCGAACGCCTGCTGCGGATGACCGACCTGTACGCCTGGTTCCCGGTCGACGCCGACGTGACCGCCTCCCTCGGCCACGCCAGGAGCCGGGGCCTGCAGTCCCCCGGCTGAGGCCACCGGAGCCGGCGCGTCCCCGGACGGGTCAGCGCATCCGGCCGAGGGTCGCGCGCAGGCGTCGTACGTCCCCCCGCCGGGCCTCGTAGGTCGCGCCGACGGCCACCAGCAGCAGACCGCCCAGCGCCACCGGCACCCACCGGGGCATCAGCGCGGCCATCTGCCCGATCCACGGAGCCAGCTCGTGCAGGGCGACGACCGCCAGGCTCAGCCCGCCGAGCACCGCCGGGGCCTGGAGCCGGGACCGGGCGCCGACCAGCAGCACGGCCAGCGAGACCGTGCCGAGCAGCAGCGGGCGCAGCCAGCCCTCGCCGCCCAGGAGCGCGAGCAGCGAGGGCACCAGGCTGGAGGCGAGCCCGGGACCGTACACCACCCAGGAGGAGATCCCCGAGCGGCGCGCCCGCAGGAAGCCGATCACCAGCAGCACCACCGAGAACGGCACCGTGTAGGCCTCGATCACGGTGATGTCGGAGGCGATCAGCCGCAGCCAGGAGGCCACCAGCAGGAACCCCGTCCCCACGTATCCGGCCCGTCTCCGGTCGGGCCGCAGCGCGGTCCCGGCCATCAGCACGCCCGCGACGGCGCAGGCCAGGCTCGCCGTCGGCAGGTCGGCCGAGGCGAGCGGCAGGGCGACGACCGCCAGGACGTACCCGGCCGCCTCCACACCGGCCGCGGGCGCCGTCCGCCTGAACCGGCCCGCCAGGACGGCGGCCGCGCAGGCCACGGCGAACAGGCCGAACGCCGCGTACCGGACCGGCCGGTCCAGCGCCAGCCCGGCCGCCAGCGCCTCGCCGCCCGCCAGCAGCGTCGCCACCCCGGCCGCGACCGGCGCGACCACGGCCCCCCGGCTCCCCAAGGCCACGGCCACCCGGCTCCCGAGGGCCACGTTCTCCCGGCTCCGGAGGGCCACGGCCACCCGGCTCCCGAGGGCCACCGCCACGGCGATCGCGGCCAGCACGGGAAGGACGATCAGCGTGGCGGTCTCGCTCATCAGGGCCCAGGAGACCGCGACGAAGGCGAGCCAGAGCGCCGCCAGGCCGCCGAAGGCCCAGGCGGCACGGCTGCGCGCCGCCGCCCACGCCGTCGGGACCGTGCCCGCGACGAACAGGGCCACCTCCACCCCGTACGGCAGGGCGACCGAGATCGGCAGCGACACCAGGACCAGGGGCCCCGCGAGCAGCGCCGCCCTCGTCGCGCCCGGACGGCGCGCCACCTGCCAGGAGGCCAGCACCGCCGCCACCGCGACGAGGATCACCACCGTCACGAGCAGCGGATGGCGGCCCCCCGGCCCGGCCGAGGCCGTCCAGGGCCGCAGGAGCGGGTCGTGGAAGCCGGCGATCGCGGCGAGGGCCGGTGCCACGGAGAGGACCGCGGACAGGGCCAGCGCGCCGCTCAGCACCAGCCCGGCGGGACGTCGCGGATCGTCCCCCGCCTGGCGCTCCGGGTGCTCCGGGTTCTCCGGGTGCTCCGCATTCTCCGGGTTCTCCGGGTTCTCCGCGTTCTCCGGGGACGTGCCGGGCGGGACGAGGGCGGGCAGGACGAGGAGAACGGCCAGCACCGCCCCGGTCCCCAGGGCGAGGGACAGCCCGTCCCCCGCGCTCGTCCACCCCGATCCGGCGAGGAGCGCCCAGACCAGGCCCGTCGCCGAGAGCACACCCATGACCAGCGCGAACGCCGCCACGGGCCGCACCCTGGCGGTGTACGCGGCCACCCCCCAGGCGACGAGCAGGACGGCGAGCACCGCGTACGTGCTCGTCCGGCCGCTGAGGGCGGTCGCCAGCGCCTCGGCCGACACCGTCCCGGCGGCGACCGCGAAGGCCCACGCCCACCGCGGTCGCGCGGCCAGGGACAGGGCGGCCACGAGCGCGACGGCCAGCGCCGGCAGGACCACCAGGTCCACCCGGTGACCCCAGCCGAGGGCGACGGGGGCGACGGCCACGGCGAGCGTCCCCGACGCGAGCGCCGCGAACCCCAGGAGGGGCCGCCCCCGGTGGGCCGCCCACGCCGCGGCGACGGTCAGCATCACGGCCACGACAGGGAACTGCGGGAACGGCGCGATCAGCCAGGTGTCGGCGAAGCCGCGCGCGCCCCATCGGGCGTACTCCCACCGGGCGAACAGGGTGAAGGCCACCGCGTCCGCGAACGGGAGCGCGGTGACCACCGCCAGTACCCCGCCGGAGACGGCACCGGTCGAACGGAGGCGCGGCTCGTCCAGCCAGGGCGCGCGAAGCATGATCGCCACGGTGGCCAGGGCGGCCACGGTGTAGGGGACGACGTCCCAGGTGTACGGGAACAGCGCCCGGAGAGGCGCCGCCAGGCCGACGGTCAGCGTCAGCGCGGAGAAGGCGACGAGGTCGATGAGACGACCGCCGCGCCGTACCTGGCGCGCGACCGCCAGCCCGGTCACGGCCAGCATGACCAGCAGGACGCCCCAGACCGCGGAGATCCCGATGCCGTTGACCTGGCCGAGCACCTGCTGCAGGAGGACGGCCAGGATGCCGTGGCACACCCCCAGCCCCCAGAGCACGCCGAAGCAGACCGCGACCGTCCTCCTCAGGCCGCTCGGAGGGCCGGGCTCAGGTCCGGTCCCGGCTGCGGATCCGGTCCCGGGTACGGGTCCGGCTTCGGGTACGGGTCCGGCTTCGGGTACGGGTCCGGCTTCGGGTACGGGTCCGGTCTCGGGTACGGGTCCGGTCTCGGCTACGGATCCGGGTCCCGGTACGGAACCGGATGCGGTAGCAGGCGCTGTACCGGGAGTGGATGCCGGGTCGGAGGGTGCGAGGTTCCGGTGTGCGGTGCCGAGGACCAGGAAGGCCGCGTCGGCGGCGGCCGTGACGGCGAGGGCGGCGGTGATCCACTGCGCCGTCTCGTCGAAGGCCAGGAAGAAGAGCGGGAACTGGGCGACGACGACCGCGACGGGAAGCGGCAGCCGCAGCGGGAGGAGCCGCGAGTACCCCGCCGTGGCGAGGGCGACCAGGGTGAACAGCAGCGCGGCGTAGTGGGATCCGCTGAGCTCGTCGGCTCCTGCCAGTCCCGTGTACCGGGCCGCGTACCCGTCCAGGAAGAGCAGCGCGACACCGAACATCGCGATGGTCTCGGCGGTGGTCACGAGACCGCGTCTCACCAGGAGCACCGGTGCGGTGAAGGCCAGCCCGGTCACCACGGCGAGAACCGTCGCCCGCCCGCCGATGCCCATGCTCCCCCAGCTCACCACCGTGAACACCACGGCCGCGACGACCAGCAGCAGACCACCGAGACCGAGCAGCAGGTTCTGCACCGCCCGGGGAGAGACCTCCTTCGGCTTACCGGGTGCGACGGTTGCGACGGGTACGGGGAGGGACGCGGAGGAGACGCGCGCGGGGGCGGGGGCGGACGTCGCGGCCGGGGAGGGTTCCGGGCTCGGCGGGGGCGCCGCCGGGCCGGCCTGCGCCAGGCGGGTCCGTTCGGCACCGAGCAGGCCGAGCAGGTGCGTCCGGCGGGCGAGGAGCCCGGTCTCGCGGGCGCGCAGGCCCTCCAGTTCCCGGTCCAGCCGCCACAGCTCGGCCGCGACCGGCCCCCGCAGCGGCAGCCGGCAGTGCGGGCAGTGCTCGTACGTCCCGGCGAGAGAGGCGGCGCACTCGGGGCAGTTCACCCGCGTCGGCGGGCGGCCGGGCGCGGGGGCCGGGATTTCGTCCATGACACTCAGGATGGCGGAAACGGCTTGCGGAGTACTTGCGCGGAACTACTCAATTTCGCCTGAGTACCCCCTCATCGGGCGATGCGGGCGATCAGTACGCTCGCCCTCGCCGACGACGAGAGCGGCACGGCCGGCTCTCAACGGGTGTGGCGGGCGACCAACGTGATCACGCCGGTGGCCCCCGCCGCGACGGCCAGCCAGAGAAGCACCGCCGAGGCCGGTACCCCGGCGTCGTCGTCGGCGCTTCTCCTCCCGGCCACCGCCGTGGCCTCCAGAGCGGCGGGGCCGGGCACCGACGACGGGGCGGGTGCGGGCTCCGGGGTCGCCGCGTCGAGGACCGTCTCGGGCAACGGCACCTGGTAGACCGGGCTGCGGCTGCCCTCGGTGCCGGTCAGCAGGCTCCTGCCGTCACGCGTGTAGGTGATCGACTCGGCCTGCTCCAGGTCCGGCATGGTCACCCGGGCGATCTGCTTCCCGGGGGCGCTGTAGACCGTGGCGGAGAAGTAGGTGCGGATCACGAAGCTCGACCCGTCGGGGGCGTAGGCGGCGTCGGTGGCCATGACGGGCGCGGAACCGGCCTCGCGGAGCACGTTGACCCGGTCGGTCCGCAGCCGCTTCGGAGCCTGGTAGACGGCCCCGGAGAACTGCTTGGTCACGACGTAGAGGCGTCCGGTGCGGGGATGCACCATGATCCCCTCGGCGTTGTGCCCGCCGTCCTCGTACCGGAACCGGTAGCGCACGGCCGGCACGACGGCGTCGGCGAGCACGGCGGGCTCCTCCACCCGGTACACCGAGACGTCGGGCCAGGCTCCCTCGAAGTTGTCGCCGATGTCGGCGAACCACAGCACCCCCCGCCCGGTACGCGGATCCTTCGAGGCGGCCATGCCCTCCCAGTCGCGGGAGGCCGCCCCCCGCAGCGTGAAGGTCGCGCGGGTCCGCCCCCCGGGACCGACGGCGAAGAAGACCGGGCCGGCGGAGCTGTCGTTGTGGGTGTAGTAGACGCCGTCGCGGGTCGGCGAGACCGCCAGGCCGCTCGACTCGGTGATCCGCTCGTCCCTGAAACGGAAGAGGAGCCGCCCCCCGTCGTCCACCGGCGAGACCCGCTCCGGCCCCCACGCCACGACGCTCCCGGCGGCACGTCCCGCGGCGCCGCCCGCCGCACCGGCCGCGGCGACACTCCGCGCGCCGCCCTCCGTGGCCCGCTCCGTACCGGCTCGCGCGCCCTGCCCGGACAGGACCAGGGCCGCGGTCACGCCGGCCACCGCGAGCACGCGGACCATGACATCCCCCGGCTTGTTCAGCATGCAGCCATCATGCCCCGGCGGCTCCGGCGGACGTCACAGACGCGGCGGGCCACCGCCGCGGATTTCCCCCGCCGCCCCGCTCGCCTGGAGTGCACTCCAGGTACCTAGTGTGGGTGTCATGGAATACACGCAGCTCGGCCGTACCGGCCTGAAGGTCAGCCGTCTCTGCCTGGGCACGATGAACTTCGGTCCCCAGACCACGGAGGACGACTCCTTCGCGATCATGGATCATGCCCACGAACTGGGAATCAACTTCTTCGACACGGCCAACGTCTACGGCTGGAAGAAGGGCGAGGGCGTCACCGAGAACATCATCGGCCGGTGGTTCGCCAAGGGGGGCGGGCGCCGCGAGAAGACGGTGATCGCCACCAAGCTCTACGGGGACATGGGCGACTGGCCCAACGACGGGCGCCTGTCCTCCCTCAACATCCGCCGGGCCGCCGACGCGTCGCTGAAGCGGATGCAGACCGACTACATCGACCTCTACCAGGCCCACCACGTCGACCGGAACACCCCGTTCGAGGAGTTCTGGGAGGCCATGGACGTCCTCAAGCAGCAGGGCAAGATCCTGTACGTGGGGTCGTCCAACTTCGCGGGCTGGCACATCGCCAAGGCCCAGGAGGAGGCCAGGCGCCGCAACACCCTCGGCCTGGTCTCCGAGCAGTCCCACTACAACCTGCTGGTCAGGGCTCCCGAGCTCGAGGTGATCCCGGCGGCCGAGGACTACGGTCTCGGGCTGATCCCGTGGAGCCCGCTCGCCGGCGGCCTGCTCGGCGGCATCCTGCGGAAGATCGACAAGGGGCGTTCGGCCACCCCGCAGATGGCGTCGGAGCTGGAGAAGCACCGCGACAAGGTGGAGGCCTACGAGGCGTTCGCCGACGAGCTCAGCGTGGACCCGGCCCACCTCGCGCTGGCCTGGCTGCTCCACCAGAAGGTCGTCACCGCGCCGATCATCGGCCCGCGGACGATCGACCAGCTCGACGGCACCGTCAAGGCGCTGGAGGTCGACCTGGACGAGAAGGCGCTGGCCCGGCTGGACGAGATCTTCCCCGGCTTCAGGACGGCGCCCGAGCACTACGCCTGGTGATCGGTCGTCAGAAGGCGCCGGGCGGCCCCGGGACCCGCGAAAGGGCACCCGGCCGCACCGGCGGCTAGGAGACGAGGGCGCCGATCACCACGAGGAGCACGAGCAGGACGAGCACCGTGGGCAGAAGCCAGCGACTGGGACGATCCACGCCCTGGAGCCTAGCCCTGCCCGCGGTGTGCCCGCGCCTCCGGACACCGTTCGCCACGCTCCCGCAGGGGACCCGGCGCGCTCGGCGGATCACCGGCCGCGCGGCTCACCGCGACCACGGTGGATCACCGCCCGTGCGGCTCACCGCGCCACGGCGGATCGCCGGCCGCCATGGCTCACCTGGTCGGGCAGGGCTCCGGGGCGCGGGCGGGCTCGTCACGCACCGGCGGGAGCGGCGTCGGCCCCGCGAACGGCCGTGCGGGACCTCCTGCTGATCACCTTCGTCAGTGCCGTCGCCGCGCCGATGCCGGCGAGGGTGAGCACCCCGCCCACCACGACCCCGGCGCGCGGGCCGCCCAGCTCGGCGATCCAGCCGAGCAGCGGCGCGCCCAGCGGGGCGCCGCCGGTGAAGACGAGCACGTAGATGCCCATCACCCGGCCGCGCATCTCCGGAGAGGTGGCCATCTGCACGCTGGCGTTGGCCGCGGTGTTCACCGAGATCAGCGCTATTCCCGCGGGCACCAGCAGCACCAGGTAGAGCGGGTACCAGGGGGCCAGGCCGGTGGCGATCTGGAACAGGCCGAACGACACGGCCCCGGCGATCAGCAGCCGCCTGCTGGGCCGCACCCTGCGCGCCGCCATCAGCCCCCCGGCCAGCGCGCCCACCGCGAACATGCTGGAGGCGATGCCGAACGAGGACGCGCCCGCCCGGAAGACCTCCCTGGACATGAGCGCGATCGACATCGAGAACGACTGGGTGAACAGCGAGACGAAGCCGAGCAGCAGGATCGGCATGAGCAGCTCGGGCCGGCCCATGACGTACCGCACCCCCTCGCGGAGCTGTCCCTTGCCCCGGGGCACCGGTTCGGAGGCGGTCAGCTCGCGGGTGCGCATCAGCAGCACCCCGCCGATCACGGCGACGAACGAGAGCGCGTTGATCACGAAGATCGGGCCGGTGCCGCCGAGCGCGTGGATCAGGACACCGGCGACGGCCGGGCCGACCACGCGGGCCAGGTTGAAGCTGGACGAGTTCAGCGCGATCGCGTTGGGCAGGTCCTCGCGGCCCACGATCTCGACGACGAACGCCTGACGGGTCGGCACCTCGACGCAGGCCAGCAGGCCGAGCGTGAACGCCATCACGTACACGTGCCAGACCTGGGCCGAGCCGGTGACGGTCAGCACGCCCATGGTGAGCGCCAGCAGGCCCATGAGGGACTGGGCGGTCAGCAGCAGCCGCCGTTTGGGGTAGCGGTCGGCGAGCACGCCGCCCCACAGGCCGAACAGCATCAGCGGCAGGAACTGCAGCGCGACGGTCACGCCCAGCGCCGTGGCGCTGTTCGTCAGGTCGAGCACCAGCCAGTCCAGGGCGGTGCGCTGCATCCAGGTGCCGACGTTGGAGACCACCCCTCCGGCCGCGAACAGCCGGTAGTTGTGGATGCGCAGGGAGCGGAACATCCCGCCCCGCGTCTCGGGGACGTCCACGGCCTGGGCCGTGCCGTCCCGCGTCGCCCGGATCTCGTCCGCCGACGTGGCGCCCGGGGTCACCGGAGCGGCCGTCGTGGCAGTCGGGTCCTTCGGAGCAGTCGGGTCCTTCGGGGCAGTCTGGTTCTTTGGGGCAGTCGGGGCGACCGAGGTCACCGGGGCCGGTGGACCCGCCGGTTCCTCGGGGTCGGCTAGATCCGGCTGAGCTTCTCCAGGATCGGAGCCGCCTGCCGGAGCGTGGCCCTCTCCTCGGGGGTCAGCTCCTTCAGGCGCTGCGTCAGCCACGCGTCCTTGAGCCGCCGCTCCTCCCCGAGCAGGGTCGAGCCCTCCTCGGTCACGCTCACGCTCACCTGGCGCCGGTCGGTCGGGTGCGGCGTACGCGACACCAGACCCCGATCGGCCAGCGCGGCGATCACGCGGGTCATCGAGGGCGGCTGCACCTTCTCGAGGTCGGCCAGCTCGCCGGGGGTTATCCCGGAGTTTCGCTCCACCGTGGCGAGCGTCGCGAGCTGGGTGGGCGTCAGCGAGTGCACCGCGGCCTGCCTGCGCAGGCGTCTGGTCAGCCGTGCCAGGGACACGCGCAGCGCCGAAGCCAGACCGGCGTCGCTGCGCAGGCTGGCGACGCGGTCCTTCCTGGGAAGATTCGTTAGCATAAGTCATTACCTTCGCTAACTATATAGGGGTGCACGGGATTCCCTCCAGGGGGTCCTGCTCGGCGCGGGCCGTACAGCGTCCCAGACGGGTGAAGCTTCGCCAAACCCCCGCCCCCGGGCCTCTCCCATCGTGGCAACCCGGCCTCTCCCGCCCTCCGAACGGACCACCCGGGACCCACCGCCCCGTACCCGGCCCCTCCGGCTCCTCCGATCGGGGAGCCACGGCACAAGAACGTTCCCGAACAGGAGTCGTAAGCCGACCCCCGACCCCACCTGAATTGTATGCTCGGGAGCGTACAATTTTGGAGGTGGCCATGTCTAAGCCCTCTCACCTGCTCGCGCGGGACGCCGAGTGGTCGACGCTCACCGCGTTCGTCACGCACCCCGACCCCCATCTGCGACTGGGGGTCGTGTCAGGGCGGCGGCGTGTCGGCAAGAGCTACCTTCTTCGCGCGTTGGCCGACTCCATGGACGGTCTCTACGTCTCCGCCGTCGCGGAGGAGGGCACGGTGACCGCGCGGCGGCGGTTCGCCGACGACCTCGCGCGGTATGCGGGGGTGAGCTCCGACCTCTTCCGGGACGACGCCGGCTGGGAGCCTCTCCTCGATTCGGCGATCAGCCTGACGACGCGACGGCGCGGCACCGGCGGCCTGCTGGTCATCGACGAGCTGCCCTACTGGATGACGCACTCCCCGGAGCTTCCCGGCCTGCTCCAACTGCTCTACGACCGTTCCCAGACCGGTCACGGCCACGACGGCGGACGGGTGATCGTCTGCGGGTCGGCCATGTCCGTGATGAACGATCTCCTGTCCGGCACCAAGGCGCTGCGCGGGCGGGCGGTCGTCGACATCCGCCTGCGGCCCTTCGACGTGAGCACCGCCGCACGGCACTGGGGCATCGACGACCCCGCGACCGCCCTGCGACTTCACGCCACCCTCGGCGGATCTCCCGGGTACCGCAACCTGACCTCGGCCCCCTCACCCCGGACCCCGCAGGAGTTCGACACCTGGCTCCCGGCGACGGTCCTCGATCCCGGTCAGGCGCTCTTCTCCCGCAGCGAGGCGGAGTACCTGCTGCGGGAGGACCCACGGTTCACCGGGAGCGCGCTCCATTACGCGATCATCAACGCGGTCGCCAACGGCGCCACGAGTCCGGCGAAGATCGGCGGGCTGCTCGAACGGGAGCGCTCCTCCCTGACCCGCCCGATCGAGATGCTGGCGAGCTCGGGCTACCTCGGCCAGTCGACCGACCCGCTCTGGGAGCGTCGCCCGGTGATCACCGTCGCGGACCCCATCATCCGCTTCCACAATCTGATCACCGTTCCGAAGCGGGACCTGATCGAGACGGGCGGCTCCGCCCGGGCATGGCGCGAGTCCCGGCCCACGTTCGTCTCCCGCATCCTCGGTCCCCATTTCGAGGAGTGCTCACGCGAGTGGCTACGGCGCCGGACCGTCCCCTCCCTTGGCGACGGGATGAGCACAGTCTCCTCGACGGTGGTCAACGACCGGAGCGGCCGGGCCAGACACGAGATCGACGTCATCGCCCTGGACCGGAGATCCGGCCGCGCCACGGTGGGGCTCATCGGGGAGGCGAAGGCCACCGTCGTACGGCGAGGTCCCTCGGACCTGGAACGGCTCGACCGGTTGAAGGAGACTCTCGGGGACCAGGGGCACGACGTCACCAACGCCAAACTGGCGATCTTCTCCCTGGAGGGATTCCACCCCGACCTCGTGGCGATCGCCCGTCGCCGTGGCGACGTCCTGCTGGTGGACCTGCCGTCCCTCTTGGGAAGTACGGAGCCCACCGTCCTTCCGGGGTGACGCCGCACGCCCGCGGATCACGCACGTGGCGGCAGGGTCCGCCCGTGATTCCTTCCGGGGAGTCACCCGGACGACTCGCGACCGGCGGGCCGTGTCCGATTCGTTCAAGACGGACGGGACGGCACCGGGCCAGTATGGGCGTCATGCGTGACGACATCTTCGACAACGCCCGGGACTTCATCCTCCGCGAGGGGCGCCTGCTCGAACGGCGGCTGTTCGCCACCCTCTACGAGGGGGCGCCCGCCTCCGGGGTGGTGGACTCCCTGCGGGGCTACCGCAACTCCGACGGCGGCTTCGGCCACGGCCTCGAACCCGACAAGCGCTGCCCCGACAGCCTGCCCATCGACGTGGAGGCCGCCTTCCAGACGCTGGCGGCGGCCGGCGGCCCGCCGGACGACGACCTGATCGCGCGCGCGTGCGACTGGCTGGCGACGGTCGCCGCACCGGACGGGGCGGTGCCCCTGTCCCTGCCGGTCATGGAGGGCTACCCCAGGGCCGGGCACTGGTCCGACTGGACGTACACGCCGGGCCTGAACCCCACCGCGGGCCTGGCCGGACTGCTCCACCTGATGAAGGTGGACCACCCCTGGCTCACCCGGGCCACCGACTGGTGCTGGGACGCGCTGGAGAAGGGCTTCCCCGGCGACGCCCACGCCATGTCCGAGACGATGGTGTTCCTCGAACACGTCCCCGACCGCGATCGGGCCGAATCCGTCGCCGAGCGGGTGGGGGCGTGGCTTCCCGAACTGACGTGGTACCGCGCCGACCCCGCGGACCCGTCCTACGGCGTCACCCCGCTGCACCTGGCCCCCACGCCCGGCAGCCGCTGGCGCCGGCTGTTCGCCGACGACGTGATCGAGGGCCACCTCGACCGGCTGGCGAAGGACCAGCAGCCGGACGGGGGCTGGGCCATCACCTGGGAGCCGCCGGGCGCGGCCGCCACCCTCGAGTACCGGGGGGTCGAGACGCTCCGGGCGCTGCGGGTGCTCACCGCCTACCGCGGACACGGGAGGTGAGCGGAGAACGATCGCTCCCGGCGCGGACGGAGGCCGTGGTGGCGATCGGTTCCACCGTCGCCACCACGGCCTCCGTGTCGCCGATCAGCCGAGGTTGAGCAGAGTCTTGATCGGCCCCAGGGCGAAGTAGACGACGAACAGCCCCGCGACGACCCACATCAGCGGGTGGACCTCGCGGGCCTTGCCCGTGACGGCCTTGATCAGCACGAAGGTGACGAAGCCCGCGCCGATACCGGTCGCGATCGAGTACGTGAACGGCATGAGGACGATCGTCAGGAACGCCGGGATGGAGATCCCGTAGTCGGTGAAGTCGATCTCACGGATGGCGGTCATCATCAGGAAGCCGACCACGACCAGCGCGGGCGCCGCCGCCTCGTACGGGACCACCGCGACGAGCGGCGAGATGAAGATCGCCAGCAGGAAGAGCACGCCGGTGACGACGCTGGCCAGGCCGGTGCGCGCGCCCTCGCCGACGCCGGCGGCCGACTCGATGTAGGTGGTGTTGGAGGAGACCGAGGCCGCGCCTCCGGCCGCCGCGCCGATCGAGTCGACGAGGAGGATCTCTCGCGTCCTGGGCAGGCTGCCGTCCTCGCGCAGCAGACCGGCCTGCCCGCCGACGCCCACGATCGTGCCCATGGTGTCGAAGAAGTCGGTGATCAGCAGGCTGAAGATGAGCAGCAGCGCCAGGATGGCCGAGACGGAGCCGAAGGCGCCGAAGGGGTCGAACTCCTTAAACAGCACCAGCGGGTTGTTGAACCCGAAGATCTGCTCGGGCAGCCGGGGAACGACGAGCTGCCAGCCGGACGGGTTGGCGGGCTGTCCCGGCGTCGTCGAGGCCCCGACCTTGGCGACGGCCTCCACGACGATGGCGAGGACGGTGGTGGCCAGGATGCCGATCAGGATGGCGCCCCTGGTCCTGCGTGCCACCAGCACCACGATCAGCAGCAGGCCGAAGACGAAGACGAAGATGGGCCAGCTCGCCAGGGAGCCCGCGATGCCCAGCTCCAGCGGCGGCCCGGCCGCCACGCGGCGGACGAAACCGGCGTCCACGAAACCGATCAGGGCGATGAACAGGCCGATGCCGACGCTGATCGCGGTCTTGAGCTGGGGTGGGATGGCGTTGAAGACGGCGGTTCTGAACCCGGTCAGCACCAGGAACGCGATGATCACGCCCTCCAGGAACACCAGCCCCATCGCCGACTCCCAGGACATCTGGGAGGCGATGCCGTAGGTGACGAAGGCGTTCAGGCCGAGACCGGCGGCCATCGCGAAGGGGACCTTGCCGATGACGCCCATCAGGATGCTGAGCAGACCGGCCACCAGGGCGGTCCCGGCCGCGACGAGCGGGATGTTCGGGGTGCTCCCGTCGCCGATGAACTGCCCCTCGGCGTCCTTCACGGTCGCGATGATCAAGGGGTTGAGCACGACGATGTAGGCCATCGTGAAGAACGTGGCGAACCCGCCGCGCACCTCGCGGCCCACGGTGGAACCCCGGTCGGAGATGAAAAAGAAACGGTCAAGCCCACTGCTACGGGAAGGTACGACATCTTTCACTCACGCAGAGTGACATTGCCCCCTCCCGCAGGGAAGTACCGGCCACCGATGGTGATGGTTTCGAGACGGATTCGCGCCTTGGCGTAATCCGTTTTGCGAACAGTGGGATGCCATCACCTAGTCTGGATCGCGTGAACCAGCCACGCCCTCCGGAGCTGCAGCCGTTGCGGACCGACGACACGCGCACGATCCTCGTGGGCACGGTTCTGTGGGCCGTCGCCCTGATCGTGCTCCTGGTCGTGCAGCCCGACCCCGGGCACCGCTGGTGGATCTGGACGTGCGTCTCGGGCATCTGCGGCGGCCTCTTCGGCATGTGGTTCGTACGCCGTCGTGACCGCCGCCGGCCGCCCGCCTCCGAGGAGCCGATCGAGCCGACCACGGCGATCCTGTAGGACCGCCCGGAGGCGGCCGCCGTACGGACGGGCGACCGCCGGAGGCGATCCGTCAGGTGGAGGCGGTCCAGCTGTCCAGGTCGGCCTCGGCCAGCAGCAGCGGCACCGCCGCCGGGTCCCGGAGCAGCGCGGCCACCGCGAGGCGGTCGCCCCACTGGCCGGACGCCCAGGCGAGCCCTCGCGCCAGCCCCTCCACGCCCGAGGCGTGCACCGTGCCCTCGAAGAACCGCCAGGCGGCGGGGACGCCGTCCACCAGCAGGCTCTCGTGCGCCACGTAGCTGCCGGGCGCGCCCGGCAGCAGCGACCGTACCGCGGGCGGCACCTCGCGGATCTCGCCCGAGGACGTCACCTCGCCCGCGGCCTCCTCCCCGGCCAGCGGCAGGTCCAGCAGCTCCGACAGGGCCTCGGCCAGGTCGAACGGCGCCAGGATCAGCGGCCTGGCCGCGACGAGCGGCAGCAGGTCCGGCGCCTCGACCACGACCGGCTCGCCCGCCGGGCCGGGGTCCGAACCGGAATCGGGGCCGGAGGGGAGCGGACGACCGTCCTCGGCGTCCACCACGACGACCTCGCCCTCCAGGACGGCCCGCACCGAGCGCGGGGGCGCGACGCGGGACGGGTCGACGGCGGCGAGCGCCACCCACAGGGAGCGGAGCTGCGCCCGGTCGACCTCCACGGACGGATCGCCGAGCAGGTCGAGCAGCTCGTCGGGACCGCCGTGCGTGGCGAGCAGGTCGGCCAGGCTGCTGCGGACGCCGATCATCGCCAGCGCGGCCTCGTCGACGGCCGCGGGGGCGTCCCCGTACAGGCCGAACAGCAGCGGGTCGCCCGCCGGGAGCCTGAGCTGGGTGGGTCGCCTGCCGCCCAGCACCGGGTGCGTGGAGAGCCACCACGCGGTGTAGGAGGGAACCTCCACGACCTCCCCCGCCACCAGGACCCGCAGCGGGTGCAGGACCGAGCGGAGCGGCGGGCGCGACAGCAGGGCCAGGGCGGCCGGCCAGTCGGCGACGTACTCCAGGTCGCGTACGGCGGAGAACTCCCGGGCGACCGGCGGGACGTCCATCTCGGGCAGCAGGTCGAGGACGGTCTCCAGCCACTCGTCCTCGCGGTCCAGGTCGTGATCGCACTCGTCCGGGTCGATCATGACGTCGGCGTCGTTGACCACCGCGAAACCGTCGAGCACCCCGGTCGCGGCGAGCACCCTGGGGCCGTACCGCTCCACCAGCTCGGGCGCGGCCGTGCCGAAGTGCGTCTCGTCGTCGAGCAGCCCGGCCAGCGAGCCGTCGGCGAGGAGCAACTCACCCGCCGGGTACAGCTCGCCGTCGGCACCGCGCAGCGCCAGCTCCGCCAGCCAGGGCGCGTCCCCCGAGGCCAGCCCGGCGGCGTCGACCAGCGCGAGCACCGCCCGGGCCACCGGCTCGGGGTCGGGACTGTCCAGCGACTCCGAGACGGCCGAGCGGGTCAGCGGGTCCTCCAGGACCGTACGGGGAGTGGCCTCGCCCGCGCCGAGCCGCAGCAGGAGCGGGTGGGCCGCGTCCGGATGCACCACGCGCAGTCCCAGGGGGGCCAGGACGGCGGGGTCCAGCGCGGAGCCCCCGGCGCCCCCGGAGCCGCCCGTGCTTCCGGTGCCGCCGGTGAGCAGCAGCGTGCCTCGCGGTCCCCTGACCAGGCGGCCGTCGGCGAGCGGGACCGGCAGCGCGCCGAGTGCCTCGGGGTCGTCGGCGGGCAGCACCTCGTACAGCGACCGCCACCAGGACGGGTCCCTGTCCTTGACGGCGTCGCCGGAGAGCATGTCCACGATGTCGGAGAGCTGCACCTTCTTGACCCCGAGCGCGGTGATCGCCGGGTGCCGGGACGGCCATCCGGCGGGCAGCAGGCCCGGGATCATGGGGGCGACCCTGTCCAGCAGCTCCGCGGGCGCCGCCACCACGGAGGCCTGCCTCCCGGAGACGACCAGGCCGTCACCGGAAGCCGGAGCTCCGGTGGAGACTCCGGCGGAGGCGCGAGGCGCGGCGTGGGAGGCGGCTCCCGCCTCGGCCCCGGCCTCTCCGGGGTCGGTGAGGCCGAAGTCTGCCAGCAGGGCGGCGTCCGCGGATCGCGCGGGGTCCGCGGGCGGGGAGAGGGCGGGGAGCAGCGGCGCGTCCGGAAGCCTGCGCAGGATGGCCCTGCGGATGCGCGCGTCGAGCTCGCCCTTGCCCATCAGGCCGGGGACGAGGTCGAGGAGCCTGGGCGTACGGGGCAGCTCCGCGAGCAGCTCCAGGTACGTGTCGGCCGCGCGCTCGACCAGGAAGTCGGCCAGCGGCCCCGACGCCACGTGCCGCCGGTCGGTGGCCATCGGGAACGAGGCGATCAGCAGCGCGGGCAGGTCCAGCGGCTCGTCGCTCGGCGTGGGCGCGTGCACCACGGGCGGCACCAGGAAGGGCAGCGGCATCGGCTCCCCG
This sequence comes from Streptosporangium sp. DT93, assembly GCF_049844535.1. Lineage (NCBI taxonomy): Bacteria > Bacillati > Actinomycetota > Actinomycetes > Streptosporangiales > Streptosporangiaceae > Streptosporangium > Streptosporangium sp. DT93. Next base: position 103,065 of record NZ_JBNCLF010000024.1, read on the forward strand.
TCCACCGCCCCGGAACCGGAGAGGGAACCGGACGCGGAGCCGAATACGGCCCCGGCCCCGGACGCGGAACCGGACCCCGACGCGGAACCCGTGAGGGGACCGGACGCCGAGCTCACCAGGGACCCGGACGCGGAACTCACGAGGGAGCCGGGCGCGGAACCGGACGCGGAACCGGGCGCGGAACCGGACGCGGAACCGGACGCGGAACCGGACGCGGAGCCGGGGAGGGACCCGGACGCGGAACCGGGACCGGGTGCCGCACCCGGCACGGAAGCGGAGTCGGAAGCGGAGTCGGAGGCGGGACCCGCGACGGGAACCGCCCAGCGGACCAGCCAGTGCGGCCGGGAGCGCTCCTCGGTCGGGCGGTCGGCGAAGAGCTCGGTCACCTGCTCGGGGGTGAAACTCCCCGAGGCGGAGACGACCTTCCAGCCCTCGGCGGTGACCGTCCTGGTCTCCCCGTCCACGTCGACCTCGATCGACTCCAGGGCGGGCAGGCCCAGCAGCAGCGCGGGGCTGGTCTGGCGGAGCATCGCGCGGACCACGTCCTCGGCGGCCTCGTCGCGGAGCGGCAGCCGCACCAGCGTGTCGAACCCCGCGGGGATCTCGACCGGCCCGGCGGGGAAGGGCAGGCGCAGCAGCGGCACGTGCCCGCCGCGCTCGGCGAGCTCCTTGGCCAGCGCGGGCTCGGCGGCCACCAGGGCCGCGGTCTGATCGCGGGACCAGCGGACGACCCCGGAGCCGAGGGAGCCGATCACCGGCTCGTCACAGACCGACACCACGGCCGCGAACCCGACGCCGAACCGCCCGGCCGCGCGGGTCTCGTCCCGCTTGGCGGAGACGCGCAGCGTGGACAGGCCCTCGATCCCGGCCGTGTCCACCGGGGCGCCGGTGTTGGCCGCCGAGAGCACGCCCTCGCGCAGCGAGAGGCGGAGCCGCCCGGGAACGCCCGCGCGGAGCGCCGCGTCCGCGGCGTTCTGGGCGAGCTCGACGATCAGCCGGTCACGGTAGCCGCCGAGCGCGAAGTCCTCCTCGGCGTTGGCGTCCTCGCGGAAACGCGCGGGCGAGGCCGTCCAGGCGGCCAGGACGGCGGAGCGCAGGCGTTCGGTACCGAAGGTGTCAGTCAAGGCGATGCTTCCAAAAGGTCAGGGCCCCGTGGGCCGTCTCTCGCGTCCCGTCGTCCGGCCGTCCGGGAGCGGGCGCCGCACCGCCCGGCGCCCGATGCCGACGCTTCACGACGGAAAGAACTGCCGGGACATCACGGGAGCGTACCGGCCGTCGGCGACAGAACCGGTCGCCGACGCGGCGGCCCGGACGGGGCCGCCGCGAGGAGGCGTCGCGGGACGCCGGGTCACCCGGCGGTCCGGGGTCGCCGGATCAGGAGTGGCCGAGCGGCTCGGAGGCGGTCTCGTCCACCGAACCGGCCAGGTCCGGGTCCGGCGCGTTCTCCGGGTTCTCGGCGGTGTCGTAGGAGAGATCGTCGAGGATCGGCGAGGCGGGCTCGACCTGGTGCGGCAGTACCGCGGCCTCGGAGTGCGCGCCGCACCCGTGGTCGGCGGCGACCACCCGCCCGTCGTCGGGGGCGTACTCGTTGGCGCAGACACCGAAGCCGGTGCGCAGCGCGCCCGCGAGCGGCCAGTAGAACCCGCAGGTGGAGCACTGGGCCGGGGCGGCGTGCGCGAGCGGGGTGTGCGGCCCGGACTCGCCGGAGTGCCAGCGGCGCACGGCGCGGTCGCGGCCGATGGGGGAGAGCACCCGGGCCCGGCCGAGACCGTACTCGAAGATCATCTGGTGGTCGGTCTCGTCGGTGGTCTCGGTGAAACCGGGCGCGAGCCGATCGTCGTCGTCGGAGGTGGGCAGCAGGTCGCCCACGCCGAGGTCGCCGGGCAGGAGCCGATCGCTCCACGGCACCCACTGCGGCGGCATCAGCGCGCCGGCCCCGGGCAGGAGCACGACCTCGCTGACCGTCACGTTGCGCGCCCGGGAGGCACGGGCCACGGTCACGGCCCAGCGCCAGCCCCGGTAGGCGCGGTCGAGACAGGCGAAGTAGTGGGTGACGACGCGGTCGCCCTCGCCCTCCACCCCGAGGTGATCTCCCACCTGCTCGGGCCTGACGTTCTCCTCGACCGCCGCACGGGCCAGGTCGACGGCCGCCGCGCACGCCTGGTCCGGGACCACGGCGCGGGATCGAGTCCGGCTCACGAGTCGTCTCCCGTCAGCCTCGCAGCACGACGGCTGCTGTCCCCACTGGCTCGCTCGCTGCGCTCACTCACAGTTCATTCTCACCCATGACCGGAGCGAACGGCACCGCGGAGTGCCGATCACCCGGCGAGCGACCCGGCAAGTGACCCGGCGAGTGACCAAGCGCACCGGACAACTCACCCGCCCTTCGGGTATGACTGGATACGTGGCAGCGGGGTGGAAGCGGGTGCGGCAGGCGGCGGGTGAGGCCTCCCGGCAGGTGGGCCGGTCGGTCTCCGCCGCGGGCCGGGCGAGCGTGCGCGCGGGCAGGGGGACCGGCCGCACGGCCGCGCGGGCGGGCCGGGGCGCGGTCGGCGGCACCCGGCGGGCGGGCCGGGCCGCGCGGCGGCTGACCCACGCCCAGGGGGCGGACCGCACCGGCCTGGGCCAGTTGATCGAGCTGACCGCGGCGCACAGCGCGGGGGACGCCCTGGTCACCGCCGCCCTGGCCGGGACGCTCTTCAAGCTCCCGGTCAACGAGGCGCGCGGCCAGGTCGCCCTCTACCTGCTGATCACGATGATCCCGTTCGTGGTGGTCGCGCCGTTCGTCGGCCCGGTCCTCGACCGGTTCCGCTCGGGGCGGCGCTTCGTGATGGCCGGCACCCTCTTCGGCCGGGGCCTGCTCTGCTTCGCGATGGCGGCGGCGATCGTCCCCGGCGACGTGTTCACGATCTTCCCCGCGGCGCTGGCCGTGCTGGTGCTGTCGAAGGCCTACAACGTCTCGCGGGCGGCGATCATGCCGAGCGTGCTGCCCGCCGACATCGCGCTGGTGACCGCCAACGCGAGGGTCGCGCTGTTCGCGCTGGTCGCGGCGGGGGTCGCGGTGCCGATCGGCGCCGGCGCCAGCGCCTGGCTGGGCGCCGAGTGGGTGCTGCGCGGCGCCACCGTGCTCTTCCTGCTCCAGGGCGTGCTGGCCGTACGGCTCCCCCGGCACGTCGACTCCCCCGACCTGGAGGGCCTGGACGAGGAGGGCGGGGACCGGCCGCACCGCTGGCGCACCATGCTCAACGTGGGCCCGGTGGTGGCCGAGGCGATGTACGCCAACGTGGCCGTCCGCGTCTACTCCGGCTTCCTGCTGTTCTACCTGCTCTTCCTGGTCCAGGACAGGAACCTGCCCGGCCTGCCGCCGACGGTGGCGGTCGCCGTGCTGGCCGTGGCGGCCGGGGCCGGAGGGCTGGCGGGCACGGCGGTGGCCTCCTGGGTGCGCAACCACTCCCCGCAGGTCATCGTGCTGGCCACGCTGGCGGTGACGACCGCGATCACCGTGCTGGCGGCGGTCGTCTTCCAGATGTGGAGCGCGGTCGCCGTCGCCCTGGTGGCGGCGTTCGCCCAGGGCCTGGGCAAGCTCGCCCTGGACGCGATCGTGCAGCGGGAGATCGGCGAGGAGGTGCGCTCCTCCACGTTCGGCGTGGTGGAGGCGTTCCTGCAGATCGCCTGGGTGCTGGGCGGGCTGGTCGGGCTGTGGCTCTCGCTGTTCGCCTCCGGGTCGGCCGGCCTCGCCGCGATGGCCGCGGTGCTGGCGGGCTCGCTCGGCTGGCTGCTGTTCCGGCGCCGGGGGCGGGTCCGCGACGTGGAGGCCAGGGTGGAGGCGGCCCGGGGCACGTCCCCGGCGGCGTCGCCCGCACCGGACGACGCCCGGACCGGGAACGGCTCTGCGCACTCGGGGCGTTCCGCGCACACCGACGCGTGGGGCAGGCCGCGCCCGGCGGGGACGACCACCGTGGTGGCACGGCACGCCGATCCCCCCACCGAGAAACGGACCAGGCCGCTGACCAACCCGCACGGCTGAACCCGGCGCGGGCCCGCCGCCGGGGTTCCCGCCGTCGGGCTCCCCGGCGCCGGGTCTCCCGGTGTCCTCCGCCGCGGCCCCGACGGCCGGCCGGGTGTCAGTCGTCCAGGTCGTCGGCCACGGCCCGCAGGACGGCGGCGATCTGCTTCGCGTGCGCGGCCTCGGGCTGCTTGCCCTTCTGGTACGACGTGGAGACCGAGTCGAGGAGCTTGATCAGGTCTTCCACGATGACGACCATCTCGTCGGGCTTCTTGCGCTTGCCCTTGGGCTTGGCGGCCTTCGCGAGCGTCGGGGGCTGGTCGACCACGCGGACCGACAGGGCCTGCTGGCCGCGGCGTCCCTCGGCCACGCCGAACTCGACCTTCTGGCCCGGCTTGAGGGAGTCCACGCCCGACGGCAGCGCGGAAGAATGCACGAAGACCTCACCGCCGTCGTCGCGGGTGAGGAAACCGAATCCCTTGTCGGCGTCGTACCACTTGACCTTGCCACTCGGCACAGGGGTGACCTCGTTCAGACTGTCGTGAAAAGGAATGGAAGTAGGTTATGCCCAGCGGGCGCCGGGAGCGACCGCATATCGGGTCCCGAATTATGCGAGAACCGGACTGGTTCTCCAGCCTTCGAACCATTCGGTGAACTCGGTCAGATCTCCCAGGATCACGTCGGCTCCGTGATCGCGCAACTCCCCCTTCGAGCACGGCCCCGTCGCCACCGCCACGCTGAAGGCACCCCCCGCCCGCGCCGCGTCGATGTCCGCGACGTGGTCCCCGACATAGGCGGCGGCGCCGAACGCCGCGAGGGCCGTTCCCTTGGCCGCGCCGAAGACCGAACCGGCGACCTCGTCCACCTCCAGGCCGAGGAACTCGACCGTGCGCGTCGCGTCGTGGACGTTCTTCGCCGTCACCACGATGACCCTGCCACCGGCCTTCCGTACGGCACGCACGGCCTCGCGGGCGCCGGGCATGGGGGTGGTGACGGGGACGGCGATCGACGCGTACAGCCCCCGGTAGAGGCCGGCGACGACCGGGACCTCCTCCTCGGGCATCCAGTGGGCCAGCTCCCACTCCAGCGGCGGTCCCAGCCTGGACAGCACGACGGCGGTGTCGATGCGCACACCGATGCGCGCCGCCACCTCCTCGAAGGTCGCGGCGATGCCGGCGCGCGTGTCCGCGAGCGTCAGATCGAGGTCGAACCCCACCGAGTTCATCGGGTCACTCACCGCTCCTTCTCGACTACACGGAGACGATTCTCCGATAAGCCCTCAAAGAATGCCAAACGGCCTTAAACATCGCCAATCCACATTCTGCCGCTGGTACGACCCGCTGTGTCACCCTCCGGAAAAGGGTTTACTTATCCCGAAGGCCGGCGACGCCCTCCCGGGGCTTCGCGGGCGATCCCCCGGCGGGTCCCCGATCGCGCGCCCGGCCGGACACGGCCGTCCCGCGGGCCGCTCACGGCGCGGCGCGGCGCGATCCGGTGCGCCCGGCACTGGATAAGGTCACCGTGGAGGTAGCTGCGAAGAGATGACCAGATCGACGCGCGAGCGGATCATCGACGAGTCCCTGCGCCTGTTCGCCGAACGAGGCTACGCGGCGACCTCGGTGGCCGAGATCGAGGCCGCCTCGGGGCTGTCGCCGGGCGCCGGAGGGCTGTATCGCCACTTCAAGTCCAAGTACGAGGTGCTGGCCGCCGCGATGAACGAGCACGCCGCCAGGACGCGGGTGCAGATCGCCGGAACCCTCGCCGAGTTCGCCGTCGTCGACACCTCGACCGGCATCGAGGAGCGGCTGTCCCACCTGTGCAGGGCGGGCCTGGCCAAGGTCCGCGAGGAGCGGGAGCTGACCCGCGTCTTCTTCCGCGACCTGAGCCAGTTCCCCGAACTGGTCGCGACCGTGCGCGAGGGTCTCCTGCAGCCCATGTTCGACGCGATCACCACGTGGTTCCGCGCCCAGCCCGAGTACGCCGGGGTGGAGGCCGACTGGCACGCCATCGGGGCCGTGCTCGGCGGGGCGGTCGTGCACTACCAGCTGTTCCAGGAGACCGTGGGCGAGCCCCCCGGCCGGGCGGAACGCGATCGCTTCGTCTCCGCCTGGGTGCACCTCGCGCTCGGCCTGCTGCCCCGCCCGGCGGCCTGGACCGTCGCCTGAGCGACGGGTCACGGGCGGGAGGAGGGCCGGTGTCCCCGGCCGGGCTGGATCACCGGGTTGAGCAGGCGGTAGGTCAGCCAGAAGACACCCCACGCCGTACCCAGCAGGAACATGAGCCCGCTGATGGTGAAGAACTCCTCCACCACCCTGCTGAAATCCTCCCTGGCGCGCACGAGGGCGACCAGTCCGCCGCCCAGGGTGTAGCTCAGCATCGGGGAGGCGATGCCGATCACCTTGTCGGAGGTGGTCCAGGCCTGGCAGGCGACGACCACGAGCGCTCCCACGGCCCAGACCAGCACCGGGATGGTGAAGATCGCGATCGGCGCGAACGGGAACGGGATCAGCAGCCCGGCCAGGGTGAGCAGGACCATGCCGATCGTCTCGCGCCGGTGACTCAGCAGGATCGTCCGGGCGTCCTCCGTGCCCGGCACGATGTCCTCGCGCGATCGGGGCGGGCGCTTCCGGCGCAGCAGGCCCGGACGGCCGCGCGCCTGCCTCTTGGCCAGCCGCTCCTCCGCCTCCCGGATGCCCCTGGCCACGCCGGGCGGCATCCCCGGCCGGACCACTGAACCACCGGGGTCGTTCCCGGGTGCCTTCACGGCCTGCCCCGTAGGAGCGGCGGGTGTGGCTCCCTCCTCCGGCGCCTCTTCCCGCTCCGCGTGCCCCGTCTCCGGCGTTCCCTCCCGGGCCTCACGCCCCGCGCCGGACTCCGCACCGGACTCCGCCGGCGCCCGGCGCGTCCGCGGCTCCGGCACGACAGGAGCGAGGGGGTCCGGTACGACAGGAGCGAGAGGGTCGGGCACGGGGGGAGCGAGCGGGTCGGGGGGCACCGGCGGGGCGGGCGCGGGCGGGGCGAGCGGGTCCGGTGCGGGCGGTACGAGCGGGTCCCGTGCGGGCCAGTCCCGTACGGCCGGGATCTCCTCGGTCGGCGGATCTCCCTCCACCGCGTCCTCCCAGTCCCCCTCCTGCCGGTCCCAGGCGGACGACCGGTCCGGGGAGTCCGGGGACGGCATCGGGGCGTAGGGATGTCCGCGTACCGGCCGTCGAGGCGCGGGGACACCGGCCGCGTCGGCCGCGCCGGAACTCCGGGGCCCACCGGGGTCGCGGGGGTCGCGGGGGTCACGGTGGTCGTCCGGGTCACCGGGACCGGAGGGGTCACGGGGAGCACCGGAGCCGGGAGGGTCGCGGGGGTCGTCGGGCGACGGCGCGGCGAGAGGTGACTCGGACGGCGACGGCACCGAGGGGTGCGGCACGGGGACCGGTGACACGGAGACCGGTGACACGGAGACCGCCGAGGCGGGGACGGACCCGGGTAGGGAGGCGGGCGACGCCTGGGCGGGGGGAACCCGGACGGACGAGGCATGCCCCGCCGCACCCGCCGTACCCGATGCACCCGCACCCGCCGTGCCTGACACGCCCGGCGCACGGGGCGTCGTCCCGGGCGAGCGGGACGCCTCCTCCCGCCCCAGCCGGCGCAACTCCTGGCCGACCAGCTCGACGGGGTCGCCGAACCCGGCCAGCACCCCGGCCACGGCGGCCGGGTCGTCCGTCCCCGCCCGTTCGGCGTCGATCCGCCTGCGCAGCCCCGCGATGAAGTCGATCCGCCGCCTCGGTGGCAGCACCCCGTGGGCGGCGTCGGCCACCCTGCTGACGTAGTCCAGGACGAGCTGGTCGGCGCGCTCGATCACACTGGCCATCCTCTCTCGACATCGCCTTCCCCGGGGGCTTCTTCCCTGATTCGCCACCCATGAAGTGATCGATTCGCGTCCTTCCCGCGACCGCGGAATTCCCCCAGGCCGCGCGATGTCGGTCAAGCCTCCTACCATTGGCGGAATGAGCACGGAGTTCACCGAGTGGCTGCGCGGCCGGAGCGACGATCGGCTGCGGGCTCTCGTCTCCGTGCGCCCCGAGCTCGTCACGCCCGTGCCCGCCCACCTGGAGGGACTGGCCGGGCGGGCGAGCAGCCCGTCGGCGGTCGGCAGGGCCCTCGACCGGCTCGACCGCTTCACCCTGGCGGTCGTGGAGACGCTGGCCGTGCTCCCCACGCCCCTTCCCTACCGGTCGCTCCGTGCCCGCATGGCCCGCGCCCTGCCCGGAGCGGCCGACGCGGCGTTCCAGAGCGCGCTCAAGGAGACGGTCGAGCGACTGCGCACCATGGCGCTGGTCTACGGGCCCGACAAGGCCCTGGCCACGGCCCCCGGTGTGCGCGAGGTGCTGGACGGCCCGGCGGGGCTCGGCCCGCCCGCCGCAGAGGCGTTCCGGCATCATCCCGCCGAGCGTCTCGCCGAGCTGGTGCGGGACGCCGGGGGCGAGGACGGCGACACCAAGGAGGCCCTGGCCGCGCTGCTCGCCGATCCCGAGGTCGTCGGCCGGCTGGTCGAGGAGGTCTCGCCGCAGGCCCGGTCGGCCCTCAACGAGCTGGCCTGGGGTCCGGCCAGCGGCCGGGTGCCGAACGCGCGGCGCGAGGTGCGCGCCGCCACCGCGCAGTCCCCGATCGACCAGTTGCTCTCCCGGGCGCTGCTGGCCGCCACCGGCGAGGAGAGCGTGGTGCTGCCCCGCGAGGTCGCCCTGTTCCTGCGCGGCGGGCGCGTCCACCGCGATCTCTCCCCCTTCCCGCCCGCGACCGAGGGCACCGGGCGCGACCAGGGGCTCGCCGACCGTACGGCGGCCGGGCAGGCGTTCGCCTTCGTCCGCGCGGTGGAGGAGCTGTGCGAGCGCTGGAGCGCCGACCCGCCCGGGGTGCTCCGCAGCGGCGGTCTGGCCGTGCGCGACCTCAAACGGACCGCCGCGCTGCTCGACCTGCCCGAATGGGTGACGGGGCTCATCATCGAGGTCGCGTACGCCGCGGGGCTGGTGGCGGCGAGCGGCGCGGTCGACGGCGACTGGATGCCCACGCCCGGCTACGACGGCTGGCGGGTGAGGTCCACCGAGGACCGCTGGGCGGTGCTGGCCACCACGTGGCTCACCATGGACCGGCTGCCGGGCGTCATCGGCGAGCGGGACGAGCGCGACCGGCTGCTCAACGCCCTCCATCCCGACCTGCGTCGTTCGTCCGCGCCCGAGGTCCGCGCCGCCACCCTGCGCGTGCTCGCCTCGGCTCCGGCGGTGGCGCCCACGCTGGAGGCGGTACGCGACCGCCTGGCCTGGGAGCAGCCGCGCCGCCGCGGCGGCCACCGCGACCAGCTGGTGGAGTTCACGCTGCGGGAGGCCGAGCAGGTCGGCGTCACCGGGCTGGGGGCGCTCTCCGGTCACGGCCGCGCCCTGTTCCCCGACCCCTCCGGGGATTCCGGCGCCTCCGCGGGCCCCGGCGGCGGTCCCGCCTCCTGCGCCGCCCGGCTGCTGCTCCCGCTGCTGCCCGAACCGCTCGACCACGTCCTCCTGCAGGCCGACCTGACCGCCGTCGCCCCCGGGCCGCTCACCGGCGAGCTGAGGCGGTGGCTGGCGCTGGCGGCCGAGGTGGAGTCCACCGGCGGCGCCACGGTCTACCGGTTCGACGAGCGGTCGATCCGGCGGGCGCTGGACGCCGGGCAGGGCGCCGACGAGCTGCTCGCCATGCTGGAGCGCCATTCGACCACGCCCGTGCCCCAGCCGCTCGGCTACCTGATCGCCGACGTGGCCCGGCGGCACGGCCGGATGCGCGTGGGCACGGCGAGCGCGTACGTGCGGTGCGACGACTCCTCGCTGCTGGACGAGGTCATGGCCGACAGGCGGGCGATCCCGCTGCGGCTGCGCCGGCTCGCCCCCACGGTGATCGCCTCCAAGTCCTCCAGGCCCGCGCTGGTCGACGCGCTGCGCGCCATGGGGTACGCCCCCGCGGCGGAGTCCCTCGACGGGGACGTGATCGTCACCCAGCTCGACGTCCGGCGGACCGAGGGCGTGCCCGTGGCCCGCTCGCCGGTCACGTTCGGCGGACCGGAGGCCGACGTGGTGGCGGCGGCCATCCGTGCCGTACGCGCCGGGGACGCCGCCCATCTGGCCCGACGTCCCCCGGTGGCCGCTCCCGACGGCCAGATCCCGCGTTCCCCGGCCACCGCCACGATCACCGCGCTGCGCGAGGCCATCCGGCAGGGGTCGCAGGTCTGGATCGGCTACCTGGACTCGCAGGGCAACGCGACCAGCCGGATCCTCGAACCGGCCCGGATGGAGGGCGGCTACCTGACCGCCTACGACGAGACGCGGGCGGCCGTGCACCGTTTCGCCCTGCACCGCATCACCGGTATCGCCGACATCGCCTGACATCACTCGACATCACCCGCGTGCCCCTCGCCGGTTCCGTCCGGGGACCGGGAACGGCCGTACGGCCCCGGTGTGCCGGGGAAGATCACCGGGTAATGTCGATTCCGGGACGGGCCGCCCCGGGGCCGGACGCCGGGGCACGTCATCGCCCGGGACCCGGAGCCTTCCCCGGTCTCGTGCGGGATCCGGCCGCCGGAGTCCCGTCCGGGGTCCGGACGCCGGAGCGGAGGCCGACCCATTCGTCCCTGGCATACGGTTCACGGCTCATATCGTGATATCTGTTGATGTCCCGAGCTCCACAGAAGCGAGAGATCCACGGTGAGCAGCGGTCATTCCGAAGGTCCCAGCACCAACCCGGACGACTGGAGGAGTCCCCACGGCGCCGGTGCCGGCCCTGCCTCCGGTGACGAACGGCTCTCCTACGACCGGGAACGGTTCGCTCAGGGACGTCCGCCCGGGCACGCCGGGCCCGAACGCACCGGGGCCTTCGGCCACGGGGTCTCCCCCTACGACGACCGGACCCCGGACGACCCGCCCTACCCGGGCTCTTCTCCCTACGGCGACCCCGCCCACACGAGCCCCGCCTATCCCGAGCAGGACCACGGTGCCCCCACCCGCGTCGCTCCGGATCACGGTGGCTGGGACCACATCGACCGAGGCCACGACCGGGGACAGCACGGCCGGACGTACACCGACCATGACCACGCCACCGGCGGATACGGCGACACGGCCCACCCGGGCACCGGATACCCCGGCACCGGCTACGGCGACACGGGTCACGGCGATGCGGGCCACTCGGGCACCGGATACCCCGGCACCGGCTACGGCGACATGGGCCGCCCGGGCGCGGGACACGCCGCCGGGGAGTACGCCGGCGACACCCGGCTCGACCACGCGGCCCCCCACGGATACGAGCAGCCCCACGTCGAGCAGCCCCACGCCCCCAGGGCGTCCCCCGCCACCGAGAGCGTCAGGACTCACGCGATCATCGTCATGGTCGTCGGCATCGTGCTCTCGCTGAGCTGTTTCCTGAGCATCGGCGGGCTCGCCGGCGCCGTCCTGTCGGGCATGGCGCTGGGCAGGGTCGACTCCGACACGCGGGGGGCCGGGCGCCTGCTCCGATGGGCCTGGATCGGCATCGGCGCCAACATCGGACTGATCGTCCTGGGAGCGGCCGTCTTCGTCGTGGCCGGGCTCAACCACGCGTTCGGCCCCTGACCGCGCCCGGACCCGCGAGGCCCTGACCGTGCCCGGACCCGCGAGGCCCTGACCGCGCCCGGACCCGCGAGGCCCTGACCGTGCCCGGACCGGCAAGGTCCTGACCGCGCCCGGACCCGCGAGGCCCTGACCGTGCTCGGACCCGCGAGGCCCTGACCGGACCCGCGAGGCCGCGACCGGTGCCGGGGCCCGGCCCCCGGGAAGTCCCGCACGCCCGGCACCCGCACCTCCGGTGACCCCGTACTCTCGGTGTCCTGGCACGTGGCGACCGTGCGCGTGCCGGCCGGGGATGTGAGATCGCTCGCATCGGCGGGTCGCGCGGGACTGCCCACGCGTCCCCGCCCGTTGCACCCGGGGAACGTGGGGCAGGGGACGGCCCGGCGGACGACCGCCGGGTGCGACCATGGGCCGAGCCGCCGCGACACGCCGTAACCGAGGGAGACGTCTGTGACTGACGGACCGTTGATCGTCCAATCGGACAAGACCCTGCTCCTCGAGGTCGACCACGAGAAGGCCGGGGAGTGCCGCAAGGCGATCGCGCCCTTCGCGGAGCTGGAACGCGCCCCCGAGCACGTGCACACCTACCGGGTCACGCCCCTGGCGCTGTGGAACGCGCGGGCCGCCGGGCACGACGCCGAGCAGGTGATCGACGCCCTGATCGCCTACAGCCGCTACCCGGTGCCGCACGCGCTGCTGGTCGACGTCGCCGAGACGATGGCGCGCTACGGCAGGCTGCGCCTGGAGAAGCATCCCGTCCACGGCCTCGTCCTGACCAGCACCGACAGGGCCGTGCTGGAGGAGGTACTGCGCTCCAGGAAGATCCAGCCGCTGCTGGGCGAGCGCCTGGACGACGGCGTGGCGGTGCACCCGAGCGAGCGCGGCAACATCAAGCAGCTCCTGCTCAAGCTGGGCTGGCCCGCCGAGGACCTGGCCGGGTACGTCGATGGCGAGCACCACCCGATCGAGCTCACCGAGGACGGCTGGGAGCTGCGCACCTACCAGCGCGAGGCGGCCGAGGCGTTCTGGCACGGCGGCTCGGGCGTGGTGGTCCTCCCCTGCGGGGCGGGCAAGACGATCGTGGGCGCGGCGGCGATGGCGCAGGCCAAGGCCACCACGCTGATCCTGGTGACCAACACCGTCTCGGCCCACCAGTGGAAGCAGGAGCTGCTCAAGCGGACCTCGCTGACCGAGGACGAGATCGGCGAGTACACCGGCACGAAGAAGGAGATCCGGCCCGTCACCATCGCCACGTACCAGGTGATGACGACCCGCAGGCAGGGCGTCTACCGTCACCTGGAGCTGTTCGACGCCCGCGACTGGGGTCTGGTCGTCTACGACGAGGTGCACCTGCTGCCCGCGCCGATCTTCCGGATGACCGCCGACCTGCAGGCCAGGCGGCGGGTCGGGCTGACCGCGACGCTGGTGCGCGAGGACGGCCGGGAGGGTGACGTGTTCTCCCTGATCGGCCCCAAGCGGTACGACGCGCCGTGGAAGGAGATGGAGAACCAGGGCTGGATCGCCCCGGCCGACTGCGTCGAGGTGCGGGTGACGCTCACCGACGAGGAGCGGCTGGCGTACGCGATGTCGGAGTCGGAGGAGCGCTACCGGTTCTGCGCGACCACGCCGTCCAAGACGCGGGTGACCGAGGCGCTGGTCCGGCGGCACCTGGACGAGCAGGTGCTGGTCATCGGTCAGTACATCGACCAGCTCGACGAGCTCGGCGAGCACCTGAACGCACCGGTGATCAAGGGTGAGACGAAGGTCAAGGAGCGGGAGCGGCTCTTCCAGGCGTTCCGCGACAAGGAGATCCAGGTCCTGGTGGTCTCGAAGGTCGCCAACTTCTCCATCGACCTGCCCGAGGCGGCGGTGGCCATCCAGGTGTCGGGCACCTTCGGGTCACGGCAGGAGGAGGCGCAGCGGCTGGGCCGGGTGCTGCGGCCCAAGGCCGACGGCGGCGGGGCCCGGTTCTACTCGGTGGTGAGCCGTGACACGGTCGACCAGGACTTCGCCGCGCACCGGCAGCGCTTCCTGGCCGAGCAGGGGTACGCCTACCAGATCATCGACGCGGACGACGTGCTCGCCGGAGAATGACGCCACTGGCGAACACGCCGTCGATTTGTGTCAGGTCCACGAAATCCCGCGGGCTTTCGACAAACAGACCACCCCCTCGCTAGGCCTCTTCGGCCACTGGCGACATACCCCCATGATCTGCGCGAGTCACCATGTTCGGCTGCCTTTTTCGTCATTTCATCGCAGAATCACTGAGAGTATCAGCTTGATTACTGATTGATCTGGACATCGGCCTGAAGAATGCCCGCGATGATCGCCGAACGGCCGTCGCGGGGGGTCGTCACGGTTCCGGGCGGCCGCTCCCGGCCGGGCTTTAATCGCTTTGAGGCGTGCGAGCCCCGGCGCTAGGCTGGCCGATTCGCTGCCCGATGACCACCACCACCTCCGTTCATGAATGGGAGGCGCTTCAGCATGCCCGCACACCAATTGGCCCCCGACATAGCCGACGATCCCGCACGGGTTCTCGCCGCCGAACGCGAACACCTGACCCTCTCCAGGGCGGCGCTGCGCGCGATGCGCGAGCACGCCGCCTCCCTCTCCTCCGACGCCGCCGGGGACTGGGTCTCCCAGCAGATCCTCCAGGCGCTGCTGGACCAGCGGGTCGCGGCGCTCGCCGACCACTCCGGCACGCCCCTGTTCTTCGGCCGCCTCGACCGCGAGGCCGACGACGACCTGCCCGGGACGGTCTACGTGGGACGCAGGCACGTCCACGACGACCGCAGCCGCCCCCTGGTGATCGACTGGCGGGCCCCGATCTCCCGGGCCTTCTACCAGGCCAGCCCGTCCGACCCGATGAGCGTCTCCCGCAGGCGCCGGTTCGGCTACCACGGCGGCGACCTGACCGCCTACGAGGACGAGCGCCTCGACCAGGGCGGCCCGGCCGTCGCGCGGAGCAGGATCCTCACCGAGGAGATCGAGCGTCCCCGCTCCGGGCCGATGCGCGACATCGTCGCGACGATCCAGCCCGACCAGGACGAGATCGTCCGCTCCGAGCTGACCCGGACCGTGTGCGTCCAGGGTGCCCCCGGCACCGGCAAGACCGCGGTCGGCCTGCACCGGGCGGCCTACCTGCTCTTCACCCACCGCGAGCGGCTCGCCCGGTCGGGCGTCATGATCGTCGGCCCGAACCGGGCGTTCCTCTCCTACATCTCCTCGGTGCTGCCGGCCCTGGGCGAGGTCAAGGTCGACCAGACCACGGTCGCGGGGATCCTCGGCGACCACGCCGCCCCGGAGGACCCCGCGGTCGGCACCCTCAAGGGTGACGCCAGGATCGTCGAGGTGCTCAGGCGCGCCCTGTGGATGCACGTCGTCAAGCCCGTCGAGG
This sequence comes from Streptosporangium sp. DT93, assembly GCF_049844535.1. Taxonomy (NCBI): domain Bacteria; kingdom Bacillati; phylum Actinomycetota; class Actinomycetes; order Streptosporangiales; family Streptosporangiaceae; genus Streptosporangium; species Streptosporangium sp. DT93. Next base: position 118,084 of record NZ_JBNCLF010000024.1, read on the forward strand.
GCGTGCTCTACACCAAGGGGATCAACCGCTACCGGGTCGCCGACCACGAGGCGCGCGAGATCGTCGCCGCCCTGCGCGGCACCGTCCGCTACGGGCCCGGCCGCGCGACGCTCGCCCAGCGCCTGGCCCACCTGGTGCTCGTCCGGATGGAACAGCGCGGCGAGTCGCCCGACGACCGGGTGCAGGACGCGGTGGCCCGGTCGGCTCCGGTCAAGCGGCTGGTGGACGCGGCCTGGCCCAAGCTGACCCCGCAGCAGGTGCTCCACCGCCTGTTCAGCGACCCCGACTTCCTGGCCGCCGCGGCCAAGGACGACCTCACGGCCGAGGAGCGCTCGCTCCTGCTCTGGGCCAAGCCCGCCAAGTCCTTCCGCTCGGCGAAGTGGTCGGCGGCCGACGGCGCGCTGATGGACGAGCTGGGCGACATGATCGAACGGACCACGCCGCTGGGCCACCTGGTCGTGGACGAGGCCCAGGACCTGTCGGCGATGCAGTTGCGGGCACTCGGGCGGCGCTGCCGCACCGGGTCGGCCACCGTGCTGGGCGACCTCGCCCAGGGCACCACGCCCTGGTCGGCGCGCTCCTGGACCGAGGTGCTGACCCACCTGGGATTCGAGGACGGCGCCGTCACCGAGCTCACCCTGGGGTTCCGGGTGCCGCGCGAGGTGCTCGACTACGCGGCCAGGTTGCTGCCGTCGGTGGCCCCCGATCTCGCCGCCCCCCGGTCGCTGCGGCCCGGGGCGGGCTCCCTGTCGGTACGGCCGGTGACGCACCTGGACACGGCGCTGTCCGGTGCCGCCGAGGAGGCGCTCACCCGCGAGGGCTCGATCGGCGTCATCGTCCCCGACGCCATGGTGGACGCCGCCTCCGCCGCCCTGTCCCACCTGGACCACCGGGTGCTGAGCCCCGACGCGGTCGAGGACCACCGCCTGCTGGTCATCCCGGCCACCCTGGCCAAGGGCCTGGAGTACGACCACGTGATCGTGGCCGAACCGGCCGACATCGTCGCCGCCGAGCCCCGGGGCCTGGCCCGCCTGTACGTGGTGCTGACCCGCGCGGTCACCTCGCTGACCGTGCTGCACGCCCGGCCGCTCCCCGCGCAGCTCGGCTGAGCCACGGCCGTCCCGGGCATCGGCCGTCCCGGGCATCGGCCTGGTGAGGCGACCACCGGTCACCGGCCGGCGCGTACCGGCCGGTGAACGACAAAAAGAGGCGACCCCGGCGGGGGTCGCCTCTTTTTCGAAAGCGTCCGGACTAGAAGTCCATGTCGCCGCCGCCGCCGGGCATGGCGGGAGCGGAACCCGGCTTCTCGGGCTTCTCGGCGATGACGGCCTCGGTGGTGAGGAACAGCGCCGCGATGGACGCCGCGTTCTGCAGAGCGGAACGCGTCACCTTGGCCGGGTCGATGATGCCCGAGTCGAACATGTTGACGTACTCACCGGTGGCGGCGTTGAGGCCCTCACCCGCGGGAAGGTTGCGCACCTTCTCCACCACGACGCCACCCTCGAGGCCGGCGTTCACGGCGATCTGCTTCAGCGGCTCCTCGAGAGCCTTCTTCACGATCGCGGCACCGGTGGCCTCGTCGCCGGAGAGCTCCAGCTTGTCGAACGCCTTGGCGCCGGCCTGCAGCAGGGCCACGCCACCGCCGGGGACGATGCCCTCCTCGACGGCCGCCTTCGCGTTGCGAACGGCGTCCTCGATGCGGTGCTTGCGCTCCTTGAGCTCGACCTCGGTCGCCGCGCCGGCCTTGATGACGGCCACGCCGCCGGCCAGCTTGGCGAGACGCTCCTGGAGCTTCTCGCGGTCGTAGTCGGAGTCGGTGTTCTCGATCTCGGCGCGGATCTGGTTGACCCGTCCGGAGATCTGCTCGGCGTCGCCGGCACCGTCGACGATGGTGGTCTCGTCCTTGGTGACGATGACCTGGCGGGCCCGGCCGAGCTGGTCCAGCGTGGTGGACTCCAGCTTGAGACCGAGGTCCTCGCTGATGACCTGGGCGCCGGTCAGGATGCCGATGTCGCCCAGCATGGCCTTGCGGCGGTCACCGAAACCGGGCGCCTTGACGGCGACCGAGCGGAACAGACCGCGGATCTTGTTGACGACCAGGGTGGCCAGGGCCTCGCCCTCGACGTCCTCGGCGATGATCAGCAGCGGCTTGCCGGCCTGCACGACCTTGTCGAGAACGGGGAGCAGGTCCTTGTTGGCGGACACCTTGGAGTTGACGACCAGGATGTAGGGGTCGTCGAGGACGGCCTCCATCCGCTCCGGGTCGGTCACGAAGTACATCGAGGTGAGGCCCTTGTCGAAGCGCATGCCCTCGGTGAGCTCGAGCTCCAGACCGAAGGTGTTGCTCTCCTCGACGGTGATGACGCCTTCCTTGCCGACCTTGTCCATCGCCTCGGCGATCATCTCGCCGATCTGCGGGTCGCCCGCGGAGATCGAGGCGGTGGAGGCGATCTGCGCCTTCGTCTCCACGTCCTTGGCGAGCTTGGACAGCTCCTCCGACACGCGCTCGACGGCGGCCTCGATGCCCTTCTTCAGGGCCATCGGGTTGGCGCCGGCGGCGACGTTGCGGAGACCCTCACGTACGAGAGCCTGAGCGAGCACGGTGGCGGTGGTGGTGCCGTCACCCGCGACGTCGTCGGTCTTCTTGGCGACTTCCTTGACGAGCTCCGCCCCGATCTTCTCCCACGGGTCCTCGAGCTCGATCTCCTTCGCAATGGAGACACCATCGTTGGTGATGGTGGGGGCTCCCCACTTCTTCTCCAGAACGACATTCCGGCCCTTGGGGCCGAGGGTCACCTTGACGGCGTCCGCGAGCTGGTTCATGCCACGCTCGAGACCGCGCCTGGCGTCCTCGTTAAACGCGATCATCTTGGCTGCCATACGGCTAGACCTCCCAGATACAGGGTGGCTTGCACCGGACCGAGCCGACGCCCGCGACGGCATGTGGGCCCACGACTCCGTTCGGCGGGCCCCATCGCCTCGATCCAGGTTGGCACTCCTCATGCGTGAGTGCCAACAAACTGTTTAGCACTCTACCCTGTCGAGTGCAAGCCGCGATCGCCTGACCTGCACCGCGGGAACGCCTGACCTGCACCGCGGGAACGTCCCGTACAGAACGAAGGCCCGGCCCGCCCGCGGGGGGGGCGGCCGGCCCCCGCGCGCCCGGGGGGGGGGCACGCGCGGGGGCCCCCGGGCCCCCCCCGCGCCCCCCCGCGCGCCCCC